>JBFFEB010000029.1:0-39992 GCA_041559075.1 Woeseiaceae bacterium | reverse complement strand
TTCTTTTTGGTAGCCATAATTTTCTCCGTGTCGGGTACCCGGCGTTGAGTATATACAACACATTCAAAAAATCCAGCGAGTCAACTGACGTACTGATTAACTCCAATTTCGTGTTTAAGGCGCGTTTTCAGCGGAAGAAATCCCCAGCCGTGAGAGCGGTCAACTCATGCGCTGAGCGCCTCCACCAATGAATGTAATTTCGCATCATTCAACCGACGTTTTTGTTCCTTCCATATACAATTAGGATTGCATTACCTGCATGCGGCCGGTGCATTGCGTATCCTTGGATACGCATATGAAGAACCGTCTTCACCGGTCGCAGGGGACTTCCGTTAAGACTCTGAAAACCGGTATATCCCAAGGATTTCGCGTGATTTTTTGCGCTCTCTGACATTCAAAGGCAACACCGATCAGCTTCGGCCGTAGCCAGTGAGTACGGCCGGCCAGGAATGCGAACGCGCGATCGAAGTAGCCACCTCCCATGCCGATGCGGCTTCCTTGAGTGTCGAATACGACTAGCGGAGCGACAACAACATCGAGTCTATTCGCGTCGATCAACTCGCCTGACACAGGCTCCCAGAGACCGAAGTCGTTTCTCGCGAGGTCTGTACCTGGCAACGTTTCGCGAAAAAACATTCGGCCGTGTGCAGCGATCACGGGCAGGAATACCCGTTTTTTTGCGCACCACGCGCGCTCGATGATTGCACTTGTATCTACTTCATCCCAGGCCGCAACGTAGCACGCAATCGCTTCGCTACTGAAGAAGTAGCGGCTGTTGAGAAACTGGTCTGTAATCTGCCGGGATGCTCGGGCGCGCTCCGACGCCGTCATGGACCTGCGCGCTGTCCACGCATCGCGCCTGAGGTTCTTCATCGTTGTCGAAGAGTCGATCATCGTCAAACGCGGTGTCGGCAAGGCGGCGCCCCCCGCCTGTGCCGGTGCGAGCCGTCGCTCTCGAACCAGAGCAACAGGTGGGGTCAGCCGTCGCAGCAACAGGCTTTCCGATATCTCGCCGAGCGAGATTCCGGCCCTGCTCAAATGCTGCCGACAGTGCGCGACCCCGAGGTTATGATTTAGGGTCGAAAGGTTTCCAGGTCGCTATCGAACACCGCAGGGGGCGCCATTTTTAAACGGTGGCGGATGCGTCAGAGATCCAGTTGCCGGGATTCTCCGAGTACGCTCTCCACACGATCCGATATGTGTTTCAGGCGATCGCTTATGTCGCCGTCCAGCAGCCTGTCGCGTGCCCGTGCATGCAACAGGTCGTTGGCCATGTTAAGTGCAGCCATGACCGCGATGCGATCGAGCCCCACGACTCGGCCGCTATCGCGAATCTCACGCATTTTCTGGTTGAGAATTTCCGCCGAGTCGAGCAGGTCGGTCCGCTCACTGGCCGGGCAGGCGACCTGGTATTCCTTGTCCAGGATTCTGACGCTCACCTGTGCGTAGGCTTCGCTCATGATCAGGTACCTTGTTCCATGGCTTTGAGCCGGCCGATCATTGCTTCGACGCGTGCACGCACCTGCTCGTTTTTTTGCAGGAGGTTCGCGCGTTCCGCAGTCAACAGGTCCTGCCGTTGTTTCAGCGACTTGTTCTCGTCCTGGAGCTGATCACAGACGCGAACCAGCGCATCAACGCGCTTTTCGAGGCGCCTGAGTTCGTGCTCGAACGTCGTATTCTTGTTCTCAGCCATGGCGATCAATATAGACACGCAGCGGGGCAGAATCAATCGCCAATACGACCTGATCAGTTGTGTCATGGCCCAAGCGCCGCAGACGTGGGATTATTGCCGGACATTGGCGCCGGCCGGGCAGGTGAACCGTGGGATACGAAGTAGATTACGACAACTTGAACGACGCTCTGCGACGTTGCGGCGTCTCCTGGGATGCGGCCCAGGCGCACGGGCTGCTGTCCAGTCGCCTCGCGGTCGGCGGTGCAGACGCAGGTACCGGCTGGTTGCAACAGGTCCTGCAGGAAGCCGACGAGTCCGATGCCTTGCGTACCGAGTGCGAGGGTCTGCTGAATACGCTTTTCCAGGATACGCTGCGGCGATTGTCGGAACGGCTGTCCGAATTCGAGCCGTTGCTTCCGGACGACAGCGACAGCGCGTCGCTGAGAGCGTCCGCACTGGCGCGCTGGTGCGAGGCGTTTCTGCACGGGCTCGTGTCCATTGATCACGGCGAAGCGCTGAAGCAGCGACTGGCGAACGATCCCCTTGCCGACATCATCAGGGACATGTTGCAGCTGACGCGCGCCGCTGCCGACGAGGAAAGCGACGACGAGACCAACGAGGCGGCCTATGCGGAGATCGTCGAGTACGTCCGTGTCGCGGTACAGCTTGCCTATGAGGAGCTCGCAGAATTCCGTGGCCGGTCCGGAAACCCGCAGGCCGAGTCCGGCGAAACCCTGCACTGAGCCTTGGCGCCGGTTAGAATAGTAGTGCCAGTGTCCCATCCCGTACCTTTTTAATGAAGAGCAAAGAATTCCTTCGTCGGCGCAAGCAGCTGATGAGCATGGTCGGTGCCGGGGGAATCGCCATATTGCCGGCGGCACCCATCCGAACCCTGACTCGCGACGTCGAACATCGCTACCGCCAGGACAGCGATTTTTATTACCTCACCGGGTTCCCTGAGCCGAAGGCCGTTGCCGCGCTAGTGCCGGGCCGCGATGCCGGCGAGTTCCTGCTGTTCTGCCGTGAGCGGGACCAGCAAAAGGAACTCTGGGACGGCTCGAGGATGGGGCCCGAGGGTGCTGTCGAGCATTACGGTGCCGATGACGCGTTTCCGATCGACGACATCGACGACATCCTGCCGGGCATCGTCGAGTCCTGCACGCGCGTCTATTACACGATGGGCATGTACGCGGATTTCGATACGCGCATCACGGGTTGGGTCAAGTCGCTGCGGTCACGATCGTCCAGGGGCGTGCACACGCCGCAGGAGTTCGTTGCACTCGATCACCTGCTGCACGACATGCGCCTTTACAAGAGCCGCGCGGAAATCTCGGCTATGCGCAAGGCGGCAAAGATAGCGGTGAACGCCCACAGGCGAGCCATGCGGATCGTGCGGCCGGGGATGTTCGAATACGAGATCGAGGCCGAGTTCGTTCACGAGTTCCGCCGCAACGATGCCCGAACATCCTATAACCCGATCATCGGGTCCGGGCGCAACGCCTGTACGCTCCATTACGTGGACAACAAGTCCCAGCTCCACGATGGCGATCTGTTGCTGATCGATGCCGGCTGCGAGGTAGACTACTATGCCTCCGATGTTACGAGGACGATGCCGGTGAACGGCAGGTTCACGCCGGAGCAACGGGCCGTTTACGAGATCGTGCTGGAGTCCCAGGTTGCGGCGATCGACAAGGTTCGTCGCGGCAACCACTGGAACGAGCCCCACGACGCCGCCGTCAAAGCCATCACCAGGGGCCTGAAGAAACTGGGCCTGCTGGACGGTACGCTGCAGAAGCTCATCAGGGACGGCGCCTATCGCGAGTATTACATGCATCGAACCGGGCACTGGCTGGGTATGGACGTGCATGACGTGGGTGACTACAAGGTCGGCGACGAGTGGCGCTTGCTGGAGCCCGGGATGGCGATGACCGTCGAGCCGGGCATCTACCTGCCGGACAGCCGCAAGGTGCCGGCGCGCTTCCGCAGTATCGGCGTACGGATAGAGGACGACGTGGTCGTCACGACCGGTGATGCCGACGTGCTCAGCAAGGGGCTCGAGAAGGAGCCCGACGCCGTCGAGTCGTTGATGCGAGGCTGAAGATGATCGATTCGACCGACAGACAGTACGATATCGTGATCGCCGGCGGGGGTATGATCGGTGCCAGCCTGGCGCTTGCGCTCTCGCCACTGGGCCTGCGCATTGCCGTCGTCGAGGCCGTGGCGCGTGGCGAGACCCGGCAGCCGAGCTTCGACGATCGTTCGACCGCCCTGTCGCGAAGCACCCAGCGCATGTTCGAGGCGATGGGTCTCTGGAACGACGTGATTTCCGCCGCTACCCCGATTCGCCGCATTCATGTCTCAGACCGGGGCCGATTCGGTTTCTCGCACATCGACGCGGCGCAACAGGGTGTGGACGCGCTCGGCTACGTGGTCATCAATCGCGTGCTTGGCGACGTCCTGCAGTCGGCGCTGGCAAAAGCCGAGGCCGTGGACGTCCTTTGCCCTGCGCGGGTCGTCGACATTGATACCGGCGGCGATTCGGCGAGCGCGAGAATCGAGGCCAGCGGCGGCGATCAACATGACGTCGAATGCCAATTGCTTGTCGCCGCCGATGGCGCGGACTCGACGCTGCGCCCGATGATGGGAATCTGCGCGGCAAAGTCCGATTACGGCCAGCACGCGATCATCGGCAACCTGTTGCCGGAAAAGCCACTCGACAATTGCGCCTACGAACGCTTCACTGAAAATGGCCCCCTCGCACTCCTTCCGGTCGCGGACGATCGCGCAGGGTTCGTCTGGATCGTATCCAGCGACGACGCAGACCGTGTGCTCGCCCTCGACGACGAGACCTTCCTCGGCGAACTGCAGGCTGCGTTCGGCTATCGGCTCGGCCGTCTGTCCCGCGTCGGCAAGCGGGCCGCGTATCCCCTATCGTTGAGCAAGGCGCTGCGCCTGACGGCCGAGCGCGCCGTCCTCGTCGGCAATTCCGCGCACGGGCTGCATCCGGTTGCCGCGCAGGGATTCAATCTCGGCATGCGAGATATTGCTGCACTTTGCGACTGCATCGCCGATGCGCGCAGCGCGAACCGGTTAGCGGACCTTGGCGACCCCGACCTTCTCGCACGCTATGCGCAATGGCGCCGCAGAGACCAGGGCAAGCTGGTGCGTCTCACCGACGGGATTGTGCGACTGTTCGGCAGTTCGAGTCCGCCGCTCAAGGCGGTGCGAAACCTCGGGATGCTCGGCTTCGATCTCATTCCGGGCGTTCGCTCTGTTTTCGCCAAGCACATGATGGGGCTCGCCGGCCGCCTTCCGCGGCTGTCTCGCGGAGTGCCGCTCAAATGAAGCATCGTTACGAGGTGGTCATTGTCGGGGGCGGCATGACCGGACTCACGCTTGCGGCGCTGCTGGTGTACGGGCGATGCGCCGATGCACTGCGGCTGACCGTGATCGACGCGGCCCCGCGTCCGCGGTTCGACCCGGATCAGGACGTTGCGCTGCGCGTATCGGCGATCGCCGCGGGTTCCGCCGACATACTCGACGCGATCGGCGCATGGGACAAGGTGGTCAACACGCGTGCATGCTCCTACGAGCACATGCGGGTCTGGGACGGGGCCGACGATCCTGACGGCCCGTCCACGCTGCGGTTCGATGCCGACGAATTTGCCGTCCCACAACTCGGCTTCATCGTCGAGAATGTCCTGATCCAGGACGCGATACTGAGCGTGCTCGACAAGACCGACGTGAACCTGCGTTTCGACGCTCCCATCGCAGCCATGGAGGCCACGGGCAAAGGGTATCGTATACGCCTCGACGATGGCCGCGAGCTGGACGCCGACCTGCTCGTTGGTGCCGACGGGGCGCGATCGCTGGTGCGTGAGACAGCCGGCATCCCGGTGATGAGGCGTCCCTATGCGCAGACCGCATTCGTCACGCACCTGCGCCCGGAACAGCCGCACGGCGCTACGGCGCGGCAGCGTTTCCTCGAAGACGGGCCGCTGGGGATGTTGCCGCTTGCCGATGGCCGCATCTCGGTAGTCTGGTCGACAACAGACGAAAGCGCGCGGCGTGCGATGAGTGCGGGCGACGATGAACTCGGTACCATGCTGACCGAAGCCTCGGACGAGGTGCTCGGTAGAGTCACGGCGGCGGGGCCACGAGGAACGTTTCCGTTGTGTGCGCAGCATGCCAGGAATTATGTGTTGCCGCGTCTTGCCCTGATCGGCGATGCAGCGCATGCTGTACACCCGTTGGCGGGGCAGGGCGCGAACCTCGGCCTGGCTGATGCCGGTGCATTGTCCGCTGTGACAGAAGAAGCGATCGGAAAGGGTGAACACCCCGGGGACAGGCCCGTGCTCAGGCGATACGAACGAGCCCGAAAGGGCGCCAATGCGACCATGCTGCATTTGATGACAGGCCTGAATCAGCTGTTTGCTGCAAATTCACCGACGATCGGTGAATTGCGTCGCGCCGGCATGCGCCTGTTCAACGTGAGCGGGCCGCTGCGCGAGCGCGCGGTAAGGGTCGCATTGGGTGCCGGCCGGCGGTGATCGGACGGGCAGGGCTGGAGGTCTTATGACGCAGCGATATGTGTTGATTCTCGCCGTGCTGCTGACGCTCGTCGGATTCTCTTCGTTCGTCTACAAGTGGCGCGTCCTCGGTTTTCCGCTTTCCGAGAATCAGGAGACCCCCGTCTGGACGATCGAGTCCGCCATTAGCTTCGATTCGGGGCCGGGCTCGATCAAGGTCAACCTTCACATTCCTACGCTGACGCCCGGCTTCCGCACGCTCAACGAGAACTCGGTGTCGCGCGGCTACGGTTTCAGTCTCAACTACAGCAGCGGCGGTCGCGAGGCCCAGTGGGCGATACGGCGCGCTGACGGCCGCCAGACCATCTACTACCGGATCTCGGTTTTCGAGGACCCGGGCAGCGAACAGGCGGACACGACCCCGCCATTCCCGCCGCCGCCGGCGATCAACGAGCCGTTCCGAACCGCGGTCGATGTCATTGTCGCCGAGGTCCGCGAACACTCGGCCGATACCGCCTCGTTCACGACGGAACTGTTGCGGCGCCTCAACGATCCCTCGCCGGATCCGAATGTCGAGCTACTGATGTCGGACGTACAGAGCGATGCCGACTTCGTGGACGTCGCCACGATGATGCTCGCCGCGGGCCGCATACCCGCGCGCATGGTCCGGGGATTCGAGCTCAGCGGGCGGCAACGCAGCGCGGACCTGGAACCATGGTTGGAGGTTCATGACGGCGACCGCTGGCGGTTCTTCAATCCGACGACGGGCGAAGAGAACCTTCCCGAGCATTTCTTCATCTGGTGGCGAGGTAACGAGCAGCTCGTCAACGTCGAAGGCGGCAGCAACGTCGAGGTCGATTTCGCGATCCAGGAAGCGCACCTGGATGCGGTGGCCATCGCAAAGTCGCAGACGGCGAAGACCGGCGCGACGGTATTCGATTTTTCGCTCTACAGCCTGCCGATCCAGACACAGGCCGTGTACTCGGTATTGTTGATGATCCCGATTGGTGCGTTCGTGATGGTCGTGATGCGTAACATGGTGGGGATCGATTCATTCGGTACGTTCATGCCCGTCCTGATTGCTCTCGCTTTTCGCGAGACGCGGTTGGTCTGGGGCATTATCCTGTTCACGGTCCTGATCGCGCTGGGCCTCAGTATTCGTTTCCTGCTGGAGCGCCTGCGCCTGTTATTGGTACCGCGGTTGAGTGCCGTGCTGATCGTCGTAGTGCTGCTCATGCTGCTGATCAGTCTCGTGTCCCACAAGATGGGTATGGAGACCGGGCTTTCGGTGGCGCTGTTCCCGATGGTCATCATCGCGATGACCATCGAACGGATGTCGGTCGTGTGGGAGGAGCGCGGGGCGGTCGATGCGATGCGCGCAGGTGGCGGCAGCCTGGTCATCGCGACGATCGCCTACATCTTCATGGGCCTGGGGTGGCTGGAACACCTCATTTTTACATTCCCGGAACTCCTGTTGATCGTGCTGGCGATGGTATTGCTTGCAGGGCGCTATACCGGTTACCGGCTTACCGAGCTCGGCCGCTTCAAGGCCCTGGCAAATAACTGATGTTCGGGATTGCGAGAAAATTGCACGAGGCTGGCGTACTTGGCCTCAACGAGCGCAACGCGGAGTTCATCATGCGGCTCAACCCGAGGCGCCTGTATCCGCGCGTGGATGACAAGGCGCTTACCAAGCGGCTCGCGCTCGATGCCGGAATGCCGGTTCCCGATCTCTACGGCGTCATCGACAACCAGGGAGACGTGCGTCGATTCGCGCGGATAGTGGCGGACCACGACAGTTTTGTGATCAAGCCCGCGGAGGGCAGCGGCGGCAACGGTATCCTGGTCATCGCCGGGCGCAGCAAGCGCAAGCGCGACAGCTTCCGGCTGGCGAGCGGCGTATTGATCACCGAGGCGGAGATCGCCCATCACATCTCGAATATCGTCAGCGGACAGTACAGCCTGAGCGGCAACCCCGACAAGGCGATGATCGAATACTGCGTGCATTTCGACCCGATCTTTTCCGAAGTCAGCTACCAGGGCGTTCCCGATATTCGCGTCATCGTGTATCGCGGCTATCCGGCCATGGCTATGGTTCGGCTGCCGACGCGGGCATCGGACGGCAAGGCCAATCTGCACCAGGGCGCTGTGGGAGCGGGCGTCGATATCGCACTCGGCGTGACGCTCACCGGGGTGCTGCAGAACGACCTCGTCGAGGAACATCCCGATACGGGCGCATTGATCGCCGGCCTCGAGATTCCGAAGTGGGATTTCATCCTGGAATCGGCTGCGCGCGGCTATGAGGTCACGGGTCTCGGTTACCTCGGCGTTGATATGGTGATCGACGCCGCTCGCGGCCCGTTGATGCTCGAAATGAATGCGAGGCCCGGGCTGAACATCCAGATCGCGAACGGCATCGGCCTCAGCACGCGCATCAGGCGTATCGACGAGATTCACGATTCCGTGGCGACTCCTGCCGAGCGTGCAGCGATCGCACGTCGCGAGTTCTCGGCACACCGTCAGCTCAAGGCACCCTGAACGTTCGAGGGCGCGATTCGACCGTGGCCGATACACACCGCAAGAAGGAACTGCTGACGCTTGGATGGCGTGAGTGGGTCGACCTGCCGGAACTCGGCCTCTCGTCCATCAAGGCCAAGGTCGATACGGGCGCGCGAACCTCCGCGCTGCATGCTTTCGAGGTACGCCGGTTCGACGCTGACGGCAGGCGCAAAGTCGAATTCAGGATGCATCCCCGCCAGAAGGACAACGATACGGTCGTCGTGTGCCGTGCAGACGTAATCGACGAGCGCGTCGTGCGCGACTCCGGCGGACATACGGAGAAACGCTGGGTTATCGAGACACCGGTGACCATCGGTGGCGAAACCTGGCCGATCGAAATCACGCTGACCGCGCGTGATGACATGCTGTTTCGCATGTTGCTGGGCCGTACCGCGATCCGCAAGCGGGCGGTCGTGGACCCGGCCCGGTCGTATCTCGTCGGCAAGAAGCCGGAAGAGAATTAGAGCGATGGCGAAGAACGAACCGATCAAGGTTGGTACCTCGCTCGTCAAGCCCGGGGAGCGGGCGACCGTGAGGCTGCCGGTGGCCGACCTGTACACGGGCACATCGCTGGCGATGCCCGTGCACGTGGTCTGCGGGCGCCGTCACGGCCCGACGCTGTTCGTCTCGGCTGCGATACACGGTGACGAACTCAATGGCGTCGAGATCATCCGCCGCATCCTGAAGCGCAAGGCGCTCGCGTCGATTCGCGGCACACTGCTCGCCGTACCGATCGTCAACGTGCACGGATTCCTCGACCAGTCGCGCTACCTGCCGGATCGCCGCGATCTCAACCGCTCGTTCCCAGGCAGCAGGAAGGGTTCCGTCGCGGCACGCATGGCGCACACCTTCATGCATGAAATCGTTGACAAGGCCGACTTCGGGATCGATCTGCACACGGGCGCCATCAATCGCGCTAACCTCCCGCAGGTGCGCGGCAACCTGGACGACGAGGCGACCTTGGAGCTCGCCAGGGCATTCGGCGCGCCCGTCATCATCAATGCAAATGCGCGCGACGGTTCCCTGCGACAATGCGCCGCCGACAAGGGTATGCCCATGTTGATCTACGAGGCCGGGGAGGCGCTGCGCTTCGACGAACTGTCAATCCGGGCCGGCTTGCGCGGCACATTGAATGCAATGCGGCACATCGGCATGTTACCGTTGAGCACGAAGTCGAGGGCGGCTGCGCCTGTCGTCGCGGACTCGACAAGCTGGGTCAGGGCGCCGGCAAGTGGCATCGTGATCCCGAAGGTTCAACTGGGTTCCCGCGTCACGGCGGACCAGGTGCTGGCCGCCATCGGCGACCCCGTTAGTGACGAGGAAGCGCCGGTAACTGCACCGTTCGACGGCATCGTGATTGGCTACAGCAAGCTTCCGCTGGCGCACGAAGGCGATGCGCTTTTCCATGTCGCAGCGTTCAAAAGCGTGTCCCGCGCGGAGAACAGGGTGGAGGAATTCGCCGCTGTCCACCGCCCCTGATCTACATCGAATTCTATCGGGTATTGGCAATGAATCTGGGAATACTATCGACAAATCGAAACCTGTATTCCACGCGCCGCCTCGTCGAGGCGGGCGAGGAACGTGGCCACAACGTGCGCGTGATCAATCACAAGCGTTGCTACATGAACATCGTAAGCCACAACCCGCAGATCCACTATAACGGTGAGTCGATCAAGGGTCTCGACGCTATTATCCCGCGAATCGGCGCGTCGGTTTCGTTCTATGGAACCGCCGTCGTTCGGCAATTCGAGATGATGGGCGTGTACTCGGTCAATGAATCCGTGGCGATAACACGATCGCGCGATAAGCTGCGCGCCTCGCAGCTCCTCTCTCGCAGGGGTATCGGCCTGCCGGTGACGGGCTTCGCAAATTCGCCGGGCGATACCGACGATCTGCTGGAGCTCGTCGGCGGTGCGCCGGTGGTGATCAAGCTGCTCGAGGGCACGCAAGGCGTCGGCGTCGTCCTGGCGGAGACCAAGCAGGCGGCCGAGAGCGTCATCGAGGCATTCCGGGGGCTGAAAGCGAACTTCATCGTGCAGGAATACATCAAGGAGGCGGGTGGCTCGGACATACGCTGCTTCGTCATCGGCGACAAGGTGGTTGCGTCGATGATGCGCAAGGGCAAGGAAGGTGAGTTCCGTTCCAACCTGCACCGCGGCGGAACGGCCAGCCTCGTCAAGATCACGCCGGAAGAGCGGTCGACGGCAGTCCGCTCGGCAAAGGCGATGGGTCTCAACGTCGCAGGCGTGGACCTGCTACGTTCGAATCACGGTCCCGTGGTGATGGAAGTAAACTCCAGCCCGGGTCTCGAGGGCATAGAGGCGGCGACCAGGAAGGATGTCGCCGGCATGATCATCGAGTTCATCGAAAAGAACGCGCGTCACGGCAAGACCCGCACGCGCGGCCAGGGATAAGGAAACGGGGCGCCGCAGGTCGCGGCGCCCCAGTCATTATTCAGTTGTTCCGACTCGTTCCGGCTCAAGAATCGTACTCACGATCATCGTAATCGTCATAGTCATCAAAATCGTCGTCGTACTCATCGTAGTCGTCGTCCAAATCGTCAAAATCGCCGCCCTCGTCGAACTGCCGCCTGTGCTTCGGTCCATGGGACTTGCGGGACAAGAACAGCGATTCTGCCAGGCGTTGTTCGCGCATCAGGCGAGCGACAGCCGGATAGTCATCGAAGTCGAACTCGTCGAGGTCATCGAATAACGGGCGCATGGGAAAATCCTCCTAACCAAGGGGTCGTGGGTGAGAACTCCGGCCGTTCGGCCAGCGGCCGTCTCGCCGCGGACCGGGCCCGGCCGGAAAGTGGGAAAGGCAGCGATGAGCACGAAGCTGCTGAATTGGGTATGGTCATGGCAGTCGATTACCCGACTGGACTTTCATCGTTTCAGTATCTGTGATTTTTATTTGATGTCAAGTATCTTGATATCAAAATTAACATGCGGGTGGTGCAATGCAAAAGGACGTAATTGACGAGATTCTGGACCAGTGGTCGGAGGAGCGGCCCGATCTGGACACCGCGAGCCTCGGCGTGGTCATCCGCGTGATGACCCTGTATCGCGCGTTTTCAAGACAGGCGGCGCGGGCGCTGGAGCGTCTGGACCTGGAACTCTGGGAGTACGATGTCTTGTCCGCCCTGCGGCGGCAGGGCGAACCTTATGCACTGCCGGCCACCCGGCTGGCGCGGGAGACGGATCTTTCCAGCGGCGCGATGACCAACCGCATCGACCGGCTGGAAACGCGGGGGCTGGTGCGGCGCAGGCCGGACCGTAACGACCGACGCGGCGTGAACGTCTCGCTGACGGCCAAGGGCCGGAAACTGATCGACAAGGCGATCCGGCTTCGCCTGGAGTCGGCGCGCCGCAGCCTAAAGGCGCTCGACGCTGAGCAGCAGCACGAACTCGCCAACCTGTTACGTATCGCGGTGCTGGCGGCCCCGGAACCGGACTAGTCAGGAGCGATTCGCGAGCTGCTCCGCGATCCACGCGTCCATACGCTGCTGCAGTATGTCGAGCGGCAGGGCGCCCGCGCCCAGCAGCGCGTCGTGGAACGCGCGCACGTCGAAGTGATCGCCGAGTGCAGCCTCCGCACTCGCGCGCAGCGACAAGATCTTCAGCTGGCCGATCTTGTAGGCCAGTGCCTGTCCCGGCATGACGATATAACGGTCAATCTCGTTGACGATGTCGTGTTCGGTCTTGGCAGCATTGTCCTTGAAGAAGTCGATTGCCTGCTGCCGCGTCCAGCCCTTGTAGTGGATTCCCGTGTCGACGACAAGCCGCACGGCCCGCCACATGTCGTAGGTCAGCGCGCCGAAGCGGGAATACGGGTCTGTGTAGAGACCCAGGTCGTAGCCGAGACTCTCACTGTAGAGCCCCCAGCCCTCGACGAAGGCCGTGAAGCCGGAGTAGCGCCGGAAGTTCGGCATGTCGCCCAGCTCCTGCTGGATGGCGAGCTGCAGGTGGTGGCCGGGCATGGCCTCGTGTACCGAGAGGACCTCGATCTCGTATTTGGGCCGGACTTCCGGCTTGTACAGGTTGACCCAGTAGATGCCGGCGCGGCTTCCATCGGCCGCCGGTCGCGAATAGTAGGCGGTGGTCGTATCCGGTGCGATGGCATCGGGAATCGGTTTCACGCCGTACGGCATCCGTGGCAATGTGCCGAACAGCCTCACGAGTTCCGGATCGATGCGCTTGCTGGTCGCGAGGTAGGCTTCATAGAGGTCGTCAGGGTTGTCGTAGTAGAACTGCGGGTCCGTGCGCAGGAAGCTCAGGAAAGCCTGGAAGTCACCTTCGAACTCCAGTTCGTCGATGATCTCCTGCATCTCCCCGCGGATACGCTTTACTTCTTCGAGCCCGGCACGGTGGATCTCGTCAGGTGTCATCAGGGTCGTGGTGTAGCGGCGCGCGAGGAACTCGTACCAGGCGCTGCCGTTGGGCAGGTTCGACAGCCCGACGCTCTCACGCGTGGCCGGCAGGTAGGTCTTGTCGAAGTACCGTGCGAGCTTGCGGTAAGCCGGCACGACCGTATCCTCGATCGTCTTTTTGGCGGCCGCACGCAGACGCTCCTGGTCCTTCGTTGCAATGGTATCGGGCATCTTCTCGAAGGTGCGGTAGAAGGGGCTGTCCATGCCGTCCTCGACCAGCTGCAGCGCGATCTGGTCAGGGAGGCGCTCCATGAGGATGCGCGGCAAGACGTAACCCTGCTCGATGCCGAGATTCGCAACCTCGATCGTCTGGTCGACGACGGTGTCGATCTTGGCGAGGCGCGCGAGCCAGTCCTCGAAGTCGGCCACTTTGTCGAAGCGCAGGTAGGTGGCCTGGCTGTCGAGGTTCTGCACGCCGCCGCGCTGGCTGAAGGGCATCAGGAAACCCTTGAACCGGTGCTCATCGACCCGCCGTTGCAGGTCGCGGCGGAAGAGTTCGTAATTGAGCTTGTCCGCTTCCGGCAGCGCTGCCCGGTCGATCGCATAGACACGGCGCAGGAAGTCGCGCCGTTCGAGGTGCCGTCGCTCGATTCCGGCGATGCTGCTGTCGCCCCACTCGGTGTTGTAGCGGCGGTCGCCCGCTCTCGATGCGACCATCGGGTTCTCGGCCAGGTACCACTCCCAGGCCTCGTCGAGCAGTGCGTGAAGATCCTCGCGGGCGTCGGCAAGCGCGGGCTGCGAAACGAGCAGGGTTGCTGCGAGGGAGAGAAGGAAGCGGGTCGTCATCTCATGCTCCGGCATCAGGTCGGACGCCAATGGTACCGGCGCCAGCGGCGCTGGCAACCGGCACCGCCATTGGCTATGATTGCGAACACTAATCGATAGCGTTCACAGAAGAGATCCCGTCGCGAACGGGGCGCCGAAGGCGCAACACGCCCGGAAACGCTCAGGCAGAAGGACTGTGCCCGCTGATTAGCTCTGGAGAGCGGCTAGACAAGCCCACCGAAGGGGTAAGTGACTGTTCCCATTACGAACGTCATTGATCTCTCAGGTTTTCGAGGACAGAGGGGCGGCAGGCCGTGAGGTCTGCCGCCCTGTTTTTTTTACCCTGGAGCCGAGATGACCCTGAAAACGCCACTCTTTGATCAGCACGCCGCCGCCGGCGCGCGCATCGTCGATTTCGGCGGCTGGGACATGCCGCTGCATTACGGCTCGCAAAAAGAAGAGCATCACGCGGTTCGCGAGCATGCCGGTGTGTTCGACGTCTCCCACATGACCATCGTGGACCTCGCGGGCCGGCGCGTGCGCGACTACCTGCGCCGCCTGCTGGCGAACGACGTGGCCAGGCTGACCGAAAGCGGCAAGGCGCTCTACACCTGCATGCTTAACGAGGAGGGCGGCGTGATCGACGACCTCATCGTCTATTTCATCGACGACACGCAGTACCGGCTCGTCGTCAATGCTGCCACGCGCGAAAAAGACCTTGCGTGGATTCGCAGGCAGGCGGAGGCATTCGGCGTGAAGGTCAATGAGCGCGCGGAGCTCGCGATGCTGGCGGTGCAGGGCCCCAGGGCGCGAGAGCTTGCGGCGCCACGCATCGACGCGGAGTTCCGCAGCGCCGCACTCGCGCTCAAGCCGTTCTTCGGCATGGATGCCGGTGACTGGTTCGTCGCGCGCACCGGCTACACCGGCGAAGACGGCTGGGAGATCGTGGTACCCGCGGCCGAAGCCCCCCGTCTATGGGATGGCCTGATCGCTGCCGGCGTCCGCCCCTGCGGACTGGGCGCGCGCGACACGCTGCGCCTGGAGGCCGCTATGAACCTCTATGGCAACGACATGGACGAGACCGTGTCGCCGCTGGAGTCCGGGCTCGGCTGGACCGTTGTCTGGGAGCCGGCGGATCGCGACTTCATCGGGCGCGCGGCCCTGGAGAAGCAGCGTGAAGCAGGTGGTACGCGCCGCTTCGTCGGCCTGCTGCTGGAAGACAAGGGCGTGCTCCGCGACCACCAGCGCGTCGTGGTCGACGGTATCGGGGAAGGGGAGATCACCTCGGGTGGATTCTCGCCGACCATCGGTCGCTCCATCGCCCTGGCCCGGCTGCCGGCCGGCGACTACGATCGGGCGCAGGTGGACATCCGCGGCAAGCTTCTGAACGTGCGCGTCGTCAAGACGCCGTTCGTGCGTAACGGAAAAATTCGCATCGAGGTCTGACTTCGGTGCGTGTCCCAAAAGACAATTAACAGGGGAGAGTAAGTGATGAGCGAATTGCCCGGAGACCTGCAGTACACCAGCGACCATGAATGGCTGCGGCGCGAAGAAGACAGCACCGTGACCGTTGGCATTACGGATCACGCGCAGTCGGCGCTCGGCGATCTCGTCTACGTCGAACTGCCGGAGGTCAATCAGGAAGTCGAGGCAGGCGGCGACATGGCGGTCGTGGAGTCCGTTAAGGCGGCCTCCGACGTCTACGCACCGATCGGCGGTACCGTGGTGGCGGTAAACGAAGGCCTGTCGGACGATCCCGAGGCCATCAACAACGATCCCTACGGCGACGGCTGGATCGTCCGGCTGGAACCGAGCGGCGACGAGGGTGAATTGCTCTCGCCGGAAGCCTACCAGGCGCTGCTCGACGACATCGAAAGCTGACAAGGTAACGCCATGCCCTTCATACCCCACACCGACGATGATACGCGGGAGATGCTCGAAGCCATCGGCGCGAAGAGCATCGAAGAGCTGTTCGACGAGATCCCGGCGGAACTGAAGATCGAGGCGCTCGACGGCATCCCGGAAGCCATGAGCGAGATGGAGATCACGCGCCTGATGCGCGAGCGGGCGGCCATGGACGGTGCTGCCCTGTGCTTCATCGGCGCCGGCGCCTATGAACATCACATCCCGCAGGCGGTGTGGGATATCGCGACGCGCGGCGAGTATTACAGCGCCTATACCCCGTACCAGGCGGAGGCGAGTCAGGGCACGCTGCAGACGATCTACGAGTACCAGTCGATGATCACGGAGCTGACCGGTCTCGACGTCAGCAATGCGTCGCTGTACGACGGTGCGTCGGGGCTTGCGGAGGCGGCCCTGATGGCGGTACGCAGCAACCGCAAGGCCAGCTCGCGGCAGGTGTTGCTCGCACCGGGTGTCAACCCGATCTACGGCAAGGTGGCGAAGGCCATTGCCGGGAGCCAGGGACTCACGTTCGACTACCTGCCGATGGACGCTGCGACCGGCAACCTGGATTTCGGCGCACTCGATGACGGCGCACACCCGGTCGCCGTGGTCGTGCAGCAGCCGACGTTTCTCGGTACGCTGGAAGACGTCGACCGGCTCACCGACTGGGCCCATGGACACGGCGCACTGCTCATCGCGATTGCGAACCCCACATCGCTCGCGGTGCTGAAGGCGCCGGGCCACTGGGGCGAGAAGGGCGCGGACATCGCCTGCGGCGACGGGCAGCCTCTCGGCGTGCCGTTGTCGTCGGGTGGTCCCTATTTCGGCTACATGACCTGCAAAGAGCAGCTTGTGCGGCAGATGCCGGGCCGCATCATCGGCCGCACCACAGACCTCGACGGCAACCCGGGCTTCACGCTGACCTTGCAGGCGCGCGAACAGCACATCCGCCGTTCGAAGGCCACCTCCAACATCTGCACCAACCAGGGGCTGATGGTCACGGCGGCCACGATCTACATGTCGTTGCTCGGCACCGACGGACTGGCGGCGGTCGCAAAGCAGTCGGTGGCCAATACGGCAAAGCTCGTCGCCGGTCTTACATCTATCGACGGCATCGAGCGCTTGTTCGACGGGCCCGCGTTCCACGAGGTCGCGCTGAAGCTCGACCGGCCGGTTGCTCCCGTGCTCGAATCGCTCGCAGCGAGGCATATCCTGGGCGGCTACGACCTCGGTGCCGATTACCCGGACCTCGGCAGTGCGCTGCTCGTCTGCGCGACCGAGACCAAGACCGACGCGGATATCGGCGCCTACGTCGCGGCGATGCGCGAGCTCTTCTCGACATCGACGACCTGAATAACCGTGGCGACGATCACCTACAACAACGCGAATTACCGTACGCGAGGGGATCTGCCCGCGGTCGGCAGCCACGCGCCGGAGATCCGGCTGGTTGACACCCGGCTGAATAACACGACGTTCTCGGATTGGAGCGGGAAACGCAAGATCATGAACATCTTCGTCAGCATCGACACGCCGGTGTGCGCGAAATCGGTCGTCGAATTCGACCGCCTCGTTGCCGAGCAGGATGACGTGGTCGCGCTGATGATCTCCTACGATCTGCCGTTCGCCCATGCGCGATTCAAGAAGGAGCACGGGCTCGAGCACGTCGTCGGGCTCTCCGCGATCCGGCATGCCGGTTTCGGTGAAAACTACGGTGTCGAGATCGTCGACGGACCGCTGGCGGGCATGTTCTGCCGGGCCATCGTCGTCGTCGACGAGAACAACACGATCGTGCATACCCAGCAGATCAAGGACATTACAACCGAACCCGAATACGAAGCCGCATTCCGTGCGCTCGGCATCAAGGTGTCCGACGACTGAGGAAGATAAGATACATGGAAAATTACCTGGACAAACTGATCTTCGAAAAATCCCGTGACGGTCGGCGCGCATTCGCGCAGGCGCCCGGCACGGTCGCGGCGCTGGACATCCCGGAGGGTTTCCTGCGATCGGACCGGCCGCGCCTTCCGGAGGTGTCCGAACTTCAGGTCGTGCGGCATTTCACGCGCCTGTCGCAGAAGAATTTCTCGATCGACACGCAGTTCTATCCCCTCGGCTCCTGCACGATGAAATACAATCCGCGTGCCTGCAATTCGCTGGCGCTGCTGCCCGGGTTCGCCGGGCGGCATCCGCTTGGTCCTGTGAGCCACGGCCAGGGTTTCCTGACCTGCATGTACGAGTTGCAGGAGATGCTCAAGGACGTCACCGGCATGCAGGGCGTATCCCTCACGCCGATGGCCGGCGCGCAGGGCGAGCTGACGGGCGTCGCGATGATCATGGCTTACCACCAGGCGCGCGGCGATCACGAGCGCAATGAGATCCTCGTCCCCGACGCAGCGCACGGCACGAACCCGGCGACGGCAACCATGCTCGGTTGCGTCGCGAAGGAGATTCCGACGGGTCCGGACGGCGACGTCGATATCGAGGCGCTGAAGGCGGCGGTCAGCGAACGAACGGCCGGCATCATGCTGACCAACCCGTCCACGCTCGGCGTGTTCGAACGTGACATCATCGAGGTCGATGACATTGTTCGCGATGCAGGCGGCCTGTTGTATTACGACGGTGCGAACCTCAACGCGATCCTCGGCAAGGTGCGGCCGGGCGACATGGGATTCGACGTCATCCACATGAACCTGCACAAGACTTTCTCGACGCCGCACGGCGGCGGCGGTCCGGGCTCGGGCGCGGTCGGCGTGGCCGAACGCCTGCTGCCATTCATGCCCGTGCCCGTCGTCGGCAAGAAAGAGGTTGGCGGCGAAACCGTGTACCACTGGCTCACCGAACAAGACCTGCCGCAGACCATCGGCCGGCTTTCCGGTTTCATGGGCAACGCCGGTGTATTGCTGCGTGCCTATGTCTACATGCGCATGGTGGGCCGTGACGGCATGCGGCGTATCGCAGAGTATGCGACGCTGAACGCCAACTACCTGCAGACGCGGTTGCGCGACGCGGGATTCGAACTCGCATTCCCCGGGCGGCGGGCGAGCCACGAATTCATCGTCACGCTGAAGCGGGAAGCGAAGGAATACCAGCTAACCGCGATGGATATCGCGAAGGCGTTGCTTGACTACAAATTCCATGCGCCGACTACGTATTTCCCCCTGCTGGTGCCGGAGTGCCTGCTCATCGAGCCCACGGAAACCGAAAGCAAGGAGACGCTCGACAACTTCGTCGCAGCGATGGTCGACATCGTGAAGCGGGCGCAGGGCGGTGACTCGTTCAAGGAGGCACCGTTCAACACGCCTGTGCGGCGTCTCGACGACGTCAAGGCGGCGCGGCAGCTGGACGTTCGCTACGATCCCGAGGCCGGCGCGGACAACTGACCTGGCGGGTATCGGCGTGTTCCTCTCCGTCATGGCTCGCCACGCTGCGCGCGCCTGCGCTTTACTTCCGTCGAGGAATACCCCGATACCCAGATCGCTCCCCAGCCGCGGTGAATAAGCTCCAGACTGTGGAACCGGTCGGCGCCGGCCGGGTCTTTTATAGTCTACAATTCGAGCTCGAATCAGGAGCCCTATGAACGCATTCAGAACCCTGGCGGCGCTGCTGGCTGTCGCTCTCGCATTGCCTGCGGCGGCCGCGGACGACACGGCGTGGTCGAACACTTTAGAGCGCATTTCGTCCGGCGTCGTATCGATCCGTGTCGACAGCACCCGAGCATTCGATACCGAGTGGAATTCGTCGTCGCAGGCGACGGGTTTCGTCGTGGACGCCGAGCGCGGTCTGATCCTCACGAACCACCACGTCGTTACCCCCGGGCCGGTTGTGGCAGAAGCCGTTTTCCGCAACAACGAGGAGGTCCGACTGACACCTGTTTACCGCGATCCAGTGCATGACTTCGGCTTCTTCCGTTACGACCCCCACGAACTGCGCTATATCGAGCCGGCGGAGCTGCCTTTGCGTTCCGACGGCGCCGGCATCGGTCGCGAGATTCGCGTAATCGGCAACGATGCGGGCGAACAGCTGTCGATCCTCGCCGGGACGATCGCACGCCTCGACCGCCAGGCGCCCGACTACGGCCGCGGCAAGTACAACGACTTCAATACCTTCTACCTGCAGGCTGCCTCGGGCACGTCAGGCGGTTCGTCAGGCTCGCCCGTCATAAATATCGACGGCGAGGTGGTGGCGCTGAATGCCGGTGCCAACAAGTCCGCGGCGAGCAGCTTCTTTCTGCCGCTCGACCGCATCGAGCGCGCGCTTGATCTGATTCGCAAGGGCGAGCCCGTGACGCGCGGCACCCTGCAGACGATGTTCCAGAGCAAGGCATACGATGAACTCGTGCGCCTGGGGCTGACGGAAGACTCGGAGCGCCTTGTGCGCTCCACGTTTCCCGATCAGACCGGCATGCTGGTGGTCGAGCAGGTGATCCCTGATTCGTCTGCGGACGGGAAGCTGCAGCCCGGCGATATCCTGTTGCGAATCAATGGCGAGCTCGTTACCGAGTTCGTACCACTTGCGGCGATGCTGGACGACAACGTGGGGAGGGAGATCGAAATCGAGATCGAGCGCGGCGGCATGGCCGAGCGCCACACACTGACGGTCACCGACCTGCACTCGATCACGCCGGCCGAGTTCATCGAGTTCGGCGACGCGATCGTCAACAATCTTTCCTATCAGCAGTCGCGGCACTATAACCTCCCGGTGCGGGGCGTCTACGTTGCGAACCCGGGCTACCTGTTGTCGAAGGCGGCCGTCCCGCGTGGCGCTGTGATCACGCAGCTGGGCCAGGACGACATCGATAATCTCGACGATCTCGAGACAGCGCTCGATAAGCTCGCCACGGGCGACAGCGAACCACTACGCTATGTGACGATCGACAATCCACAGAACACCGTGGTGCGCACGTTCGACATGGACCGGGTCTGGTTCCCGGTGCGGCGCTGTGCACGCGATGACGCAACCGGCGTTTGGCCGTGCCGGGATTTGTCCGAAGGACCGGCGCCGAAGCCGCCGGCTGTCGGTAGTACTCGTTTCAACCGTTACGACGATCCGCGTGCGAGGTCGATCGCGCCCTCGCTGGTTGTCGTAACGTTCGATCTTCCGTACACGGTGTCTGGCGTGTCGGATCGTCATTATTACGGCACCGGTCTCATCGTCGACACCGAGCGGGGCTATGTCGTCGTGGATCGCAATACCGTTCCCGTCGCGATCGGGGATGTCTCGGTGACCTTCGCCGGCTCTCTCGAGGTCGATGCCGAGGTGGTGCAGCTGCACCCTCTTCACAACCTCGCCATCGTCGCCTACGATCCCGCGACCATCGGTGACACGCCCGTGAAAGCGGCCACGTTCAACGCCAAACCGCTGCGTCCGGGCGACCCGGTCTGGGTGGTCGGCATGAAGGCGGACCACCAGCTGGTCCACCAGGAAAGCACGGTCGCCTCCGTCGATCCGCTGATCCTGCCGCTGTCGCGCACGCTGCAGTTCAGGGATACGAATATCGAGGGCATCGACCTGGTGAACGCGCCGCGGGAACTCGATGGTGTGCTCGTCGACAAACGCGGCCGCGTCGCTGCGACGTGGTCGACGTTCCCGATGCCCGCGGGGGGCGGCGACGCCGCGCAGTTCAATAGTGGCGTCGGTGCGGACCTCGTCGCAGAATTCGTCGACATCGTTCGCGAAGGCCGGCCTTTCTATTCCCTGGAAGCCGAGTTCGTGTATGCGCCGCTGTTCGCGGCCCGCAACATGGGCGTTGACGAGAAGTGGCTGCAACGGCTGGAAGCGAACAACCCGCTCAAGCGGCGCGCGCTGTCGATCACACGCGTCGTCGCGGGCACGCCCGCGGAGAAGAAGCTGCAGAACGGTGACATGATCCTGGCCGTCGATGGCAAAGTCGTGACCTCGTTCCGTGCGCTGGAGAAAGCGGCACAGAAACCGCGGGTTACGGTCACCGTCTGGCGCAACGGCAAGGCGATCGACGTCGACGTCGATACCGCGGCACTGGACGGCCGCGGTATCGACCACGCGGTGTCTTGGGCGGGCGCGCTCCTGCAGGATCCGCACCGGCCGATGGCCGCGCAGCGCGGTATCGACCCGTATGGCGTGTACGTGGCATTCTTCAGTTACGGCTCACCCGCGACACGCTATGGCTTGTGGGCGGGGCGCCGAGTCGTCGAAATTGATGAGACGCCCACACCCGATCTCGAGACGTTCGTCGACGTCATCGCCGACAAGAAGGACCACGAATCGATTCGGGTGAAGACCGTGACCTGGAACGGTGCCGTGGAAGTAATTACGCTCAAGCTCGACAATCAGTACTGGCCTGCCTATGAAATCCGGCGTACCGAAGACGGCTGGGTGCGTTCCGACATCGGCTAGGATGTATTACGGCCCGGTATTGTTCGCGCTGCTCGGCTGCGCGCTGGCCGCCGCGGCTTCGGCGCAGGCGCTTTACAAGTATCGTGGCGATGACGGTGAATGGACCTACTCGGACCGCCCGCCGGATGACGGCGAGACCGTCGCGGAGGTTCGCAGCCTGACACCGAGCTCGCCGAAGTCCGATGTGAGCATCGCCCATGAATCCGACATCGACTCGGTGCGGCTACTCGCAACCAACGAGTACTTCGCGCCCGTCGAGCTGGCGCTGAGATTCGAAACGATCAGCGGACTCGAATACCCGCATCCGGACGATCCGCTGCGCTGGCTCCTGCCGCCGCGCAGCACGATGCCCCTCGTGCGCCTGGGGCGGCTCGACGGACTGGTGCAGCCGTCGCTCGAATACCGTTACGAGTACATGATTGGCGATCCGCAGGCGCGGCACCAGCCGCAAGAGCCGTACCGTGTGCCGTTTGCGATCTCGAACGAGCATACTGTCAGCCAGGCTTATCCCGACATTATGACGCACAACACACCGGACTCGCAGTACGCTGTGGATATCGTGATGCCAGAGGGCACGGACGTGTTCGCCGCGCGGGGTGGGGTGGTCTTCGACGTCGCGGCACAGAACTTCAAGGGCGGGGCGGATGCTTCAAACATGTCGCTCGCCAATGTCGTGAAGATATTGCACGATGACGGCACCTACGCGATTTACGCACACCTGAGCTGGAATTCGATCCGGGTGCGCGTGGGTGACGTCGTGGAGCGCGGCGAGTACATTGCTGATTCGGGCAACACGGGGTACTCGAGCGGCCCGCACCTGCACTTCGTCGTGGTGCGGAATGCCGGCATGAAGCCGCAGTCGCTGCCAGTGACCTTCTTCACCGGAACGAATTCGGAGCCGATTGCGCCGGCGACCGGGCAGGTCCTGACCGCGCGCTGACACCCGTTAGTCCGGGTAGAACGCGGCGACCGTCAGTAGCACGAGCACCACGGCGCCGATAATCATCTTGGCTGTCGTACCCCAGAAACGCCCGATCGCCGCGCCGCGGCCCGCCTGCACGCTCTGCTCCACGGGCCGCCCGGCCATGCGGTCGCCGAGCAGCGAGCCGGCAAAAGCACCCGCGCTGGCGCCGATCAGCGTACCGAGCACCGGGACCGGCAGCGCGGTACCGAGGACGGCGCCGACGATGCCGCCCACGATCGCCAGTCCTGCGCCGCGCTTCGAGCCGCCGGCCTGGCGCGCCCCGGCAGCACTCATGAGGAATTCGAGAATTTCGGCGAGCAGCGCAAGGCCCGCCGCGACGTAGAGCGTCGCCTGGCTGAACATGTATTCGCCCGGCTGCATCCATTCGGTGAACGCAGCCACCAGCACCATCAACCAGATGCCGGGCATGCCGAACAGGATGCCGGCCCAGAATGCCACGTTCAGGGCTGTCAGGAGAGAGGCGTACAGGTAGATCATCTGGCGATGCTCCGGGCAATTCTCGACAGTTTCACGTGCCGATATTGTATGTGCCGAGATGATGCCGGGAACAATGACCGAACCCGGATGGTCGTCCCTGCCGGGCTGATCATGGGTGACCGAGCAACGACTTCACCGCATCGATCGGCAGTGCCTCGATCGTTCCCCGGTGTCCCTCGGTATCCTCGGCCTGCAACAGGGAATTGTAGATCGCCTCTTCGGTGGCCTCGGCGACGGCCTGGAACAGGGGCGACATTGCACGGTTCGCCAGGTCCCGGAATTGATGGGCATGCGCATCGGTCTTTCGCCGCACGCTGTCGGCGGTGGAAAAGGCGATAACGTAGTCACCTGAGCCGTTGGTCATCGTGGCGCCGGTGCGGGCGAGCCCAGCTATCGCTCGCTTCGCCAGGCGTTCGAGGTTGCGGTCGCCGAGCGGTGCATCGGTGGCGACGACGATCATGATCGAACCGTCGGCGCTACTGGCTGCGGTTAAAGCGTCTTTCAGGTAATACTGGCCCAGTTTCTCACCCATGCGCACGCCGCCGATCGAAAGCACGCCACCGAAATTGCTCTGCACCAGCACGCCGACAACGAATCCGCCGAGCGAAATCGGTAGCTTGCGGCTGCTCGTGCCGATGCCGCCCTTGAAGCCGAAGGCCACGGTGCCGGTCCCGGCGCCGATGGCGCCTTCAGCAACCGGGCCGGCCGCCGCGTTATCGATAGCTTCCAGAAAATGCTCCTTCGTCAGTACGCGTGCCCGTATGTCGTTAAGAAACCCGTCGTTGGTTTCGCCCACGACGGCATTGACCGAACGCACGTCCTCGTTGCCGGGCCGCGCAAGGGTCCACTCGACCAGTGCGGCGATGCCTTCCGCCACGTTCAGTGTATTGGTCAGCGCGATCGGGGTCTCGATCTCGCCGAGTTCCTGCACCTGGCTTAACCCGGCGAGCTTGCCGTAGCCATTGGCGACGTAAATGGCGGCCGGCAGCTTGTCCTGGTACAGGTTGCCGTCGGCCGGAACAATGACGGTTACGCCGGTGTTGAACCGATTGCCTTCGCGTACCGTGACATGGCCGACCTTGACGCCATCCACGTCGGTGATCGCATTCAGTTCGCCAGGCGAGAGTATGCCGGGGGCGATCCCGAGGTCGCGGGCGTGCGGCTTCTTGTCTGCCATGGCCGGCAGTATAAACAGGGCGGACAACGCAGCAAGCCAGATGATTCTTTTCATGAGCCTTGTTCCCGGAGTTCTGATCGTAGTATAGGGCAGGCAAAGACCGGGCTCTCTGCCGCGGCAGTTGACCGCGGGCAAGTCGACAGCATCGGCGCGACTGGCCGGTATTGAGTATTTTTCCGGATTGACAAATTTCCTCATCGGGGGAGACTAGATCCTGCGATAAAGGCAAACCCAGCAAAAGCTGGAGACGCAAAGCCACGGGTCCTCGCCTCTTTCGCGACGCCTCCTGCGACGCCACGAACGACCCCAAGATCGCCGGGCTGCCGCGCCCAAATGACAAGGTGATCAAGGAGGTGTTGGCAATGCGTAAGCTACTGGTCTTGCTACTGCTGGTTCTGACAGCATGTGGCGGCAACGGAAGCGGCTTCGGAACATCGCCAGAGCCTGCAGAGGTGGTGCTACACGCGCCACAGCTACCGGGGCTCGAATTGTCGCCGGGTTATGCCACGGTCATGGATGGTGGCGGCAGCATAGATGTTACGGCTCAGATTGCCTTCAGCGACACCGGCCTCGACATCGCGACCATCCACGTCGAGGTATCGGACGGCACACGCCTCACCATGCCGTTCCCCGATAACATAGTCACGGAATCCGGGACGCATCACGAACCATTCGCAATGTCCACCGCGGTGGTCGGTACGTACACTGTAGAAGTCTGGCTGGTCGACAAACTGGGTGCAACATCGAACCATGTAATCGCCAACTTCCAGGTCATAGCCGTTGCCCAGATCGACGAGTGGACAAATCGCCTGATGGGCGTTCCTTTTGCGTTGAATGATGTCGTCTGGGACGGCGAGAATTTCATCGCTGTCGGCGATAGCGGAGCGGTTTTCACCTCTGCCGACGGGGTGGCCTGGTCGGAGCGGGAGTCGGGTACCGATGTCGCTCTAAATGCTGTCGCGTATTACGGAACGGATCTCGTTGCAGTCGGTTACGACACGACGGTGTTGCTCTCGACCGACCACGGTGAGAGCTGGAGCGTCAAGAACCGTGGTGACCGAGTCGCTCTGCGTGGAGTTGCAGCAAACGCATCGCAAATCATTGCGGGCGGCATGGATCTTAGTACTGGCGATGCATTCATGATGAGGTCGCTTGATCGCGGTGAAACGTGGAGTGCCGTCGCATCGGTGCCGCGGAAAGACCACTTCGTTACCGGCCTTGTCTACGCCAACGGGCTCTTCGTCGCAGCAACGGATGTCTTCAGCTGGGAAAGCGATGCTCGAGTACTGGTTTCGCTGGACGGCGAGAACTGGCAGAGCATCGTCCTTCGGGACGAGGTGGCTGGTATAGTTGTGCTACTCCATGATGGCGAACGGTTCATCGCCGCCGGGAGCGAAAACTCGGTTTTCGCATCCGTGGACGGGTTCGACTGGACAGAACTGAATACACTGCCGCAGATGACGATGATCAGCTACGGGGGTGCCGCCTCGGACGGCTCGCGACTGGTTATTCACGGTGGAATCACCTGGTGGTACTGGTGGCTTGGAGTTCCCGTGCATCGGGATGCCGGAATAATCAGCACTGATGGCGGCGCCACGTGGCAGGTTTTCGACATAGACGGCTATTACCAGACAAACGGAATGGCATGGGGCAATGGTCGTTTCGTCTCGGTAGGTCAAACATCGGCCGTTACGGGAGAGGGTGCAATCTACACGTCGCCCTGATGCAGATAGCGTGGTTTAAGGGGTGGCCTGGCGGTCCGGGCCACCCGCTTCGTCCGCTTCTCTAATCGGGCAATGACGTCAGGCTGCCTGGGCCTGCAGTATTGCCCGGTCGCGGCGCGGCGCCGCGAAAATCGTGTCTCGGTCGCTCACACGCCTTGGTGATCCAACAATGCTCGTTCGCATTGGGCTGCATCGAAGAACCTTATCGTGCGAATTCCCAGTGACGCCGCTGCTTCGAGGTTCTCGGGCACGTCATCGATGAAGACTGTCTCGGAGGGTCTGAGTTGATACTGATCCAGCAGGTACCGATATATCTCGATATCGGGCTTCACCTTCCTGATCCGAGAAGAAATCACGACACCACGAAACAACTCCCAAATGTCGTGCTGTTGCTCCAGATGCGCGATGGACGCAAGCTGCATGTTTGACAGGACAAATAGCCGGTTAGCCGTGTTGCCGAGTCGGCGTATGAGTTCAATCGTTTGTTCGATTGGTGTCAGAAAACCCGGCACCGCATTCAGGAGCCGCGCTATATCCTGCGTCGGAAGCCCGGTTCGCACAGCACCCCGGTCAATCGCACTCCCCAGAGAAATTGCTCCTCGATCCAGTTCTATCCAGTCGGAGTGCTCGAATATCTCCTTTCTCACAAGATCCTGAGTACTTCTGTCCTCGAATACGCTGGCGATGATTACATCAGGCTGCCAATTGAAGACTACGCCTCCCAGGTCGAAAACGATGTTCAAAAGCGAGCCCCTTCGGCATTGCTACTCGGGATCGGGACGAACGATCACCGTATCCGCAATGGGTATGATTTCGGAAACCGGCAGGTCGGCTGCCTCCGCATGCTGACGAATCGCCTCTTCGCTACTGGCCTGGTAGATGCAGACAGTTCCGAGCGTGCCACTTTCCTCGCCCAACACGTATGAGCGAATCCAGCGGATGTCATCGGGCATACCATCGCCAACCTCAGTCGATCGAGCTGCAGCCGCCTCAAGAGTTGGCCCGTCGTTAAATCCATCACGTCGCAGGATTGCATATAGATTCATTGGGTTCCTCCGCTCTTGTTCTTGTAACGAAACCGCGAGAATAGCACAGCGGTACCCACTCTACGCTCTGGGCTCGGTGGCGAGCTTTACGACACAGTTTAACTTATCGGCGGTTTCAGTTTCGACGCATTCTCACGCAGCCTCGCGACACTGCGTCGTTCGCGTGGCTGCCACGCCAGCAGGCGCCGCAATCGGAGCACCGTGGTTATGATGACGTCTTCTGCATCATCAAGGAATCGAATCAGGGCTTCCATGAATTGCCACCGTAAGTTTCGCGTGAAGCAGTCAGATTGCAATGTTCACAGGCTTCTAACTGATCGTACTACTTCACACCGGACCACCGTCCGCTATCCGACATAATCTGACAGCATTGCTTCTTAGTGCGCATGGCGTTTCCCTTCCGGTATGCTCTGATCATCGTGATGAGCTTTACCACCTGAGCAGAGAAGAGGGGACGGTGACCTCAAATGCGCGAAGGACACTGGCCGCTACCGCGCTGGCCTCGCTAGCCTTGCCCGTCCATGCGGCGGAGTTTTCGGGTTACCTCACATTGACGACGGACTACGTCTGGCGCGGCGTGACGCAGAGCGACGGAGATCCGGCCGTGCAGCTCGGTGGGGAAGTGATCTTCAACTCCGGTGTCTACGGAGGAATATGGGGGTCGACGGTCGATATCAACAATGGGGGCAATCGCCAGCGAGACGCCGAAGTCAGCTATTACCTCGGTTACGGTCACGACGTGACTGCCCAATGGACACTCGGTGTCAGAGTCGTGGCGTACACCTATCCGGGACAGACTGGCCCCATCGATTACAACTACGAAGAGTATGGGCTGAGCGTCAATTACGACGATCGCGTGTGGCTGGAGTATGCGTACTCACCCGATTACTGGGGATTGCAGATCGAAAGCCACAACGTCGAATTGATTTCCGAATGGCCCGCCGGCGATCACCTGGTGCTGGGGGCTGCGGTCGGCTATTTTGATTTCACGGATTTCCTGGACGACAGCTACGCGTACTGGGACGTCGGTGTGACCTGGCCGATAAACAGATTCAGCATCGACCTTCGCTACCATGACACGAGTGGAACGGTATTCATCGTCAGCACGCCGGACCGTGCCGACGCCCGGATCGTACTGAGTGTCCGGGTCTTCTTCTAGAGGGATCGATCGTCGCAGTCCAGCGTCGGCTGCGCGATTTGTAACGCGGTACAGGCGTTGACAGAAACACGGTCGTCACCGGCACCGGTCTGCGATTGCAGCAACACCGATCGGATACGCGCCGCATCGGTATTCGGAGAGACTGCGAGCAGGAGCGCAACGACGCCGCTCACATGCGCTGCAGCCAGGGAGCTGCCCGACCGGAAATCGTAGTTGTTGTCCGGCACCGCGACGAGGATCTGGTTTCCCGGCGCATAAACCGATTCGCCGGGTGGCGGCGTGCCGGTCCTGCTGCTGCTGACAGCAATGACCTGCTCCATGGCCGCCGGGAAGGTCTGCGAACCGGCCGTGTCATCAGGGCAGGCCGCAACCAGTACGATCCCACGATTGTGGGCCTCGAGGAGTAACCGGCCAACCAGTCCGTCGTCGGGACCGGCGATGCTGAGATTGAGTATGTCCGGCGGGCTCTCGAGCAGGGTATCGAGCGCCTGCGCCAGCGTGAAGCTGTCGCAGACGGCCGTGTCTGTATCTGGCCGAGTCCAGCACGCGACGTACAAATCCAGTTTCGCTTCGGGGGCGACACCGACAATGCCCCTGGCATTGTTGGCGCGTGCGGCGATGACGCTTGTCACGGCCGTGCCATGGTTGCGGTCGATACTGGATGCACCACCGGCAAAATCCTCTATGCGACGGAATCGCCCTCTGAGATCCTCGTGCCGCGTGTCGGCGTTACTGTCGATGACGGCGATACGCACGCCTTCCCCACGTGTGTGACGATGCGCCGCATTGAGGTTGAGCGAGCCCAGCCCATGCTGCAGTCCCGCATACGTATCGTCATAGTCCGCGCTTGCCGTGACGTTGGTCTCGAATACGTTCAGGGCCTGAGCCGACTCGACCCTCGTGTCTGCTCGCAGCGCTTCGATGATCCGGTCGCGATCGTCTCTGTTCGCAACGCGGTAAACAAAGCAATAGACGGACAGTGAGCGAATGGGCCAATCCGCGACCTGCTCCAGACCGAATTCCCTGGCTACGGACTCGGCATGCCGGCGAGCCTCCGCGGAGATGGTGTAACGCTTGCGTGCACGGTAGGGCGCGCCCGTGCCGGAGGTCCTGAAGGCAGAGTTCTCGAACGTAACGAGTATGTCGCGTTCAGGATCCTTGTCCTGTGCAAGGGTTGTCGTCGGGGCAATCGTCGCGATCGCGATGATGAGGGTGGCGAAACGGCCAAACATGGTTCTACTCCACCGGCAACTGCACGGCGACGAAACGTGCCGACGCCACCTCGGGACGCGATTCGATGCGATCGGCGTACTGCTCCAGATCCGCAAGTGTGACGGTCCCGAGTCCCAGCGCGACACGGTAGCTACGGTCACTCAGCGGCACTGCCAGCTCGCTTGCCCCGATAGACTCGAAAAACGCACCCTGTGCATCGGCTGCCGTACCCGGCACGAATTGCACTTCGAGCACGTAGTTGATGGGCTGGTCGACGACGGGCGAGGTGACCGTTTCGAACAGCACCGGCTGGGCCGCAGGGCGTGGTCCAAGCTGCCATATGGCCGTGATAGCAACAGCGGCGATGGTTGCCGCCGCTGCAAGCCACGGCCAGGTGCGGCGAATATTGCGCCGACCGTCATGATCGAGCGCGGCGAGCAGCCGCTGTCTGTCCGGTGATGGAACCAGGGGAGCGGGCGACCCGTTACGAATAGCGTGACGTACCTTGCCGAACATTTCGGTGTTATCCCGACACTCGGCACATTCCTCGATGTGACGCCGGACGCGGTTTCGCTCGGCTTCGTCGAGCGTTCCGTTGACGTACCAGGGAAGCAGTTTCACCAGTTCCTCGTGGTTGACTGTCTGTTGCAATTGACTCACTTGTTTTCTCCCTGCGAGTCGGCTGCGCCTGCCGAGGCCTGCAATTGCTGCCTCAGCTTGCGCCTCGCATGAAACATACGTGTCTTGACGGTGTTGACCGGGCAGTCAGTGACCGCCGCCACTTCGTCGTATGACAGGCCCAGGTAGAACACGAGTTCCACCGCCAGTCGCTGCGCCGGTGGCAACGTCGCGAGCCCATGACGCACCCAGTCTTCCTGTTCGAAAGACCGGACGTCTTCGTTCGGCAGATGATCGACCTCGAAGTACGACGCGATCGACAGCTTCTTGCGCGACAGGCGCTTCAGGGCCTGTCGGTAGGCGATGCCGAATACCCATGTCGACGGCTTCGAGTCACCGCGGAAATTCCGCGCGCTTCGCCAGACGGCCAGCAAGATGTCATTAACCAGTTCCTCGGCAGCGGTATGCGACCGCGTCAGCCGGAATACGAATTTGAACAGCCGCGCGTGGTAGCGAGCGTACAGGTCTGTTAGAGCATCCCGATCCCCGGCTGCGATGAGTTCCAGCAAGGCGAGATCCTCGGAGTCCGTGCCCGCGAGCTGCGATATTTTGCGTGATCCGCCCATAATTCCCGCTGAAATCCTGGTGCTTTCGTCTTTTTTAAGTGCCCTCCCTGCCGCAGAAAGTTCAATGCCGTTTGGCTTGAACCTTTGGGCGCCATCACCCGCACCAACGCATGGACCCCTTCAATTCGAGAGGAACAGTTCATGTGGCAGATACGCCCCACCGTTCGGGCATCACTTTGTTTAATTCTAGCAGTGTTGGCGCTGGGCGGATGCTCGGGCGGTGACGGCACCGGTCTCGATATTCCACCGCCCCTGGAAGCAACCTTCTCGTCCATCCAGGCGAACGTATTCACGCCCTCCTGCGCAACGGCGGGCTGCCACCAGGGCGCCAGTGCGCCCCAAGGTCTGCGGCTGGAAGAAGCCTTGAGCTATGCCATGCTAGTCAATGTCGCGAGTTCGGAGGACCCGGGCGTGCTTCGTATAGCCCCCGGAAATCCGGGCGCCAGCTACCTGGTGCAAAAACTCGAGGGATCGGCCTCCGTCGGTGCGCAAATGCCTCTTAATGCTGCGCCCCTGTCGCAGGCCACCATTGACGTGATTCGCCAGTGGATAACCGACGGCGCAGTGGACGACCGCGGCGCCTCGCAGGACCCGGTCCGGATCACCTCGCTCACCCCCGAACCCGGCAGCGAAGGGCTGGCCCCCGACGAGATCATTGCGACCTTCGATCGGGAGCTCGATGTGTCGACGGTGAATGCGAACACGTTCCTGCTGGAGGCCAGCGGTGGTGATGGCACCTTCGATGACGGTAACGAGGCCGCGGTTACCCCGGCCTCCATCACGACGCCCATGTTGACTCCGATGAGCGCGACGTTGGACCTGGCCGGCGTCACCCTGGAGGACGATACCTTCCGCGTGCGTCTGCTGGGCTCGGGTGCGTCCATCATTCTCGATATCGATGCGAATGCCCTCGACGGCGAGTACACGGGAACATTCCCTTCTGGCGACGGAGTTCAGGGCGGTGATTTCGAGGCGACGTTCGTGGTCTCGACTCCGAGTTCCGGCGCGACGCTCGACGCCATCCAGGCTGCCGTGTTCACCCCGAGCTGTGCGTCGGCCGGCTGCCACACCGGTGAGAATCCTCCTCAGGGCTTACGCCTCGATGAAGGATTCAGTTTCGACAACCTCGTCAACGTGCCGAGTAACGAAGTTCCGGAATTGCTGCGCGTCGAGCCCGGCGATCCAGACGACAGCTATCTCGTGCAGAAGATCGAGGGGACCGCCGCAGAAGGCGGCAGAATGCCGCTCGGTGCACCGCCGTTGGACCAGAATCTGATTGACGACATACGGGAATGGATTACAAATGATGCGACTCAATAATCTACTGACGCCGCTGGCGCTTCTGGCAGTCTTTTCGGTATCGGTTACCAATGCCGAACCTTACATTGCGATCTACAAGGGCCTGCAGTGTTCCGCCTGCCACACGCACCCCGGCGGTGGGGGCAAACGTAATGCCCTGGGCAACGCGTATGCCCAGACTGAGATGCCGGCGCAACGCGTCGGCGACGGCGATCTCTGGACGGGCCAGATCTCGAAATGGTTTGGTGTCGGCGGCAATGTGCGAGGCCAGTATCGCTATATCGATACGCCGAACCAGGAGGAAATCTCCGAGTTCGACGTCAAGCGTGCGACCCTGTACTTCGAGGCGACGGTCATACCGGAGCGGCTCTCCATCTACGTGGACCAGCAGGTTGCTCCGGGCGGGAGTCTGAATCGCGAGGCTTACGTCAAGGTTCGCAACAAGAGCGGCAACTGGCACCTTGCGGCAGGGCAGTTCTTCCTGCCGTACGGGTTGCGTCTCGAGGACGACTCGGCCTTTATCCGGCAGGCAACCGGCAGCAATTTCAACAACCCGGATCGAGGGGTGCAGGTCGGCTACGAAAGCGGTGCCTGGTCCACGATACTGTCGGTGACAAACGGCAGCGGTGGCGGCTCGGAGACCGACAACGGCAAGCAGGTGAGCTTTGTCGGGAACTACGTCGTAAACCGCTGGCGGGTCGGGCTGAGTCTCAACGCCAATGACAGCGATACCGGCGACAGGCAGATGTATGGCGCATTTGCGGGTCTGCGGACCGGCCCCATCGCGTGGATTGCAGAGGTGGACTGGATCGCCGACGATTTGCCTGCCGGCGGCGAGCAGGGTGCCCTCGCCAGCATCGTCGAGGGCAACTGGCTATTCATGCGAGGCCACAATTTGAAGGTGTCGTACGAATACTTCGACCCGGATGACGACATCGATGAGGACCACCAGGTCCGCTACAGTCTCGTCTATGAATATTCGCCGATGCAGTTCGTGCAGGGGCGTGCCGGCGTGCGCGTGTACGACGGTATCCCGCAGGTGGACGCGCAGAACCGGGACGAGTTCTTTCTCGAGCTGCACGGATACTTCTAGCAAACCAAGCACCCCTATCCGGTTGAATCCGGATAGGGGTAACGCGCAGAATCCGGTCGGCGTCGAGCTCCGCGCCGCGCCGCGCATCGCGGTCTAGGTCTGCGGGATGCGATGTTTGCCGCGACACGCCCCCCGTGGATCATCATTGGTTTTTCGATTGAGGGGAGCCCCTCTGTATCGAGCCATTTAGACTGAGGCTTTCCGGCAAGGCTGAACCTTGTGAGGACGTCTTTTCATGAGGCGGAAGAGGTACTCGGTTGTGCTGATCGTGGCGTCGGTTAATTAGCACGAGCTGGGCATGCCGGCGGGAGATATTGCGAGGAAACTCGGCAGCTCCGAGCAGACGTCTTGTCGCTGGAACAAGGAGTATGGTGCTCTTTGGTCTCGGCAGTACCCGGATGACCCTGGCAGAGCAGGCCTGCATCCGGTAGTCGAAAGTCTCATCGACGAACCGGAACTGCTCCGGCCTATTGTCTGGACTCAATTTTACAGCCGTAGGGTAACTGTCGAGTTCGTTGCGAGCACAGACCACGATCAGGCGCTGGGCTGAAGCTGCTCGAGTCGGCCCGGCCGCGGTGGACGGCCGGGCCGATACCGGTCAATTGTTCTCGGCGCCGTCCGTGATCCATTGACGGATCCTGTCGATGGTCTCCTGCTCGAGGAAAGGCCCGCCCTGCGGCATCTGGCTACCGACCGTCTGTGTGCCCTCCAGCTTATCGATCAGGTAGCTGTTGTCCGGATCGCCCGGTTCGACCCTGTTCAGCTGAACCTGCAGGCTGGCTACCCCGACGAGCGCCGCAAAGCTGTCGGCCGTGCTGCTGAGATTCATACCGCCGGGCAGGTTATCGCTCGTGGGACCCGAATGGCAGCCGGAGCACATTGGCGTGAATACCTGTTGCTGGATTTCGGTCAGCGTTACTGCGACCCCGTTCTGGACTGTAACGACGACATCGGCCGAGGTGCCGATATTGCCGGCCGCGTCCTCGGCCTGGGCGCTCAACGTGACCTGGCCGTCGCCCACCGACGCGGAATCCCAGTCGAAGGTATACGGCGCAGTGGTGTCGTTACCGACCACCGCCCCATCGACCAGGAATCGTACGTCGATGACGGCGATATTGTCCGATGCGTCCGCTTCGAGCGTCACCACACCACTGACGTCTTCGCCGGACACGGGCGTCTGCAGGGTAACGGCAGGATCGATATCGTCGAACTGGCCTGCATCCGAGGGCACTATCTGGCCGCGAATCTCGCCACCGGTCTGCGCCGGCGTAGCGACCTGCGCATAGAGCCGGCCGGCGCGGTACGCGGAAAAGGCGTCCGAAGCCAGCCGTTCGCTCATCGCTGACCATTGCCCGGGCTGTCCGACGGTTTGCTGCAATGCCAGCACTTCGTCACCATTTTCACCCGGGGCCCCAGTGTGAATACTGGCCGATGTTGCATCGTCGACGCCGGTGGCATTGATGAACGCCACGAAACTGCGGCTCGCTAGGTCCGTTGTCGTGGCTGCGGTGCCGGTCGCAGTCGTCACGACAGCGGGCACCACCTGGGCGCCGTCCATCGGGCTGAGCAGCACCCGGATATCGCGAGGCGCGATCTGTCCGCGGACCTCGCCGCCGGGGTTCGCCGGGGTATGGAGGTTCACGTAGAGCCGTCCCGTCAGGTAAGCGGCCAGTCCGTCGGCGTCGAACTGCGCGCCTTCCGCGAACCAGTGACCGACGTCGCCGCCGTCCTGCGTCAGCGGTACAACCACGCCGCCGTTCTGTCCCGCGAATCCGTCATGGATGTGTGAGCCGGTCGCATCGTCTGCGCCCGTGGCGTTGAGATGCAGGGTGATCTGGCCGGTCTCGCGGTTGACGGTGCTGGCTGCGATGCCGGTTGCAGCAGTTGCAACGGCAGGCACTTCCTGCTCGCCGCCCAGCGTAGTGAACAACACCTCGACCGGTGGTGGGGCGACCTGTCCCCGGATCTCACCACCGGGGTTTGCCGGCGTGTGCACGTTGATGTAATAGCCGCCCGCCTGCACCGACTGGAGTTGCGCCGCGTCGAGCGTCGCTTCCGCCGACCAGCGAGTAACGTCCTGTGGGTCCTGTGTGAGACCGATCGCAACCCCGCCGGTAGTGCCGGCAAAGCCGTCATGCAGGTGTGCCGCCGTCGCATCGTCTACGCCGCTGGTATTTGCATGAGCAACGAGGGAGGAGGTAAGCGGGTCGATGGTGACGGCGAACGTACCACCGGCAGCCGTGGCGATGGGTGGTACGGCCTGGTCGCCGCTCAGCCGGCCCAGCGCGAGAAGTATGCCTTCGGGAATGACCTGGCCACGGATCTCGCCGCCGGGGTTCGCCGGGGTGTGGATATTTACGTACGTTTCGCCGGCCAGAACCGCGAGCAGCTGTAATGACGTGAGGGGCTGCTCTTCGGCGAACCAGTGTCCCGGGTCACTGCCATCCTGCGTGAGAGCGATCTCGACCGGGCCATTGGTGCCGGCGTAGGCGAGGTGGAGGTGTGCCGCGCTGGCATCGTCGACCCCGGTTGCGTTCGCGTGAATCGTCAGCAGTTCGCCCTCCAAATCGAAGGTCAGGGACGCATGGCCAATGGCGCTGGTGTCGACGACCGGGACTTCCTGGTCGCCCGACATCGGCACGTCAATTACCGTGATGCCTTCGGGCAGGATCTGGCCGCGGATTTCGCCGCCGGGGTTCGCCGGACTGTGCACGTTGACATACAGGCGGCCGGCCGCAAAAGCGTCGAGCCCCGCCGCATTGAGAACACCGTCCTCTACGAACCAGTGGCCGGTATCCGCCGGGTCCTGCGAAAGCGCGACGACTACGGGGCCGCTGGTACCCGCGTAGGCTTCGTGCAAGTGCGACTGCGTAGCGTCGTCGAGCCCCTCCGCCTGCACGTGCACGACGATCGCGCCGCTGCTCTGATCCAGCGTCACTGCCGCACGACCGCTTGCGAAGGAAGAGACGCGTGGTACCTCGCTTTCACCGGTCATCGATGTAAATCGCAGCACGAAGCCTTCGGGCAGTATCTGTCCGCGTATCTCGCCGCCCGGAAACGCGGCCGTGTGCGTATTGACATACAGTGCGCCTGCCAACAGCCGGTCGACGCCTGCCGCGTCGAGCGCCGCATCGGCCGGAACCGCGAACAGGTTCGGGTCGGTGCCATCCTGCTCCAGCGGCACGAGTACACCACCATTGGTGCCGGCGAAAGCGTCGTGGATGTGTGCTGCGGTCGCGTCGATACCGGTCAGCGTCAGCTGCCCCTCGACTGCACCCGAGGCCAGGTTGACCGTCAGTGTGGCCTGACCGGTCGCCTGCGATCCGGACGGCGGAACCTCCTGCTCGCCATCGAGCGTGGCGTCGAATTGGAACGTATTGAGTACGCTCGCGACCGTTTCGGCGGACTGACCGATGTTGCCTGCCGCGTCTTCCGCTTCCGCCGTCAGCGTATGGTCGCCATCCGCCACCGTGGACGTATCCCAGTCGATACTGTAGGGCGAGCTGCTGTCACTGCCGAGCAGGTTGCCGTCCACAAAAAACCGGACCTCGGTAACCCCGACGTTGTCGCTTGCCGTAACCGAGATTGACACCGTGCGGTTGATGGCGCCTGAGGGCGCCTCGACGGCACCTACCGTTGGTGCCGACGTATCCGGTGCTGGAGGCGGTGGTGGTGGCGGCGGAGAGCTTCCGCTACCTCCACCACACGCTGAGACAAACATTGAAGTAAGAACTGCAATTACGGAAAACCTACGTCTGGACGCAAGATTCATCTGGATATCCCCTCAAATACAAATGGTCACGCAGCACTTTCTTTTTGAGACGTGTGCGGCTTATGGGTACGCAGCGCGCGACAGAAGGTTCAATCGGAGTAATCGCGGGACCGGTCCTTCTCGATCATTGAACTCAGCGGCATCCCCGGCCGAAGAGGCCATTAGCGGCCAGAATTTCTGGGGCGGAGTGGTCCGGCATCGGGGTGACCTCCAAGAACGCGGAGACCCCGCATGCCGCATGGATCGAATTACGGGCGTACGGTCAATGCCCGCAAAATAGTCCTACAGCGTGGCCACGTTATCCTAGTACATATCGATACGGGAAGCTTAACCTCCAGTCCACAGATCAAGCGAAAGACGGGTCTACCTCTGAAGTACCGGACAGGCAGAGAATGTGGCGTGAGACCTGAATTTCCACCCGATCATTTAGAGCGCGATGCGTTGCAGCACCTATCGCAGGATTCATAGTAGATAGTTTTTGACCACTGGCGTCGCAGAAACTCAGCTGCTTCGTGTTGCCCAGGCGTTTTAGAAGCGAAAGTTAGAAACACCGCTCAAACGCTGCGCTCGGCCCTGCTATCCGCAGGGCTTTTTTTTGCCGGCGTGTGGCTTCTCAGGGTCGGCCGCCCGAGCCCATCGGTAACGAATGCCAGGCACACGGGTCTTCACAAAGGGGCAACGGCGCAATACAGACCCGTTAATGACATCGAGGTGCGCAATTTGTGCCGCGCTTCTTAGTTTTGGGTCCTCGAGGGTGATTTAATCGATAGTCGCAGGAAACTCGAGGAGTTCAAATCCGTGTCCAAGACCATAACTCGACCCAGTGAGAATGCAAAATCTGACGATATCGTGCACGAACTCGACGAAACGGTGCCGCTGCCAACACTTCCAACGTGGTCGAATATTTCGACCGACGCTGCAAACGACGAGTCGTTTGCGGATCAGGCTACGAGTGAAAACATAGAGCGCCTGGTCGTATTGGCCGAGTCTATCGACAGGCATCTCGGGGTGATCGCAGAGGCAGTTGTGGCGCTGAGATCCGAATCGGCAGGAAGCGGCAAGAAGAAAAAGCGTGCGACCAAGAAGCGTGTGACCAAGAAACGTGCTACCAAGAAGCGTGCCACAAAAAAAAGTGCTACCAAAAAACGTGCTACCAAAGAACGCGCCGCTGAAGAGTGCACCACTACAGAGAGCCTCAATCAATAATTGTTGCAACCTTTCGGCAGGCACCCACTCGGTCAGCGACCGCTCTTGTCCGAGGCGGCCGGTCCCGGCTCACTCCTGGCTTGCGCAGTCATTGAATGCCTCTGCCTCCCAAGGCTGGGTTCAGGCTAACAAAAAGAATCAATAACAGGCCCAGAGTCCCGAGCATGACGCGGTGAAATAGCTCATTCCTGTTGAAGCCCAATAGCAGGATTACACCGATCGCAATCAGGCGAATCACGTTCTTGGGCGTTACGAGCGCTCCGCCCACGATCACATAATCGGCGATACCGAGCTCGAATATGACTAGTGCCGCGAGAGGATACATCCACCGCGTGTTGCTGTAGTAATAATCACGACAGTCCAGCTTCACCCCGACGGAGATCTGTGGGGTAAGCACGAAGGCCAGCAGAACACACGTCAACGGCGACAGCAGAAGTGCCGCATAGTGGTAGAAGTTAATCGCCAGTTCACGATATTGCCACGCCGACCACCAGAACTGGATGATCAAAGCAGCAACCAGGAGGGTTGCCACGATATGCACCCAATATACTTTTACGTGATCTCGGCCACGGATCATCCTTCCCCACCCAGCAAATATCTCGCTCAGAGCGAATGCGACAACGATGGAAACGAGTACAGACAGATATTCGAACTCAGACATGATCTCTCGTTTTCAATTACCGGCGGTGCGTTTGTCCTGTTTGACGCGTGATAGGCGAGGCTCGATTATTGTAGACGATAACAATGGCCGACGAGTTCTTGCTGCTGACTGAGCGTTCGCACTCGGTCGAAGACGTGGAACAGCCAGTCCCGTCTTTTCGACCCTCCTTGCTGTACCTTCCTTGCCGAGCATTCCGAGCCATGAGTTCCTTCGCAACTGCTCTCACACCGATACTGGTACTCATTCTCGTCGGCTTTGGCCCGAAACGAGCAGCGATGCTGCGCGAAGATGCCTGGTCCGGTAGGGGGAAACTGACTGATTTCATGCTCTTCCCGGCCGTGCTCTCCGCGCCCCGGGTAATCAGTCGCTGGCGGGTGTGCCCTGACCGGAGATACTGGCGGCCGTCCTTGCCATGCTGCTCATAGCGGCAATAGTGCTTGCGTAGCAGGGGCTGTGCCGCTCGTCGACTGGAATGCTAGGGAAAAATACGGATAATCCCTCTGCAGTTCAATCGACTAGACTCGTGGCATCGGGGGCGATTAGCTCAGTTGGGAGAGCGCCGCACTCACATTGCGGAGGTCACTGGTTCGAGACCGGTATCGCCCACCATTCCTCCTGCCGTCCGTCTCCTGTTCAGAGTTCGATATTGCGTAGCCGCAAAGCGTTGCCGATGACGGACACCGAACTCAGGCTCATGGCAGCCGCG
>JBFFEB010000028.1:0-40256 GCA_041559075.1 Woeseiaceae bacterium | reverse complement strand
GGTCCGAGCCCTGCCACTGTTCGTAGGCATCCATGTGGCATTCGGTACACTCGCCGCGACCGACGAAGGTCGCCAGTTCCGGCAGCCCGACAATCGTGGGATCATCCGTCCGGGGCGCGCGCACGACGTAAGCCGCGATCGCGACGACCAGTATCACCAGGATACCGGCGCCGGCCACTATCAGGTTGCGCATGCCGTCCTCGCCGTTCCGGGCGCCGATGGTGTCGATAGGTCCATTAGCCTGAGATTCTGTCAGTCGATGCGTCTAATGTCATCCTGCTGCAAACCGTGACTTTATCCTCGACGCATTGCTGCGTGGTTGTCCGCGCATCGAAGACACCTTCTCGTACGTGGAATCAAATAGGATAGAATCACCGGAGCAAGGGCGCGGTCCCTGGTCATCGATTCCGTCGAAACATTGCTTAGACGAGTATTAACTTCCTGCTGCCTCGCGGCTGCCGGTTCGGCATTCGCCGGGCAGGAAGTGACCGAGATTCCCATTTCGGACTGGCCGACGGGCGCCGCTGCTCTGGGTGCCGCTACGATTGGCGCGCAGAACCCTTATTACTCCACGGATGACAACGACGACTGGAAGACCGACCTGATTCCGCTCGTCCTGTACAACGGCAAGTACATCTTTTTCCGCGGCACCGCCGCCGGCATCCATGTCCTGAACAGGGACGCTGTCGAACTCAATCTCTTGGCCCGCGCGCGCATTCTCAGGCTCGACCCGGGAGAGAGCGAATTTCTCGAGGGTCTCGAGCCCCGCCAGCAGTCACTGGATGGCGGCGTAGAGATCAGGCTGCGCGGCGACTGGGGCGAACTGCAATCTGCCTGGCTCACCGACACGCTGGCAAGGCACAAGGGAGAGAGTGCAGAGCTATCCTATCGATACACCTTCAATTACGGTCGCCTGACGCTCAGACCGTTCGTCAGCTGGGACTGGTACGACGACGACCTGACCAACTATTACTTCGGCGTAAGCAGCGAAGAAGCAACGTCCGACCGGCCGCAATATACCCCCGGCAGTTCCAACTGGTTCTCCTTCGGACTGAATACGTCCTATGCGCTGAGCGATCGCACGATGTTCTTCGCCAATATGAGCCTCGGCAATGTCGATTCGGCGGTCGAGAACAGCCCGCTTGTCGACGCGGGCAACAAGGCGGCCTTCTACCTCGGCGGCGCTTATGTCTTCGGCAATTCCCTGGAGCCGGAAGTCGATTACACACCGGAGCGCGCATCGGAATGGTCGTGGCGAGTCAATTTCGGTTACGCGGCCGAGGACAACGTTGTCGGCGGAATCGAGCAGGGCGTACTGATCAGGAGCACGCATGCGAACACGCGGATCGGCGGCATTACGCTGGGCAAACTGATTGCGGCGGGGCCGCGTGCCGACATCACGGGGCGCCTGGCGATACACCGGCATTTCGAGGGCAACGACGGCAACGGCCGGCACAACAGCTACGCGATGTACATCATGGCCATGGGTAGGGGGCTGGAGGCCTGGAGCAACGAGCCGTGGTTCCGCTGGGGATTCGGCTTCGGCCTGTCGTATGCCTCAAAGATACCGATCACCGAGCAGCGCGAGCAGGAAAAGGAAGGCAAGAATACGTCTCACCTGCTCAGCTACATGGAGATGCAGCTGGACGTGCCCCTGCGGCGATTCATCAAGGCGCGACCCGTCCGCAACTGTTTCGCGGGTGTAACGGTCGTACATCGCTCTGGAATTTTCGGCCGATCGAACCTGCTCGGCGACGTGGCCGGCGGCTCCGACTGGATAACGCTGCATCTCGAGTGTGCGAGGCTTTAGGTTGCGCGTCACGACAGGGACTCTCAGACTGATTGCGGGTATCACCCTGGTTTCGCAATTGTGCGCCTGTGCCTCGGTGGAGACCCTGACTGACGATTACGAGACACCGTCGCCGCTGCCGCGCGCCTACCTGGAGCAGTTCTGCTACCAGGTCGCTCCCGTAGAAAACGAGATGGTCCTCCTCAAGGAGAAGAAGTCCTACCGGGTGTTCGAGGGCAGCATTAACGCGGGCCTCGATGGTGCGGACGACGATTCCCGCATTACCTTCGAATTCTATGAGCCCACCGACGACTCGCCGTCTCCTGTCGTCCTGCTGCTGCCGATCCTGAACGGGCAGAAGCACCTGATGCGACCCTTCGCGACCAAGTTCGCGAGAAATGGTTATGCGGCCGTCATCATTGACACGGTGCAGCGCAGGACCCTGCTGGACGACCTGGGTGACCCGGAGCCGGCTATCCGCCTCACCATCCAGCGCCATCGACGCGTAATCGACTGGGTTGAAACCCGACCTGACCTGGATGCGTCGAGGATCGCCGTTTTCGGCGCAAGCCTGGGCGGGTTCAATGCACTTTACCTGGCTGCAATGGATCCCCGCATAAGAGCGGTGTCGCCTGCACTCGTCGGCGGCAGCCTGCCGTACGTACTGGTGACGTCCGACGAGCGCCGGATCGTCGAGGCCACCGAGGCAGTAAAAGCCCGGCTGTCCATGGACGACGAACAGCTTCTGGACTTCCTCACCGAGAAGATTGAAACGGATGTCCTGGCCCTTTCGGCGCATATGAATGCCGACCGGGTATTGATGGTGCTCACAAAATACGACACGACGGTTCCCTACGACAGCCAGCTGAGACTGCACGATGCGATGGGCAACCCGGAGGCCATCACCCTGCCGACCAGCCACAACATGGCGGCCGCCTACCTTTTCTACCTGCGGTCGAAGATACTGAAATTCTTCGACCGCAAGCTGTCGGAAGCGAGCGATCACGGGACAGCCGTGATCCCCGACGATTTGTGCGTCGAGGGCTGAGCCCGAGCGGTCAGCCCAGCGCCTGGTCGAGATCGGCGACGAGATCGTCGAGCGCTTCGATACCGACCGACAGGCGGATCAACTGATCCGAGATGCCGAGCTTGGCTCGCTCTTCTTCCGGAACCGACGCGTGAGTCATGATCGCCGGGTGGTCGACCAGGCTCTCGACGCCGCCGAGGCTTTCTGCCAGCGCGAACACCTCGCAGCGTTCGAGGAAACGGCGCGCGTCGGCCAGATCGCCCTTGATGAAGAAGGTCACGATGCCGCCGAAACCGGGCATCTGCTTCTTCGCCAGTTCGTGCTGCGGGTGCGACGGGAGCCCCGGGTACAGCACGCGCTCCACGCGCGGATCCTGCTCCAGCCATTCGGCGATCGCCAGGGCGCTCCTGCAATGGCGCTCCATGCGTACGTCGAGCGTCTTCAGGCCCCGCAGCGCAAGGAAACTGTCGAACGGCCCCGCAACGGCGCCGATCGAGTTCTGCAGGTAAGCCAGCCGCTCCGCGAGACCGGCGTCGGCCGTGGCGAGCACGCCGCCCACCATGTCGGAGTGCCCGTTCAGGAACTTCGTCGCCGAGTGCATGACGATATCGCAGCACATGTCGAGGGGTCGCTGCAGGTAGGGCGTCGCGAACGTATTGTCGCAGACGACGAGAATCTCCCGGTCGCTGGCGATACTGGTGACCGCTTCCAGATCGACGAGCTTGAGGAGCGGGTTGCTCGGGCTCTCGATCCAGATCATGCGCGTGTTTTCGCGCAACGCTCCGGTGACGAGGCCTGGGTCGCTCATGTCGACATAGCTGAACTCGAGACCGGAACTGCGCTCGCGCACGCCGGAGAACAGCCGTCGCGTGCCGCCGTAAAGGTCGTCCATCGCGATGACATGGCTGCCGCTGTCGATAAGTTCCAGCGCGGTGCCGATTGCAGCCATCCCTGAGGCGAATGCAAAGCCATGCGTGCCCGACTCGAGGTCGGCGATGCAGCGCTCGTAGGCCATGCGCGTAGGGTTCTGCGTGCGCGAATACTCGTAACCCTTGTGCACGCCCGGGCTTTCCTGCACGTAGGTGGACGTCGCATAGATCGGCGGCATGATCGCACCGGTCGTGGGATCGGGCGCCTGTCCCGCATGGATGGCACGGGTCGCGAATGCGCGCTTCTTGTCGTCCTTGCTCATGCCCATCAGTCTCAGATCTGCCGGCGCAGGTAATTCAACACGTCGGAACGGGTAATCAGCCCGAGGAACTCGTCGCCGTCCATGATGGCCGCGTAGGGCTGCACGTGCAGCATCGCCACCAGGTTGTTCACGCTGGTGGTCCTGTCCAGCTTGATGAATGCGGATTCCATCGCCTCGGCAACGGGTGCATTCATCAGTTCCGGCTTGCCGAACACGTGCTGGATGATCGCGTCCTCGGTGATGACGCCGACCAGCCTGCCTGCGTCCATGACGGGCAGCTGCGAGAACCCGGCGTTGCGGAGCCGGTTGTGCGCCGTGGTGACCACGTCGGTCGGGCCGACCGTGATCGTCGCGTGTTCGCTGTGCGGACGGCCGACAAGGTCGCGCAGGTCGCCCTGCTGTTCGCGCTCGATGAACCCCTGGTCCTCCATCCAGAAATCGTTGAACAGCTTGGAGAGGTACTTGTTGCCGGTATCGCAGGCGAAGGTCACGACCGTCTTCGGCTCGGTCTGCTCCTGGCAGTACTTGAGTGCCGCGGCGAGCAGCGTGCCCGACGAGGAGCCCGCCAGCACGCCTTCCTTCCTGAGGAGTTCTCGCGCCGTGGCAAAAGATTCCGCGTCGCTGATCGAGAAGGCTTTCGTCACCTGGGAGAAGTCTGCGATAGAGGGGATGAAGTCTTCGCCGATGCCTTCGACCAGCCAGCTGCCGTGCTCGCCGAGTTTTCCCTTGTTGATGTAGTCGGCCAGCACCGAGCCGACCGGGTCCGCGAGAATCAACTCGACCTCCGGCGCGTGCTCCGCAAAATACTTGCTGAGTCCCGCCACCGTGCCGCTCGAACCCACACCGAGGACGACCGCGTCAACCTCGCCGTTCGTCTGTTCGAAGATCTCCGGCGCCGTGGTCTTCTCGTGCGCCAGCGAATTGTCGGGATTGCCGAACTGGTTGATGAAATAGGCACCCTGCTCCTCGGCGATACGCTTGCCCAGGTCCTGGTAGTACTCCGGATGGCCTTTGCCGACGTCGGACCGCGTCAGGATCACTTCCGCGCCCATCGCGCGCAGATTGAAGATCTTCTCCTGGCTCATCTTGTCGGGCAGCACGAGAATGAGCTTGTAGCCTTTCTGCGCCGCAACCAGTGCCAGGCCGATGCCCGTGTTGCCCGCAGTGGCCTCGACCAGCGTGTCGCCGGGCGAGATGTCGCCGCGCTTTTCGGCCTCTTCGATCATCGCGATACCGATGCGGTCCTTGATCGAGCCGCCGGGATTCGCGAGTTCGAGCTTGAGCAACAGCCGGCAGGGACCGGTGTCGAATTTCGTCACTTCGAGCATCGGCGTACGGCCGACCATGTCGAGGATGTTTGAATAGATGGTCATAATCGTATAGTTACGATGGAAACTGGCAGCGAGTGTACGCGAACCCGGGCCTCAACCACAGTATCGCACCCGACAGGCATGAACGACCCCGCGACTATACAAGCCGTCCTCGAGGACGCCACGCGCCGCCTAGACGCGGTGAGCGACTCCGCGCGACTCGATGCCGAGCTGCTGCTCGCGCGTGCGATCGACATGCCGCGCAGCTACCTGTTTGCGCATCCGGAAGAACCGCTGGATGAGACGACCGTGGATCGTTTCCACGCGGCGCTGGACAGGCGTCTCGCCGGCGAGCCGATGGCCTACATCGCCGGGGTACGCGAGTTCTGGTCGCTCGAACTCATGGTTACCCCGGCCACGCTGGTGCCCCGGCCGGAGACCGAATTGCTCGTCGATCTTGCCCTGCGCGAGATTCCGCGTCGTGCCGAGTGGAACATTCTCGATCTGGGTACGGGCAGCGGCGCGATCGCCATTGCGATCGCAAAGGAACGGCCGTTGTCACAGGTTACTGCAACCGATGTCAGCGCCGAAGCACTCGAGGTCGCCCGGCAGAACGCGAGGCAGCTCGATCTTCCCAACATCGAATTCCTCGCCGGTGACTGGACGGAGCCTGTCCGTGGACGGATTTTCAACATCGTCGTCTCAAATCCTCCGTACGTGCGTTCCAACGACGCCGTCCTCGATGCGCTGCATCGCGAGCCGCGTTCGGCGCTGAGCGCGGGTGCGGATGGCCTCGACGCGATCCGGATTCTCGCGCGGGATTGCGGCGCACTGCTCGAGCCCGGTGGTGCGCTGCTGATCGAGCATGGCGCGGAACAGCGGGAAAGCGTCGCCGCCGTGCTTCACGAGTACGGCTGGTCGGAAATCACCTGTCACACTGATTACGCCGGGTTGCCGCGCATCACTATCGCGCGGCGAGGCTGACGCCATGCAGACGCGGCGGCTTTGTGATAAAAAGCGCCGCACATTCAGACTTGCGAGACATCATGATCACGATCAAAACCAACCACGGCGACATCAAGGTCGAACTCTTCGACGACAAGGCGCCGATCACCTGCGAGAACTTCCGCCAGTACGTCGCGGACGGCTTTTTCAGTGACACGATCTTTCATCGCGTCATTCCGAATTTCATGATCCAGGGCGGCGGCATGGAAACCGACATGTCGCAGAAAGCGACGCGTGCCCCGATCAAGAACGAAGCTGACAACGGCGTAAGCAACCGTCGCGGCACCCTCGCGATGGCGCGTACGATGGACATCAACAGCGCAACCGCGCAGTTCTTCATCAACCTTCGTGACAATGATTTTCTCGACCACGGCACGCGCGACTTCGGCTACGCCGTATTCGGGGAGGTCGTGGACGGCATGGACGTCGTTGACGCGATTGCGGCAGTGCCCACGGGCAACAAGGCCGGGCACCAGGACGTGCCGGTCGACACCGTGACGATCATCGAAGTCACAGCTGAAGACTAGGGCCCGCTAACGTGTCCGGGCCCAACGTGCATCGCGATGCGCGCCACATGGCGCTGGCGCAGGTCGGCGCACAGGGTCAGGAAAGGATCGCGGCGGCCCGCGCGCTCGTTATCGGCGTCGGTGGGCTCGGTTGCGCCGCCGCCACCTACCTCGCGTCCGCCGGCGTCGGCGAGCTGTTCCTCGTCGACTTCGATACCGTCGACGCAACCAACCTCGGGCGGCAGGTGTTGTTCGGGCCCGGAGACATCGGCAAGGCCAAGGCCGCCATGGCGGCGGACAGGCTCGCGCTGCAGAATCCCGGCATCCATATCCTGGCGATAACCGACCGCATGGAGGACGGCGCGCTGCGCGAAAGCGTGGCGGAAGCCGGCGTGGTGCTGGACTGCACGGACAATTTCGCGACACGCTTCCAGGTCAACGATGCCTGCGTCGACGCGAAACGCTGCCTGGTCTCCGGCTCCGCGATCCGATTCGAGGGACAGCTCGCGGTATTCGGTCCCGACTACACCGAATCACCCTGTTACCGTTGCCTGTACTCCGAAGCGGACGAGTCTCTGCTCGACTGCGCGGGCAACGGCGTGTTCGCGCCGGTGCCGGGCGTCATCGGCACGATGATGGCAGTGGAAGCCCTCAAGTTCCTTGCCGGGCTCGGCTCACCGCGCGGCGTGCTGCGCCTCTACGAGGGCGACAGCGGCCGATTCCACTCGGTGAAAATCCCCAAGCGCGCCGACTGCCCGGCCTGCAACTGATCACGCCGCGTCTGCGGCGTTCGGATCGTAGCCGAGGATCGGCGCGAGCCACTTCTCCGCGTCGGCCACGGTCATGCCCTTGCGGGCCGCGTACGACTCGAGCTGGTCGCGGTCAATCTTGCCGACCGAGAAGTACCGCGCATCGGGATGCGAGAAGTAGAAACCGCTGACGGCCGCGGTCGGATACATCGCGTACGACTCGGTCAGCCTGAGTTCGATGTTCTTCTCCACGTCCAGCAGTGACCAGAGCTTCGCCTTCTCGGTGTGGTCCGGGCACGCGGGGTATCCCGGCGCAGGGCGTATGCCGCGGTAGCGTTCGGCGATCAGGTCGTCGTTGCCGAGGCGCTCGTCCGGCGCATATCCCCAGTGTTTGACGCGCACGCGCTCGTGCAGGTATTCGGCCAGCGCCTCTGCGAGACGATCGGCGAGTGCCTTCAGGAGGATCGCGTTGTAGTCATCGTGTGACTTCTCGAAGTGCGCGACTCGTTCGTCGATGCCGATGCCCGCCGTCACCGCGAATGCGCCGATGAAATCGTCGATACCGGAGTCGGCCGGCGCGACGTAATCCGCGAGACAGTTTTGCGGCTGGCCTTCCGGTTTCGCTCGCTGCTGGCGCAGGTGACACAGCCGTTCGAGCGTCGTCTTGCGCGCCTCGTCGGCGTACAGCAGCAGGTCGTCGTGGTCGGTGCTGTTGGCGGCAAACAGGCCGAGTACCGCGCGTGCCTTCAGCCACTCCTCGCGCACGATCTTCTCGAGCATGGCGCGGGCATCTTTATACAGCGCCGTTGCCGCCTCGCCGACCGTCTCGTCGTTCAGGATCGCGGGATACTTGCCATGAAATTCCCAGGCGTTGAAGAACGGCATCCAGTCGATGTAGTCGGTAAGCACCGCGAGATCGATTCGGTCGTAAACGCGGATACCGGTAGACGCGGGTTGCGGCGGCGCATAGCCCTTCCAGTCGATCTCGTGCCGGCGTTGGCGCGCCTCTTCGAGCGACAGTTGCGGAGCCAGGCGCGACTTGCCGGCATGCTGGTCACGGCGACGGGCGTTGTCACGCCGCGTCTTCTCGACGAGCGCCGCGCGCGTGCCGGGCTCGACGAGCGCCTGGGCCACGCCGACGGAGCGCGATGCATCCTTGACGTAGATGACGGGGCCTTCGTATTGCGGCTCGATCTTTACGGCCGTATGCGCCGGTGATGTCGTTGCACCGCCGATCAAGAGCGGCAGGTCGAACTTCTGGCGCTGCATCTCCGAGGCCACGTGGACCATCTCGTCGAGCGACGGCGTGATGAGCCCGGACAGCCCGATCATTTTCGCCTTCTCGCGCCGCGCCGCCTCGAGGATCTTCTCGCAGCTGACCATCACGCCGAGGTCCACGACCTCGAAGTTATTGCATTGCAGGACGACGCCCACGATGTTCTTGCCGATGTCGTGCACGTCGCCCTTGACCGTAGCGAGCACGATCTTGCCGTTGGAACGGACTTCGCCGTCCTGCTCGGCTTCGATAAACGGCACCAGGTGCCCGACCGCCTTCTTCATGACGCGCGCGGACTTTACGACCTGTGGCAGGAACATCTTGCCCTCGCCGAACAGGTCACCGACAACGTTCATGCCGGCCATCAGCGGTCCCTCGATAACAGACAGCGGTCGGTCCGCCGCAAGACGCGCTTCCTCCGTGTCCTCAATCACGAATTCATCGATGCCGTTGACCAGCGCGTGTTCCAGTCGTTTATCGACAGGCGCACCACGCCAGGCCAGGTCTTTCCCTTTCGCGGCTTTGCCGGACACCTTGTCCCTGTAATGTTCCGCGATCTCGAGCAGCCGCTCGGTTGCGTCCTCGCGACGGTTCAGCACAGCGTCCTCGACTGCATCGCGAAGGTCCACCGGCAGGTCTTCATAGATCGCAAGCTGGCCGGCGTTGACTATCCCTAAGTCCATGCCTGCACGGATCGCGTGATACAGGAACACGGAGTGAATCGCCTCGCGCACGACGTTGTTGCCGCGGAACGAAAATGACACGTTACTGACACCGCCGGAGACCATCGCGTGCGGCAACTCTTCCTTGATCCTGCGGCTTGCCTCGATGAACGCGACGCCGTAAGCCGAGTGTTCCTCGATGCCGGTGGCGATGGCGAAGATGTTCGGATCGAAGATGATGTCCGCGGGATCGAACCCGAGCGTCTGCGTCAGGATGTCGTAGGAGCGCCTGCAGATGGCGAGCTTGCGCTCGACAGTGTCCGCCTGGCCCTGTTCGTCGAACGCCATCACGATCACGGCGGCGCCGTAATCACGCACGAGCTTCGCCTGCTCGACGAAGCGCTCCTCGCCTTCCTTCAGGCTGATGGAGTTGACCACCGCCTTGCCCTGCACGCAGCGCAGTCCGGCCTCGATGACCGACCACTTGGAGGAGTCGATCATGATCGGCAGCCGGGAAACATCGGGCTCGGACGCGATCAGGTTGAGGAACGTGACCATCGCCTGCTCCGAATCGAGCATGCCCTCGTCCATGTTCACGTCGATGATCTGCGCGCCGTTCTCGACCTGCTGCCGGGCGACCTGCACGGCCTGTGCGTAGTCGCCGGCTTCGATCAGCCGCCGGAATATCGCGGAGCCCGTGACGTTGCAGCGTTCGCCCACGTTGACGAACAGGTCGTCGGGACCGATGTTGAGCGGCTCCAGTCCCGACAGGCGGCAGCGGACCGGGATCTCGGGGGCTGCGCGCGGCCTATTGTCCGCGACGGCTTGCTTCAGTGCGGCGATGTGCGCGGGTGTCGTTCCGCAACAGCCGCCAACCAGGTTGACGAGACCGCTGGCAGCGAACTCGCCGACCACCTCCGCCATCGCTTCGGGCGTTTCATCGTATTCGCCGAATTCGTTCGGGAGACCCGCGTTGGGGTGTGCACTGACCCGCGTATCGGCAACGCGCGAGAGTTCATCGATATACGGTCGCAGATCCTTCGCGCCCAGTGCGCAATTGAGGCCGATCATGAAAGGATCGATGTGACGCACCGAGTTCCAGAACGCTTCGGGCGTCTGGCCGGACAGGGTGCGGCCCGATGCATCCGTGATCGTGCCCGAGACCATGACGGGCAGGGTAATACCGGTCGCCTCGAACGCCCTCTTTATCGCAAAGATCGCGGCTTTGGCATTCAGCGTGTCGAAGATCGTCTCGACCATCAGGAAGTCGACGCCACCTTCGATAAGCGCCCGCGTCGCTACCTCGTAGGTTGCTGCCAGGTCGGCGAAACGAATGTTTCGGTAGCCGGGGTCGTTCACGTCCGGTGAAATCGAGGCCGTGCGGTTCGTGGGACCGAGCACGCCGGCCACGTATCGCGGTGTGCCTGCTTCTTCCGCGTGCGCATCCGCGCACTCACGGGCAAGGCGTGCCGCGGTGAGGTTCAGCTCGTATACGAGCGACTCCATGCCGTAGTCCGCCATCGACGGCGCGTTGGCGTTGAAGGTGTTGGTCTCGATGATGTCCGCGCCGGCTTCGAGGAATGCCGTGTGGATCTCACGGATGACCTGCGGCCGGGTAATCGACAGAAGGTCATTGTTGCCCTTGAGGTCACTCTCCCACTCCGCGAAGCGGTCGCCACGGTAGTCGTCTTCGCCGAGACCGTAGCCCTGGATCATCGTGCCCATGGCGCCATCGAGCAGCACGATGCGCTGCTCGAGCAGCTTGAACAACGATTTGATGCGTTCTTCGCGATTCATGATCGGTCCTAGGCCGCAGCCTGCTTCGGCCTTATACCCAGTGCATGACAGATTGCGACGGTCAGCTGGGAACGGTTCAGGGTGTAAAAGTGAAATTCGTCGATACCTTCGGCCTGCAGCCGCTGCACCTGCTCGATCGCAACGTTCGCCGCAATGAGATTACGCGTTTCCGTGTCGTCGTCGAGACCCTCGAAACGATCGCGCAGCCACTCGGGAACGCTCGCACCACAATGCGCAGCGAATTTCGTCATCTGCGCAAAACGCGTTATCGGCAGGATCCCGGGCACGATAAGCGAGTCGATGCCGGCAGTTGCACAGTGGTCGCGGAAGCGCAGGAACAGCTCGGTGTCGAAAAAGAACTGGGTGATCGCTCGCGAGGCGCCAGCGTCCAGCTTGCGCTTGAGGTTGTCGAGGTCGAACTCCGCGCTCGGTGCCTCGGGATGCACCTCGGGGTAAGCCGCAACCGAGATCTCGAAATCTGCGACCTTCCTGAGTCCCGCGACAAGATCGACCGCGTAGGCATAGCCGCCGGGGGTGGGCTGGTATTTGCCACTGCCGGCAGGGGGATCGCCGCGCAACGCCACGAGGTGGCGAATGCCCATGCTCCAGTACTCGCGCGCGATATCGTCGATCTCACCGCGGCTGGCATCCACGCAGGTCAGGTGAGGTGCGACGGTAAGGTCCGTTTCATTGACGATGCGTTCGACGACGTCGTGGGTGCGCTCGCGCGTCGAGCCATCCGCTCCGTAGGTAACGGAAACGAAGCTCGGCGCGAGTGGCTGCAGCCGCTTTATCGACTTCCACAACGTCTCCTGCATCTGCTCGGAGTGCGGTGGGAAGAACTCGAAGGAGACCTGCACGTGTTCGGATGTCGACGGATTCATAACTGTCATTCAGGCGGCTTCGGTCGCCGCATCATGTTTGGTCGCAACGGCGAGCAGCCACTCGGGCTGCTTCGCGGGGATCGGGCGTGCCGGCGCAAGCCGCAGGTTACTGTCTGCGCACCAGCTCGCGAGTTGCGCCGCGCGGTTCGGGAGTTCCTCCGGGCCTGTAGCGGCGAGTAGCAGCAGCCTCCCACCCGGCCGCAGGATGCGCACGGCCTCGGCAATCGCGTCGATGGGACGGTCCGCGCCGAAGAGCACGTCGTCCAGGATCGCGGTGTCGAACTCGCTGTCACCGAGCGGCAACCTGTAGATGTCGCCCTGGCGCAAGGTGCAATTCGGCAGGCCCGCAAGCAGTAGCTCTGCGCGCGCGAAGCGCCGCGCATCAGAATCGATATCCACTCCGACGGCGCGGCGCGCGCGCGAGGCCAGGAGCTTCAGAATCCTGCCGTGCCCGCTGCCGATATCGACCAGGTCGCCGACCGGAGCCGCAACCGTGAGTTCGACGAGCGCCCGATGCAGCGAGCGGTTTCCCGAGCCAGCCTCGTCCAGCCTGTCAATGCCGGAGCCGCGCAGGGTCCTGAGCCGTTCACTGTCGACCGCGAAGTCCGCGTTGTCCGTGGGAATCAGCGCCAGCAGTTTGCGCCGCAGGGATGACTGACGCCCGCCAACCGCCGGCCGGTAGTAAACGAAATGGCCGTCACGAAAACGCTCGAGCAGGCCGACGTCGCAGAGTTGCTTGAGGTGCTGCGAGACACGCGGCTGGCTCAGCCCGAGGACCCGGGTGAGTTCCGAGACGCTGCACTCCCCCTGCGCGCAGAGCGTGACGATACGCAGCCTTGCCGGGTCGGCCAGGGCTTTCAAGTGCGCGACAAGCTGCTCTACAGTGCAGTTCATAAAAATATAAAGATTTTTTTATGTTTGATGGAAACGGAGTTTACCAGCCTTGGCCAAGCAGTGAAAGGAAATTGCGCTATGCTCCGCGCTGGCTTATTACCCCTCCTGCAACGCCAATGACCGAAGAGCACGAAAACGGCGTCGGCGCCGAGACGGCGCAAGCGGCTCCGAAAACCGACCTTGCCGGAAGCGAACGCGCGTTCGTCCGGCTCACTTTCTGGCAGACGGTGCTGTCACTGGTCGGCGTCTTCATCGCCGTCGTCGCGCTGTACGCGGCGCTCGCCGAGTCCGACGCCGCCCGCAAGCAGACCGCCGCCGCCGTCTGGCCTTTCGTGCAGCTGACGGTCCACGATCACCTTTCGGACAATCGAGCGGAATTCCGCATCTCGATGACCAATGTGGGCGTCGGCCCGGCGCGAATGCGCTCGATGCGCCTGCTTCTCGACGGCGAGCCCCTGCGCGACTGGCATCACGCGATGCAACTCGTCGGCGAGGAAGGCACCCACCGGCTCGGCCAGAGCTTCATCAACCGCCGGGTGCTGATACCCGGGGAAACGGTGGACATCGTCTCGACCACGGACCGGGTGCTGGTCGAGAAGTTTCTTGGCAACCTGGCGCGGGCGGGCAACTCCACCACCTACTGTTATTGCTCGATCTTCGATGCTTGCTGGGTCGTCGACAGCGAGAAGGACCTGCAGACTCCGGATCCCGTCGACGAGTGCCCGGATTTCGGCGACCAGTCGTTCGGCAACTGACGCGTCGGACGCTACTGGACGGAGTCCGGTCCTGCGACCGCATTGTCTGCAAACAGGCCCGAGATATCGACCGGATCGAATTCGCGGCGCCGGCCACAGTACTCGCAGGTGACATCTACCCGCCCCCGCTCCGCCAGCACCTCGCGCGTCTCGGCTTCGCCCAGTATGCGCAAAACCTCTTCGGCCCGCCTGCGCGAGCAGCGGCAGCGAAACACGACCGGCTTGGGCTCGAATACGCGCACGTCGTCTTCCGCGAACATCCTGCCGATCAGCGCCATCCCGTCGGCGGAGCCGAAATCCCCGGAGCGCAGCGTCGCGGCCAGGTAGCCGAGTCGCGTCCAGTCATCGTCGTCCAGGCCATGCTGCCCGGGCATCTGTTGCAGCAGGATACCGCCGCTCATGGACGCGTCACTCACGAGCGCGACATGGCTGGGCACCTGTACTGAACGAGCGAAATAGTTCTCGAGGCTGTCGGCGAGCGAAGTGCGCCCGATCTCCACGATTCCCTGGTAGGGGCGCTCGCCGGCATCCACCGTAATCGCGCAATGCGCACCGTGCACCATGTCGCCGAAGGAAGTCCCGGCCGCCGTCTCGTCGGCGCTCGCCATGCCGCGCAGCTCCAAGTCACTGGTGCATTGCATGACGAGCATGCGCAGGCCACCGCCGCCCTGGATCTGCAGGGTAATCGCACCGTCGAACTTGAGGCTCTGCGCGATCAGCCCGGTTGCGGCCGCGGCATGACCAAGCGTGTCTCGAACGAGCGGGTCGTAATCGTGATCGCGCAGCATCCGGCGCCACGAGCGCGACAGGCTGATCAGCGCACCACGGACCGGCAGTGAATCGAATACGAACGGCGTGATAGTGTCAGCAGCCATGGGAAACTCCAGCCAGCGGACTGGCTAGGATTTGCCCAGCTTGGTTCGCAGAATCTCGTTGACCTGACCGGGATTGGCCTTGCCGCCGGTCTCCTTCATGACCTGGCCGACGAAGAATCCGATGAGCTTCTCCTTGCCGGCCCGGTACTCCTCGGCCTGGCCCGGGTTGGCGGCGATTACCTTGTCCACGATGGCCTCGATCGCCGAGCTGTCGGTAATCTGCTTTAGCCCGCGTGCTTCGATCACGGCGTCGGCATCGTCCTCGCCGGCCCACATGGCCTCGAATACTTCCTTGGCGATCTTGCCGGAGATCGTGTTGTCGTGGATGCGATTGACCAGTCCTGCCAGGTCCCGCGCCGCGATGCGGCTCGATTCGATCTCGAGACCCTCCTTATTAAGGGCGCCGGAGAGATCGCCGATTACCCAGTTCGCGACGACCTGGGCAGGCGCATCTGCCGCAGCCGACGCTTCCTCGAAGTAATCCGCAAGGGTCCTGCTCACAGTCAGGATCGCCGCATCGTCCCGCTTGATCCCGTACTGGTCGATGAAGCGGCGTTGTTTTTCGTCCGGCAATTCGGGCAGCGATTCGCGCACACCGTCGATGAATTCCTCGCTGATCTCGACCGGCAGGAGATCCGGGTCCGGAAAGTACCGGTAGTCGTTGGCTTCTTCTTTCGAGCGCATCGGTCGGGTCTCGTCGCGCGCCGAGTCGTAGAGGCGCGTCTCCTGGACCACCTCACCGCCGTCCTCGAGTACGTCGATCTGCCGCTGGACCTCGAAATTGATGGCCCGCTCCACGAAGCGGAACGAGTTCAAGTTCTTGATTTCGGTGCGCGTACCGAACGCGTCCTCGCCTCTTGGCCGCACCGACACGTTGGCATCGCAGCGGAACGATCCTTCCTGCATGTTGCCGTCCGAGATCCCGAGGTAGCGCACGATCGTGTGGATCTTGCGCATGTAGGCGACCGCCTCCTTCGCCGACCGCAGGTCCGGCTCGGAAACGATCTCGAGCAGCGGCGTGCCCGCGCGGTTCAGGTCGATGCCCGAGTAACGGTCGAAGCCCTCGTGCACCGATTTTCCGGCATCTTCCTCGAGATGTGCGCGCGTGATGCCGATACGCTTGTCGTTGCCCTCGTCGTCCGTAATGAAGAGTTCACCGTGCTCGACGACAGGCAGCTCGTACTGGCTGATCTGGTAGCCCTTGGGAAGGTCCGGGTAGAAATAGTTCTTGCGCGCGAAGATCGACCGGGGAGCAATCGTGGCATGCACCGCGAGGCCGAACTGGCACGCCATGCGCACGACCTCCTCGTTGAGAACCGGCAGCACACCCGGGTAGCCGAGATCGATCAGGCAGGCCTGGGTATTCGGCTCGGCACCGTAGGTCGTAGGTGCGCCGGAGAAGATCTTGCTTCGCGTCGCGAGCTGCGTATGGATCTCCAGCCCGATCACGACTTCCCAAGCCGCGCTCATGCGTAACCCTCCGGGCAGCGCGCATGCCAATCAGTCTGCAACTGATACTGGTGTGCAGTATTCAGAAGGCGTTCCTCGCCGAAATGCGGCCCGACGAGATGCAGGCCCACGGGCAGGTCGCTGGCGAAACCGCAAGGGACCGATATGCCGGGCAACCCGGCGAGATTGGCGCCGATCGTGTAGATGTCGTTGAGGTACATCTGGATCGGGTCGTCCGTCTTGTCGCCCAGCCTGAATGCGGGCGCGGGAGCCGTCGGACCGGCGATGACGTCGACGTCGGCGAACGCCTTGCGGAAATCGTCCGCGATGAGCTGCCGGACCTGCTGTGCCTTGAGGTAGTAAGCATCGTAGTAACCGGCCGACAGCACGTAGGTGCCCGTCAGGATGCGGCGCTTCACCTCTGCGCCGAATCCTTCGCCTCGACTACGGCAATAGAGATCCAGCAGGTCTTCGGGGTTGTCCGCACGATGACCGAAACGCACGCCGTCGAAGCGCGACAGGTTGGAGGAGCACTCGGCGGGCGCCACCACGTAATACGTCGGCACGGACAGGTCGAGATTCGGCAGATCGACTTCCGTCAGGCTGGCGCCCTGCGCCTCGAGCACGGACAGCGCTTCTCGCACCGCCTTGCCCGTCGCCTCGTCGAGTCCCGCGTCGAAATGCTGTCGCACGATGCCGACTCGCAAGCCCTTGAGCGACCGGCCCAGGCCCGCGACGTAATCGGGGACCGGGTAATCGATCGATGTCGAATCGCGCTCGTCGAAGCCGGCCATCACGCCGAGCAGGAGTGCGGCGTCTTCGGCCGTGCGCGTAATCACTCCTGCCTGGTCCAGGCTGGATGCGAACGCGATCATGCCGAAGCGGGACACGCGGCCGTAGGTCGGCTTGATTCCAGTGGTACCGGTGAGCGCTGCCGGCTGACGGATCGACCCGCCCGTATCGGTTCCCGTCGCCGCCGGCACGATCCGCGCGGCAACCGATGCCGCCGAACCACCCGACGAGCCGCCGGGCGAGCACTCGAGGTTCCAGGGATTCCTGACCGGGCCGAAATAGCTGGTCTCGTTCGACGAGCCCATCGCGAATTCGTCCATGTTGGTCTTGCCGAGCATCACGGCGCCGGCGTCCGCAAGGCGCTCGACGACCGTCGCGTCGTAGGGCGAAACGAAATTCTCGAGCATCCGCGAGCCGCAGGTAGTCAGCACCCCGCGGGTGCAGAAGATGTCCTTGTGCACGATCGGCAGGCCATCAAGGGCCCCTGTTTCGCCTTTGCGGCGGAGTTCGTCAGATCGCTCAGCCGCCCGCAACGCGGCCTCACCGGTGACCGTTATGAATGCGTTCAGCTCGCTGTCGTGCGCCTCGATGCGGTCCAGCAACACCTGAACCAGCTCGACGGCCTTGAAATCGCCGTTGTCGAGGCCCTTCGCGAGCTGCGCCAGGGTCTGCGTATGCAACTCGACAGCGCTCATTCGATGACTTTCGGTACGAGATAGAAGCCGTCGTCGACGGCGGGGGCGTTCTGCTGGAACTCATCGCGTTCGTTGTGCTCGGTGACGACGTCCGGACGCAGCCGCTGGGCCGCATCCAGCGGGTGGGCCATCGGCACCACATCCGCCGTACCGGCCTGGGACAGCTGATCGACGAATTCGACAATGCGAGACAGCTTGTCGACCGTATCCGCGATCTCTTCGTCTGCGACCCTGAGTCGAGCAAGCATCGCAATGTGCTGTACCTGATCCTTGTCCATTGACCTCGATTTTTCCGCGATTGGAGAAGCTTGGAATCGGCGCCCGGCGGCGCGCTCGCAATGATACACGCCGCCTTGCGCAATGTCGTGGGCATTGCTAGATTGCACCGTTAATCTCGCTTCGGGCAACGTTCCACCATGTTCAAGAACATCCTGGGTTATTTTTCCAATGACCTGTCGATAGACCTTGGAACCGCCAATACACTGATCTACTCACGGGGCCACGGAATCGTGCTCGATGAGCCGTCTGTGGTGGCGATTCGCGAGGACTCCGGCCGCGGCGGCCGCGTCGTCGAGGCCGTTGGCGCCGATGCCAAGAACATGTTGGGCCGTACGCCCGGCAATATCACCGCAATACGGCCGCTCAAGGACGGCGTCATCGCGGATTTCACGGTGACCGAGAAGATGTTGCAGCACTTTATCCGTAAGGCTCACGGCAACCGTTTCTTCCGGCCGAGTCCGCGCGTGCTGGTCTGCGTCCCGTACGGCTCCACGCAGGTGGAACGGCGTGCGATCCGCGAATCGGCCGAGGGCGCAGGCGCCCGTAAGGTGCTGCTGATCGACGAACCGATGGCCGCGGCGATCGGCGCCGGCATGCCGGTTCACGAAGCTCGCGGCTCGATGGTGCTCGACATTGGCGGCGGTACGTCGGAAGTCGCCGTCATTTCGCTGAACGGCATCGTGTACGCGGCGTCTGTGCGCATCGGCGGCGACCGCTTCGACGAGGCGATCACCAATTACGTGCGCCGCAATTACGGCATCCTGATCGGCGAGGCAACGGCGGAACGCATCAAGCACGAGATCGGCTCCGCGTTCCCGGGCCAGGAAGTGCTCGAGATCTCCGTCAAGGGCCGCAACCTTTCGGAAGGCGTGCCGCGAAGCTTCACGCTCAACAGCAACGAGATCCTCGAAGCCCTGCAGGAGCCCCTGCAAGGCATCGTCGGCGCCGTCAAGGAAGCGCTGGAGCAGACCCCGCCGGAGCTGGGTGCGGACGTTGCGGACCGCGGCATCGTGCTCACGGGCGGCGGCGCGCTGCTACGCGATCTCGACAAGCTCCTGATGGAAGAAACGGGCCTGCCCGTCGTGGTCGCCGACGACCCCATGACCTGCGTCGCACGTGGTGGCGGCCGCGTTATTGAACTCATCGACGAGCACGGGCCGGCGGTCTTCGGACTGGAGTGAGTTCCCAGTGCGAACAAGCAGCTAACTGCTGATGGTCGGTTCGCAAAGCAACAGCAACCCCGCAAGAGTTCCGGCGCTGGGCTTCAGGGCCCTGACCCTCGTGATACTGAGCATCCTGCTCATGTGGCTCGACAACCGTGAGCATCACCTCGATACCGTCCGTCATGCCGTCGGCGTCGCCGTTTACCCCGTGCAGGTCGTGGTCGACACGCCGGCACGCATCTGGTCCTGGCTGCGCGACCTGTCCGCGAGCAAGAACCAGCTGCAGCTGGAAAACAGCCGCCTCAGGACCGAGTCACTGATCACCCGCGGCCGCATGCAGGAACTCGCCGCGCTAAAAGCGGAGAACGATCGCTTGCGCGCGATGCTCGATGCACGCGAACAGGTACGCGGCGAAGTCCGCGTGGCCGGCATCATGGCGGTCGACGCGAACCCGTACCGGCACAACATCGTGCTGGACGTGGGCAGCCGCGAGGGCGTCTATGACGGGCAGGCGATTGTCGATGCGTCGGGCGTCGTCGGCCAGGTCATCAGCGCCGGCCTGACAACCTCGCAGGCGATCCTGATCAGCGACCCGGATCACGCGTTGCCGGTCATCGTGAATCGCAACGGGCTGCGCACGGTCGCTTTCGGTACTGGCGAATACAATCGGCTCAGCCTGCCGTTCCTTGCGAACAATGCCGATATCGAGGCCGGGGATCTGCTCGTGACCTCGGGGCTCGGCGGTGCATTCCCCTCAGGCTACCCGGTCGCCATCGTCGAGAAAGTCACGCGCCTGCCCCAGGAGCCTTTCGCCGAGGTCTCTGCCACACCCGCGGCCGCGCTCGATCAGGTTCGCGAAGTGATGCTGATCTGGTCCAGGCAGCAGGACGGCGGGGCACCGGATGAGTAATGTGCGCGCCATGCGGCAACTGCCGGTACTGATCACGCTGCTCATCGCATTCATGCTGATGATCGCGCCGGCGCCGGCCGCAGCCGAACCGTTCCGGCCGGACTGGGTTGCCCTGATGCTGGTGTTCTGGGCGATGGCCGTGCCTCGCAGCTATAGCGTCGGCATCGCCTGGCTGATCGGTATCGTCCTCGATGTCGCCCAGGGAACCCTGCTCGGTCAGCATGCGCTGGCGCTTTGCGTGATCGTCTACATCACGGTCAAGTTCCACCTGCTCATGCGCGTATTCCCGCTTTCCCAGCTCACCGCGACGGTCTTCGCACTGCTCGCGCTGTACCAGTTCCTGCTGTTCTGGATCAACGGTGTCGCCGGCGTAACGGCCCCCGCGGTCGATTACTGGGGACCGGTCGTTGCCGGAACCATTATCTGGCCCTTCCTGTCCATACTGTTATCAGGCCTGCGCTACCGCGTGCAGACGGGAGGCTGAGTTGGACCTGCTGTCCCCGATCAAGGACCACCATTCCGAGCGGCGAGTCTTCATCGCACGCGTGATCCTCACAGGCATAGTGGGCATCCTCCTGCTCGGCCTCGTAATCATCCGTCTCGTGCATCTTCAGGTGGTCGAGTACGAACATTTTGCCGAGCGTTCGCTGGGCAACAGGGTCCGGATCGAAGCGGTGCCGCCCATTCGAGGGCTGGTCTTCGACCGCCAGGGCCGCGTACTCGCGGAAAACCTGCCGGCCTACCAGCTCGAACTCATACCGGAGCAGGTACCCGATATCGACGCGACCCTGGGACGGCTGGCCCGGCTCGGACTCATCGAGGCCAGCGACATTGAGCGCATCAAGGACCTCAGCCGGAGCGGCCCGCGTTTCAAGCCGGTAGCACTGAACCCGCGCCTCGATGACGAGCAAATCGCGAGATTCGCGATCCAGCGGCCGCGCTTCCCGGGCGTCGACTTCCGGCCGCGGCTCGTTCGGCACTATCCGCAGGGTGAATACATCGCCCACGCCGTCGGCTACGTCGGCGCATTGTCCACTGCGGACCTCGAGAGACTGGACGCGTCGCGCTACGCCGGCACGACGCAGACCGGCAAGACCGGCATCGAGAACAGCTACGAGTCACGATTGCACGGTGACTCGGGGTTCCGCCACATCGTGACCAATGCGCGCGGCCGGCGCGTACCGGCGGAATCTCGGGACCTGCAGGACACCCTGCCTGCCGACGAGCAACCGACGCCCGGCGACAACCTCTACCTGAGCATCGATCTCGACCTGCAGGCACTCGCGACCGAAAAGCTGGACGGACGGCGCGGTGCCGTCGTCGCCATCGATCCCTGGAGCGGCGAGATCCTTGCGCTCGTCAGCGCACCCGCTTTCGACCCTAATTTGTTCGCCGTCGGCATGAGTCAGTCGCAGTTCTCGGCGCTGCAGCACGACATGAACCGCCCGCTGTTCAATCGTGCCGTCAGGGGAACGTATCCGCCGGGTTCCACCATCAAGCCGATGCTGGCGCTCGCGGCGCTCGAAACCGGGGCAACGAACCTGCAGCGCAGAACCTTCTGTTACGGGTTCTTCATGCTGCCCAACACGTCGCACCGCTACCGCGACTGGAAACCGAAAGGACACGGCGAGATCGACATACACAACGCGATCTCGCAGTCCTGCGACGTTTACTTCTACGAAATCAGTAACGACATCGGCATCGATCGCATGCACGACTATCTGACGCAGTTCGGTCTCGGTAGCGACACCGGTATCGACGTCGTCGGCGAACGCTCGGGACTGGTGCCGTCCACGGCATGGAAGCGATCGGCTTTCCGCAACCGCGCCGACCAGCGATGGTTCCAGGGCGAGACGGTTATCGCTTCCATCGGCCAGGGCTACATGCTGGCGACGCCATTGCAGCTCGCCACGGCAACCGCTGCGCTCGCGACTCGCGGCATCCGTTACCGGCCGCGCATCGTGGCCGCCTGGGAGAACCCGCTGACGGGCGAGCGCACGATCGCTTCGCCCGCGAGGCTCGACGACATCGTGCTAAACGATGCCACGAACTGGGATGCGGTCATCGGCGCGATGAACGCCGTCATGCAGGGACCGCGCGGAACCGCGCGCGCCGTCGGCAGCGGCGCACCTTACCGCATGGCGGGCAAGAGCGGCACGGCGCAGGTTTTTTCGGTCGGCCAGGATGAAGAATACGACGAGGAGGAGATCGAGGAACGTCTCAAGGACCACGCGCTGTTTGTCGCTTTCGCACCGGTCGACAACCCGCAGATAGCGGTGGCCGTAATCGTCGAGAACGGCAGCAGCGGCAGCGGCGTCGCCGCACCGATTGCGAAAGCCATCATGGACAAGTACCTCGGGTTCGACGATGCGGCTGACTGATACGCAGCGCCTGCTCACGGGCAAAGCCGCACCGCTCGGGGATTTTTCACAGGCGCTTCGGCGCATGCACCTCGACGGCCCGTTGCTCACCGGACTGATCCTGATCTGCGCGCTCGGCCTCGTCGTGCTCTACAGCGCGGTCGGAGAGAACATGCGGCTGTGGCTCAATCAGTTGATCCGCCTGGGCGTCGCGTTGGTCGCGATGCTGGTCGCAGCACAGGTCTCCCCTGACTTCCTACGCCGCTGGACGCCGTGGGCCTATCTCGGTGGGATGGTGTTGCTCGTGCTGGTCCTGGTCACCGGCGAAGTCGGTCAGGGCGCTCAGCGCTGGCTGGACCTCGGCATTCGATTTCAGCCCTCCGAAATCATGAAGCTCGCGGTGCCGATGATGGCCGCCTGGTACCTGCACGACCGGCAGATCCCGCCGCGTCTCAGCCAGGTGCTGATCATCGGCGCGATCATCATCGCACCGACAGTCCTGATCGCGCGCCAGCCGGACCTCGGCACCGCACTGCTGATCGCCGCTTCCGGGGTGATCGTCGTCGTGCTTGCCGGCCTTCCGATTCGCTTCATGGCAGCGCTCGGCGTGCTGTCGGTCCCCGGCGCCTACACGCTGTGGATTTTCATGCAGGATTACCAGAAACAGCGGGTACTGACGCTGCTGAACCCGGACAGCGATCCGCTCGGCGCCGGCTACAACATCATACAGTCGAAGATTGCAATCGGCTCCGGCGGCCTGTTCGGCAAGGGCTGGACCAACGGCTCACAGGCGCAACTCGAGTTCCTCCCGGAGCGCGATACCGATTTCATCTTCGCCGTCATGGGCGAGGAACTGGGCCTGTTCGGCGTGCTCACACTGTTGACTCTTTACCTGTTCGTCGTGGCGCGCGGATTGTTCATTGCGATCCAGGCTCACAGTACTTACGCGCGCCTGCTCGCCGGTTCCATCAGCCTGACTTTCTTCGTCTATGTCTTTGTCAACACGGCGATGGTTACCGGGCTTGTCCCCGTGGTCGGCGTTCCATTGCCGCTCGTTTCCTTCGGGGGCACCTCGATGGTGACGCTGATGGCCGGTTTCGGTATTCTCATGTCGATCCACTCCCACCGGAAACTGTTGCCTCGATAATGATGCTTCGATTGCTCGCGGGCGTAACCCTCTGCCTACTGGCCACAGCCGGCGCACAGGCCATCGATCTCGACCAACCCGAGGTGCAGGCATTCATTGACAGGATGGTCGAGAAGCACGACTTCGATCGCGAGCAACTGCGGGACACGCTGGACGCAGCCGAGGTCAAGCAGTCGATCCTCGATGCCATAGCGCGGCCCGCCGAGAAGACCAAGAGCTGGGCAGAGTATCGGCAGATCTTCATTACGCCGGAACGCATTCGCGCCGGCGCGCAGTTCTGGACCGACAACGAGGATGCGCTTCGCCGGGTGAGCGAGTCGACCGGCGTCCCCGTGGAAATGCTGGTCGGCATTATTGGCGTCGAGACCTACTTCGGGCGTATCACCGGCAGCTTTCGCGTAATCGACGCGCTGGCCACGCTGGCTTTCTCCTACCCGCCCCGCGCGAAGTTTTTCCGCCGGGAACTCGAGGAATACCTGTTGCTCGTGCGCGAAGAGGGCATGGAACCCGCCGATGCCACGGGTTCCTACGCGGGCGCGATGGGCCGGCCCCAATTCATGCCGTCGAGCTATCGAGCCTACGCGGTCGATGCGACCGGTGACGGCAAGCGAGACATCTGGAACGACTGGCAGGACGTCGCCGGCAGCATCGCGAACTATTTCCTGGAACACGGGTGGAAATCGGGGGAAGAAGTCGCGGCGCAGGCGTCGCTCGGTGGCAGCTGGGAGGGACCGGTGCCGGAGCCCGAGAACACACTGAATCCCAGCGATACGGTAGCGTCGCTGAGCCGCAAGGGCGTGATGTTCGTGACGGACCTGCCTGGCGAAAGCAAGAGCGAACTCCTCACTTACGAGGGCGCCGAAGGCATCGAGCACTGGGTCGGTTTCCACAATTTCTTTGTCATCACTCGCTACAACCGAAATGTCATGTATGCATTGGCCGTACACCAGCTCGGCCAGGAGATCGCGCTGGAGGTAAACGGCAGTGCGTCGTAGCCGCGCCGCGCTCGCCGTCGTCGCGTTCGCCGTGCTGACGCTGACCGCCTGTAGTGGCACTGTGCGCGACAGCGCACCCTCCGGTAGTGTTTCTATACCGGACCTGCCCGGCGACCCCGTGCCACGCCCTGAGCCGCGCAGCCGCTACGGCAACGGCCCGTTCTACGAGGTGCTCGGCGAGACATATCGCGTCATGGACAGCAGTTCCGGCTACAAGGAGCGCGGCGTTGCCTCGTGGTACGGCAAGAAGTTTCACGGGCGCCTGACCTCGAATCGTGAACCCTACGACATGTACGCGATGACGGCCGCCCACAAGACGTTGCCGCTTCCGACATACGTGGAAGTCCGGAACCTGCGCAACGACAAGACCATCATCGTGCGCGTCAACGATCGCGGCCCGTTCGTGCACAACCGCATTATCGACCTCTCCTACGCCGCAGCGCTGAAACTGGACATGGTGCGCGACGGCACCAGCCTCGTCGAGGTCACGGCCATCTCCTTCGACGATCTGCCGCCCGGCGACCGTCCCGTGCGCATCGTCGAGCCCGCGGAACCGCCTGCCAACGCTTCCGCCGCCTCGGTCACGCCCATCCTTTCAGCAGATGGAGCGCAATCACCGCCAGCGACCGAAAGCCGGCCCGCTTCGCCCATCACACAGGAGCACGAGATCTTCGTGCAGGTGGGAGCGTTCGGCGACCGCGCAAACGCGGAGCGCCGCCGCGCGGCGTTGCTATCGGGCGGTATCGGCGGCGCGTTCATCTTTGCCGATGAGGCCGCGACGCCGCCGATGTACCGCGTACGAATCGGCCCGATCCGAGGCGTCGACGACTACGATGCGCTGGTTCTGAAGCTCGAGGCGCTCGGTGTGAGCGATCCCTACCTGGTCGCGCTGTAGACACAGTTCACATTTTCAGACTCCCCGCCATGCGAAACTTCATGGTTCGCAAAGGGAGATCATCATGAAGAACCTGGTTCGTAATCTTCTCATCGTCGCAGCGGGCGCCGTGCTGTTCGCGGCATGCGGAGGCAGCGGCGGCGACGACGGCGGCGGCGGATTGACCGGCCCTGCCCCCACCAGCGAGGCTGCGACGATCACGGTTGAGAACGCGCCAGCAATTGCGGGCGCCGTTGCCGAAGTGGTAATGGGACAAGGCATCTTCTCATCGATCATTACGCCGGATATCCCCATTGCGTCGAGCGGCGCCGATGCCGCGATTGCGCCCCACATGAAGCCGGTGCTATCGGCCGCGATGAAAACGGCAGCGCCATCACAGCTGTATGCGACGAGCGCCGGGCAGGCGAACTGCGCAATTTCGGGCACCGTCGATGTCCAGCTCGATATCATCGATCCGACACAGCCCACGATCAACGATACCTACGTATTCGAATTCAGCGACTGCGATGACGGCGCCGGTGTCGTCGTGAACGGCGGCATGACGATCACGATCACAACCCTGGATGGCGACGTTGCATCGGGCAACTTCCTGCTCGGTCTGCAGATCGGTTTCTCTGCCTTTGCGGTCACCGAGGGCGGCGATACCGTCGAAGCGGACGGCACGATCGACATAACGATCGACACGTCGAAACCGCCGGTAACGAGGATCGCGGTTTCTTCGAGGACCTTGGTGACCACGTCGGAGGGTTCGGAAGACGTCCTCACGAGCTTCTCCGTCGAGATTACCGAGGACGCCTCTACGTTCCCGGCAGCGGTAACCGTGGAGACCTCCTTCACGATTTCGAGCCCGCGCATCGGTGGCGAGGTAACCGTCACCACGTCGCTGGCGCTGCAGTCCATGGGCGATGACTACCCGTTCGAGGGCGAACTGCGGATCGAGGGCGCCGGAAACGCCGTGATCATCATGGTTGCTCTGGACGCCGATACGGTCCGGTTGCAGATCGACATAGACGGCGACGGGGCGACCGATGAGACGGTCGACGTGACCTGGGACGAACTGCTCGCCGCCGCCTGACGCTCCTCGTAGGGGCGGCTCGCGGGCCGAGACCCGCCCCTACGACCCAACTGCAGGATCGGCTCTCGAACAGCGATCCGCTTCACGGGCCCAGACCCGCCCTTGCACCGTGACCACGCTTCGGCCGACACACGCGCGGGCCAATAGGGTTAGAATAGCGCCCCGTTTGGATTCCCGTTTGTGATCGAATGAAGCGTCTCGTACCTGTTCTATGCCTTTTGCTCGCCGGCAGCACCGTTTTCGCCCAGGCGCGGCCCGTTCCGGCCCCGCCGATCATCGGCGCCACGAGCTACCTGATGATCGACGCGAAATCGGGCCACGAACTTGCCTCGCTGAAGCCCGATACGCCGGTCCCACCCGCCAGCCTGACCAAGCTGATGACGACCTACGTCGTGTTCCACGCCATCGAGGAAGGCCAGATCACGCTCGAAGACGAAGTCACGGTGAGCGAAAAGGCGTGGCGCATGCAAGGCTCGCGCATGTTTATCGAAGTCGGCAACCGGGTGCGCGTGAAGGACCTGCTGCTGGGCGTCATCGTGCAATCGGGCAACGACGCGAGTGTAGCGCTCGCCGAACACGTGGCCGGTTCCGAGGCGGTTTTCGCCGAGATGATGAACCAGTACGCACAGGCACTCGGGATGACATCCACGCACTTCGTGAACGCGACGGGATGGCCGCACGATGATCATTACTCGACTGCGCGAGACCTCGCCATCCTTGCGCGTGCCCTGATCGAGGAATTTCCGAAGCACTACAAGTGGCATGCGATCAAGGAGTTCACCTGGGCTGACATCACGCAGCCGAACAGGAACCGCCTGCTGTGGCGCGACGATTCCGTCGACGGACTCAAGACCGGCCACACGGAGGCCGCCGGCTACTGTCTCGTGGCGTCTGCCGAACGCGACGGTATGCGCGTGATTGCCGCCGTCTTGGGTACTGCCAGCGACAAGGCGCGCATCGACGGCACCCAGGCCCTGATCAACTACGGCTTCCGCTTCTTCGAAACGCGCCTGCTGTACAAAGCGGGAGAGGAAATTGCGCGCGCCCGCGTGTGGAAGTCGGCGAACGAATATTCGTCGCTCGGTGTCATGGAAGACCTCTATATCACCGTACCGCGCGGTGCTTACGACTCGCTCGACTCCCTCCACAACATGCCTGCCGTGATCGAGGCGCCCGTCGCGACCGGCCAGCCGCTCGGCGAAATCAAGGTCAGCCTGAACGACGAGATTCTCCTCCAGGAGCAATTGCGTGCATTGTCGGACAACCCGAGCGGGTCGCTCTGGCAGCGGACGGTCGACGCCATGATGCTCTGGCTCGAGTAACGGCGGTGAGCGACGAATCCCTCGTGGAGTTTCCCTGCTCGTTCCCCATCAAGCTGATGGGGCGCGAGTCCAGCGAATTCCGGCAGACGGTGCGGGAACTCGTCGAGAAGCACGCGGGCCCGGTCGACGACGCTGCCATCCGGAGCTCGCTGAGCCGTAACGGCCGCTTCGTTTCGGTAACGATCACCGTTGTCGCCGAGAGCCGCGAACAACTCGACAACATCTACCGCGACGCGACGGCGCACGACGATGTCATAATGGCCCTGTGAGCAGGCCGGCACGCGATCTGTCCCCGACCATCAAGGTTCGCAGTCTTGGGCTGCAGGACTACGAGCCCCTGTGGCGGGCGATGCAGCAATTCACCGACACGCGCACGCCCCAGACCGCCGACGAAATCTGGTTTACCGAACACCCGCCGGTGTTCACGTTGGGCCTGAACGCGAGCCGCGCACACCTGATCGACACGGGCGACATACCGGTCGTGCAGATCGACCGCGGCGGGCAGGTCACCTATCACGGCCCCGGCATGCTCATGGTCTACCCGCTCATCGACCTGAAACGGCTGGGCCTGGGCGTTCGCGACCTGGTGACGGCCCTCGAACAGAGTGTGGTTGACCTCGCCACCGTCTACGGCATCGAAGCCCGCGCGAAACCCGATGCGCCGGGCGTATACGTGGCAGACACGAAGTTTGCGAGCGTAGGACTGCGCATCCGTCGCGGCGCCAGCTATCACGGCATGGCACTCAATGTTCGCGTGGATCTCGAGCCGTTCCTGCGGATCAACCCCTGCGGCTATGCAGGGCTCGAAATGACCGACCTTGCCACGCTCGGCGGGGACAGCAACCTCGACACCGTTCAACAGAAACTGCTGCCGCATTTCCTAAAGCATCTCCGACTGGAAGATGCGAACGTGATCAGCGGCCCTACCGAGCTTTAGGACCGTTTCTCGAACCGCGACTCAGCCTTTGCCTCAAGGCGGGCCGCTCCGATGCCTTTTCTCGTCATGGCTCGCCGCGCTGCGCGCGGCTGCGCTTTACTTCCTCGAATAGGCATCCTCGCGGCCCGCCCGGCGCGTACGCGGTGGATCATCCCACTGCCTGCGCCAGGCGGCCGGGGCGTTTGTCGACCGAAGTCAAGCGCAGCGTAGCGAGCCATGAGGGAGATGAATGACCCGGCCGCCTGCTCGCTTAACAGCAGTCGCGATCAGAGAATCTCTGTTAAGGCCGATTGAGTTCGGCAAGCCGCTCCGGCGTGCCGACGTCTTCCCACAGGCCCTCGTACAGGTTGCCGGCCAGGCGCCCTGCGCGCGCCGCCGCTTTCAGCATGGGCGCGAGCGGGAATCGCCCCGGTTCGCAGTCCGCGAAAAACTCCGGCCGGTAGACGGCGACGCCGGAAAACGTATACAGGCCATCGTCACTGTTGCGAATACGCCCGTCGCGCAAATCGAAATCCCCGTGCTCCTTGTGCTTGGGTCGGGGCACCAGGACCAGATGACCCATGTCGTCTCCGCCGAGGCCGGCCGGCGGCAGGGGGATATCCGTGTAGATGTCCGCATTGATGACGAGGAACGGTTCGCTCCCCAGCAGCGGCAAAGCGCGTTGTATGCCGCCGCCCGTTTCGAGGATGTTGTCGCCTTCCGGGCTGTAGACGACGTTGAGTCCGTAATCGCGGCCGGAGCCGACTCGCTCGGCGATCCGCTCCCCGAGCCAGCCCAGGTTGATCACGACAGTCTCGAACCCCAAGCTGCCGAGATTGTCGAGGTGCCGCTCCAGCAGACTGCGCCCGCGGACTTCAACGAGTGCCTTCGGAGTTGTCTCCGTGAGAGGCCGCAGCCGCTCGCCGCGGCCGGCGGCGAGGATCATGGCTATCATCTCCGTCGCTCCAGCTGCGGCAGGCAGCGCTCGCTGATCAGCCGCACCAGGAACTCGAGTTCGCTGTAGCGCGAGGACAGGTCCACGATGTAGGACAGCGTGCGCGGTATGTCGGGCAGGTAACCGGGCTTGCCGTCGCGGTGGTTGAGCCGGCAGAAGATTCCGGCGGCTTTCAGATGACGCTGCACGCCCATCAACTCGAACGCGCGTATGAAGTCCTGCTCCGAGATCGCCGCCCGCGTGGATTCGTCGAGCAGGCCATAATAGCTGCCAGTCCAGTGCATTATCTGGTCGGCCGGCCACTTTATATAGCAATCCTTCAGCAACGACACGAGGTCGTAGGTCAGCGGACCCTCCATCGCGTCCTGGAAATCGAGCACTCCGGGATTTTGGTCCTTTGTGACCATGAGGTTTCGCGAATGATAGTCCCGGTGCACGAACACCTGCGGCTGGTCCAGCGCGTTACGCACGAGCACGTCGCAGAGGGACTGCCATTCCGCCTCCGCCGCCGCGTCGAACCGCATCCCGAGGTGGGTGCCGCACAGCCAGTCGTGGAACAACGACAGCTCGAAGCGCAGGAACGGCTCATCATACGGCGGCAACAACGACTGGTACTCGGCGCCGTGGTCCTGCATGACGGCAAGAGCGCGCAACGCATCGCCATAGAGGTCGCCGGCACGTGCTTGGTCCGCCTCGAGGCTCTCGAGGTACAGCATGGAGCCGAGGTCGGTCAACAGCAGGAAGCCCTGCTGCGTGTCCGCCTCGATCACGCGCGGCGCATTGATCCCCATCGCTTCGAGATAACCGGCCACGCGGATGAAAGGCAGGCAGTCCTCCTGCGGCGGTGGCGCATCCATCACGATGAAGCTTTCCTCGCCGCGTTGCAATCGAAAGTAACGCCGGAAGCTGGCGTCGCCCGAAGCCGGCGTCAAGGTGGCCCCAGCGAGCGCATCGATACCCTCGACCCAGTTTATGAGTGCTGCGAGACGGGCATCCGCCCCGGCGTTCGAGTGCTTAATCGGTTGTCTCCGTAACGCGTTGAAGCGCCTGACAAATTATGCGAAGGTACCGAAAAAGGTAACAAATGAGAATGCCTGATAACATCCTGCTATCACAGCCGCAACACGAACGTTGGGTTCGGGCACGAACTTGTCCTCGAAATTCCTGATCACGTCGATCTGCCTCCTCGGCCTGCCCGCGGCCCATGCTGCCGATTCGCTCGCCTGTGAAAACACGCTCGACTTCCGGCTTTTCGCGGACGCACCACGGGCCGAACCGCTCGACGATCCCGATGTCGTGCAGCTCGAAGCAGGCAGCTTCGAGGCACGGATGGGCGAGCATCCCACGGCATCGCTGAGCGGCGGCATCGTTCTGCGGCGCGCCGACAAGCTTGCCGGCGCTGACAGCGCCCGCTTCGACCCCACGACTCGCTCGCTGTATCTCACCGGGAACGTGCGCTTCGAGGACCCGGTCACTCAGATCCGCAGCGACAGCGCCGAGTTCGAATACGACTCCGGGCGGATCGGCTTTTCGGGTGCCGAGTTCTGGATGGGGAGCAATAATTCGAGGGGTGCCGCCGATCGGCTGCAAATCAGCCAGGACGGTCTGCTGCAGCTCGATGACGTCAACTACACGACGTGCCCGCCGGGATCGAACGACTGGTTGCTGCAGGCAAGCGACATCGACCTCGACAGCCGCAGCGGCACGGGGACGGCGCGCGGCGTCAAGCTGCGTTTCCAGGGTATCCCGATACTCTACGCGCCCTACCTGTCGTTCCCCATCAGCGATGCGCGCAAGACCGGCGTGTTGACGCCCGAGATCGGCAGCACGAGCCGAAGCGGCAACGAGATCGTCGTACCCCTCTACTGGAATATCGCGCCGAACTACGATGCGACCCTCACTCCTCGCGTGTTGACTGATCGAGGCGTGCAGATGCAGGGGCAGTTCCGTTACCTGACCACGGCGCACAACGGCATTGTCGATGCGGAATACCTGGACGACGACAAGCTCGGCGGCGAATCGCGCAGCTACATCGGCATCGATCATACGAGCCTGATTCGGAAACGCTTGCGCGGAGAGATCGAGTTCCGTGAGGTTTCCGACAACCAGTATTTCGAAGATCTCGGGAGCAGCCTGAGCACGTCGACGATCACCCACCTGAATCGTTCGATGCGTTTCGATTTCCACATGGACAACCTGTCGCTGTTCGGCCAGGTCCAGGACTACCAGACGATCGACGACGCGATCGTACCCGAGGACAAGCCTTACCGGCGCTTGCCGCAGCTGCTTGCCCGCGGAAGCTGGCCGGACCTCTGGCTGGGTTCGACGATCAGGCTCGAGGGCGAGGTGGTCAATTTCGATCGCGACGTCGGCGTCACTGGCTGGCGTTTCAACGTCAGACCCGATCTCGCGCTTCCGATGACACGGCCGGGCCTGTTCTTCACGCCCGCCGTCGCCCTCGACTACACGAGCTACGACCTCGGCAATACAGCTCCGGGGCAACCCGAGAATCTCGACCGCGTCCTGCCGATTGCGAGCGTCGACAGTGGCATCGTACTGGAGCGCCTGATCAGCAACTCGAACAGGAAGCGGCTGCAGACCATCGAACCGCGCCTGCTGTACGTGCACGTGCCGTTCAGGGACCAGTCGGATCTGCCGGTATTCGACACGATTACGCCCGATCTCAACCTGGTGCAGCTGTTTCGTAAGAACCGGTTCCTCGGGGTGGACCGTATCGCCGATACCGACCAGCTCAGCGTGGGCCTCACCTCTCGGGTGCTCGACGTAGCCACCGGGCGGGAGTTGATGTCGGGCACGATCGGTCAGGTCCGCTACTTCAACACCAGTACCGTCACGCTACCCTCTGCGCCGACTTTCTCGGACGAGTCATCGGACTACATCGCCGAATTGCGCTTCCTGCTGCTCAGGAACGTGAACTTCGATTTCGGACACCAGTGGGGAACCGGCGACCGCGGCACGACGCAGTCGCAGGCGCGCCTGCAATACCGACCTGCGGAGAACCGCATCGTCAACCTGGCCTACCGCTTCAGGCGCGAGTCGCTCGAACAGGGCGACGTGTCGTGGTCCTGGCCGCTGACCCGGACGTGGAATTTCGTCGGCCGCTATAACTATTCCTTCCGCGACGAAAAGCCCCTCGAGGAATTCTACGGGCTCGAATACGAGAGCTGTTGCTGGGGACTAAGGATGGTCACCCGGCGCTACATCTCCACGCGCGACGGAACTCGCGACACGACCTACGGTCTGCAACTCGTATTGAAGGGCATGGCCAGCGTCGGCACCGCCGCTGACAAATTGCTGGAACGTGGTATTCTTGGCTACACCGCAGACCCCCGGTAGTAAATAGTGTTAAAAATCAATAGTTTATGCGTAGCTGCCGCACTCGCCACAGCGCCGTTGACCATCGCCGAAGAACTCTCCGAGACCGGTGAATTCCTCGACGGCGTGGCGGCCATCGTCAACGAAGGCGTGGTCCTGAAAAGCCAGCTGCGCGACGAGATGTCTCTGATCACGAAGCGCGCGCAGGATCAGGGGTTCCAGTTGCCACCGGCCAGCGTGCTGCAGGAGCAGGTCCTGGAACGTCTCATCCTCACCGAGATCCAGCTGCAGCGCGCCGACCAGATCGGACTGTCGGTGTCGGACCAGATGTTGAACGACTCGATCGCGCGCATGGCGCAGCAGGCCGGCATTCCTTTCGACCAGATGCCGGCGGCCCTGGCCGCCGACGGCATCGATTACGCGGACTTCCGTCGTGGCATGCGTGAGGAGATCACGCTCGAACAGTTGCGCCGCATCATGGTCGGCCAGGAGATCGACGTATCCGACCGGGAGATCGAGCAATGCATCACCGATCTCGAGGACAACGTCGTCGTCAACTCGAGCTGGAACCTGTCGCACATCCTGGTCAACCTGCCGGAAGGTGCTACGGGTTCCCAGATTGACGCGACCCGCGAGAAGGCGCAGAACATCTACCAGCAGATCATGGATGGCGGCGACTTCGGGGAAATGGCCATCCGTTATTCCGAAAGTGATACGTCGCTGAGCGGCGGCTTGCTCGGCTGGATCGAAGGACAACAGATTCCATCGTTCTTCGTGGATATTCTGACCGGCATGGAAGCCGGCGACGTGTCGGAACCGTTCCGGACCTCGAGCAGTTTTCACATCGTCAAGGTGAATGAGCTGAGAAGCGCCATCCAGCGCAGCGAGATCAACCAGACCAAGGCCCGCCACATCCTGATCACACCCAACGAGATCATCGACGACGCAACGGCGAAACAGCAGCTGGAGAATGCGCTCCAGCGTATCGAGGAAGGCGAGGATTTCGGCGAACTCGCAAAGCTGCTGTCGGACGGCCCGACCGCGCCCGTTGGCGGCGACCTGGGATGGTCCGACCCGGGGTCGTTCGTGCCCGAGTTCGAGCGGGTCATGAACGATCTGGAGATTGGCGAGACCAGCGAACCGTTCCGCAGTCCGTTCGGCTGGCACATCGTCGAGGTTCTGGACCGGCGCGTGTATGACAACACCGAGGACCTCAAGCGGCGCAATTGCGACGCGCGTATCCGCAACAGCAAGATGGAAGACGAAACCCAGCTGTGGATGCGCCGGCTCCGCGACGAGGCCTTCGTCGTCGAGCGGATGTAGCCGCCAGCGCCGTGGCTGCATCGGCGCCACTCGTAATCACGGCCGGCGAGCCGGCCGGGGTCGGCCCGGACCTGTGTCTCGCGCTGGCGAAGCGGAACGATCTCCCCGGGTTCGTCGTAATCTCCGATCCGGCGTTGCTGCGCTCTCGTGCGGCACGCCTCGGGCTGGACATAACGATCACCGCAGTCGATGTCGAAACCGACCTGCCGCGTGATGCCGCCGGCGATGAGCTTTACGTGGCAGCGTTTCCGTTCCCCGTGACGGCAGACTGCGGGCGCCCCGACACCGCGAACGCACAGACGCTGCTGGACGGCCTGCGGCATGCCGTGGCCGGCTGCCTCGACGGGCGTTACCGGGCGCTCGTTACTGCGCCGTTGCACAAGCGTGTCATCAACGACGCCGGCATTCCGTTCAGCGGGCACACGGAGTTCCTGGCCAGGTGCTGCGGCGCGCCGTTGCCCGTGATGCTGCTGGCTGCCGGTGAAATGCGCGTCGCCCTCGCGACGACGCACCTGCCGCTGCGCGATGTGCCGAACGCGATCACGGCCGACAAGCTGCGCGATGTGCTCCGCATCCTGCTTCACGACCTGCGGCGTCATTTTGGCGTCGCCTCGCCCGAAGTCGTTGTCTGCGGACTCAACCCCCACGCCGGGGAAGGCGGGCACCTGGGCAGTGAGGACGCGGAAATCATCGCGCCGGTGGTGGCGGAGTTCGTGGACGCGGGCGAGCATGTGCGCGGACCGCTGCCCGCCGATACGGCATTCACTCAGGCTTCGGGCCACAAGGATGCGATACTCGCGATGTACCACGACCAGGGCTTGCCGGTGCTGAAGTACGCGGGATTCGGTCGCGCGGTCAACGTCACGCTCGGTCTGCCGATCGTGCGAACCTCCGTCGACCACGGCACTGCGTTCGACCTTGCCGGCACCGGCAAGGCCGACCCTGGCAGCCTGGTAGCGGCGCTGCAGATGGCCGCGAAACTAACCGAACGTCGATGACAGCGCATCGACCGCGCAAGCGTTTCGGACAGCATTTCCTGACCGATCCCGGCGTCATCGACGCGATCATCCGCACCATCGACCCACAACCCGACGACACGATCGTGGAAATCGGTCCCGGGCGAGGCGCCATCACGAAGCCGCTCGCGAAGAAAGCCGGCAAGCTCTGTTGCATCGAACTCGACCGCGACCTGGCGGCGGCGCTGCGCCACCGTTTCGCGGGCCGGGACAACGTGGCCGTCCACGAGGCCGACGCACTTAAATTCGATTTCTGTTCCCTAGGTGATTCCCTGCGGGTCGTCGGCAACCTGCCCTACAACATCTCGACGCCGCTGCTGTTTCACCTGATCGATTGCCGTGATTGCATCGACGACATGTACTTCATGCTGCAAAAGGAAGTCGTCGACCGAATGACCGCCGGCCCTGGCAGCAAGACCTACGGTCGGCTCGGCATCATGCTGCGCTGCCACGTCTCGGTCGAAGCGCTGTTCGACGTCGCCCCGCGGTGCTTCGACCCGCCGCCTGCGGTCATGTCGGCCGTGGTGAGGCTCGCGCCGCTCGGCAGCGAACGGCCGGCGATCGACGACGAGAAACTGCTCGGACGCCTCGTGGCGACCGCGTTCAGCCAGCGCCGCAAAACCTTGCGAAATGCCCTGAAGTCGATGGTGGCCGAACCGGAACTCCGTTCGCTGGGCATCGATCCCGGTGATCGCCCCGAGTCGATCCCGGTATCCGACTACGTGGCGCTGGCCAATTACGTTTCGCGACGTGACAGCGATTCAGGCTAGAATAGCCCGCGTATTCGAACCCACCGGATTCCCATGGACGAGATGAACTGCGAAATTCGAATCCAGGTCGCGACGAACTACGTGGATGAACAGTCGGAGCCCGACGAGGACCGTTACGTGTTCGCTTACACGATCACGATCACCAACGAAGGCGACGTCCCGGCGCAGCTGATAAGCCGCCACTGGGTGATTACCGACGCCAACGGGAAGGTCCAGGAGGTGAGCGGCGACGGCGTGGTGGGTGAACAACCGCATCTCGATCCCGGGGAGGTCTTCCGCTATTCGAGTGGCGCGGTGCTCGAGACCCCCGTGGGCGCGATGCAGGGACTGTACCGAATGAAAGCCGACAACGGCATGAGTTTCGACGCGCCGATCGCGCCCTTCACGCTCGCGGTCCCGGGCGTACTGAACTGATACTGTCCGCCGGCCCATGGCGCTCTACGCAATCGGTGACATCCAGGGCTGCTACGACCCGTTCAAGCGACTGCTGGAGGCCATCGAGTTCGACCTGGAGAAAGACAAACTCTGGCTGACGGGCGACCTCGTCAACCGCGGCCCGAAGTCACTGAAGACGCTACGTTTCGTAAAGTCGCTCGGTGACTCGGTCGTAACGGTACTCGGCAACCACGACCTGCATCTGCTGGCGCTTACGCAGGGAGCCGTGCCCCTGTCGGGCCGCTTCGACTCGCTGTCCAAGACGCTACGAGCGCCGGACCTCGACGAACTCGTCGAGTGGCTGCGCCATCGGCCGCTGGCGCACTATTGCGCGGAACTCGATACGCTGCTCGTACACGCGGGGACACACCCCACCTGGGATGCGGCCAAGACTATGAAGCGCGCCGCGGAGGTCGAGGCCGTGCTGCAGGGGCCGAAGTTCGGCAACCTCCTGACCAAGATGTACGGCAACCGGCCAAGCTTCTGGACCGGCACGCACAAGGGCTGGGCGCGATTGCGTTTCATCATCAACTGCCTGACGCGCATGCGGATGCTCACACCCGACCAGCACCTCAATATGCGGGCGACGGGTGCGCCGTGGCGCGGCGGCAAGAAGCGCATCGCCTGGTTCGATTTCCCGGAGTACGCCTGGGGGGATACGCGTATCGTATTCGGGCATTGGTCTCAGCTCGGACTGATCGTCCTGCCGGGGCTCGTGAGCCTCGACACCGGCTGCGTCTGGGGCCGGCAGCTGACGGCCGTACGGCTGGACACCAGGATCGCACGCGTCTACCAGGTGCCTGGCCAGCGCTGATGCAATACGACGACTCCCGCGAATTCGCGGACCGCCTCGACAGGGACGATCCACTTGCCGGTTTTCGTGACCGGTTCGAGTTTCCGGCCCAGCGCGGCGGGCGTAAAGCCATCTACCTGTGTGGGCATTCGCTCGGTCTGCAGCCGAAACTCGCCGCGCAATACGTACAGGAGGAATTGTCGGAGTGGGCGCGTCGAGGCGTCGACGGCCATTTCCACGCGCGGCGTCCCTGGGTTTCCTACCACCGCAACGCCACCGCTGGGCTTGCCGGCCTGACCGGCGCGAAGCCGTCGGAAGTCGTCGCGATGAACACGCTGACCGTCAACCTGCACGTGTTGATGACGAGCTTCTATCGGCCGGATGGACAGCGGCGCAAGATTCTCATCGAGTCGACAGCCTTCCCGTCGGATCGCTACGCGGCCGTATCGCAGATCCGCCTGCACGGCCTTGATCCTGGCGACGACCTTCTGGAGTGGCGCCCGCGCGACGACCGGCTGCTGCACATGGACGACCTCGCCGGCCTGCTGGAACGCGAGGGTGACCGGGTCCAACTCTTGCTGTTGCCGGGCGTGCAGTACTACTCGGGACAGGCGCTCGACATGCCGGCGATATGTGCGCTTGCACGGAAGCACGGCTGCAAGGTCGGGTTCGACCTCGCCCACGCGATCGGCAACGTGGCCCTCGACCTGCACGACTGGGGTCCCGACTTCGCGGCCTGGTGCAGCTACAAGTACCTGAATGGCGGGCCCGGCGCGATCGCCGGCGCGTTCGTGCACGAGCGCCACCTCGCGCCCGGCAAGGTTGAGCAGCTACTCGGGTGGTGGGGCAACAACGAAGCGACACGCTTCGAGATGCGTGACGAATTCGACCCGGCGCCGGGCGCGGAGGCTTTCCAGCTCAGTTGCCCGCCGGTGTTGTCGTTCGCGCCGGTGCTCGCTTCGCTGGAGAGCTTCGAGGAGGCGGGGCTGCCGCGCCTCATCGAGAAATCGCGGCGCCTCACCGGCTTCCTGGAATGGCTTGTCAAGCGCTGCTGCGGGGAACGCATCGGCATCATCACGCCACTAACGGAGCGCGGCTGCCAGCTTTCGCTGCTAATCAGGGACCCGGGTGTGGACGCACGGCGGCTGTTCGACCGGCTCGCGGAACTCAACGTCATTGGCGACTGGCGCGAACCGGATGTCATCCGCCTCGCGCCGGCTCCTCTCTACAACAGCTTCGGTGACGTGTTCGAGTGCGCGGGCCGCCTGCAGCAAGCCCTCGACGACGCTTGAGTCACGCTCGCCGCCGCTCGAACACCGCCACCTCGAAGGCGTATTCGTGCTTGTCATCGGCCGCATGGTGCTCGGATGAAACCAGCCGCCACGTATTCCCGTCGATGCCGGGAAAGAGCGTGTCGCCCTGCACTTCCGCCTGCACGCGTGTCATGTAGATGCGATCCGCGTGCGGCATGAAGTCACGGTAGACCTGCCCCCCACCGATAACCATCACTTCGTCGGCGTCGCCCGTGAGTTCCAGCGCCTCGCCGATCGAGGACACGACATCGCAACCCTCGGCGACATAGTTGGGATCTCGCGTAATCACAATGTTGTGCCTCTCGGGCAGCGGCCTGCCGATCGATTCGAAGGTCCTGCGTCCCATGATGACCGGCTTGCCCGTAGTGATCCGCTTGAAATACCTGAGGTCGTCCGGGAGATGCCACGGAAGCCCGCCGTCGCGGCCGATCACGTTGTTCGTCGAGGCCGCGACGACGAGGCTGACGGTCATACCGCGACGGCCGCCCGAATATGCGGATGCGCCGCGTAATTGAGGATCTCGAAGTCCTCGAAGCGATAGTCGAAGATGCTTTCCGGCCGGCGCCGGATCGCCAGACGCGGCAGGGGCAGGGGCTTGCGCGACAGTTGCTCGTCCGCCTGCTCGAGATGGTTGGTGTACAGGTGACAGTCGCCGCCGGTCCAGATGAAATCGCCGACGCCGAGGTCGCATTGCTGCGCCAGCATGTGCGTCAGCAGCGCATACGATGCGATGTTGAACGGCACCCCGAGGAAGATGTCGCAGCTGCGCTGGTAGAGCTGGCACGACAGCTTGCCGTCTGCAACGTAGAACTGGAACAGGCAATGGCACGGCGGCAGCGCCATCTTGTCCAGCTCGCCGACGTTCCAGGCGCTGACCATGATGCGGCGCGAATCCGGGTCCTCTTTCAGCTGCTGCACGACCTGGCTGATCTGGTCGATCGAGGACCCGTCGGGCGCCGGCCAGCTGCGCCACTGCACGCCGTAGACCGGGCCGAGGTTGCCGTCCTCGTCTGCCCATTCGTTCCAGATCGAGACGCCATTCTCGGTCAGGTAGCGCGTGTTCTGGTCGCCGCTCAGGAACCAGAGCAGTTCGTGGATGATGGACTTCGTATGCAGGCGCTTGGTGGTGACGAGCGGGAACCCCTCGCCGAGATCGAAGCGCATCTGGTACCCGAACACCGACAGGGTGCCGGTGCCGGTGCGGTCTTCCTTGCGGGTTCCGTTTTCGCGGACGTGCCGCATGAGGGACAGGTAGTGCTGCATGTCAGGTAGCCGCCTCCTTTTTCTCCTTCGGGCCGTAGGCGAAGTACAGCAGCACTGCGCCGGCGATGATCATCGGTGTGCTCAGCACCTGGCCCATGGTAACCCAGTCGGCAACGAGGTAACCGATGTGCGCATCCGGCACGCGGTAGAACTCGATATAGAAACGGAACAGGCCGTACAGCAGCAGGAACAACCCGGACACGGACAGGTACGGACGTTCTCTCGAAGAGAACCACCACAGGATGATAAACAGCACGAGCCCTTCGAGTGCGGCCTCGTAGAGCATGGTCGGGTGCAGTACTTCGTCGCCGACACGAAAGCCCGCGTAGACCT
>JBFFEB010000027.1:0-41618 GCA_041559075.1 Woeseiaceae bacterium | reverse complement strand
CTGCTCGAAAACGTCGACGCGGCGGTCGACCTTCTGCAGGCAAAGCGCGCAACCCGCATCACGGTCGTGGGGGATTTCGACGTTGACGGCGCGACCAGTGCGGCATTGATGCTGCGTTGCCTGCGGGAATTCGGTTTCGAGGACGTGGACTACCTGGTGCCGAACCGTTTCGAATTCGGTTACGGGCTGAGCCCGGAGATCGTGCGCATCGCAGCCGGAAGCTCGCCCGGACTGCTGGTCACGGTGGACAACGGCATCTCGAGTCTCGCCGGCGTGGAGGAGGCGAACAGGCTCGGTATACCGGTGCTGGTCACCGACCACCACCTGCCCGGCACCGAGTTGCCCGAAGCGGCCGTAATCGTGAACCCGAACATGCCCGGTAGCTGCTTCCCGAGCCGCAACCTGGCCGGTGTGGGCGTTGCGTTCTACGTCATGGCGGCGCTCGGCCGCAGGCTGGAGCGTGCGGGCCGGAAGGCTGCCGCGCAGGTGCCGTCGCAGTACCTCGACCTCGTTGCGCTCGGCACCGTCGCCGACGTCGTTCCGCTCGACCACAACAACCGCGTGCTGGTCGACCAGGGCCTGCGCCGCATTCGCGCTGGCCGGACTGTGCCCGGCATCGAGGCGCTGTTGCGCCAGTCGGGCCGCCAACTGGCCAGGACGGTGAGCGCCGACCTTGGATTCGTGGCGGGACCGCGGATCAACGCCGCGGGCCGCCTGGAGGACATCTCGATCGGCATCGAGTGCCTGCTCTCGGACGACCCGAGCACAGCACTGCACCACGCGAAGATCCTGGACCGGATCAATGGTGAGCGGCGAGAAATAGAGTCGACGATGCGCGACCAGGCCTTCGCTTACGTCGACGAAATGGATGCGCGGAATCTACCCGCATGCGTCTGCGTGTACGACGAGGCCTGGCACCAGGGCGTGGTCGGACTGATCGCGGCGCGCGTGCGGGAGCGCTGCCATCGGCCGTCGATCGCTTTTGCCCGGGAAACGGAAACGCTGCTCAAGGGCTCGGCTCGCTCGATTCCGGGCGTACACGTACGCGACCTGCTCGAGGCGGTACATGCCGTCGACCCCGACATCATGGTCAAGTTCGGTGGTCACGCGATGGCGGCGGGCTTGACGATCGCGGAGGCGCACTACGATGCCTTCACGCGCCTCGTCGCGGAGCAGCTCGAACGGCTGTACCCGACGGCCGACTTCAGCGGCGCGATCGTGAGTGACGGTGTACTGCCGGAGAGGGCCCTGAACCTCGACTTCGCCCGCCACCTGCGTGAGGCCGGGCCCTGGGGCGCCGGTTTTCCAGAGCCCGTCTGGAGCGGTGATTTCGAGGTGATCGAACAGCGCACGGTCGGCGAGAAGCACCTCAAGCTCCGGGTAAGGCCGGCCGGCGGCGGCCATGCGGTCGATGCCATCGCTTTCAACCAGGCCGGACCCGCCTGGCGCGGATTCGTGCAGCTCGCTTATCGCCTCGATGTGAATGAATACCGCGGCTTCGAATCCGCGCAGCTCGTCGTGGAACAAATCGCGCCCGTAAAATCGTGCGGTGCGTGATAATATCGCGCGTTTTCCGCGCCCTGGTGCGCGCCGGATCAAAGCAACATGGAAACGAGTCAGATCAGACATTCGATAGCGGATCTCACTGAACGCGCAGACGCGTTGAGGAGGTATCTTTGACTACGAGCACAAGGCGGAGCGGCTGATCGAGGTCCAGCGCGAGCTGGAACAACCGAATGTGTGGGACGATCCGGAGCGTGCGCAGGCGCTCGGGCAGGAACGGGCCCGGCTGGAGCAGATCGTTACCGGGCTCGACGAGATCACGAACGGTCTGAAGGACGCGGACGAATTGCTGGCGCTCGCCGTCGAGGAGGGTGACGCGGATACGGCGGCGGAAGTCGAACGCGACCTGCAGGGCTTCGAAACCCGCGTTGAGGGCTTCGAATTCCGGCGCATGTTCTCCGGCGAGATGGACGCCAATAACGCATACGTCGATATCCAGTCGGGCGCCGGAGGGACAGAAGCGCAGGACTGGGCGGAAATGCTTCTGAGGATGTATCTGCGGTGGGCCGAGGATCACGATTTCAAGGCCGAGGTCATCGAGGCGTCGGCAGGTGAGGTGGCGGGTATCAAGAGTGCCACCGTGTACGTCGTGGGTGAGTATGCCTACGGCTGGCTACGGACAGAGACCGGCGTGCACCGGCTGGTGCGCAAGTCGCCGTTCGACTCGGGTAATCGCCGCCACACGTCCTTCGCATCGGTGTTCGTATCGCCCGAGGTCGACGACGACATCGACATCGACGTCGATCCTTCCGAACTCCGGATCGACGTCTACCGCGCGAGCGGCGCCGGCGGGCAGCACGTTAACCGTACCGAGTCCGCGGTGCGTATCACGCACCTGCCGACCAACATCGTTGTGCAGTGTCAGAACGATCGCTCGCAGCACAAGAACAAGGCGACGGCCATGAACCAGCTGAAGGCCAAGCTCTACGAACTCGAGTTGCAGAAGCGGCGCGCGGAGGCGTCGGCGCTCGAGGACAGCAAGGCCGACGTCGGTTGGGGCAGCCAGATCCGTTCCTACGTGCTCGACCAGAGCCGCATCAAGGATTTGCGAACCGGCGTCGAAACCGGTAACACTCAGGCGGTCCTCGACGGAGCGCTGGATACGTTCATCGAGGCAAGCCTCAAACAAGGACTCTAGACCAGGCGTGGCAGACAATAACCCACAGGACGAGAACAAGCTCATCGCGGAGCGGCGCCAGAAGCTCGACGCACTGCGCAAGCAGGGCAATGCTTTCCCGAACGACTTCCATCGCAATGCGCTGGCGGACGAACTGCACCACCTGTACGGGGCACACGACAACGACACGCTCGAGAACGAGCAGGTCAACGTGGCCGTGGCCGGGCGCATGATGGCCAAACGGGTCATGGGCAAGGCGAGCTTCATCAAGCTGGCCGACCGTTCCGGCCAGATCCAGGTACGCCTCGAACGGGACCGACTGCCGGAGGGTGTCTACCAGGCGTTCAAGCGCTGGGATGTCGGCGACATCCTCGGTGCGAGCGGCGAGCTGTTCCGCACCAATACGGGCGAACTGACCGTGCGTGCCGACGAGGTGCGCCTGCTGACCAAGTCGCTGCGCCCGCTGCCCGAGAAATGGGCCGGCCTGACCGATCAGGAAACGCGTTATCGGCAGCGCTACGTCGACCTGATCATCAATGAGTCGAGCCGCGAGGTCTTCCGCAAGCGTTCGCAGATCATTACGTACATGCGCGCGTTCCTCGAATCGCTGGACTTTCTCGAGGTCGAGACCCCGATGATGCAGACGACGCCCGGCGGCGCGATCGCGCGGCCGTTCACGACGCATCACAATGCGCTGGACATGCAGCTGTACCTGCGAATCGCACCCGAGCTAAACCTGAAGCGCCTGGTCGTCGGCGGCTTCGAGCGCGTCTACGAGATTAATCGCAACTTCCGCAACGAGGGAGTCTCCACGCAGCACAATCCCGAGTTCACAATGATGGAGGCGTACCGGGCCTACGCGGACTACAACGACTGGATGGATTCGACCGAGGCCATGCTGCACGGCATGGCGGATGCTTTGAACGGGACGACGCTCATCAGCTACCAGGACGAGGAATACGATTTCGGCAAGCCGTTTGCGCGCCTCACGGTCGAGGAAGCGATCCTGCGGAACAATGCAGGGCTCGACGCATCGAAGATCCGCGACCGCGACTACCTGGCTGCCTGGTGCGAAAGGGTCGGTGCGCCGGTCAAGGACGGGTACGGTGCGGGCAAACTGCAGACGGAGATATTCGATGAAACCTGCGAAGCGAAGCTCCGCGAGCCGACCTTCATCACACAGTATCCCGCAGAGGTATCGCCTCTCGCACGCAAGAACGATGCTGATCCGTTCGTCACGGATCGCTTCGAGCTCTTTATCGCCGGCCGCGAAATCGCAAATGGCTTTTCGGAGTTGAACGATCCGGAGGACCAGGCCGAACGTTTCCGCGCGCAGGCCGCCGACCGCGATGCGGGTGACGACGAGGCGATGGCGTTCGATCACGACTATATTCGCGCGCTCGAATACGGCATGCCGCCGACCGCAGGCATTGGTGTCGGTATCGACAGGCTCGTCATGCTGTTCACCGATTCGCCGTCGATTCGCGACGTATTGCTGTTTCCGCACATGCGACCGGAAGTGTTCGATTAGCCCTGCGCAGATGGGCGAATACCGGCGTGTCTGCTGGCTCAGTCGTACGCGAGCGGGATATGTTCGAGATCGATACCGGCGACCGACAGGGCTTGCTCCGCCTTTTCCAACGGGATGACGGCCAGGAGGTCGGTGCCGATCGCGTTCAGGACTTCGCCGATATCGCGTTCGCCGTCGGTCACCTTGTCGCCCGTTGATACCGGCTGCGCGGCCCGGAAGCGGTGGGTGCGGCGTCTGGTTGCCCCCCTGAAGTGGGTGCGAGCGACGATCTCCTGGCCGGGATAACAGCCCTTGTCGAAGCTGATCGCGCCGAGGAGGTCGAGGTTCAGCATGTGCGGCGTGAATTGTTCCGATTGTGCTCGCCAGACTTCCGGGCGGCCAGCCTTCAGGTTCTCGAGCAGCCAGTCCTCGGTTTCGCCGTCGATGCCGAGATCCTCCGGCAACGCGTGAGCGTGCTCGAACGTTACCTTCGAGCGGAAGCGGAACAGGGTGAGTCGCTTCAGTACCGATTCCGCGAGTTCCGCGGGCAGCAACAGCACGTAGCCGCCATCGCTTCGGCGCACGCGCACGATGCAGATGACACGACCCTTCGGGTTGCACCACGCCGCAAGCAGTTGCGTGCATTGCTCCAGCAGCCGCACATCGTTGGAAAGCTGCGCCTGCAGAAATTCGAACGCATCGGCGCCGGATACGATGATTTTTGAGTACGGGAAAGCGTCCATAGAATTTTGATTGTAACTACTCGCGCGGAAATTACATCGGCTCATGCAGCATCAGGAGTTGTCTGGCATACTTCGCCCATGAGCAAGACCAACCCTCCAAGCGACGACAGTCCGACAGCGTCCGACAACGACGAGGCCGCTGACGACAAGCCGTCCCCCGGGGACCGACCGAAGGAAATCGGCGGCCGAAAAGGCCCGGATCCGACGCGCTACGGCGACTGGGAGAAGGGCGGCCGTTGTATCGATTTCTGAATAACAAGAAAGTACGCGCATGAGCAATACCGGCAGACCTCTGTCGCCACACCTGTCGATCTATCGATGGCCCATCACCATGGTGCTTTCGATCCTGCACCGGATGACCGGCGTGGCGATGTCCATCGGCCTCATCGTGCTGGCCGCCTGGTTGATGCAGGCGGCGGCGGGACCGGAGGCCTACCTGCGATTCACCGTGGTCATGTCGACCTTCGTCGGCAAGCTGTTCCTGGTGGGCTGGAGTTTCGCCTTCTTCTTCCACGCCGCCAACGGCATTCGCCACCTCGCGTGGGACACTGGTCGTGGCTTCGACAAACGGCAGGCCGACCGTTCGGCATGGATCGTGGTCGGTTTCGCCGCGGCCGCTACGGCGGCTTTCTGGTGGGCGGCGACATGAGCCTGAAAACGCCGCTGGGCCGCGTGCTCGGCCTCGGGAGCGCGAAGGAAGGCACGGGTCACTGGTGGGGGCAGCGTGTTTCGGCCGTTGCAATGATTGTACTCGGCAGCTGGTTCGTCTATTCGCTGCTCAGCCTGGAGAGCCTCACCTATCTCGACGTCATTCGTTTCGTCGGCGTGCCGCTGAACGGGGTGCTGCTGTCCTTGCTGTCGATCACGCTCGCCTATCATTCGTATCTCGGCGTGCAAGTCGTCATTGAAGATTACGTGCACGCGCCGGCCACCAAGGTTGTGTCCCTGTTGCTGTCGCGCTTCACGCATGTCTTCGTCGCGATCGCGGCCGTGTACGCGATCCTCGTCATCGGAATCGGTTCATGAGCGACTACGAGTTTATCGACCACAGTTATGATGTCGTCGTAATCGGTGCCGGCGGCGCCGGGCTGCGTGCAACGTTCGGGCTGGCGCAGGCCGGATTCGACACTGCGTGCATTACCAAGGTCTTCCCGACGCGCAGCCATACCGTGGCTGCGCAGGGGGGCATCAGCGCCGCGCTCGGCAACATGGGTGAGGACGACTGGCGCTGGCACATGTACGACACGATCAAGGGCTCGGACTGGCTCGGCGATCAGGACGCCATCGAATACATGTGCAAGGAGGCGCCCGATGCCGTCATCGAACTCGAGCATTACGGGGTGCCGTTTTCGCGCACCGAGGACGGCCGCATCTACCAGAGGCCGTTCGGCGGCATGACGACGCATTTCGGCCAGGGTACGGCGCAGCGTACCTGCGCGGCGGCGGACCGCACCGGCCATGCGATGCTGCACACGCTATACCAGCAGTCGCTCAAGCACGATGCCGAGTTCTACATCGAGTATTTCGCGGTCGACCTGATCATGGAGGACGGTGCCTGTCGCGGCGTCGTGGCGATAGACCTTGCGACGGGGCGGCTGCACCGCTTCCGCTCCCACCAGGTGATCCTCGCGACGGGCGGCTACGGGCGAACGTACTTCTCCTGCACGTCGGCGCACACCTGCACCGGAGACGGCAACGCGATGGTGCTTCGCGCCGGTCTGCCGCTGCAGGATATGGAGTTCGTCCAATTCCACCCGACGGGCATCTACGGCGCCGGCTGTCTCATCACGGAAGGCGTGCGGGGCGAGGGCGGCTACCTCACGAATTCCGATGGTGAGCGTTTCATGGAACGCTATGCACCCAACGCCAAGGACCTCGCATCGCGTGATGTCGTCAGCCGTTCGATGACCATCGAGATCCGCGAGGGCAGGGGCGTCGGCAAGGACGCGGACCACATCCACCTGCATCTGGAGCACCTCGGCGCCGAAGTCATCGAGGAGCGGCTGCCGGGCATCGCGGAGACGGCCAAGATCTTCGCCGGCGTCGACGTGACGAAGGAGCCGATCCCGGTGCTGCCGACCGTGCACTACAACATGGGCGGCATTCCCGCGATCTTCACCGGCGAGGTCGTGACCCTCAAGGACGGCAACCCCGAGTCGGTCGTTCCGGGGCTGATGGCCGCCGGCGAAGCCGCCTGCGTCTCGGTTCACGGCGCCAATCGCCTTGGTTCGAACTCGCTGCTGGACCTGGTCGTCTTCGGGCGGGCGGCTGCGCAGCACTGTGCCGGAACAATGCAACCGGGGGCGCGACACAGACCGCTGGGCCCGGGTGCAGGCCAGAACAGCGTGGAACGTATCGACAGGCTGCGCAACGCGAAGGGCGGTCGCTCGACTGCGGAGATTCGGCTTGAGATGCAGCGCATCATGCAGAACCACGCCGCCGTATTCCGAACCGGCGAAACGCTGAACGAAGGTGTCGAGAAGCTGAAGGAGACCTTCGCGTCGTTTGCCGACGTGCGGGTATCCGACCGATCACTCATCTGGAACACGGATCTCGTCGAGACCATGGAACTCGAAAATCTGTTGCTGAACGCTGCCGCAACCATTGAATCTGCCGCTAACCGGCTCGAGAGCCGCGGTGCGCACGCCCGCGAGGATTATCCCGATCGCGACGACGACAACTGGATGACGCACACGTATGCATGGGTCGACGGTAATGGCGCCGTCCGTTTCGAGTATCGACCGGTGCACCAGGAAACGTTGACCGACGAAGTCGAGGCCGTGCCGCCCAAGGCACGCGTGTACTAGGAGATCCCCTTGGCCGAGTTCAGACTGCCGCCCAATTCAAGAATCAGGAAAGGCAAGCATTTTGCCGCGTCGGACGGCGCGGGCAACATCAAGCGGTTCGCCGTCTATCGCTACGACCCCGACAACGGCGATAACCCGCGCATCGATACTTATGAAGTCGACATGGACAGCTGCGGCCCCATGGTGCTCGACGCGCTCATCAAGATAAAGAACGAGATCGATCCGACGCTGACTTTCCGGCGCTCCTGCCGCGAGGGCATCTGCGGATCCTGTGCAATGAATATCGACGGCGGCAATACGCTGGCGTGCACGCGCGCGATCGACGACGTGAAGGGCGACGTGAGGATCTACCCCCTGCCGCACATGCAGGTGGTCAAGGACCTGGTGCCGGACCTGACCAACTTCTATGCGCAGTATGCGTCGATCAAGCCATGGCTGCAGGCACGCACTCCGCCGCCCCCGGATCGTGAGCGGCTGCAGAGCAAGGGGGACCAGGAACTTATCAACGAGCCGGCCGCCTGCATCCTCTGCGCCTGCTGCTCGACCAGTTGCCCCAGTTACTGGTGGAACAGCGATCGATATCTCGGCCCTGCGGCACTGCTGGCGGCCTATCGTTGGCTCGTGGACAGCCGTGACGAAGCGACCGGCGAACGCCTCGATGCGCTCGAGGATCCATTCCGCCTGTATCGCTGCCACACGATCATGAACTGCACGCAGACGTGCCCGAAGGATCTGAATCCGGCGAAAGCGATCGCCGAGACGAAGAAGATGCTTGCGGAGCGTCGGCACTAGAAACCGATCGCGGGGCCAGCCCCGCTCCTGCAGTCGGAATTGCACCGTAGGAGCGGTTCTCGCACCGCGGCCGATGGCGACGGGACAGATGGGCGACGATTCGACAACAGACCGGGAGCGCGCGAGCCGACTGCGCTGGCAGTGCCGCCGCGGCATGAAGGAACTCGACCAGCTGCTCACGAGCTATCTCGATAACGGCTACGAGTCCGCCCCCGAGGCCGATAAAGCGGCGTTTCGCGCTCTTCTGAAGCTGTCCGACCCGGAGCTCGTGGGATATGTGTTACAGCGCACGGAACCCGGGTCCGAGATCATTGCACGCGGTATCGACATCATACTTCGCAGAAATACGGCCTGATGCACGGCTGCGCCGCTTCGTGCTGCTGAGCGGAGGGTTGTTGTTCCTCGGTGGCCTCGGATTCCTGCCCTTGCTGGCCGTATCCGACCCGCTGAAGGGGCTGTTTGCCATAAGCTGGAGTGTCCTGTGCACTTTCGAATGGCTCGCGCTGCGGCAGGGATACGCCGTAAGCGGCCCGCTGCGCATCGCCGCGGGCGGTTTCATCGAGCGGCAGTTGCCGGACGGTGCCTGGGAGTCCGCCAGGCTGTGCGCGGGCAGCCTGGTGCTGACGCGCATTGCATGGCTGCGGATAGCGGCCCCGGGTGCGCGCCCGTATGCCGAGCTCGTCAGCGCACGAAGTCATGCAAGCGAGGACTGGCGCCGTCTCCAGGTGATCTGGAGGCACATTGGAGCCGCCTGACGAAGCTGCTACCATGCCGGGGCTGCGGAATTGGCGAGCGGGTCGCCGGTGGCAGCCGACCGGCATCGCATATTCGAATAAATTCGCAAAATGACCGCTGAACCAGCAGAACTTTCGAGGGCCATGCCGGTCTATCCGGACATCGAGCCGCTACGCCGGATGACCCGCGGGACGCAACCGGATGTCGAGTGAATCGACGGACGCCAAGCTGGTCAAACGGGTCCAGAAAGGCGACAAAGGCGCGTTCGATCTGCTGGTCCTGAAATACCAGCACAAGATTGTCAACCTGGTGATGCGGTATGTGCGCGACCCGGAGCAAGCGCTGGATATTACGCAGGAGGCCTTCATCAAGGCCTACCGGGCTCTGCCGCGGTTTCGCGGCGACAGTGCGTTCTACACGTGGCTGTACCGGATAGCGGTGAATACTGCGAAGAATCACCTGGCAGCGCAGCGTCGGCGGCCGATGGACGTCGAGCTCGATCTGCAGGACCCGGAGCAGTACGACCTGCACGCGCGCCTGAAGGAAACGGACACGCCCGAGGGCGTGACGCAGAGCCAGGAGCTGCAACGTGCCGTGGAAAAAGCGATTGCGGCACTGCCGGACGACTTGCGGACGGCGATCATCCTGCGGGAGCTGGATGGAATGAGTTATGAAGAAATCGCACAGACGATGGAATGTCCGGTCGGTACTGTGCGGTCGAGGATATTCAGGGCACGCGACGCCATTAGTAAAAAAGTCGGTTCCCTGATACGTTAGCAAGAGGGGCATTGCCCCGGCGGGTGGAAAATGAACGAAGCAATAAGAATGCAGGTGTCGGCCTTCGTCGATGGAGAGCTGCCGGAAAATGAAGCGGAACTCCTTGTGCGGCGCCTGAGCCAGGATGCGGACCTGCGCAAGCAGGTTTCGGAGTACCTGGCGATCGGCCGGATCATGCGGGGTGAGTACAGCCTGCAAGGCAGCGACGCGCTGCGTGAGCGTATCGCCGCGGAGCTCGACGAGAGACCGCTGCAGGAAGTTTCGGATGCTGTTCTCACGACTCAGCCGTCCCGTTTCGTTCGACCGGCCGCCGGCGTTGCGATAGCCGCGACCGTCGCGCTCGTCGCTATATTCGGTCTGGGCCGCGTGGCGGATGTCGATTCCCCGATGCCCGGCACGGCCGTCGTCGCCGATGAGGGCGTGTCGGAGACGGTGCCGACCATGGAAGATGCCGAATTGCGCCGCCTGCTGAGACTTCATGGGGATGGATCGAACGGCTTCGTTACACGGGTTACCTCGCTGGAGATGCGTGCAGAAGAACTGGCCGAGGAAGAATCCGCACAGGAACCCGAAATGGCCGGAGAGAATGATGCGGCCGAGCCGGTGACCAGCCGACCGTAATGCTCACTCGAGAGCAAACACGTCAAGCCGCAGTATGCCTCGGGTTCTGCGGCTTTTTCGCTGCAGCAGCGGTGCAGGCCGACGATACGGGAACGCCGCAGGACTGGATCGACCGGATGGGGAGCGCGGTCCAGGTGACGAATTACAAGGGGACGGTCGTTCGTGTGCGCGAAGGCAAAGTCGATACTTTCAAGGTCGTGCACACGATCGAAGACGGGGTCGTTCGCGAGAAGGTCGTCATCCAGGACGGCAATGGCCTCGAGATCATCCGTAACGGCAACGAGGTGCACTGCATCTTGCCGGACCGGGAATCGGTGCTGGTCGAGGAATGGAACAACCAGAGCACCTTGTTTTCGACGCTGCCGTCGAGCGATATCCGTTTCGGCAACGAGTACGACGTCCTCATCAAGGACTTCGAGCGGGTCGCCGGGCGCAAGGCGGCGAAGCTCGCGATCCTGCCGCACGATCACTACCGCTACGGTTACCGTATCTGGCTCGACACCGAGACCGGGTTCCCACTCCAGACGCAGCTGATCGGCGACGACAACAGCGCGCTCGAGCACGTCAAGTTTGCCGATATCAGTATCGAGCATGACATAGGCGCCAGCGCCCTCGATTCGTCCTACAGTATCGATAACTGGAAGTGGTATGCGGAACCCCGCCCGACGATGAAGCGCGAGGTCGAGAGTGAGTGGGTTGCCGCCGATGTGCCCGCGGGATTCCGGCCGGTGTCGACGCAGCAGAAGATCCTGCCGGATGCGGACGACCCGCTCACGCATATCGTTTACAGCGACGGGCTGGCCACCGTGTCGGTGTTCATTGCCCCGGTTTCCGACGAGAAGACGCCCAGGCGCTCGAGTCTGGGCGCGTCGAACTCTTACAGCACGGTCATCGAAGGTTACCGCGTTACCGCGGTCGGCCAGGTTCCTGAGATAACCGTCGAACACATCGCGAAATCGATGCGACGGAGCCCGTAGTCGCGAGTCTTGTCTCGACCGGGAGCTTGGCTCCAACGAGCTGATGACGGATCCACAGGGAACAGTAGTCGAGATCACCCGGGATAGCCACGGGGTTCGAGCGGTCGTTGCTGTCGAGGCGGCGGCCGTCTGCGCTCGCTGCGCGTCAGGCCGCGGTTGCGGGGCCGGTATATTCGCGGCCCGGCAAGGCGTCCGGCGCCTGGAGGTCGCGGTAGAGGAAGGCCGCGATCTTGCTGAGGGCGATGCGGTGAGTATCGAGTTGGCCCCAGGGAACGTGCTGCGTGCCGCGCTGCTTGTCTACGGCCTGCCGCTGGCGGGCGCTGCGGCCGGGGCGGCGCTTGCTTACGCCATGGCCCTCGGCGACGGCGGGGCCGCCGCAACGGCACTCGGCGGGCTGGTTGCCGGCGCCGTGGTCGGCCGGCACAGATTGACAGACGATTCCTGCATTGCGCGATTCACGCCGAAGTTATCGCGGCACGGCGCCGGATCGGTGGCCCCGTGAAGCCGGTGCTGTACGTCTACAGTCGTCGCGGTTGCCACCTGTGCGACGTACTTGTCGAGGAACTGTTGCCGTTGGTGCACGGCCGACTCGAGGTCGAGGTCCGCGACATCGACAGCCGTGACGACTGGAAGGCACGCTTCGACGTGCGAATACCGGTCGTGGAATTCGAGGGCGAGATCGTTTGCCAGTATCGCCTGCACCGGCCGTCGATCGACGCGATACTGGCCCGCAAACCGTAACCCGGTATACTTCGCCGGTTTACGTGGCGGCCGCGAAGCCAGCTCTACATGGATCACATACGCAATTTCTCAATCATCGCCCATATCGATCACGGCAAGTCGACGCTTGCGGACCGGTTCATCCAGATCTGTGGCGGGCTTACGGAACGCGAGATGGCCGAGCAGGTACTCGACTCGATGGATCTCGAGCGCGAGCGCGGCATCACCATCAAGGCTCAAAGCGTCTCCCTCGACTACACGGCTGGCGACGGCAAGACCTATCAGCTGAATTTCATCGATACCCCGGGGCACGTCGATTTCTCTTACGAGGTTTCCCGTTCGCTGGCTGCCTGCGAGGGCGCTTTGCTGGTCGTCGATGCCGCACAGGGCGTCGAGGCGCAGAGCGTTGCCAATTGCGTTACGGCCATCGACCAGGGCCTCGAAGTGCTGCCCGTGCTCAACAAGATCGACCTTCCGGCCGCGGATCCGGATCGCGTCATCACCGAGATCGAGGACATCATCGGCATCGAGGCCCACGAGTCGATACGCACGAGCGCCAAGACCGGCGAGGGCGTCGCCGAGCTCCTGGAAGCGATCGTGCAGCGGATCCCGCCGCCCAGGGGAGAGCCCGAGGCCCCGCTGCAAGCCCTGATCATCGACTCCTGGTTCGACAATTACGTGGGCGTGGTATCCCTGGTGCGCGTGATGAACGGCAAGCTCGCGCGGGGCAGCAAGATAACGGTGATGTCAACCGGGGTATCCTACAATGCGGATCGTGTCGGCAGCTTTACGCCGAAAATGAAGGACAGGGAGGAACTTCGCACAGGGGAAGTCGGGTTCGTCACAGCCGGTATCAAGGATATCTTCGGCGCACCGGTCGGTGACACCCTGACCACTTCCCGAGATCCCTGCAACACGCCCTTGCCCGGATTCAAGCAGATACAGCCCCGCGTATTTGCGGGCCTGTTCCCGATACAGTCGGATGATTACGAGAACTTCCGAGAGGCGTTACACAAGCTCCGGCTCAACGACGCTGCATTGCATTTCGAGCCCGAGACCTCTGCCGCCCTGGGCTTCGGTTTCCGTTGCGGTTTCCTGGGCATGCTGCACATGGAGATCGTGCAGGAGCGGCTCGAGAGAGAGTACGACCTCGAGCTGATTACCACTGCACCGACCGTGGTATTCGAGGTCGTCGATACCGCGGGCAACGTAACGATGGTCGACAACCCCTCGAGGCTGCCGCCGCCCAACGAGATCGCCGAGCTGCGCGAGCCGATCATCACGGCAAACATCCTGGTCCCCGATGCCTATGTCGGCAACGTCATCAAACTGTGCGTCGAGAAGCGCGGCGTGCAAAAACACATCCGCTATCTCGGCGCCCAGGTCTCCATCGAATACGAGATGCCGCTCGCGGAGGTTGTTCTGGATTTTTTCGATCGTTTAAAGTCCGTCAGCCGGGGTTTCGCGTCGTTCGACTATCATCTCGAGCGCTTCCAGACTGCGCAGCTCGTGCGGCTCGATGTGTTGATCAACAAGGAGCGGGTCGATGCGCTGTCGATCATCGTACACCGTGACAAGGCGACTTCGCGCGGCCGCGAACTGGTTGAGAAGATGCGGGAGCTGATCCCGAGACAGATGTTCGACGTCGCCATTCAGGCCGCGGTCGGCAGCCAGATCATTGCGCGCAGCAGCGTCAAGGCCCTGCGCAAGAACGTGACGGCGAAGTGCTACGGAGGCGACGTCACGCGGAAACGCAAGTTGCTGGAAAAGCAAAAGGCCGGTAAAAGACGTATGAAGCAGGTGGGCTCGGTCGAAATCCCGCAGGAAGCCTTTCTTGCCGTTCTAAAAGTTGAAAAGTAAATCGAGGGTTCATTGAGCATCAATCTGGCACTGATTCTTACGCTTTTGACGGCATTTACGGGCATCGTTTACCTGCTCGACGTGTTTGTGTGGCACGATTCGAAACGCAGCGGCGACGAACGGCATGGCGGGCGGCAGACACTGGTCGAGTATTCGCGTTCGTTTTTTCCGGTCCTGCTCATCGTGCTCGTGATCCGATCGTTCGTGTTCGAACCGTTCCGGATTCCGTCCGGCTCGATGATGCCGACCCTGCTGCAGGGCGATTTCATATTCGTGAAGAAATTCTCCTATGGACTTCGCCTGCCGGTCACGGAGACCAAGGTCCTCGAAACCGGGTCGCCGGAGCGTGGTGACGTCGTCGTATTCCGTCTGCCCCAGGACCCGAGCATCAACTACATCAAGCGAGTTGTTGGGCTGCCCGGCGATACGATCGTCTACGAGGACCATCGACTGACCATCAACGGTGAACTCGTCGAACTGGAACGCAGCCCGAATGCGGCGCCGGCCGAGTCCGTGTACGTCGAGCACCTGGACGACCGCATGCACGACATACTGATCACGAATTCGTACTCCGTGAAGGACGGTATCTACGCGGTGCCGGAAGGCCACTATTTCGTGATGGGTGACAACCGCGACAACAGCAAGGACAGCCGTTTCATCGAGGCTATCCCGGAGTCCCACCTCGTTGGAGAAGCCGTCCGCGTCTGGATGCACATGGACGGCCTGTCATGGCCGCGTTGGGACAGGATCGGCCTCAAAATCCAATAATGTGGTGCCAGTCACTGAATTGGTCGCTAAAATCGCGCTAGCCTTATGTCAATCGCTCGGATAGAGCGTGACCTGTAGGTTTGACACGGAATCGCGGAGTTTGGCTAATGTGCGGCAGTTCACACATTCAGGGCAGTAGGGGCTACCGGCCCGCAAGGGGCCGATCGGCGCTGCGCCGAGAGGAGGGCATGACGACCCTCGGACTCATCATCCTCGTCGCTTTCGTCGGCGTGTTCGCGTTTGGCTTCATACGGTTGACGCCCGTGTACCTCAATTACATGAAGGTTCTGGGCGTGATGAATGGCGTCCAAGAAGAGTTCGACGGGAACGATCCGTCGCGGAGCGCACTTCGCAATTCCATATCCCGTCGTTTCGACGTCGAGAGCGTCAGCGAAATCAACGCACGCGACATAACCATCACCACGGTGGAGAACGGCTACGAGGTTCGCGCCAGTTACACCCATGTCGCACCGTTTATCTCGAACGTCTCGTTTTCCGTCGAGTTTGACAAAGCGGTGGTTGTGCGGCGATAACAACAGGCTGTCGATACGGCAGGAGACGCCGCGTCACGACGGAGCGCGGCGATAAAGAGCGAATATCTTGGAAAGTGCCGAGCGCTGGCTGAACAAGACCCTGGGGTATGAATTCAACGATGTCCGCCTGCTGCAGCAGGCGCTGACGCACAGGAGCGCGCCCGGCAGCAGCAACGAACGCCTGGAATTTCTCGGCGACGCGGTACTCGATATCGTCATTTCCGAAGCGCTGTATCACTCGCTGCCAGACGCACCCGAAGGTGACCTGAGCCGTCTGCGAGCATCGTTGGTGCGTGATACATCGCTCGCCGGGATCGCCGCTGATCTCGGGATGGGTGAGCAACTCATCCTCGGCAGCGGAGAGCGCAAGACGGGCGGACACAGGCGCCAGTCCATTCTTGCCGATGCCCTGGAAGCACTGTTTGGCGCGGTTTACCTGGACAGTGGTTTCGACAGGGCAGCCGGGCTCATTCGCCGCGTTTTCAGGGACAAACTCGACGATCTGCCGCACGCCGAAGATTTGCGCGATCCCAAGACGAGGTTGCAGGAATGGCTCCAGGCGCGCGGCGCGACGCCGCCGGAATACGCGCTCGTGAAGGTGACCGGGAAGGCGCACCAGCAGCACTTCGAAGTGCGCTGCACGGTGCCGGGCCATGAGCCGGCACGGGGCGAGGGCCGGTCGCGGCGCAGCGCCGAGCAAAAGGCCGCGCGCCGCATGCTGGCGATGCTGACGGCGGGGACGGGCGATGGCTAGGGACGCATTCCGCTGCGGATTCGTCGCGGTCGTGGGCCGGCCCAATGTCGGCAAGTCAACGTTGGTCAACGCGATGATGGGCAGGAAAGTGAGCATCGTGAGCGCGAAGCCGCAGACGACGCGGCACCGGATACTCGCTATCCTCACCGGCGAGCAGGAGCAAATCATTTTCGTGGATACGCCGGGGCTGCACCGCAATGCCGGCCGCGCAATGAACCGGCTGATGAACCGGGCGGCGGTGAGCGCACTTGCCGATGCCGATCTCGCGCTGTTCGTGATCGAGGCGACGCGCTGGAGCGAGGAAGACGATGATGTGCTTCAGCGCATCAAGGCGTCGAAGGTGCCCTGTATTGCGCTGCTCAACAAGATCGATACGGTGCACCCGAAGGAGCGGCTGCTCGAAGCTATCGATGCCTTGTCCAAGCGCCACGACTTCGTCGAGATCATCCCGGTCTCGGCACGCAAGCGCGATAATCTGGAAGTCCTTGCCGGCAGCATCCGCGGCTTTCTGCCGGAGTCGCCGCCGCTGTTCCCTGCCGAGATGCAGACGGATCGCAGCCCAGAGTTCCACGCGGCCGAGGTCATTCGCGAACGGCTGACGATCCATCTGCGCGATGAATTGCCCTACGGCCTGACGGTGCAGGTCGAGCAGTATTCGCAGGATCGAGACCGCCTGACGATTCACGCAGTCATCTGGGTCGAACGCGACAGCCAGAAAGGCATCGTCGTCGGCAAGGGCGGAAAGATGCTCAAGAAGATCGGACAGGAGGCGCGCCTTGCGCTCGCAAAACAGCTTTACGGGCCTGTACATCTCGAATTGTGGGTCAAGGTCAAAGACAACTGGGCGGACAGCGAACAGGATCTTTTGAACCTCGGCTACGAATCACCGTGAAGCGATGACGGCGACGCGTCGAGTCCAGCAGCAGCCGGCATACGTGCTGCACCATCGGCCCTTCCGCGATACCAGCCAGTTGCTCGACGTGATCAGCCGTGAGTACGGCAAGGTCACGCTTGTCGCGCGCGGCAGCCGTTCCGCGAAGTCGAGGCTGCGCGGCATATTGCGGCCCTTCCAGGCGCTGCGGCTGTCGTGGTTCGTGCGCTCGGACCTCGGTACGCTGACCGGTGCGGAGACGGACGCGGCGCCGTTGCCGCTCGACGGGGACGCACTGCTGTCCGCTTACTACGTCAACGAGTTGGTGCTGAATTTCCTGCATCGTCACGATCCGCAGCCCGAGATATTCGATGCCTACGCGCAGACTATTGAGACGCTGTCGCGCAGTGACTGCATCGCTGCCAACCTGCGCGTCTTCGAGATGGAGTTGCTGCGGTTGCTGGGATATGCGCTGAACCTGGAGTACGAAGCGCATCGTCACGAGCCGGTCGAGGAGCAACGCTTCTATGAATATCGGGTCGAGCAGGGTCCCGTCGGCGTGTCGCGCAGCGAAGGGCCGATGATTTTCGCCGGGTCGCAACTGCGTGGCATCGCCGAATCGCGGTTCGACGATCCGGCTGTGCTGCGTGACGCCGGGCGCCTGCTGCGGGAAGTGATACGGCACCATCTCGACGGCAGGGAACTCAAGAGCCGCAAGGTGCTGCTGGACCTGCATCGCGCTAGAATGCCCGCAAAACCGTCCCCGGAAACAAGCTAAGTGCCCGATACCAGGCCCATTCACCTAGGCGTGAACATCGATCACGTCGCAACGCTCAGGCAGGCGCGCGGCACGCCGTACCCGCGGCCTGCCGATGCCGTGATTATCGCGGAGCGTGCTGGCGCGGATAGTATCACCGTACATTTGCGCGAGGACCGCCGGCACATCCAGGACGCCGACCTGCCCGCAATCGCCGCGGTCATGCAGACGCATATGAACCTGGAACTCGCGGTAACTCACGAGATGCTGGGCATCGCGTGCGGGTTCGCGCCGAGCGACTGTTGCCTGGTGCCGGAACGACGTGAAGAACTGACAACAGAAGGCGGCCTCGACGTCGCCGGCCGAGCGAATCGCGTCAGGGCGGCTTGCACGCGGCTCGCGGACGCGGGCATCAGGGTATCGCTTTTCATCGACCCCGAGGAACGGCAACTCGAAGCGGCCGTCGAGTGCGGCGCTCCGGTCGTCGAACTGCACACCGGTACCTATGCCGATGCGGCCGGCGTGCAGCGCGAGGAGGAACTGCAGAGGATCGCGCACGCGGCCGAATACGGCGACCGTCTCGGTCTGGTCATCAACGCCGGGCACGGCCTGAATTACGATAACGTCGGCGACGTCGCCGCCATTGCGCAAATCGTCGAACTCAATATCGGCCATGCGATCGTGTCGCGAGCCGTCTTCGATGGTCTGTCTGTTGCGGTGTCCGAGATGAAGCGGCTCATGACGGAGGCGCGCGGCGAGTGATTTTCGGAGTCGGGACGGACGTCGTCGAGTTGTCGCGGATACAGGCCACTTACGATCGCTTCGGCGAGCATTTCGTGCGGCGCGTACTCATGGACGAGGAACTCGAACTGTTCCGCAGGAGCAGATGGCCGGTACGGTTTCTCGCCATGCGTTTCGCAGGCAAGGAAGCGACCGTCAAGGCGATGGGCACCGGGTTCGCTCATGGCGTATGGTTAAGGGACGTGGGAATCACGAATAACGACTGGGGACGGCCGCTGGTCATCTGGTCCGAGCGTGGCCGGCGTGTCTGCGATCGTCTCGGTATCGGCGAAGGCCACGTCAGCCTCACCGACGATGCGGGCCTTGTCATTGCGTTTGCCGTCGTAGAAAAGGCCTGATATGCACTGTTTTTCCTTCGATATCGAGACCGTTCCCGACGTGGAATTCGGGCGCCGGATGTGGGGTCTCGAGGACCTTGACGACGAAGACGTGGCAACGGCGATGACCTTCATGCGCCAGCAGCAGACCGGAAGTGACTTCCTGCCGCTGCACCAGCACCGGGTAGTGGCGATTTCCGTTGCGCTCCGCAGTGGCGACAGTTTCAAGGTGTGGAGCCTCGGCGACGAGGATGCCGGCGAAGCCGAGATCGTCGGCCGATTCTTCGACGGCATCGAGCGTTATGCCCCGGACCTCGTGTCGTGGAACGGCAGCGGTTTCGACCTCCCCGTCCTCCATTACCGGGCGCTGCGGCACGGCATCCAGGCACCGCGCTACTGGGAAGTCGGTGACGCCGACAGGGACTACAAGTGGAACAACTACCTGAGCCGGTTCCACTGGCGCCATGTGGACCTCATGGACGTGCTGTCGGGCTACCAACTCCGTGGGCGAGCCAGCCTCGACCAGACGGCCGTATTGCTGGGGTTCCCGGGCAAGCTCGGCATGAGCGGCGACAAGGTGTGGGAAAAGTGGCTCGCCGGCGGCATCCGCGAGATCCGGGACTACTGCGAGACCGATGTGCTGAACACCTGGCTGATCTACCTGCGATTCGAATTCATGCGCGGCAATCTCGACACGGCACGACTGCAGCAAGAATTCGCGCTGGTACGCGAAACGCTGGCGGGTACGGGAATGCCGCATCTCGACGAATTCCTGGACGCCTGGCCCGAGTCCGGTTGAGCGGCGGGCAGCATGGCGCGCGGCAAGCGGCAGCCCGAGACGGCGACGATCACTTCCGTCACTCACGACGGTCGCGGCATTGCCGATACGCCCGGCAAGAAGGTATTCGTCGCCGGTGCACTCGAGGGTGAAAAAGTACGGTTCGTACGGCGCCAGTCGCGACGCAAGTTCGACGAAGCCGAGTTGCTGGAAGTCGTCATTGGCTCGCCACAGCGCGTCGAGGCGCGCTGCGCGGCATTCGGTCGCTGCGGCGGGTGTTCGCTGCAGCACGTCAGCATCGAGCAGCAGCGCGACATCAAGTCCGTAACGTTGAGGGACAACCTGGAACGCATCGGCCGTGTGGAGCCCGGGCGCTGGCTGGAGCCCGCTTCCGGCCCGGAATGGAATTACCGCCGGCGTGCACGGCTCGCCGTCAAGGACGTCAGCGCCAAGGGTCGTGTACTCGTCGGCTTTCGCGAGCGGCACGCGCCGTACATCACCGACATGCATCGCTGCGAGGTGCTCGCGCCGCCCGTCGACGGACTCATCGATGCGCTGAGCGATCTCATCGGGCGCCTTTCCATCCGCGCGCGCCTGCCGCAGGTCGAGGTCGCCGTTGCGGACAACGCCACGGCCCTCGTATTTCGCGTGCTCGACCCGCCGGCTGGCAGCGACCTCGAGGAGTTCCGGGCTTTTGCCGTCGATCATGGGGTGCGTGTCTACCTGCAGCCGGGCGGACCGGGTTCGCTGCAGCTGTTGCATCCCGCGGGCGACCAGGAACCGCTTTACTATATGCTGCCCGAGTTTGACGTGCGCATCGAATTCGAGCCGGTCGATTTCGTGCAGGTCAATGCGGCAATCAACCGCGCCATGGTCGGTGAGGCGCTGCGGCTGCTCGAAGCCGGTGCGGAGGATCGGGTGCTCGACCTGTTCTGCGGCATCGGCAATTTCTCGCTGCCGCTCGCACGGCATTGCGGTGCGGTCCTCGGGATCGAGGGTGAGGCGACGCTGGTGGCCCGTGCGGCACACAATGCGGCGGCCAACGGGATCGACAACGCCGAGTTTCGCCGGGCCGATCTGGCTGCCGTTGGCGGCACCGAGAGCTGGCTCAGGGATCCGTGCGACCGGCTATTGCTGGACCCCGCTCGCAGTGGGGCGGCGGAGGTCGTCAATCGCATCGGTCGGATTGATCCCGAACGTATCGTCTACGTATCCTGCCACCCGGGTACCCTCGCGCGCGACGCGGGCGTGCTGGTCAACGAAGCAGGCTATACGCTCGAGGCGGCCGGCATTATCGACATGTTTCCGCACACGGCCCACGTCGAGTCGATTGCTGTTTTTCAAAAATAGTTAATAATTAACAATTTGGGAGCGGAGCATGTCACTCGGACCGGTGATGCTCGACATCGACGGTGTCAGCCTGACGCCGGCTGATCGTGACCTGCTCTGCGAACCCGCCGTCGGCGGGTTGATCCTGTTCAGCCGCAACTACGAGTCTCCGCAGCAGCTGGTCGCCCTCGTGAACGAGGTGCGAGCATTGAGAAGCCCGCCACCGATTGTCGCCGTGGACCACGAAGGCGGGCGCGTGCAGCGATTCCGCGACGGCTTCACCGCGATCCCGCCCATGCGGGTGATCGGCCGCCAGTACAGGGCCGACCCGAAAGGTGCCCTCGAGCTTGCGCGCCAGGCAGGCTGGCTGATTGCGTCCGAGCTGAGGGCATGCGGCATCGATCTTTGTTTTGCACCCTGCTTGGACCTCGACTGGGGCGTGAGCGAAATCATCGGCGACCGCGCATTCCACGCCAAGCCGGAAGTCGTCGCGGACCTGGCGGCGGAATTCTCCCGCGGCCTGCGCAGCGCCGGCATGGCGGCAGTAGCGAAGCACTTCCCGGGCCATGGCGCGGTCGTTGCGGATTCCCACGAACAGCTGCCGGTGGATCGCCGCGAGTACGGTGACGTGCTGGACGACATGCGGCCCTACGAGAAGCTGATCGGCAACGGGCTCGTCGCGGGCGTCATGATGGCGCACATCGTCTACCAGCAGATGGACCCGCTGCCGGCCGGGTTTGCAGAGTACTGGATACAGCGCGAGCTCCGCACGCGGCTTGGATTCGGGGGTGCCGTGCTGAGCGACGACCTGAGTATGAAGGCGACCCGCCGCTATGGCACTATGCCGGAGCGGGCTCGACGGTCGCTGGATGCCGGCTGCGACATGGTACTGGTCTGCAACGATCGCGACGCTGCACAGACGACGGTGCGGGCGCTTAAGGACTACTCGGACCCGTTGTCGCTGGTTCGGCTTGCGAGACTGCACGGAACCGGGCATCTGGCGCGAGAGTCCCTGCTCGCCAGCGAGCGCTGGCGAGCAGCGCACGCGGAATTGTCGAAGTGGACCGAGCCGCCCGAACTGGAGCTGGACGCCTGAACATGGAGCCGGTCAACAGACGCATTCTCGAACAGGTCATCTCGGAATCCGCGGAGCCCGTGCTGCTCGTGCGTGTCGATCACTCGGAATGGCCGGTCGCGCTCAGCAATCGGGCGTTTGCGGCGCTCGGCGTCGAGCACGCGGATGGCAAACCTTTTGCCGACGTCATCGAGCAAATGGTCGGCCGCGAACTCGCGCTCGAAATCAGCGAAGCTGTGCGATCGAAACAGGAGACGAGCTTTCCCGTCGAACGGGGAGGTCGCGAGTTCCTGCTCGTACTGAAGCCCCTGGCACTGCCCGGAGCGAGCGGCGCCAGCTTCTATGCGGCCTTCTGGCGCGGCGGGGCCGGCAGCCTGTCGACCGCCGGCGCGGAAATGCAGCATGCTTTGCTCAAGGCGAAGCGGCGCATCCGCGACCTGTCACGGGACGACCCGGTGACCGGGCTTCTCAATGAACGCGTGTTCCGCGAAGTGCTCGACCACGACTGGGCCGTCGCGGCGCGAGAGAGGAGTGCGCTCGCGGTCGTCTTGTTCTCGCTCGATGAATTTGAAGCCTATGTCGACGTATTCGGCAGGCACGCCTCCGATTCCTGCCTGCGCAGGGTTGGCCAGGCGATCCGCCGCTGCCTGCGGCGCGCGAGCGACGTCGTCGGGCGGCTGGATCGTGAGCGATTTGCCGTGCTGTCGCATGCACCCGACGAACACGCGGTGCGCGATTTCGCCGCGCGTATTTCGACTGCGGTGCGTGAACTCGGCCTGCATCACCCGCGGTCGCGGGCCGGCCGCTTCGTCACGGTGTCGTTTCGCGTGGGTCTGGTCCGGGCCGCAGAAGAGTCGCGCAGCGCTGGCGAATTCCTCGACGAACTATTGGGCGGGTTCTCCGAGTAACGCCGGCTCGAGTTCTTGGTCTTCGGGCTCCTCGACGCGGGTTATCTGCGCAAGCACGCCGAACTTCGGGTGGTCGAAGTAACGCAGATCGCCGCTCTTGAAAATGCGGTCCTCGAAAATTCGGTAACGCACGGGCGCCGGCAGCATCTCGACGTAGGAGGCGCCGCTGCGGTTGTCCCGGAACTCGGTAACGGGATCGTCGATCGCGAGCGGGTCCCCGAGACCGGAGGGCTGCTCGAGGCTCAAGTCGACGACGAGGTGCAGGTAACGGCTCAGGTAAAGGGTGAAGCTGCCGTCGAGGCCTTCCGGTGGCGGCGCCAGGGCCTGCAGTTCAACGGGCTCCGTTGCTTCCTCCGGTCTCGTGACCTGGGTCCACGCGAAATGCATCAGGGGCCTGTAGACGTCGAGTCGCTCGAGCATGCCGGCAATGTCGGTCAAGGTGAGTTCTTCATCGAGGTGCAGAACGAAATCCTGTTCTGCCGGATAAGCATCCTGTTCCTCCGCAGGTGCCTGCTCCTCGACCGTGGGTTCGGCAACCGCATCGCCAAACACCAGTTCCTGCTCTTCAGCCGCATCCGGAGCCGGCAGCGGAGGCTCTTCAGGCAAGAACTGTTCAGTTCCCGCCGAGACTTCCTGCGCGTATTCGAAGATGATCACTTCGACCGTGTAACGTGGATACCCTGTCTCTTCGGGATCGACAACGGTCTGTGCCGCCGCTGCCGCCCAAGCCAGTGTCATTGCGATGGTGGTCGTTACTCGTCGCATCATAAAGCCTCTAACCTGCCGACCCTGGGCTCACCTGCCCCCCCTCCGCCTCCGGAGCAAGCCTGTGTATGAGGTCCTCTATCGCCCGGAAGCGCGTCTCGACATTCCCGAGGTCGAGCCTGAAGCTCAGCCGGTGAGAGCCCTGCAGTCGGTAGCTGCGGCCGTCATTTTGCACCAATTTCACGAGCGCGACAGGATCAATCCGGCTGTTGCCGCCAAATACCACGTAGCCGCCTGCGTCTGCAGCGTCGATTTTCTCAATACCCAGGGCCGAGGCGCGCTGTTTAAGCGCCGCAATCCGCATGAGGTTCTTCGCTGCACCGGGCAGCAGCCCGAACCGATCAATGAGTTCGACCTGCAATTCGCGCAGCTCCTCCTCGTTGCGGGTTCCTGAAATGCGCTTGTAGAGCATGAGCCGCAGGTGCACGTCGGGCACGTAATCGTCGGGAAGCAAAGCCGCGATGTGCAGGTTGATGTCGACGCCTGCGTCGAGCGGCGCCTCCAGGTCCGGCTCCTGGCCCGCACGCAGGGAGTCGACGGCGCGCGCGAGCAGTTCCGTGTATAGAGAAAAGCCGATCTCCTGGATCTGGCCGCTCTGCACGTCGCCGAGGAGTTCACCTGCGCCACGGATCTCGAGGTCGTGGGTGGCGAGCGTGAATCCGGAGCCGAGATCCTCCAGCGAATCGATGGCCTCGAGACGCTTGACGGCATCTGCGGTCATTGCCGCTCTCGGCGGCGCGATCAGGTAGGCATAGGCGCGATGGTGCGAACGGCCGACACGGCCGCGTAACTGGTGTAATTGTGCAAGCCCGAAGCGGTCCGCACGGTTGATGATGATCGTGTTCGCCGTCGGGACATCGATACCGCTTTCGATGATTGTCGTGCAGAGCAGGAGATTGAAACGTCGGTGATAGAAATCCAGCATCACCTGTTCGAGCTCGCGCTCCGGCATCTGGCCGTGGCCGATGCGCAGGCTCGCCTCCGGAACGAGTTTCGCGAGCCGCTCGGCGATGCGGCCGATGTCCTCGACGCGATTGTGCACGAAGTAGACCTGGCCGCCGCGCTTGATCTCGCGCAGGCAGGCTTCCCGGATCACGACGTCGTTCCACTCTGCGACAAAGGTCTTGACCGAAAGCCGCTCGGCGGGCGGCGTCGCGATTAGCGACATGTCGCGGATGCCGCCCATTGCCATGTTCAGAGTACGGGGGATGGGTGTCGCGGTCAGCGTGAGCACGTCGACCTCGCTGCGGAGCGAACGGATGGCTTCCTTGTGCCGCACGCCGAAGCGGTGTTCTTCATCGATGATCACGAGCCCGATGTCCCTGAAGGATTTCGTATGCTGCAGCAGCTTGTGCGTGCCGATCACGACGTCGACCGCACCGGAGCCCATGCCAGCCACGATCTCCCGCACCTGCTTCGGCGACTGGAAGCGCGACAGGACCTCGATTCGGACCGGCCAGTCGGCGAAGCGGTCGCGGAAATTCTGGCCGTGTTGCTGCGCGAGCAGCGTCGTCGGCACCAGTACCGCGACCTGCTTGCCGCCGTGAACTGCGGCGAACGTCGCGCGCAGTGCCACCTCTGTCTTGCCGAATCCGACATCGCCGCACACGATACGATCCATCGGTTCGTCGGATTCCAGGTCGGCGAGAACCTCGTCGATGGTACGCGCCTGGTCGTCCGTGGGGTCGAAGGGGAAGCCGCTCTCGAATGCACGGTAGTCCGCTTCGGACCAGTGGAAGCGGTGGCCCGAGCGCATCGCACGGCGTGCGTAGATGTCGAGAAGTTCTGCGGCGGCGTCGCGAATCTTGCGGATGGCGCGCCGTCGCGCCTTGTCCCACTGGTCGCTGCCGAGACGGTGCAGCGGCGCGTTCGCCGGCGACGCGCCGGTGTATCTCGAGATCTGTTCGAGCGCATGCACGGGCACGTACAGCTTGTCGCCGTCTGCGTATTCCAGGTGCAGGAATTCGCTTTCGATGCCGCCGACGTCGAGCGTGATCAGCCCGATGTAACGGCCGACGCCATACTCGGCATGGACGACAGGCGATCCTTCCTCCAGGTCGTCGAGCTGCCGGATGATCGCTTCCGGGTCTCGCTCGCTGCGCCGCCGCCGGGTACGCACGCGGTCGCCGAAGAGCTGCTGTTCGCTGATGATCGCGAGCCGCGATTCGGGTAGCAAGACACCGTTTTCGAGCGGTGCAACGGCGACGCCGATACGGTGGTTGCCGGACGAGAATTGTGGCCAGCCGGCGGCGCGCTCGAGGTCGAGTCCGCGCCCCGAGAGGAGTTCGTAGAGCTGCTCACGTCGGCCCGCGGAGTCCGTGGTGAACAGCACGCGGCCGTCGAAGCTTTCGAGGAACCGGATCAGTGCGCCGGCCGGGTCCTCGTAGCGGGCCTCGATTTTCAGCGCAGGCGGCATGCGCGTCGGCAGATTCCGGACTTCCGGACCCTCGGCCAGGGACTGCGCGGAGTAGTTCACGCAATGGTGGCGATCGATCCGCTCCTTGACCGCGTCGATGGTCGCGAACGTCTCGAGCGGATCGAGTACTGGCCGCTCGGGATCGAGGCTACAGAGTTCATGCCGTTCTTCGATCTCGGCCCAGGCTCGTTCCAGCAACCCGTGCAGGCCATCGGGGCGGACCACGATGCAATCGTCAGGGAGGTAGTCCGCGAGACCGGATGTCTTCTCGAAGAACAGCGGCAGGTAATACTCGATACCGCCGTGTGCGATACCCTCCGAGACATCCCGGTATACACGCGATCTGCTCGGCTGGCCCTCGAACCGTTCGCGATACCGCGAGCGGAAATCGCGGATCGCGTCGTCGTCCAGCGGCACCTCGCGCGCCGGCAACAGTTCGACCGCGTCCGCGGTTTCGCCGGACAGCTGCGAATCGGGCGAGAAGTAGCGAAGGGACTCGATCTCGTCGTCAAAGAAGTCGATGCGCACAGGCACTTCCGAGCCCATCGGGAATACGTCGATCAGGGAACCGCGGACAGCGAACTCGCCGTGCTCGGACACTTGTGGAACCCGCAGATAGCCGGCCGCTGTCAGGGACGCCGTAAACTCGTCATGGGGGAGTTGTTGCCCGGTACGCAGTGACAGCGATCGGGCGGCGACGTAGTCGATCGGCGGCAGGCGCTGCAGGAGCGCGGGCGCTGATGCGATGACGACGCCGCGTCGTATCGAGGGCAACTGCGCAAGGACAGAGAGGCGTTGCGAGATGATGTCCTGGTGAGGAGAGAAATTGTCCCACGGCAGCGTTTCCCATTCGACGAAATGCAGCACCGGGAAGTCGCCCCCAGAGAAGAAGCGCAGCTCGGCCTCCAGCTGGTCGGCGTGGCGCGGGTCGTCGGCCAGCACCAGCAACGGCGCATGGACCCGGCGCGCAAGTTCGGCGAACGCGAGCGACGCGCTGGCACCGACGAGGCTGCCCCAGCCGGAATAGCGTCCGGACGCCGGGGTATCGGCTATGAGGTAGGTGGTATCGGGCACGATGGGTGCATTGCGATCAGGGCCCGCGATTATAGTCGCGCTGCCCGAGTCTCACCACACAAGGAGCGGATCTCGAACTGCGCCCGAATTGGATCCCGGGCGCCTTCCCGTGTCGTTGAGACCGCTGGCGTCCGGTTCGGCGAGTTTCTGGATGCGGCTTCAGGAGCGGTTGTCGATCCGCGATCGGGCTGCGCGCCCGAGGTGGGGTTTATTCAGGGGAAAACGAAAACGCCCGGGCGGTGCCCGGGCGTCGGTGTCGGTGCAAGCGGCGTTCGCTCAGCGCTTGAGGACCGCATGGATGACGCGGTCGTATTCGAAATACACGGTGAACTGGGGATAGTCCCAGCGCGAGATCGGCGGATCACCGACAGCGGCTTTCTTGGAGACCGGGCTGCCGTATTTCGCCTCGACCTGTGCCTGCGTCGTGCCACGTAGCGGGCGTGATCCGTCTTCTCCCGCGCTGATGCCCGAGGTGTTGAGTGTGTCTGCGCTGGCGCTCGCCATAAGGCCCAACGCCATACCCAGGATTGTCAGTAACCGCAGCTTGTGCATGTTGCCTCTCCGAGTGCTTGCCCGAGCAATATAGCACCGGGGACCGGGCCAAAAAACAGGATCGCCGTCCGGTTTGTGTGTACTTTTGGCGGGAATCGCCGGTATTGAGACCTGTGTCACAGTTCGGGCGTGATGGAACGCCATGAACCGCGGTGTTCCGATTGTGGTTTAATGCGTGGCGATGATCAATCCCGTCGAATTGTTTGTCGGGCTTCGCTACCTGCGGGCAAAGCGCCGAACCCGATTCGTTTCCTTCATCACACTGATATCGCTGATCGGCATCGCTCTCGGTGTTGCCGCCCTGATCGTTATCCTCTCGGTGATGAACGGCTTCGAAGGCGAACTGCGCAGCCGCTTGCTGAGCATGTCGGCGCATGGCTTCGTGACGGGAAGCGATGGCGTGACCCACGACTGGCGTCAGCTCGCGGCGGCCGTTGAAGCCGAAGAGGGTGTTGCGACCGCGGCGCCTGTCGTCGAACTGGAGGGGATGATCCAGTCGGGGCGCGAGTTGCGCGCGGTGATGGTCCACGGCGTGGATCCCGGGTACGAAGACCGCCTGTCCGGCAACGTCATCAACCTCGTCGAGGGAAGCCTTTCGGATCTGCAGCCGGGCAGCCGCAGCATCATACTGGGACGGGTGCTCGCCTATGATCTTGGTGCGCGCGTCGGCGACGGGGTCGTGCTGTTGGTCCCTCGGCCGGCCGGCGACGGGACGATGGAGCCGGTGCTCGAGCGGTTCGTGGTGAGCGGCGTCTTCGAAGCCGGCCTGCAGGATCACGACAGCATTCTCGCCCTGGTGAATACACGCGATGCGGCCGGCATCCTCGGGCTGGGTGACGAAGTGACCGCCGTGCGCTACCGGGCCCATGACGTCATGGCGGCGCCCGAGATCACCGGGCGGTTGACGGAGCGGCTGCAGGGCGTGACGGCCAGTGACTGGACCGTCGAGAACGCGAGTTACTTCCGCGCTATCAAACTCGAAAAGATGATGATGTCCCTGATACTGTCGCTGATCATCGGTGTCGCCGCGTTCAATATCGTGGCAAGCCTTGTGATGGTCGTTACGGACAAGACCAACGACATCGCTATCCTGCGAACGCTCGGCATGGGCCCCAACGGTGTCGTGCGCGTCTTTTTCGTGCAGGGTGCGGTGATCGGCTGGGCCGGCGTGTTGGTCGGCGTATTGCTCGGCATTGTTCTCGCCATCAACGTCCCGGTCATCGTGCCGGTGCTCGAGCAATTGTTCGGCTTCCAGATCATGCCGGGCGATGTCTATTACGTGACTCGCATTCCGTCGGAACTCGAGTGGGCCGATGTCACGGTCATTTCGGTCGCCGCATTCCTGCTGACCTCGCTTGCCACCCTTTATCCGGCGCGGCGCGCGGCGCTGGTCAACCCGGCCGTCGCGCTGAGGTACGAGTAGCAGTCATGGCGCAGCGCTTCGAAACCTGGATCGGCGGCCGTTACGTGCGCTCACGTAGCGCCAACAGCTTCGTGTCGCTCATCTCCGCGATTTCCATGCTCGGCATCGCGATCGCGGTCGCGGTGCTTATCATCGTACTGTCGGTTGTGAACGGCTTCGAACGGGAACTCAAGGATCGGCTGCTGGCGATGACCTCGCACGCGAGCATCGAGGGCGTCGAGGGTGAACTCGAAGGTTGGCCCGACCTGCAGGAAGCCGCCGCGCGCAATACGCGGGTCGTGGCGTCGGCTCCCTATGTGAACGGTCAGGCGCTCCTGGTCTTCGGCGAACAGCTTAGCGGCGCCGAGATCCGCGGTATCGACCCGGTGCAGGAACGAGCCGTGTCCGGCGTGGCTGGACTGATGCTCGAGGGCGAAATCGCCAGTCTCGAGCCCGGCGATTTCAATATTGTCCTCGGCGTGGAACTCGCGAAAGAATTGCAGCTGGGCGTCGGCGAAAAGGTCACCGTGACGCTTGCCGAGGGAATCGTCACGCCCGCGGGCGTGGTTCCAAGGACCAAGCGGTTCACGGTGAGTGGGATCTACCGCGTCGGCATGTACGAATTCGACCGCCGGCTCGCCTTCATCAATATTGATGACGCCCAGAAGCTGTATCGCAAGCGGGACACGGTCAGCGGCGTCCGGCTCTCGGTCACCGACATCTTCGATGCCGGTGGGATCGTCCGTGAAGTCGCGATCGAGCACGGTGCGCTCGTGCTGATCAGCGACTGGACCCGGCGTCATGTCAATTTCTTCCGGTCCATCCAGATCACCAAGTCGATTCTGTTCGTCATACTCTTGCTGGTGATCGCGGTCGCCGCGTTCAATATCGTCTCCACCCTCGTGATGGTCGTGAAGGAAAAGCAGGCGGATATAGCCATACTGCGCACGGTGGGTGCGCGTCCGACGAGTATTCTCAGGATCTTCGTGACGCAGGGCAGCGTCATCGGTATCGTCGGCACGCTGGCCGGCGTCGTGTTCGGCGTGCTGCTTGCAATCAACCTGGAGACCGTGGTGACACACCTCGAAGCCCTGTTCGGCATCAAGTTCCTCGCGGCGGACGTGTATTTCATCAGCGACCTTCCCTCGGAGCCGCGTGCCGGGGACGTGCTGAGAATTGCGTCGATTGCATTGGTGCTCGCCCTGGGTTCCACGCTGTACCCGGCATGGGTTGCCGCCAGGACTGCGCCGGCGGAGGCGCTGCGTTATGACTGACGAGAGACGCAAGGTACTGGAATGCCGCGGTGTCGTGCGCCGATTCCGTGAGGGCGGCTCCGTTCTGGAGGTTCTCAGCGGTGTCGACCTCGAGGTAGGGCCGGCCGAGCGCGTCGCCATCATCGGAGCGTCGGGCTCGGGAAAAACCACGCTCCTGCAGATCATGGGCGGACTGGACGATCCCGATGAGGGCGTGGTGCTCGTTGACGGAGTGGCGATGCACGGTGGCGACGAGAAGGTCAAGGGCGATCTCAGGAATCGTTACATCGGCTTTGTCTACCAGTTCCACCACCTGCTTCCGGAATTCACGGCCGAGGAAAACGTTGCGATGCCGCTGCTCATCCGTCGCGAGTCGAAAGCCGACGCACTTGCGAAGGCTCGCGACCTGCTCGGCCGCGTCGGGCTCGGCGAACGTCTGGACCACAAGCCGGGCGAACTGTCAGGCGGCGAGCGGCAGCGCGCCGCGGTGGCACGTGCCCTGATCACTCGACCCCAGCTCGTGCTTGCCGATGAACCGACCGGCAATCTCGACGCGGGCAACGGCGAGCACGTACTGAATCTTATGCTCGAACTGAATCGTGAGATGCGGACGAGCCTGGTGATCGTCACGCACGATCACTCGATCGCGAAGCGCATGGATCGAGTTCTGGTCCTGGAGAACGGCCGGCTGGCAGTCCAAGCCTAGAGTCTTATCGGGCGTTCCTGTCCCGACGCTGCGCTCGCTTGCGCGATTTGTACTGGCCGAGGGAGCTGCGCCAGACGAATTCGAGCGTGACGTACGCGACCAGGGCCGACGCCGTTCCGAGCAGCAGGCACCCCAGCAGCATCGGCTGCCAGATATTCACGAAGGTGTGCGTGACCCATTCAAACGACATTTCCATGTCGAACGGCTTCTGAGGCACTCCGAGAAGCAGGGCGCCGAGCCGGTACGCAAAGAAATACATCGGCCCCATCGTCAAGGGATTGCTGATAAAGGTCGTCAGTGCCGCGATCGGTATGTTGACGCGCAGTGCCAATGCAGCGAACGAGGCCCAGATCGGGTGGCCCGGGAACGGCAAGAAAGCGAAAAACGCGCCCAATGCGACCGCCGGCACGACGTTCTTGCGTCGCACGCTCCACAGGCGGTGGTCGTGCATCAGGTGGCGGAAGGGCGCAAAGAACCATCTCTCGCCAAACTGGTGGCGTTTGAGTGCGAATTTCCTGAAAAAGCGTCTTGGCATTCCGCGTCGAATCCGATGTCCTGACAACGGGCCATACCCGTTCTCGGGGCCGATGCAATAACACCGCGATGATCAAATCCTGTTTGAGCCTGCTGGCAGGTGCTTACGCGCTGCACTTTACCAGTTTTACATCCGGCTACGGCCTATTTCCGGTAGCGGGCCTGGGCGCTGCAATCGCGTTGCTTGCCGGCGGGCGCGGAGCGGCGGCGTGGTTCCTTACGGGACTCTCCCTGTTCGCACTGCACGCGCAGCATGTCGTCGCACAGCGGCTGCCGCCGCAATACGAGGGCGACAGCATGTTGGCGGTTTTGCAGATCGTCGACTTTCCGCGGCAGAGGGGGGAATCGATCAGTTTCCTCGCCCGGCCACTCGGCGATCCCAGAATTCCGCCGCGGCTTCGAATCAGCTGGTACGAGGCACCCGAACGACCCGACATCGGCGACGTCTGGCAGTTCGAAGTGCGGCTGCGCCGCCCGCGTGGAACGAGTAACCCGGGGCAGTTCGATTACGAGGCCTGGTTGTTCCGGCAGCGAATCGGCGCGACGGGTTACGTCGTCAACGGGCCGCGCAACAAGCGGCTCAAGCAGAAAGCTGGCGCTCCGGCAAGCCGCCTGCGGCAACGAGCTGTCGAACGGCTGGCATCGCTCATCGAAGACCCGGACACGTCATCGGTCCTTGCCGCGATCTCCGTGGGGGCGCGCCACGGAATCACCGCGGAGCAATGGCTGCGTTATTCGCGGTCGGGAACGAGCCACCTGATGGCGATCTCCGGCCTGCACGTGGGTCTCGCCGCATCGGCGGCCTGGTTCCTCGCGGTAACATTGTGTGGGGTTCTGCGCGTCGGCGGCAACCACCTCAGGATTGCGTGGCTCGCGGCCCTCGTCGTGGCGGCCGGCTACGCCGGTCTTTCGGGATTCGCCGTGCCGGCAAAGCGCGCAACTCTGATGTTACTGTTGCTCGTGCTCGCATTTATGCGCTGCCGCGAACCGCGCCCGGTCGCAATTCTCGCAGCGGCCTGTTTCCTGGTAACCGGACTCGACCCGCTTGTCACACTGGCGCCCGGGTTTCAGCTGTCGTTTGCCGCCGTACTGATACTGCTCTGGTTCGCGCGCCGCCGCGCCCGCGCTCCGGCGTTGCGGCTATCGAGGGGCGTCATGCAGCTCGCCGCGGTGCAGGCGTTCCTGCTGTTCGGCCTGATGCCGCTGACCGTGATGAATTTCAGCCGCGTGTCGTTCGCCGCGCCCGCGGTCAATCTCATCGCGGTGCCGCTGTTCAGCATTGTAACCGTGCCGTTCGCGCTCGCAGGCGTCTTGCTCGACGGCCCGGCCGCCGCAGCGGGCGATGTCGCTCTGCGGATCGCCGGTGCCGGGATCGAGGTGTTGCACTGGCTCGTCGACGCCGGGCTGTCGTTCCCGCATGCAGCGCAGACCACGTCGGCGACCGGCGCCGTCGCTGGCATCTGCATGGCGTCGGTACTTGCCTGGGTCGTGCTGCCGCGCGCCTGGCCTGGGCGCCATGTCACGTTGCTGGGCGCGCTTGCGCTGGTCTCGGCGCGTGTCCCGGGCCCGCCCGATGGCTGTGCCGACGTCCGCATGCTCGATGTCGGGCAGGGACTCGCCGTCGTCGTGCGCACCCGGCAACGAACCCTGTTGTACGACACGGGTGCCGCCTTTCCGGGCGGTAGCGACATGGCGAGCCGCGTGATATTGCCGTACCTGTCTGCACAGGGTGTCCAGCGAATCGACCGCCTTGTCGTGTCGCACTCGGATATCGATCACGCCGGCGGCGCAGCTCCAATCCTGGCAGGCATGGAGGTCGGGCAGGTACTGGCGGGCGAACCGGAGGCGCTGGCCGCGGCCGTGGCCTGCCGGGCCGGCCGCGCCTGGCACTGGGACGGTGTCGGGTTTTCCGTGTTGCATCCGCCGGGGAATGGCCGGTATGCGGGCAACGACGCTTCCTGTGTGGTTCTCGTCGAGGCGGGCAATGCCCGCCTGTTGCTGACCGGGGACATCGAGTCGGGCGTCGAGCGAGCGCTCGTCGCCGCCGGCGCACCGGGCCGGGTCGACGTGGTGGTGGTGCCGCACCATGGAAGCGATACGTCGTCGAGTGGCACGTTCGTGGGTTTCATGTCCGCGGACGCGGCCCTGGTGTCTGCCGGCCACGGCAATCGATGGGGCTTGCCGAAGCAGGGTGTCGTAGAGCGCTGGCGAGACGCCGGCGCCGAGGTGATGACAACATCGCACGATGGCGCAATCGGAATCAGGCTTTGCGATCGGTCAGGAATCGTGCACGTGTCGAAAAATCGCCAGCAGCGCCGCAGGGTCTGGCATGAGCCTCCGCCGTCATGAGCGGGGAGAATTTTCGATCCTGGCGCTGTATATTTCATTTTTCCCCCGAGTCCGACTGTATGGTTGAAATCGTCAAATCCGGTGGCTGGCTGATGGCGCCGATCATCCTGTGCGCCATTATCGCCCTCGGCATCATCCTGGAGCGATTCTGGACGTTGCAGCAGAAACGCGTGATCCCGGACGACCTGACCAGCAAGGTCTGGGGCTGGGTCAAGAAGGACCAGCTCGACCAGAAACAGATTCAGAGCCTGCACCGGGGCTCGCCGCTCGGGCAGATACTCGCGGCGGGGCTCATCAACCGCGACCGCGAGCGCGCGGTGATGAAGGACAGCATCGAGGATACCGGGCGCCACGTGGTGCACGAACTGGAACGGTACCTCGAGACGCTGGGCACGATAGCCGCCATCACGCCGCTGCTGGGGCTGCTCGGTACTGTCATCGGCATGGTGAAGGTGTTCACCGCCATCACGACGCACGGCGTCGGCAACCCGACCGTGCTCGCCGGTGGTATTGCAGAGGCCCTGATCACCACGGCCGCCGGCCTGACGGTCGCGATTCCGGCGCTGATCGGCTACCGCTATTACCGCAACCGAGTGGAGGCGCTGGTCGTGACCATGGAGAAAGAGGCAATCAAGCTGGTCGAGGCGTTGCACCGACGACAACAGAAGGGCGGCGAATGAGGCTCAGCGTCCGGCCCAAGACCCAGCCGGAGGTCAACCTGACCTCGCTGATCGACGTCGTGCTGCTGCTATTGATCTTCTTCATGGTGTCCACGAGTTTCGTCAAGCAGTCGCAGATCCAGTTACGCCTGCCGGAAGCGGACAGTCCCGCGATCGTCGAGGAGACGCCAGAGCAGATCGACATCATGATCACCGAGATCGGAACCTATTTCGTCAACGGGCGTGAACTCATCAATACGCGGCCCGAAACGATCCGCAACGCACTGCAGAAGATATCCGGCGGCAACAACCAGCTGCCGCTCACGATCAGCGCCGACGCCAATGCTAAACACCAGTATGTCGTCACGGCGATGGATGTGGCCGGCCGACTCGGTTTCACGCAGATCAACATCGCAACCGTCAACGACACGGCCGACGACTAGTCGGGAGATCGCCCATCACCACGAGCACGTCAAATGACCGGGACACCGCCGTAATCTACAGGCGGTTGTGGCGCTACGTTCTGCCGCACAAAGGGGTGGGCATAATTGCCGTGATCGGCATGGCGGCGACGGCGCTGATCGAGGCGAGTCTCGTGTACCTGCTCGAGCCGCTGATGGACGAGGCGCTGGTCGCAAAGAACCTCGAGACCGCGAAATGGCTGCCGATTGCGTTCATTGCGATCTTCATCGCGCGCGGTATCGCAGGCTTCGCAACCGAGGCCTCGCTCGGCTGGATCGGCCGCAGCGTTATCAGTTCCCTGCGCCGGCAGGTCTTCAACAAGTTTCTTACTCTGCCAGCGAGATTCTTCGACGATCGAACGACCGGCCCGCTGCTGTCGCGCATGACTTATAACGTCGAGATGGTTGCCGAGTCCGTCACCAGCGTCGTCACGATAGCCATTCGCGATGTGTTGACCGTGATCGCGGCGTTCGGCGTCATGCTGATTCAAAGCCCGAGGCTTACGGTATTCGTCGTCATTCTGTTCCCGGTCATTGCTGTCTTCATTCGGGTGCTCGGGATCGCCTTCCGGCGCTACAGCAACCGCATCCAGGATTCGGTGGGCGAAGTAACCCAGGTCACGGAAGAAATCGTGCGCGGCAACTGGGTGGTCAAGATGTTCGGCGGTTACGAGTACGAACGTGACCGCCTCGCCGACGTCGACGAAAGGAACCGCAAGCAGAACCTCAAGCTGATCCGGGTCAGGTCGATGGGCGTCGCGGTGACGCAGACGATTTTCGGGTTCGGCGTGGCGCTGGTCATCTACATGGCGAGCCGGGAGTCGCTCGAAGGTAACCTCACGGCCGGCCAGTTCATCTCCTTTTTCAGCGCGATGATGCTCATGCTGCAACCGGTTCGCCGAATCACCAACGTGAACGCCACGTTGCAGCGCGGCGTTGCCGGTGCTCACAGCCTGTTCACGATCATGGATGAGCCGGACGAGATCGACACGGGCACCGTCGAGAAGCAAGACGTTCGGGGTGAAATCGAGTTCCGCAAGGTCAGTTTCGGCTACGGGTCTGAGGACGGCCCGGTCCTTCACGACATATCGGTTGCTATCGGAGCGGGGCGGACGCTCGCCATAGTCGGTCATTCGGGCAGTGGCAAGTCGACGCTCGTGAGCCTGCTGCCGCGTTTCTATGAAGTGAGCGAAGGCGAGATCCTGCTCGACGGCGTGTCGATCCGCGATTACAAGCTTTCCAGCCTGCGCGACAATATCAGCCTCGTCAGCCAGGATGTCGTGCTGTTCGACGACACTATCGCAAACAACCTTGCGTACGGGGAACTCCGCGTGCATTCCCGCGAGGAATTGTTGCAGGCTGCCGAGGCCGCCCATGTGCTCGATTTTGCGAAAGAACTGCCCAAAGGGCTGGATACCCGGGTCGGCGATCGCGGCGCGCTACTGTCGGGCGGTCAGAAGCAGAGGGTCGCCATCGGCCGCGCGTTACTGAAAGACGCGCCCGTGCTGATCCTGGACGAGGCCACGTCGGCGCTGGATTCGAAATCGGAACGCCACATCCAGGAGGGTCTCGCTGAGCTCATGAAAGACCGGACGACCCTCGTCATTGCGCACCGTCTGTCGACGGTCGAGAACGCGGATTGCATCATCGTCCTCGACGCCGGAAAGATCGTCGAGTCGGGAACGCATGCGGAACTGCTCGCGGCCAACGGCCATTATGCCGCGCTGTATCGGATGCAGTTCAGCGAACAATGAGGGTGCCGCCGTGAAGGACGCCGCACATACCTGGTTTCATCGTGCCTGGTACGGCGGCCACGGCTGGTACCGCATCCTGCTTCCGCTGGCCGGACTCTACTCGCTGCTGTCGGTAATGCGGCGTTTCCTGTACCGCGCGGGCCTGATGCGGACGCAGCATGCGAAGGTGCCGGTCATCGTCATCGGGAATATCACCGCGGGCGGCACAGGCAAAACGCCGGTAACCGTATGGCTCGCAAACGCGCTCGCGGAGCGAGGGTTCTCGCCAGGCATCGTGAGCCGCGGTTACGGTGGCAGCAAGTCGGGCACATCGATGCGCGTCGATGCCCGCAGTGACCCGGCCGTTGTCGGCGACGAACCCGTCCTCATCGCGATGCGCACCGGCCGCCCGGTCGTCGTGGACGCAGAGCGGGCCCGAGGCGCGGCGATGCTCGTTCAGGACGGCGCAGATCTGGTCATCGCCGATGACGGCCTGCAGCATTATGCGCTGGCCAGGGATTACGAGATCTGTGTGGTCGACGGCGCCCTTGGGCTCGGCAACGGAAAGCTGCTGCCGGCCGGACCGTTGCGTGAGCCGGTTAGCCGTATTGGCGAGGTCGACCAGGTCCTGATCAACGGCCGGCTGCGCGATCGGCAGGAAGCGATGCAGACCGCCATGCAAAATGCAATCGAATTCCGTCTCGTCGCGCAGCACGCCAGCAGGCTGAACGGCTCGGTTACACGGCCAATCGATCGTTTCGCGGGAACAACGGTCCATGCTGTGGCGGCGATCGGCAATCCCGGCCGTTTTTTCGACATGCTGCGGGGGCACGGCATGCAGGTGATCGAGCACCCGTATCCGGATCATGCGCCGCTGAGCGCCGGAGAACTCGACTTCGCCGACAACTTCGATATCCTGATGACGGAAAAAGACGCCGTGAAATTCCCGCGTCAGGTGTCGGACCGCTTCTGGTATGTGCCGGTGGATGTCCAGATGGATACCGTTGTTGCGGCGCCGTGGTTGGAACAAATTGAATCGCGCATGCGCAACGAGCAATCACATGATGGTTGATTTCGTCGTCGTCATTCCGGCGCGCTATGCGTCGACGCGCCTGCCCGGCAAACCGTTGCGCGAAATCAACGGCAGACCCATGATCGAGCACGTGTACCGGCGTGGCCGCGAAAGTGGCGCCAGGGACGTCGTGATCGCGACAGATGACGAACGCATTGCCGAAGCTGCCGAGAATTTCGGCGCCAACGTCTGCATGACGGGCGACCAGCATTGCTCCGGCACGGAACGTATCGCCGAGGTGGCCGATTTGATGGACTGGCACGACGAGACCATCGTCATCAACTTGCAGGGCGACGAGCCGGCCATGCCGCCCGAGCTGATCGGTCAATGTGCGGCACTGCTGGACGAATCGTCGGCCGATGTCGCCACGCTGGCGTCGCCGATCCTCTCAGACGAGGACTTCGGCAACCCGAACGTCGTCAAGGTTGTGCGCGACAACGATGGTTTCGCCATCTATTTCAGCCGCGCGACGGTACCGTATCCGCGTGATGCGTCGAGACTTGCAGAGGCCCGTGCGGCGGCGCTTCATCACCACGGCATCTACGCTTATCGCTGCGGCGTGCTGCGCACGCTGGTGGCTTCCGAACCGTCGCCGCTGGAACTCGCGGAACAGCTCGAACAACTGCGGGCGCTGTCGCTCGGGATGACGATCAGGGTAGGCATTCCTGCCGTCCGCCCGGGTCCGGGCGTCGACACCGAGGACGACCTGGTGGCGGCTGCTCGAGCGCTCACGGGGATGTCGTGAAAGGCTTCGGCGCTGCCTGCCGCGAGATCTACTACGGCCTTTCCCCGCGGGCGCTGCGTGCCCAGTACCTGTTCCTGGTGTTCGACCTGGCGGTAATCAGCTATTTCGTGGTTACCACGTTCCTCGATCCGTACCGCTGGATCGTCACCGTCGACATGATTATCGGTGCGATACTGGTCATCGACTTCCTGTGCCGGCTGGCGGCGCAGCGGGACCGTGGGGCTTTCCTGGTCCGGCCGATGACCATCATCGACTTCATCGTCATCGTCTCCCTGTTCGTGCCGGCATTGATCGGCAATTTTGCGTTCCTGCGCCTCGTCCGGTCCCTGCGGCTGTTGCGCTCTTACATCGTCGTGCGCGAACTCCGCCGGCATCTTCGATTCTTCGTCAAGAACGAGGAGGTCATCTTCAGCGCGCTTAACCTGCTCGTGTTCATCTTCCTGGTCACGGCGACCGTCTACGAGTTCCAAGTGCCGGTCAACGATTCGATCAACAACTATGTCGACGCCTTGTACTTCACGATAACCACGCTCACGACAACCGGCTTCGGCGATATAACACTGGTCGGCAGCACCGGCAGGCTGCTCGCCGTGGTCATCATGATCGTTGGCGTCGCGCTGTTCCTGCGACTGGTGCAGACGATCTTTCGACCCAGCAAGGTGAAATACGAGTGCCCCGACTGCGGGCTGTCCCGTCACGAACTGGATGCCATTCATTGCAAGCACTGCGGCCGCAAGCTGCGTATCCGCACCGAGGGCCTGCCGGGTTGAAGGCGATCCGGTCGCTGCCTTTCGTCTAGTTATTGTCTAATAAATACCGCGACACTATACTTGGTGGCGTTTCACGCAAGCGCTCACGCGAAATCCCTTAAATGTCCCGGGAGGCGGTCATGTCCAGGAAACCCGAAGATTCCAGGTTGTACGGCATCGGTGCCGTCGCGAGGCTGACCGGCCTGACGGATCACACGATTCGTGTCTGGGAGCGCCGTTACTCCGCCGTCGTGGCGGCGAGGGCATCGAACGGGCGACGCCAATACACCGATGCGGACGTGCAGAAACTGTCGCTCCTGAAGTTGCTGACGGACAACGGAGTCTCGATCAGCCGCGTCGCAGGCGATTCGATCGGCGAGCTGCGACAGCAGGTCGACAGTCTCCGCGAGCTCGCGGCCGGCTCCGAGCCTCGTGCACCGCGCGTCGCCGTGCTGGGCGATTTTCTTCCACGCCGTTTGGTGGAAGACCAGGGCGGTTCTGCTGCGCTCAAGATTCGCATAGCCGATAGCAGCCGCGAACGATTCGTCGCCGATCTGCACCGGCAGGCGGTTGACGTGATCGTGCTCGAACGGCCGGTGCTCGATGCCGATACGCTCGCCGAGATACGCGAATACCTTGAGGCCGGCAGCACCGGCAAGGGCGTGATCGTCTACTCTTTCGGTTCTCGCCGGGACATCGACGCCGCGACGAAGGAAGGCATTGTCACCCTCCGGGCACCGACCGGGCCCGAAGAACTCCGCGACGCCGCGGCGCGCGCGACAAACCGTGTCGGTGGTGAGTCCCGGTTTTACGACGACAGTGACAGTGCCCGGGATCTTTCAGGGCCGGTCGCCGCTCGCCGCTTCAGCCCTCAGCAGCTCGCGAACCTATCATCCGTTGACAACGGCATCGAATGCGAGTGCCCGCGGCACCTCGCGCAGCTGGTCTCGGACCTGAGCGCATTCGAGATCTACAGCGACCGCTGCACAAACCGGAACGACGACGACGCCGCAATGCACAGCTATCTGCACCGGGTGACCGCGGAGGCGCGAGCCCTGATGGAGCTGGCCCTAAAAAGGCTGGCGGAGGCCGAAGGGCTCAACTACTGACGGGGTCGGGTACAAATTGATACAATTTTGTCGATAAAAAACATAGACAAAATATTGACAAATCTAACGGGCGCGCTATCCTCTCACTGCAGTTCAGGCAGCACACGTGCTACCGAATAGAGACAGCTCATACCTCCCCCGAACCCACTGTCTCTGTTTGTTGCGGCCGGCGCTCGCGCCGGCCGCTCTTTCAAGCAGGAATGAATGGACGAGCGACCCTTCAGTCAGGCGACCCGACAAGCAGCCTTCGAGACGCTGAGGAGCTTCTTGCCGCGCGCTGGCGCCGAGTATGCTTCGCGTCGAAACTTCGACCTGGGCCCTGGCCGACACCAAGACGTGTCGTCATTGTCGCCACATATCCGCCATCGGCTCATCCTGGAAGAAGAGGTTCTTGCGGCCGTGCTGGAACAGCACGGCACGTCAGCGGCATCGCGGTTCATCGAGGAGATTTTCTGGCGCGCCTACTTTAAGGGCTGGCTCGAACACCATCCGACCGTCTGGACCGACTACAGGGCAAACGTCCTCCGGCTCGTGGACACCGTGGAAAGGAATGCCGGTCTGCGCGAGCGTTATACGCTGGCCGTAAACGCGCGAACCGGCATAGACTGTTTCGATGCTTGGGTATCCGAACTCGTAACGACGGGTTACCTGCACAACCATGCCAGAATGTGGTTTGCGAGCATCTGGATATACACACTCGAGTTGCCGTGGCAGCTGGGTGCGGACTTCTTCTTTCGCCACCTCGTGGATGGCGACCCCGCCAGTAATACCCTGAGCTGGCGCTGGGTTTGCGGGCTGCATACCCGAGGCAAGACGTACCTGGCGCGGGCAACCAATATCGTCAGTCACACGGGCGGCCGGTTCCGTCCAGGAGGGCGACTCGCGCGCAGTGCGCCGCCCCTTACGGAAACCCAGGTGCACTCACT
>JBFFEB010000026.1:0-41988 GCA_041559075.1 Woeseiaceae bacterium | reverse complement strand
GCGAAACCGCCCACCATTGTCACGGCCATGTAAGAAAACGAACCGAACAGCTCGCCCCGTTGCAGCATGGTGTGAAGCTCCACGACGAGCGCGGACAGCGTCGTGAAACTGCCGCAAAAACCGACGGCAAACAGCAGGCGGTACTGGTCCGGAATCACGCCGGCTTCGTTGAACCACGCGGACGCCGCGACCAGGTAGGCGATGATCCCCATCACGAGGCAGCCAAGGAGATTGGCGGCGAGCGTACCCCAGGGGAATGGCGTATCGCGCTGCATGAACACGTTCAGCGCGAAGCGTGCCATCGCGCCAAGCGCGCCGCCTGCCGCCACGAACAGGTAGGACAGCGCGACCGTCTTCACGACGACTGCCGCCAGTCGCCGGCGACACGCTTGCGAGCCGCTTCGTATTCCGCCTCGATGCGCAGCACGAGGTCGTGGGCCGGCAATATGTCGTCGATATTGCCCACACCCTGGCCTGCTCCCCAGATATCGCGCCACGCCTTGGCATCCGACTTCGCGGAGCTCGCGAAGTCCATGGCGGACAGGTCGGGATCGGGGAGGTTGTCGGGATCGAGGCCCGCATTCTCGATACTGCCCCTGAGGTAGCTGCCGTGCACGCCGGTGAACACCGGCGTGTAGACGATGTCGGCCGATTGGCTCGACACGATCATCTGCTTGTAATCGTCGGAGGCGTTCGCCTCACGCGTCGCGATGAAACGGGTCCCCAGGTACGCCAGGTCGGCGCCCATCGCCCGCGCCGCCAGTATGTCGCCACCGCTCGACATCGCGCCGGAAAGGATCACGACCCCATCGAAGTCGCGGCGGATCTCCTTCACCAGTGCGAACGGGCTCAGTGGGCCGGCGTGTCCGCCGGCACCGGCGCACACGGCGATGAGGCCGTCCACGCCCTGCTCCATGGCCTTGTGTGCGTGCCGCAGGCTGATAACGTCGTGAAAAACGAGGCCGCCGTACCTGTGGACCGCGGCGACGACGTCACCCGGCGGCCGCAGGCTGGTGATGACGATGGGCACCTCGTGGCGCACGCAGACTTCCATGTCGGCCATGAGGCGGGTGTTGCTGCCGTGCACGATCTGGTTCACGGCGAAAGGCGCCACCGGGGCATCGGGATTGGACTCCTTGTACGCCGCGACGCGCGTCTTGATGTCCACGATCCATTCTTCGAGGCGTTCCTGCGGGCGGGCGTTCAGCGCCGGGAACGAGCCGACGATGCCCGCCGTGCATTGGGCCACGACGAGGTCGGGCACCGAGACGATGAACATCGGTGCGCCGATGAGCGGGAGGCGCAATTTCCGGGCGAGGATGTCGGGTAGCGCCACGGCCTGCGGGTTATTCGACGGGCGTGTCGATCGACAGCGCTATCGATCCGTTCTCGGCCGGCTTCACGATGACGCTGCCGAACCAGTCGCCGGGCTGGCTGACGGGCTGCCCGGACAGCGAGACTCTCGCAACGACCTCGAATTCGTCGAAACCGGATAGCGCCCTGCCGGCCACCATCGATTCCCGGTCGCCAAGTTGCACGACCGCCGGCAGTTCGGCAAGACGGCGACGGGTCACCGCGATGGGCGGCGATGGCTGTGCCGGATCACGCGCAATCACGAACACGATCGCGTCCTGCGGCAGCGCGCTGCGCGCGGCCTCGGACAGCGCAATGCTGGCGCTCACGATCGCGCCGTCTTCCTGCGGCGCGGGCTCGGGCACCACCTGCGCCGGCCCCGCCTGCTCCATGCCTGCGACCGCAGGCGGCGTCTTACCGCGCCATTCGGCGACGCGCTGCTCGATCACATCGCGAATCTCGGGCGGCGGGTTCGTAGCGAGCAACCGCTCCCAGCGATCCGCGGCGGTATCGGTGTCGCCACGATTGAACGCGCCGAGACCACTCCAGAACAGCGCGGCCTGGCTGTTCGGCTGAACCGCGAGCGCATTCTCGAACAACGACATCGCCTGCTGCGGCATCGTCTGCCCGCCCTCGGCGGCGAGGAGCGCCTCGCCCAGCTCGACCAGGCTCTGCGCGTTCTGCCCGTTCTCGAGTTCGACGACACGCTCGAAGGCCGCAATGGCCTTCGGGTAATTATTGAGCGACATATAGGACCGGCCCAGCATGCTCCAGCCGTTCACGTCGTCGGGGTTCTCCTCGAGGCGCTTCGCAAGCCCCTCGACCACCTCGATCATGTCGGCGCCGACCCCGCCACCGTGAGTCAGGCGCTCGTTCTCCAGTCCCGGGCTGCCGATCGACGCATAAAGTCCTGCCGACGAGGCAACGACGAACAACACCGCGCCACCCACGACACCGAAATTGCGCGAGTTGTCGCGCAGGAACGGCCACACCGCGAACACCACGCCCGCGAAACTCATTACACCAAGCACTAACCAAAGCATGGCTGTTCTACTCCTCGGCCGCTGCGTCGCCGTCGACCGGCATGGCCATGCGGCGCCGCAGTATGTTCACAAGCACGAGGCCGCCAGCCAGCAACAAGGCAATCGGTGCCATCCACAGCACCAGCGTCTTGCCCGACATGCGTGGGCGATACAGCGCGAACTCGCCGTAGCGAGCCACGAGGAAGTCGTAGATCTCGTCGTCCGTCTTGCCCTCGCTCAACATGCGCCGGATCTCGCGCCGCAGATCGCCGGCGAGGAACGCATTCGAGTCCTTGATGCTCTGGTTCTGGCACTTGAGGCAGCGCACTTCCTCGATGATGTGTTCGTAACGTGCCTGCAGCTCCGGGTCATCGAACGCCTTGTCCGTGTCGATGGCCAGCGCCGTCGACACGAACGAAACCAGCAGTGCGATAAATGCGAGCTTCTTCACGACGCCGGCCCTCCCGCCTCGATCAGCGGCACGAAGTCTTTTTGCCAGATCGCCGCGTCGAGCGGCCCGAGGTGCTTGTGCAGGACGATACCCTCCGGGCTGACAAGGAACGTCTCCGGCGCGCCGTAGACGCCCCAGTCGATGCCGACACGGCCGTCAGCATCGAACGCGGAGAACCGGTAGGGGTCGCCGAGCTGCTCGAGCCAGCGCAGCGCTTCCTGGCGTTCGTCCCGCCAGTTGATGCCATAGATGGGGATGGCGCCGGAACGGGCCAGCTGCATCAGGAAGCCGTGTTCCTGCCGGCAGCCGCCGCACCAGGTAGCCCACACGTTGACGAGCGCCATCTTGCCCGCGTAATCCGCCGAGCCCACGATAACTCCGGGCTTTGTCAATGACTCGACTTCGAACGCCGGCGCCTGTTCGCCGAGGAACGGCGACGGCAGTTCACGCGGATCGTTGAACAGGCCGAACGAGAAAATCACGACCAGCAGCAGGAACACGACAATCGGGATCGCGAATCTCATTACGCCGTCTCCGCCGCCACCTTGCCCACGGCCGGACTCTCCGCCACCATTGTGCGATAGCGGCGGTCGCCAGCCGCGATCAGCCCGCCGAGCGCCATGACGAGACAGCCCAGCCAGATGAAGCGGATCATCGGCTTGTACTGTACGCGTACGCTCCAGGTGTCCTGCCCGATCGGGTCACCCATCGCGACGAACAGGTCGCGCATCAGCCCCGCATCGATGCCGGCTTCGGTCATCGGGCTCTTCTGCACCAGGTACTGACGCTTCTGCGGCCGCACCTCCGAGACGAACTCGCCATTGCGACGGATCTCGATGACTGCCTCGCGGGCGGTGTAATTCGGCCCCTGCACGTCCCTCAGTTCGCGCATCTCGTACTGGTACTTGCCGATCTCGACCGATTCGCCGGGCCTGAGTGCGCGATCCGTCTCGATGCCGAAGGTGTTCACCATCGTCACCCCGAGCACGAACAGGCCGACGCCGATGTGGGCGACCGACATGCCAAGCACCGCGGGTGTCAGCTTGACACGGCTGCGCCAGGCGCGTAGCGGCTGGATGAGCGACACGACGATGATCCAGACGCCGGCAATGCAGCCGACCACTGCAAGCACGCCGAACGCCCCGCCATGTACCACGGGAATCACGATGCCGACGGCCAGCGCGATCGCCGCCGGCACGCGCAAGATGCGCAGCCACGGCTGCACCGGCTGCGAGCGCCATGCCGCGTGCATGCCCAGACCCATCAGTACGACGAGTGGGATCATCGGGATGGCGAAGGCGACGTCGAACCACGGTGCGCCAACCGAGATCTTGCCGGCATTGAGCACTTCGACGACGAGCGGCGCGAGCGTGCCGATAAAGACCAGCACGGCCGCGATGACCAGCAGGACGTTGTTCAGCAACAGGAAGGTCTCGCGCGACAGGGGCTTGAAACCCGCCGTCGAGTCCAGCCCCGGCGCCCGCCAGGCATACAGGATCAGCGCGCTCAGTATGACCAGCCCGAGGAAACCGAGAATGAAGAAGCCACGTGCCGGGTCGGTCGCAAACGCATGCACCGACACCAGAATGCCCGAACGCACCAGGAAGGTGCCCAGCAGGCTGAGCGAAAATGCCGAAATCGCGAGCAACAGCGTCCAGCTCTTGAACAGGCCGCGTTTCTCGGTAACCGCGAGCGAATGGATCAGCGCGGTGCCGACCAGCCACGGCATGAACGACGCGTTCTCGACCGGATCCCAGAACCACCAGCCGCCCCAGCCGAGTTCGTAGTACGCCCACCAGCTGCCGAGGGCGATGCCGACCGTGAGGAACAGCCACGCGACTGTCGTCCAGGGCCGTGTCCATTTGGCCCACTTCTGGTCGAGGTTTCCGCTGATCATCGCGGCGATCGCAAACGCGAACGCGACAGAGAATCCGACGTAGCCGGTGTAAAGGATCGGCGGGTGTATCGCGAGGCCCGGGTCCTGCAGGAGCGGGTTCAGGTCCCCGCCGTCGGCCGGCGCCGGCGTCAGCCGCTCGAAGGGATTCGACGTCAGGAGCGTGAACAGCAGGAAGCCCGTCGACAGCAGGCCGAGCACGCCGATCACGCGCGCCGAGAACGCCTGTGGCAGGTTCTTGCTGAAGTAGCTGACTGCCACGGTCCAGATCGCGAGGATCAGGATCCACATCAGCAGCGAACCCTCGTGCGCGCCCCATACCGCAGACACCTTGTACACCGTCGGCAGCGACAGCTGAGAATGGTTGGCAACGTACAACACGGAGAAGTCGCTCTGCACGAACGCCCAGACGAGGCAACCGAAAGCGAATACGACGAACAGCAGCTGGCCGTTGGCCGCGGTGCGCCCGGCGGCCATCATCGCTGCATCGTTACGATGCGCGCCGACCAGCGGCAGGATGCCCTGGCAGATGGCGAGCGATAGCGCCAGGATCAGCGCGAAATGCCCGATTTCAGGAATCACTGGGGTTGCACTCCGTCGACAGGTGTTGCACGGACGCCGTCTGGTCCTGCACATGCTTGGCAATCGAGTCGGCAACCTCCGGCGCCATGTACTCCTCGTCGTGCTTCGCCATGATCTTGTCCGCGACGAAAGTGCCGCCGTTCCCCATGCGGCCGTGCGCGACCACGCCCTGGCCCTCGCGGAACAGGTCGGGCACCACGCCGCTGTAGCTCACCGGCAACGCACAGCGCGTGTCCGTGACCATGAACGACATGTCCATCGAGCCTTCCTCGCGTTCGATGGTGCCGGCAACCACCAGCCCGCCGATCCGGAAATTCCGTTCCTTGGGGTAGTTCCCCGCCATGACATCGGAGATCTCGACGAAGAACATCATATTGTCTTTGAATGCACGCAACGTGAACGTCGCCGCGATCGCGAGTCCGACCGCAACGAGGCCGACGGCCAGCATTCGCTGCTGCCTGGGTTTCATGCACTATCCTCCAGCGCCTTGATGCGCACTTCGATTTCCTTGTACACCGCTGCCTGGCGGGCACGAACCCGCCATTCGTTGATGATCAGCACCGCCGCCCCGAGCCCAAAACAGGTCCAGACGTATGCGGCGTAGCCGCCCATCGCAAGACTTTCCATCAGCTTTGACCCTCCGGAGCCAAAATCATTTCCTTAACCCATCGCGTCCGCCGCTCGCGGAACAGTACCTCCGTCCGGGCACGGCGTAACAACAGCGAGCCGAACAGGAGCGTGAACCCGAAGATGTTGGCCAGTAACGGATACAGCATGGCCGGGTCCATCGCGGGGCCGTCTTCGGCCATGATCGTCCGCCCCTGGTGCAGCGAGCTCCACCACGTTACCGAGTAATGCACGATGATGACGTTGATGACGCCGACGAGCGCCAGCACCGCACTCGCCTTGTCGGCCTTGGCCGTGTCGTCGATCGCCCCCCTGAGCGCCATGTAGCCGAAGTAGAAAAACAGCAGGATGAGTTCCGACATCATCCTCGGATCGGCCCACTCCCACCAGGTTCCCCACATCGGCCGGCCCCAGATCGAGCCGGTAGCCAGCGCGAGGAAGGTAAACCAGGCACCGAGCGGCGCCGCGGACGCGGCAACGGCATGGGCGAGCTTCATGCGCCAGATGAGCCCGATGCCACCGGCGACGGCCATGATCATGTACGCCATCAGCGACAGGTACGCCGAAGGTACATGGATATAGATGATCCGGAACGCGTCGCCCTGCTGGTAATCCATGGGCGCAAGAAACAGGCCGGAATAGACACCGTAGCCGATCAGGGCAAGGCCGGGCACCATCAGCCAGGTACTGAAGGCGGGGGCAATCCTATAGAAGTGTGGCGGCGAGGCCAACTGGTGAAACCATTTCCACATGGGCGGGGATTCTACTCGTTACTGATACGTAATGCGGCGGCTGTTGCATAAGGCGCCAGACTCAGCGTGCCGACCGCGTAAGCGGACAGCGCCCAGATTCCGGCTGAATATGTTTCGTTACCGGCCGCGAGCGACACGGTGTTGGCGCCGATGATCAGCACCGGCATCGACAACGGCAGGATCAGCAGGCTTAGCAACGCGGTGCCGCGATGCAGGCCGACCGTCAGCGCCGCCCCTATCGAACCCAACAGGCTCAGGCTTATGGTGCCCAGTGTCAGGGTCAGCATCAACACTAGGACAACATCGCCCGGCATTCGATAGGTGATAGCCACGATAGGAGAAACCAGTACCAGCGGCAAGCCGCTCGTCAACCAGTGGGCCACGGTCTTGCCGAGGCCCACCAGCGGCAGCGGCTGCGGGCTCACGAGCAGCTGCTCGAGACTGCCGTCGTCGAAATCCGAGATAAAGAGGCTGTTCAGCGATATCAGCATGGCGAGCAATGCGGCAACCCACAATACCCCGGGACCGCTGAATGTGAGCTGCTCGGCGCTGGGCCCGACGGCAAGCGGGAACAACGTACAGACCATCGCGAAGAAAAACAGCGGGTTGAGGACGTCGCCGGGGCGCTTCCACGCCAGCAACAGGTCGCGCCGAGCGACCGCGATGAGCCCGTCCAGCATGCCGGGCATCTGTCGCTCGAGATTCGTCATTGCAGCACCACCTTCGTCACCGGCGCATCGATCTCGACGTCCTGGTGGGCCGCCATGATGCACAGGCCGCCCTTGTCCAGGTGTTCCTTCACGAGCTGCATGACCAGCGCGCGGCCTTCGCGGTCGAGGTTCGTGAACGGCTCGTCCATCAGCCACAGCGGCACGTCGGCGAGCAGCATGCGCGCGAGCGCGACCCGGCGCTGCTGGCCCGCGGAGAGCGAGCGCAGCGGCAACGGCTTCAGACGCGTGATTTCGAGGCGCTCGAACACCTTGTCGAGGCCGTCATCACCTTGCGGCCGCAATGCCGCCTCATAGCGCAGGTTCTCGACGGGCGTGAGGTCCGCCTTGAGGCCGACGCGGTGCGCGGTCCACACCAGCGCGCCGTGGAAAACCTGGCGCTGCTCCGAAACCGGCTTGCCGTTCCACCTGACGACGCCGCTTTCGAGATCGAGCATGCCGACCAGAGCCTTCATCAGGCTGGTCTTACCGCTGCCGTTAGAGCCCTCGAGGATCAGCAGCTCGCCGGATGTAACCGCGAAACTGACGTTGCGGAACAGGCAGCGGTCGCCGCGGAACAGCGTCAGGCCTTTGGCCGATAACTGTGACATCAGCGCCCCGGGCTCCGTGAGCCGTAGCAGATGCAATTTCTTATAGCCAAAAAATCCTTTTCATTCATAGCTCTAATTGTCTTTCCTAAACTTACTTCGAGAAAACGTCTGCATCTTTTCAGATGCTTGACAAGTTCACCAATTATGGTTTGCATGGCTCGCCGCACGACCGTAGACTGGTAGGCCGGGCCCGATTTGTACATAAATAACGCGCGCCGGGCAACGCCAAAGCACGTTTGACGCAAAAAAAAACCGGAGCGAACTCAAGCGTATGGACTTAGCCACGGCAGGCCTGACGGAACCACCGTTCCTCACACAAGGCACGCCGGAAAAGATTGTATCGTATGCCTCGCACCTTGAGGCACTGGACGCTATCTGCGCGGCCTGCAGCCAGCCGCACGGGCTCGCCTTGCTGCAGGGCCCCCCCTTGTCCGGAAAGTCCACGCTGATCCGCAACCTCGTCGAGTCGCTCGATGACGACCAGGAGTATGCCGTCGTCGACGGAACCGGCCTCAACAACACGACCCTGCTCGAGTCGGCACTGCGGGAATTCGGCTACGACGCGGAATTGGACAGCGACAACGAACTCTTCGCGATGCTACGCGTCGTCGCGATGCACCTCGCGACAAATCACCAGCCGCCCTTACTGATCATCGAAAATGCGCACCGGCTCAATCCGAGCGGCCTGCGCACGCTGTGCAGCCTGTCGGAACTGAGATCGAGGAAGGAAGGCCGGCTGATCAGCGCGCTCAAGATCGTGCTCGTGAGCGACCGCTCGCTGGATTCGATCGTGGAAGCACCTGCGATGGCGCCGATTGCCGGCCGGGTAGCCGTCAATTTCCAGATGCGGCCGATGTCCTGCGAGGATGCCAAGCACTATTTGTGCGAGAAACTCCGCAGGGCCGGCAGTAATATCCCAGAATACGTGTTCCCGAACTCGGTGTGCGTGGAACTGTGGGACGCCTCGGGCGGCTGGCCCGGCATACTCGACCGCATCGCGGAGCTCACGCTGTCGCGCGCGGAATCGTTGCCGGTCAGCGCGTCAGCGATCGAGCGGCCCACATCGCCGTACTCGGAATGGAACGAACAGTCGATCGCCGAGCTAGAGCACCCCGTGGGCGCTCGGCCGGAGCCGCCCAGGCTGTTCGTTACCAAGGATGGCGAGACTCTCAGCGAACTCGCCTTCGACCAGCCCCGACTGCTGGTCGGTCGCTCCGAGCATAACGATATCGCGATACCGAGCCGTTTCATCAGCCGCCATCACCTGCTGCTCGTGCGGCACGGCAGCATGACCCTGATGATGGATCTGAACAGCAGTAATGGGACATTCGTGAACTCCAGGCGCGTGTCGAACCACGTGCTGATCGACAGCGACATCATCACGGTCGGCAATCACCGTATCAAGTTCTGCGACCCGTTTGCGAAGACGCACGGCGCGGGCACGGGCGACGACTTTGGCGATACCGCGATTATGAAGACGCTCGATGACATGCGTAACCTGCTTGCGCAGGAGAGCACGGCAATGCTGCCGATCTCGAGCGAGAACCTGCCCACCTACCGCTATGACACGGACTGATCAGCCGTAGAATTCTTTCTTGAAGTGCTTGCGGCACATCGAGACGTAGCGATCGTTGCCGCCGATTTCGACCTGCGAGCCCTCGCGTACTGCATGGCCCTTCGCGTCCATGCGCACGACCATCGTCGCCTTGGTGCCGCAGTGGCAGATCGCCTTCAGCTCCTTCAGATTGTCCGACCAGGCGAGCAGGTACTTGCTGCCCTCGAATGGCTCGCCCTGGAAATCCGTGCGCAGCCCGTAAGCCAGCACCGGAATGTTCAGGCTGTCGGTTACCTCGCTGAGCTGGAATACCTGGTCTTTGGTCAGGAACTGCGCCTCGTCGATCAGGACGCAATGCAGCGGCGCCCCAGCTACCATCGACTGGACGAGATCGAAAAGATTGTCTTCCGACCTAAAGGTCGTGGCCTCCGACTCGAGGCCGATACGGGAAGTCACCTTGCCGACACCATAGCGGTCGTCGAGCGCAGGCGCCAGCACCACGGTGTTCATGCCGCGTTCGCGGTAGTTGTAACTGGACTGCAGGAGCGACGTCGATTTGCCGGCGTTCATCGACGAATAATAGAAGTACAGTTTCGCCATCGGGGGCTCTTGGCTGGCAGCGTCCCGCTATTGTGGCACCGGATGCACGGCCTTGCATCCGCGGTAAGGCTCAGGGCCGGAACTGGATGACCTTCGCGAGCTTGCGCCGATGATCGAGGCGGCCGGCACCTCGGTCGATGCCGGCATCGTCACGGCAACTGTCACAGATGTTGCGCGGGCGATGGTACGATGAAAACACCTGCGGAATTGGCGTCACTCTTCCCTGACGCAGGCAGCGGCTGCAAATCACCAGCTTGTTGAGTCGGTTCAGCAACCGGTAGTCGACATTGTCCTTGCTGTGCGTGGCCATATCCCAGCTCCACGTGTCCATGACCGCTTTTTCGCACCCGGACCAGCGAATGACCAGCACTACCCACAGGAAATTGGCGGAAGTGTTAACTGGTCGTGGTTTCCCGTGTGACGCGCTCCGCATCGCCCAGGCCCTTATAATGTGGGGGTTGCCGCCAATCGGGATATCAACCCATGCTGAAAAAGCGCCTTCTATGGACCGCCTTGATCGTGCTTGCCGTCGCGGGTGCCACCACCGGCCATATCGACAAGGCATCGGAAGAACAGGCCGAGAATGCGCTCAAGAACGCATTGGTAACCTTCGCCGTCGCCCGCACGCTGAACGGCGTTATCTCGGCCGCCCAGGGCACTGAGGTTGCGCTCGAGCCCGGTGGTGTCGGCGTCGTTCTGTCGGTTGGCGAGATCCTCGATCCGATCAACGACCTGATTGAGCGGTTTTCAGCCGTCATGCTGATCGCCGCGAGTTCGCTCGGCCTGCAGATGCTGCTTCTGAATATCACGAGCTGGTGGGGCGTGAGCGGATTTCTCGTTGCGGCAGCGGCCGGCTTCCTGGTCGTGATCTGGGCGCCCCGCTCCACCGCGGCGCAGTATGCGGGACCGGCGCTGCGCATCCTGCTGTTCCTGCTCTTCATCCGCTTTGCCGTGCCCGTGCTCATCGTCGGTACAACGCTGATTTCCGATGCGTTTCTTGCGCCGAAGCAGGCGGAGGCAACAGCGATCCTGAGGGACACGACCGAGGACATCGAGCGCATCAGCGACGAGGCGCCGGCCGTTGCCCCGGGCGAGCAGTCATTCATGGACCGTCTCGGCGAGGTGATCGACGAGTCGCTCGCGTCCATGCGCGTCGGCGACCGCATGAAGGAGCTCAAAGAAAGCGCCTCCAACGCCGCCGAACACGTCGTTAGCCTGATCGCGATCTTCGTGCTACAGACGATCCTGTTGCCGTTGCTATTCCTCTGGATCTTCATGGCGGGCCTCAAGGGTATCGCCAGTCGCTCGGCGAGATTCTTCGAGAGCAGTAGCGGCGCCCGCCGGTCCACGGTAGCGCGCCATTAGCTGCAGGAGCGCTTCTCGAACCGCTCCTACAACAGGTAGTCGGCGACAACTTCCATCAAGTGATCCGACCAGCGCACCGGGAATGGTTCCGTTAGTTCGACGGATTGCGCGAAGTCGGGCGCGAACACCGCATCGAGCAAGGCGTCGACATAGGGCTCGTGTGACGTTGCGATATTGAGTTCCTTGTTGGTGCGGAAACTCAGCTTGTCCCAGTTGGCCGATCCCAAGCAGGCCCAGCCGTCGTACACGGCCGCCTTGACATGCGACATGCCCGGGTAAACGAATACCCGTACGCCGTGTTCGAGCATCGCGTTCGCGGCAAGCACGTTGCTCTGGTTGATCGGGCCGTGATTGCCAACCAGTGGCAGGAGGACACGCACATCCACACCCCGACGTCGTGCCTTCACCAGTTCGTAGAGCATCGCATCGTCCGTGAAATACGCGTTCTGGACGTAGATGTATTTACGCGCGTTGCGGATGGCCGCGCGTTGCGCGCGGAAGATCTCGGCGTCACCCGGCCGCGTGTGCAACACTCGTATCGCATGGCCGACGTCTTCGCTGTTGCGTGCGCGCGGCTTCAACGTCGATAGCACCAGAGCCGCATCGCCGAACGGCCCGGCATGCGCCCACGCTTGCTCGAACTCGTCGCGCAGCTCGTCGACGACCGGACCGTGCAGTTCCATCATCAGGTCGTGCCACACGTAACGATACTCGCGGCCAATGTTCATGCCGCCAGCGAACGCGACCCTGTTGTCGATGATCGTCGTCTTGACGTGGTCACCGGCCACGAGCCACGGGTTTTTCGACTGCCGTACGCGAATATCCGAACCGGACTCCAGCGACTCACGGACCGATTGCGGCGCCGCGTAGTCGGCTGGCATGGATGCATCATCGGCGCCAGTAGCGACGATAGTGCCGAGCCCGTCGAGCAGAATGCGGATGGCGACTCCCTCCTCAGAGCGCCGCCGTAGCAGGTCCCGGATGCGCGATGCGAAATCGTCGTTATCGAAAATGTAAGTGCGGATATCGACCGACCGCTTCGCCGTCGATATCGCGTCAATGTAACGGACGAAAAAAGCCTCGCCATCGACAAGGTAGTCGATGGTGCCGCGCGTCGCCTCGTGGCCGGTAATCCTTGTGAGCTGCTGTTCCCACTCGTCCAGATCCATGCCCGGGCCGTCGCTGAGACCGGGGATCGGCTCCGATTCGAGCGTGAGCAGCCAGCTCGGCGTCACCGTCTCGACGGCGACGTCCTTTGCAAAGAACAGCAAGCGATAGAGGGACGAGACCGGCCGCGATACGAGCCCGCCGAGATGACTCTGGGCCACGTGGCCCGTGGACTGCGCGATCTGCGCCGCTTTGCTCGCTGCCGGGCCTTCGGTTGGCGGCGGCGCATAGCGCACGAAGATCCCGATCGGGATGTCGCGATCGATAAAAATGAACGGCAGCGAGTAGGTCCCGGTATCGCCTGTGCTGAATACGATACGGCGGTCGTCGATGCCCTCCTCTTCCAGGAAGCGGTCGAGCACCGGTTGTGCGCGCTCGATGAACTCCATGAAATCGATCGTTTCGGCCACGACGTAGTTGTCGGGCTTGTCGATGATCAGCCGGGCCTCGAAGTTGTTGATGTCGTTGTTGAAGAGAAAGTAATCTTCCTCGCCGAAGTGCATGACGATACCCGTCATGTCCGCTTTCGGCAGTACGGATTCGAAGACCTCATCGATGAAGCGGTTCCAGTACTTGCTGCCGAGAAGCCGCGGTACGATCGGGTCCTTGGGCAATCTCGCCCAGCGCTTCCTGGTGTGATATTCGAGCGGCAGGATGAATGGGCCCGCGTAGTCGCCTTCCGGCCCTTGCCGCAAGGCCGTTAGATCGACGCGATTGGACCAGTTTCCCCCCGAGTAGACGAGACCCTCTTCCCCTTCGTAGGCAACGAAGAACTCTTCTCTACCGATATAAGCTTCGACGGCGGTGAGCGGCTTTGTGACCGGCTCGTCGGCAAACCGTCCTGGAAGCACGCGCAGTTCGTCGTAAGAGTCGTCCTCGGGCGCCACCGGCCGCGATACGCAGCCGGCGACCGCAAGAATCGGCAGCAACAACAACGAACAGCGATTTGCCCTAGATACCATTGCCACCCCCTTATTCGGATTGCAATGCGAAGCACTGATTTTCCGGGGGATTAGGCGCGGCTACAAGCAATCAGCGTTGTTATTCCGCTCCACTCGCGATATTTACGTATATACGGCGATGTGCCGCACGTAGTGAAATTGGGTCAGGCAATACGACAGCTAATTCAGGGGGGTAATAGAGCAATGAACCCGTTGAGCGACCGTCTCGGCCGAGAACGGCACACCATGGCAACCATGGTGGAAATCTACTGCAACAGCCGCCATGGGCATGCCGAGCCAGCCCTGTGTGCGGAGTGCCAGGAATTCCTCGACTATGCGGAAACCCGTCTGGAGAAATGCCCCTACGGCACCGACAAGCCCACCTGCGCCAACTGTCCGATTCACTGTTACAAGGCGGGACCCAGAGCCCGAGCAAAGATGATCATGCGATACGCCGGTCCACGCATGCTGTTCCGTCATCCCTATCTCACGATCACGCACAAGATAGACGGTTTCATTGCCGCAAAGCACCCGAATGAATTGACGCGTGATGAACGGTCACAATTGAGGGAACGGTAACCCGGCGCGCTCCGAATCGCGCACGGAAGGGGGCTGGCAGACTGGCCCCGCAGGCTGTCATCGTCCGGGGGTGCCATGAGTTTTTATGACGATCGCGTCCTGCCGCACCTGATCAACCTCGTGTGCTCTACGAAGCCCACACGCAAGCAGCGCGAGAAGGTCGTGCACCTGGCGGAAGGCGTTGTACTCGAGATCGGCTTCGGCAGCGGTCTCAATCTGCCGTATTTCGATCGCGACAAGGTCCGCAAGATCTTTGCGCTGGAACCTTCGGCGGGGATGCGGCGCAAGGCGCAGCCTAACGTCGACGCCTCCGACCTGGACGTTGACTTCATCGACCTGCCCGGCGAAGAGATCCCGCTCGAAGCCCGTAGCGTGGATACCGTGCTCGTCACCTTCACTTTGTGCTCCATCGACGACGCCGCAGCCGCATTGGAGGGCATGCGACGCGTCCTCAGGCCAGCAGGCAATCTGCTGTTCGCCGAGCACGGCGCTGCACCCGATGCGCGCGTGCGTCGCTGGCAAGACCGGCTGAATCCGGGCTGGAAACGCGTGTCGGGCGGCTGCAACATGAACCGCAATATCCCGCAACTCATCGAGAGCACGGGGTTCCGCGTTACGACCGACGAGCGCATGTATATCCCGGGCCCGAAGATCCTGTCGTACCACTACTGGGGCGTTGCGAAGCCCTGACCGGTATCGGTCTCCGCGATCCGGAGCAGCCGGCTGTCGAGGACAGCGGCCTGCCGGTGTTTCACCGCCTCGCGGTATTGCGGGTCGGTGATCATCGCGAGGAACGCGCCAGCTGTAGGATAACGAGCCACGAAAGCCAGATCCCATTGCTCGTCCTGCGGCCCGATCAGGATGATCTCCGGACTGCCCCGCCAGACAATCTCGCCTCCGGCCCGCTGGAAAACAGGTGCGCTCGCCCTGCCATAGGCTTCGTAAGCCTGTCGTCCTGTGACGTCGCGTCCATCGGCGTAAGCAGCCCTGTCGCGAAAGCGCAGCAGATTCAGCATCATTATCGGCTTATCCCGAGGCAGCGCCTTGAAGGCCTCGAACTGATCGCGCTCGGGATCGACGTAGCTGGCCATGAACGCTTTCCAGCAACCGGAAAATCCGGGAGCATAACAGATGCAATCGACTTGCCGACGCGGTTGGCATTTCGCATGATCACCGTCCGGTACCGACAAAAAGCCTCGATATGCGTGCCTGCCTGTGTCTGCTCACCATCGCTGTCGCGGTGCCTGCCACCTATGCCGGCGATGCATCGCAGCACCGCGTCTTCGCCGAGCCACTTGAACGCCCGGCGCCCCGCTACCCGGTGCACGAACTCCGTCTTAACCAGCAGGGCTGGGTTGTTCTCAACTACGTCGTGACAGACGACGGCCGGGTCGTCGAACCGGTTATCGAAGAATCGAGCGGTTCCCGTGCATTCGAGGATGCTGCGATGCATGCGGTCAAGTCATGGCGCTATGAGCCGGCACGCCTGAACGGGGAACCGGTGCCGCAGTGCAAGACGAAGGTCAGGGTCGAATTCGCGACCCAGGGCCCGCAGGACAGGGTTTCGAGACAGTTCTATGGCCGCTATCGCCGTATGGAAAGAGCCCTGGATGATGGTGACATCGAGACCGCCACCGCCGAACTCGAGACGGCTTTCCAGAGCGAGGGACTGACGCTGGCCGAGGTGTCATGGCTGTGGGCCCTGAAAGCCAGGATTGCCGGCGTTCATGGTGACAAGGAGCAGCAGCTGGCGGCCTTGCGCCGGGCAACGGCCGGCTCTGCGCAATGGGTCACGGACGACTTGCTAAGCGGGCTCCTGGCAACGAAAACGGCGCTGGAACTCGAAACCGGCAATTTCTCCGCTGCAATGCAGAGCTATGAGGAGTTGAAATCGATTGGCTCGGCCGACACGTCAGCACTCGACCCCTTCATTGAACAGATCAGTGCGCTCGTAAAAAGTGACGATCTCCTCTTCGCGGAGGCGCGCATCGGCGACAACCCGAATTGCGCGACCTGCGTGGCGCAATGGCAGTATCGGCCATTGCGCCGATCGATACAGATTGCCGACGTCGACGGCGAACTCGGCAACCTCGAATTACGGTGCGAATGGCAGCGCTATGTAGACGATGCCCGCGAAGGCGTAACTTGGAATATCCCCGACAGCTGGGGTGATTGTACGCTCGTGATACATGGTAGAACGGGCTCGACTTTCAAGCTTTTCGAGATTCCCGCATCAACATGACCGCAGTAGCGGACCTGGGCCAGCGATCGGGACGCGATCGTAGGATCTGCCGCAAATGATGGTGCCCGGGGCGGGACTCGAACCCGCACGGCCTTGCGGCCAGCGGATTTTAAGTCCGCTGCGTCTACCAATTCCGCCACCCGGGCATTGAGTCGGATTATCGGGTATCGCCATTCCGGCCTCAACAAAGACCGCTTCGTATCACTCAGGATACAGCGATATATCGACGCGGTTATTGCTTGTAGCGATCTCGTTCCACGCGGACGCCGTGAGTCCCGCAGGCGTCGGCGGATAATCCATCAGCGGGCTCGCGTTGCCGTAGGAGATGATCTCGTAGCGCACCGCACCCTCGGTGCCGCCTCGGGCGGTATTGATGAAGTTCGCAAACGCGGCGGACTGCCTCAGCCCCATCTCGTAGGCCTCGCTGGGACCGAACCCGATCTGGTCGCACTCATCCGCCGGCGTTTCCGCTGCGGCGAGTCCGTAGCCGTCCGGGCCGCCGAATGCCATGCAGAAATTGCCGACATGCGACTCGATCCTAACCACGCCCCGGAAGTCCAACGCCACGAGGTGATTCGTCAGCTCCTGCAAGACCGACAGGCGGAAATCGCCCAACGGGACGTCCGCAAAGTCATACTGCGATGCCTGGTTCGCCGCCCACTCCAGTGAGTCCAAAGCGACCATCGTTGTCTCGTCGAGAGATTGTCGATACTCGTCGAGTTGCTGCTGCACTTCGAACGAGTCCTGCGACGCGTTCGCCCGACGCACCTCGAGGGCCTGCTTTAGTTCGATATTCTGTTGCTGCAGATTCTGCCAGCTGTCCTCCCGGTACCAGAACAGCACGGCGAAGATCACTGCAAGAGCGCCGGATACTGCAGCGACCGCGTTCAGCGCGTACTTCGGTTTGCTGCTGCGGGCAGCGACCTCGTCGATTTCTTCTTCCTGGGACTGGGTTCGCACCCGATTGGCAACACGCTGCGCGATGAGTTCATGGCTATCGTTGATTTCGCGCTTCAGGATCTCGCGCTGCTCGTCGAACAGGTTCCGGATCATGTCGCGAAGATCCTGATCGAAATTTTCGAGACCGGGATAATCCCCGGTCCGGACCTTACGGTCGATCCAGCCGTGCTCCTCACGCGATTCGGCGTCCTCGCCGATGATGCGTAACGACTCGAGGACCTTCGACACTTCCACAGGCTCGAGTTGCTTCGGCAGCACGCCCATCGCACCGAGCGCTCTCGCCTGCCCGACGTACAGTTCGCCCTGTTGCGCCGTGTACATCATGATCGGGATCGTCGCGGTAGCAGGATTGTCCTTGATCGCGGACACGGCTTCGAGGCCGTCGATCCCGGGCATCTCGTGGTCCATGAAGATGATGTCGGGCCGGGAGTCGCTCAGGTAATCGATCGCGGCTTCGGCGGATTCCGCGGTGGCCACCTCGAGATCGTGGGTCTCGAGGATTTTCTTCAGCACGTTCCGTGCCGTCTTGGAGTCGTCAACGACCAGGGCCGTTTTACGCAAAGATTTACCCTCTTATCCGCCTTGCGAACGAATGTCCGGTCGATTATGTCACGACTCGGAAACGCATGCCGATCGGCTATTCGCAAAGGACGGAACGGATAAAGGGAAAATGGAGGCTAGGGTCGGAATCGAACCGGCGTCCACGGCTTTGCAGGCCGCTGCATAACCACTCTGCCACCTAGCCTCGGGTTTTAAACTACCACAGGTCGAGCAGGCGACGCAGTATACAGCCCTACCGGGCAGAATCAATTTAGTGTTTGCCGAACCGGGACCTTTATTTCGCGAACCTGCATAATGGCCGGATGCCCAGATTCCTGCCTGTTCTCCTGCTCCTGATCACCGCCTGCTCGGCGCCGGACGCACCGACCAGCGAGCCCCGGCTCCGCTCACTGCCTGTCCCCGCCGGGCCGCAGGCTGCTGGTCCGCGCCTTTCTGGCGGTGGCGACCGACCCCTCATCCTCAGCTGGATGGGGCCGGACGAGAGCGGTGCGACGCTCTGGTACTCGGTGCTCGGCGACGCCGGCTGGAACCAGCCGCAGCGGGTCGTTGCCGGTCAGGACATGTTCGTCAACTGGGCCGACCTGCCGTCAGTCACACCGCTCGGCAGCGACCACTGGGCCGCGCACTGGCTGGAAATGGCGGGTTCTCTCACCTACTCCTACCACGTCATGATGGCGCAATCCTTCGACGGCGGCCGGACCTGGTCCGAGCCCGTAAAGCCGCATACGGACGGCACTCCGACCGAACACGGCTTCGTCTCGATTTATCCATTCGAAGGGAAGGCCGCAGCGATCTGGCTGGACGGCCGAAAAACGGGTGGCGAACACGGCGGTGACGTCGAGCATTCAGGCATGACGCTGCGCGGCGCCGTCATCGACGCCGAGAATTCACTGCTAGGTGAACAGGAAATCGACGCCCTCATCTGCGATTGCTGCCAGACCGACGTCGCTATAACCGCCGAAGGACCGGTCGCGGTGTATCGTGACCGCACTGTCGACGAGATCCGCGACATCTACGTCACCCGCTACGTCGACGGCCGCTGGCAGGCTGGCGTTTCGCTGCACGGTGACAACTGGCAGATCGCGGGCTGCCCGGTGAACGGGCCGGCCATCGCAGCTCGGGGATCGGCGGTGGCCGTAGCATGGTTCTCGGTCCCAGGCCAGGCACCCGCGGTGCGACTGCGGTTTTCCGACGACAGCGCGGCAACGTTCGCACCTGCCCTGACGCTGGCAACCGGCGGTGCGCTCGGCCACGTCGACACCGTGCTGCTGGAGGACGGCTCCGCCGTCGTGAGCTGGCTGCAGGCGGATGCGCAGGGGCGCGGCAATCTCATGCTTCGCCGCGCGACGCCACAAGGCGAGCTGGGGCCCCTGGTGCCTCTTGCGAGCGGAGCGCCCGCACGCTCCGTGCCGCAGATGGCGATTGCCGGTGACGACCTGGTACTCGTCTGGACGCAGATTGAGGGAGACGGGAAGCGCATTGCCAGCGCGCGGGTACCGATCCCACCGCCGACCGACTGACTCAGCCAGGCGATCGCTCGCGGGCCGAGGCCCGCTCCTGCGCCATCGGCCATCTCCTGCGGGTCGCGTGCGCTCCGGTCAGGCTCTGCATTCAGATGTCGGCCGACTCTGTTGCAGATACCAAAAAGCCCCTCGAAGGAGGGGCTTTTGGGTATCTGGAGCGGGAAACGAGGCTCGAACTCGCGACCTCAACCTTGGCAAGGTTGCGCTCTACCAACTGAGCTATTCCCGCGGAAGGGCCGAAATTGTAGCCCCTGACGCCCTTCTGTCAAGGCAAATCAGGCGCTCTCAGCCCGTATCGCCACCGTCCTGGTCCGCCATGATGAACGGCCAGGCGGCTTTCAAGTAAAAAACCATCGACCAGATCGTCATGACGGCAGCCGCCAGCAGCAGTATGAAACCCACCGTATAGATAGGGATCCCGAACAGATCGTGCTTATAGACCATGAAAGCGATGCCGAACATCTGCAAGGTCGTCTTCAACTTGCCGGAGAACGAAACCTGGACGTTGGCGCGCTCGCCGATCGTCGCCATCCATTCCCGCAGCGCCGAGATGGTAATTTCCCGGCCGATGATGATCATCGCGATGATGTCTTCGAACCAGTGTGACTGCGCCTGCACCAGCATCACCAGCACGATTGCCACCATCAGCTTGTCCGCAACCGGGTCCAGGAATTCGCCGAATCGGGACGACTGACCGTAGCGGCGCGCCACCCAGCCGTCGATGAAATCGGTGACCGCCGCGATACCGAACAAAACCGCCGCGATCGGCCTGGCGTCCGGCAGCGGGCTGTAAAAACAGATGACCACCGCCGGGATCGCCGCGATTCGAAACAGGGTCAGGATAATGGCGAGGTTCAGTTTCACGTCCGGGAGCGCCTTCAGTGCTGGCCGTCGATGTGCAGGTCATTGTATATGGTTTCCGCCAAAGTACGACTGATGCCGCGGACTTTGGCGAGATCGTCGATACCGGCGCCCATCACGCCCTGAAGGCCGCCGAACTGCCGCAGCAGTTCACGGCGCTTCTTCGGCCCCAGCCCCGGTATTTGCTCGAGCCGCGACGTGCTGCGCGCTTTTGCGCGCCGCTGCCTGTGACCGGTGATCGCGAAGCGATGTGCCTCGTCCCGAACCTGCTGCACCAGCAACAGCGCTGGCGAATCGGGCGGCAGCCGCAACGCCGTCTTGCGGCCTGGCAGGAACAGTCGCTCCGCACCCGGCCTGCGCGCCCTGCCCTTGGCAACCGCGACCACCTGCAGCCAGTCGAGTTCGAGGTCGCTTAGCACCGTGAGCGCCCTGGCCAGCTGTCCCTTGCCGCCGTCGACGAAAAGCACGTCCGGCATCGGTACCTCACCCTTCTTGACGCGCGCATAGCGACGGGTCAGGGCCTCTGCCATCGCCGAGTAGTCGTCGCCCGCCGCCGCGGGACTCAGGTTGAACCGGCGGTAGTCGCTCTTCACGGGGCCGGCCGCATTGAATACCACGCACGACGCCACCGTCGCCTCGCCGGAAGTGTGGCTAACGTCGAAACACTCGACACGCTCGGGGACTTCTTCGAACTCGATGGCCTCGGCGAGCGCCGCAAACTGCTTGCGAATCGTCACGTTGCTCGCGAGCCTGAGATTCAATCCCTGCTCCGCATTGGTCCGCGCCATCTCGAGCCATCGCTTGCGGTCGCCACGGACATTGTTCCTTATCGCGACTTTCCGGCCCATGCGCGCACCGAGTTCCGCTTCGAGCAGGATCCGATCCTCGATACCGGTATCAAGGATGATCTCCGCAGGAACATCGCGGCCCAGGTAATACTGGGCGACAAAGCTGTTGAGGATCGTCGCCTTGTCGGCACCGCCCCGGGCGCGCGGAAAATGATCGCGACTGCCGACGACGGCACCGTTGCGGATAAACAGCACGGTCACGCAATGTGTACCGCCGCTGCAGGCAAACCCGACCACGTCGAGGTCCTTGCCCGCGCTGCGCGCCACGAGCTGGCGCGCCTCGATTTCCTTGAGCTTCGCAACCTGGTCGCGAAAACGCGCGGCCAGTTCGTATTCCCGAGCCTCCGCTGCCGCCTCCATGCGCTTCACGAAGGTATCGATCACGCTCCGGTTGCGTCCCTCCAGAAACTGGATCGCTGCGCCGATATCTCGGGCGTAATCCGGCTCGCTGATCAGGCCGACGCAGGGCGCGGTACAGCGTCGGATCTGGTACTGCAGACATGGCCGCGTGCGGTTGCGGAAGAAGGTATCGCGGCAATTGCGGATCAGGAACAGCTTTTGCAGGTCGTTGAGCGTCTGGCGCACGGCGCTCGTGCTCGGGTATGGGCCGAAATAACGTCCCTTACCGGTTCGTGGCCCGCGGTGGAATCGCAGCCGCGGGAACGGGTGATTGGTGGAAACGTAAATGTACGGGTAACTCTTGTCGTCGCGGAGCAGGACGTTGAACCTTGGCTTGTGCTGCTTGATGAGGTTGTACTCGAGCAGCAGCGCCTCGGCTTCGGTGTTGGTCACGGTCACTTCGACGCGCGCAACGAGCTGCATCATTGCCGCTGTCTTCGGTGAGGCCTGCGTACGGTAGAAGTAGCTCGACACACGCTTCTTCAGGTCCCGCGCCTTGCCGACGTAGATGACCTTGTGCTTGTCGTCGAGCATGCGGTACACGCCGGGCCGGTGCGTCAGCGTGCGCAAGAATGACTTCGCGTCGAATGTGTCTTGGCCGGTCATTGCAAATTGACTATGCCACGCATTTGATGCAGGAGCGGTTCTCGAACCGCGATTGCGCGCCGGGGCGCGTTCCTATAGCTGCACGAGTTCGCGTGCACGCTCGAACACGGCATCGAACATCGTGGGCGTCAGGCGCCGTGTATTGGTGTTGTAACGACTGCAGTGATACGAGTCGAGCAGATAGATGCCGCCCAGGTAGTGATCGGCCGCGTGAGCGAACTTGAACTCCGCCTGCCGTAGGCCGCGCGCTTTGACGACTGCCCGGTGAGCGATCCCGCCGAGCGCCAACACCACGGATCCCGGTGCCAGCGTGGCCAGCTCGTTCACTAGAAACCGGTTACAGGTGTTGATCTCCGAGCCAATGGGCCTGTTGTCCGGCGGCAGGCACTTCACCGCGTTGGTGATGCGGCAGTCGAGCAGCGCCAGGCCATCGTCCGCCGACAGGCTCTCGGCCGCGGAGCTGAAACCGAATCTGTGCAGGGTCTCGTACAGCAGGATACCGGCATGGTCGCCCGTAAACGGCCGGCCGGTACGGTTGGCGCCGTGCATGCCCGGGGCGAGACCGACGATGAGTAGCCGCGCCGACGCGTCACCGAAAGGCGGCACCGGCCTGCAGTAGTAATCCGGGTAGCGCGCATTCACCTCGTCGAGGAAGCCGGCCAGCCGCGGGCAGGCCCGGCAACCCCGGTCGAAGATTGCATCAGCCACGATCCCGCCCTATTCGTCGTCCATGTGGCGGATCACGGCACGGCCGAACTCGCTGCAACCCACGAGCGTGGCGCCCGGAATGAGCTCTTCGAGTTCCTCCTCGACTTCTTTGCGGTCGTGCGGGCGTTCCTTGCGGATCGGCCGATGCATGGCTTCGCGCAGGCGCGCCAAGTCGAACGTAAGTTCCCCATTGGCGATTGTATTCGCGACGCCCTTCATGATGAAGTCCGCGGCCTCGATCCAGCCGATGTAGCGCAACATCATCTCGGCCGACAGGATCAGCGAGCCCGGGTTGACCCGGTCCTTGCCGGCGAATCCGGGTGCGGTGCCGTGCGTGGCCTCGAACACGCCGACAGCGTCGCCGATGTTAGCGCCCGGCGCGATGCCGATACCGCCCACCTGCGCGGCCAGCGCATCGGATATGTAATCGCCATTCAGGTTCAGGGTCGCGATGATGTCGTACTCCTCCGGTCGCATCAGGATCTGCTGCAGGAAGTTGTCCGCTATCACGTCCTTGATGATGATCTCGTTGCCGGTGACCGGGTTGGGGAAGCTCAGCCAGGGTCCGCCGTCCTTCTCGGTCGCACCGAACTCTTCGCGAGCAACCTCGTAGCCCCAGTGGCAGAACGCGCCCTCGGTGAACTTCATGATGTTGCCCTTGTGCACGAGCGTCACGGAACTCTGGTCGCGGTCGACGCAGTACTGGATCGCCTTGCGCACCAGGCGCTCCGAACCTTCACGCGACACGGGTTTGATGCCGATGCCGGAGCTGGCCGGGAATCGGATCTTGTTGGTGCCGAGCTCGGTCTGCAGAAAGTGGATGAGCTTTTGAACTTCCTGCGATCCCGTCGGGTACTCGATGCCCGCGTAGATATCCTCGGTGTTCTCGCGGAACACCGTCATGTCCACGAGGTTGGAGTCCTTCATCGGCGTGATGACCCCCGGGAAATAGCGGATCGGCCGCACACAGGCATAAAGATCGAGTGCCTGCCGGATGGAAACGTTCAGCGACCGGATGCCGCCACCGATGGGTGTCGCCAGAGGGCCCTTGATCGATACGACGAACTTCTCCAACGCGTGCAGGGTCTCGTCAGGCATGTAAACCTCGCCGCCGTAGACCTCGGTCGCCTTCTGCCCCGCGTAGACCTGCATCCACGCAATCACGCGAGCGTCGCCGTACGCCTTCTGCACCGCCGCGTTGACGACGTCGAGCATGACCGGCGTGACGTCGATACCGATGCCGTCGCCCTCGATGTAGGGAATGACCGGGCGGTCGGGGACGTTCAGGGTGTGATCGGGATTCGCGGTGATAGCCTCGCCGCCGGGTGGCACCTCGATGTAGTCGTAATGCATGGTCTCTCTCGGCTGGGTGGGCGTGCATTGTACCTGCCCGGCGGGAGACCTCAATTAGCCGAATGTAGGCGCGGGCCTGGACCCGCGACCGGTCGCGGGTTGAGACCCGCTCCTACTTGTGGAGGCCCGCGATGCGCATAGCGACTTCCATCGCCTGCTCGTAATTCAGCCGCGGGTCAACAGTCGATTTGTAGGCCATCGCGAGATCCCCGTCCGTCAGGCCCCGCGCGCCGCCGGTGCATTCGGTGACATTCTCGCCCGTGAGCTCGAGGTGCACACCGCCCAGGCAACTGCCCATGGACTTGTGCACTCGGAAGGCCGACTCCAGTTCCGCAACGATCTTGTCGAAACGTCTCGTCTTGACGCCATCAGCAGTGCTCTCCGTATTGCCATGCATGGGGTCGCAGACCCACAGGACCGGTGAACCCGTATCGCGCACGGCCGTGATCAGGTCCGGCAGGTGGTCCTCGATAGCGCCGGCGCCAAAGCGGTGGATGAACGTCAAGCGCCCCGGTTCGTTGTTGGGATTCAGTATCGCAACCAGCTCCTGGATCCATTCCCGCGTCATGCCGGGACCGATCTTTATCCCGACCGGGTTCGCGATGCCGCGGAAGAATTCGACGTGCGCGCCATCGGTCGCGGCCGTGCGCATGCCGATCCAGGGGAAATGGGTCGTCAGGTTATACCAGCGTTCGCGGCGGTCGAGGAATCGTGTCTGTGCCTGCTCGTAGAGCAGATGCAGGCCCTCGTGGGCCGCGTAGATGTCCGCCCTGCGGGTCTTGTGAACGGGCTGGCCGGCAACGGTCTCCAGGAAGTCCAGCGAATCGGAGATGGACGCGACGATCGCATGGTACTCGTCCGCCATGGGTGAATGACCGACCCAGTTGAGGTCCCAGTATTCCGGGTGGTGGAGATCCGCGAAACCGCCGTCGATCAGCGAGCGTACGAAGTTCAGCGTCAGGGCCGCCCGCTCGTAGCCACGCAGTATGAGCTGCGGGTCGGGAACGCGGTCGGCAGCCGTGAACGGGTTGCGATTCACGAGATCGCCACGAAAACTGGGCAGCGAGTGTCCCTCGCGCGTCTCCGTATCGGCTGAACGAGGCTTGGCGTATTGGCCGGCCATGCGTCCCACGCGGATCACCGGCTTCTTGAGCCCGTAAAGGATCACGAGACTCATCTGCAGCAGGATCTTCAGCTTCGCGACGATATTCTCGGAGGTGCACTCATCGAAGGTCTCGGCACAGTCACCCCCCTGCAGGATGAACGCGTCACCTCGCTGCGCGCGCGCGAACTCGTCCTTGAGCGAGTCAATCTCCCAGGACGTTACGAGCGGCGGCAAACGGCCCAGTTCAGCGACCGCGCGATCGAGCGCCGCCTGGTCCGGATAGATCGGCTGCTGGGCTGCAGGCATCGCCTGCCAGCTGGCCGGATACCAGTCCGATGCGGCGGCGCTGCGCGTCATTGGCGGCGTCTTGTTCATGCGCCGGACTATGCCATGCTGCACCGCAAAACTGCAAAGCTTTCATCTGGAAAGGTTCCGCGGACATTGGCACAATGCGCGCCATCTTCGAGCCGTCCGCCCGTGGCGGCGTGGTTTTCGGGAGCCCCCCAAATGCAAGACATTCTCGTGCTTGGCGCCGGCAAGATCGGTGCCCTCATTTCCGGCCTGCTCGCCGAAAGCGGCAGCTACCGTGTTCAACTCGCCGACGCCGCGCCCGGCGTCGCCGAATCGGTTGCAAAGGCGCATCGGCTCGACACGATCGCGGCCTTCGATCTCGATGCGAGCAACAAGGAAGCCCTCATGCAGCACGTGCGGGAGCACAAGCCGGCCGCCCTCGTCTCGAGCTTGCCCTATTTCTGCAACGTCGCCGTCGCCGAAGTGGCCCGCGCCGAAGGCCTGCATTACTTCGACCTGACGGAGGATGTCGCGGTTACGACCGAGGTGCGCAAGATCGGTGAAGGCGCAGCCGTGGCATTCGTGCCGCAGTGCGGCCTCGCGCCGGGCTTCATCAGCATCGCGGCGAATGAACTGATCCAGCACTTTGACGAGGTACGTTCCGTCAAACTTCGTGTGGGTGCCCTGCCGCAGCACCCCAACAATGTGCTCAAGTACTCGCTGACGTGGTCGACCGACGGCGTCATCAACGAGTACGGCAACGTCTGTAATGCCATCGTGGACGGCAAGGAAGTCGGGGTCCTGCCGCTCGAGGGGCTGGAGTCCATAGAGATCGACGGCAAGCTCTACGAGGCGTTCAACACCTCCGGCGGCCTCGGGTCGCTCGCGGAGACATATGGCGACCGCGTGAAGACGATGAATTACAAGACGATCCGTTACCCGGGTCATTGCGAGCAGATGCGGCTGCTCATGAACGGATTGAAGCTCAATGACGACCGCGACACGCTGAAGCGCATCCTCGAGAAATCGGTGCCGCAGACGCTGCAGGACGTCGTCATCATCTACGCAGCGGTGACCGGCATACAGGATGGCGAGTTCCGCGAAGAAAACTACGTGAACAAGGTTTACCCGCAGGTCGTCGCGGGGCGGCTCTGGTCGGCCATCCAGATCACGACGGCGGCAGGCATCTGCGCGATCATTGATATCGTGCTCGAGGACCCCGATAACTATCACGGATTCGTCGCGCAGGAGCAGTTTCGCCTTGCGGACGTGCTTGAGAATCGTTTCGGCCGCTATTTCGCGCACGGCGGCGATAACCGCGAGTCGGCGACGATGATCGCCCGCGGCGAGACGGGACACCAGCGCAGCAAAGCCGAAGGATGACGCTATGAAAAAGATTCTCGACTCACTCGGGCTTGCAGACAGCAACCCGGGAACCTGGTTCGGCAGCGACGGCAGCGAGGACACCTCGGCGCCGTTGATCGCATCGATCAACCCGGCGAACGGCGAACTGATCGCCAGCGTGCGCTCGACGACGCCCGTGGAATACGACCGCCTCGTCAACCTGGCGAAGGACTCGTTCCGCGAGTGGCGCAACGTGCCGGCGCCCGTGCGCGGTGAAGCGGCAAGGCGTATTGGCAATGCCCTGCGGGACCACAAGGATGCGCTCGGCAGCCTCGTGTCCCTGGAGAACGGCAAGATCAAGGCCGAAGGCGACGGCGAAGTCCAGGAAATGATCGATATCTTCGACTTCGCGGTCGGCCAGTCGCGCATGCTCTACGGCAAGATGATGCACTCCGAGCGTCCGCAGCATCGCATGTACGAGCAATGGCACCCGCTTGGTCTCGTCGGCACGATCACCGCGTTCAATTTCCCGGTGGCAGTGTGGTCCTGGAACACAAGCCTCGCTTCGATCTGCGGTAACGTGAGCATCTGGAAGCCGTCGCCGAAGACGCCGCTGTGCGGGGTCGCCGTGCAGAAGATCGTCAACGAGGCCGTTGCCGACCTCGACCTGCCGACGTTTTCCTGCCTGATCAACGATGCCAACAACGAACTCGCGAAGCAGTTCGTCGACGATCGGCGTATCGATCTCATCTCGTTTACGGGCTCGTCCGCGATCGGCCGCCAGGTCGGTGTGCAGGTTGCGAAACGCATGGGCAAGGTGCTGCTCGAACTGGGCGGTAACAACGCTATCATTGTCGACGAGTATGCCAACATGGAACTCGTCGTGCCGGCGATCGTATTCGGCGCCGTGGGGACAGCCGGTCAGCGCTGCACCACGACACGGCGCATCATCGTGCACGAATCACGCCTCGATGAGCTGAAGGCGGGTCTGGTCAAGGCATATGAGCAGGTGCGTATCGGCGACCCGCTCGATTCGAAGACGCTGATGGGCCCGCTGATCGACGAGGCCGCCATCGAGCGCGTCGAAGCTGCCCTCGAAACCGTGCGCGAGGCGGGTGGTGAAATCCTTTGTGGAGGGGAGCGCATCGACAGGCCGGGCAATTTCATAACGCCGGCAATCGCAGTCGCGAGGAACGATTGGACTATCGTCCAGACGGAGACCTTCGGACCGCTGCTCTACCTGCTCCCTTACAGAACGCTGGATGAAGCCGTCGAGATGCAGAACGGCGTCGTCCAGGGGCTGTCGTCCGCGATTTTTACGGACAACCTGCAGAACGCGGAGTACTTCCTTTCGCACGCGGGTTCGGACTGTGGAATCGCCAACGTCAACATCGGCACCTCCGGCGCCGAGATCGGTGGCGCATTCGGCGGCGAGAAGGAGACGGGCGGTGGCCGCGAGGCTGGTTCCGATGCATGGCGGGCTTACATGCGGCGGCAGACCAACACCGTCAACTGGGGTAAGGAGCTACCGCTCGCGCAGGGCATCAATTTCGACCTCTAAGCGCTTGCATTGCCGATAGGACCCTTGCGGAACCGCGATCGTTCGCGGGCCGAGGCCCGCTCCTACACGGCCTCGAAGCGGTTTTCGGCACGGTTCTTGCGCACCTCGCCGGCAGCGAATACCTGCCCGCTCATTGCGATGTACACGCCCGGCGCTGAGACCTGCACTGCGGCGACAGCCATACCGACGTTGAAGATCGCGTCGGTGGTGCGGAATCGCGCCGGGGTCAGCGCCCCCGTAAGCACGACCGTCTTGCTTTCGAGGCCCTGCAGCACACGGGCCGTCTCGGCCATCGTGTCCGTGCCGTGGGTAATGACGTAAAAACTCGCATCGTCTTTCTCGATGAACCTGCGCAGCTCCGCGCGATCCGCGTCGGTCATTTCCAGGCTGTCTTTTTGCAACAACGGCACGATCTCGTAGTCAAACTGGACGAGGCCTTCCTTGAGGATGTGCTCGACCTGCGAGTCCCCGACCTCGAACTGGCTCAGCGCGTCGAAGTAGATTTTGTCGATCGTGCCGCCGGTCGTAATAAATCGGATGAACATGAAGCGAAGCATGCCACCAAAACTGCCCGATCAACAGCCATCAGCCCTGCTATGATGACGTTATGAAATCGACCATCCGACGCGCATTCGTCGCGACCCTCCTCAGCCTCGCCACTTATGCGGCGAGCGCCGCGGACGAGACGGTTGTCGTCCTCGAAATCAAAGGCGGCATCGGCGTTGCTACCGCCGACTACCTGGCGACCGGCATCCGGCATGCCGAGGAGCGGAACGCGGAACTCATCATCATCGATATCGACACGCCAGGCGGCCTGGCGAAGCCGATGCGCGACATGGTCCAGGATATCCTGGGCTCGTCGGTGCCTGTCGCCACCTACGTCTCTCCGGCGGGCGCTCGTGCGGACAGCGCCGGCACCTACATCCTGCTTGCCAGCCATATCGCGGCCATGGCACCGACCACACACCTCGGCGCAGCCACGCCCGTGTCGCTGAACGGCGAGGACGTGACACCGGCCGAGCCGGTTGGCGAGCCTGCGGAAGAGCCAGACGGCGAATCGGAGGGCGATGGCGAGGCCCGGGATACGGCGCCGCCTGCGCCAGGCAGCGCCATGGAACGCAAGGTGCTGAACGACGCAATTGCTTACATCCGCGGGCTGGCCGAACGCCACGATCGCAATGCCGAGTGGGCCGAGAAAGCCGTCACCGAAGCGGCTACGCTCACCGCCAGGGAAGCGCTGGAGCAAAACGTTATCGAGTTCATCGCCGAGGACCACGCCGACCTGCTCGAGCAACTCGATGGTTACGAAGTCAGCATGGATTCGCAGGAGGTCGCGCTCGCCACGTTGGACGCGACCATCGAGAAATTCGAACCGAACTGGCGCATCAAGATACTGTCGGCGATCGCAAACCCGGAAATCGTGCTGCTGCTCGGCATCATCGGGCTCTATGGGCTCATGTACGAGGGCTGGAACCCTGGGGCCATCGTTCCGGGCGTCGTCGGCGTGATCTGCCTGCTGCTAGCCGCGTACGCCCTGCAGGTCCTGCCCGTGAATTATGCCGGCCTCGCCTTGATCATCGTGGGTATCGCCCTCATGGTTGCAGAAGCCTTCGCGCCGAGTTTCGGCGCACTCGGGTTGGGCGGTGTAGCCGCCTTCGTTTTCGGCGCCATCATGATGTTCGATAGTGGTGTACCAGGATTCGGTATTTCAGTGGGATTCGTAATCGGCCTTGCGGTACTCGCGGCATTGGCGATCATCTGGCTCGTCGGCTACGCGCTCAAGCTGCGCAAGCGCGGCGCCGTCTCGGGCCGCGGATCGATCATCGGCGGGACGGGTACCGCCATGCAGGACTTCACCGGCGACGGCAAAGTCTGGCTGGAAGGCGAAGCCTGGGCGGCACACAGCGAGGAACCGATTCGTAAGGACCAGGAGGTCGTGGTGCGCGCGATGCGGGGCCTGACACTCGAGGTCGAACCGACTTCGCAGGCAGACGCACGCGACGCGCAGCTGCAGACCTGACGCAAAACAACGGACATACCAGCGAGGAATTAACGATGGAACTTGCAACAATCGGGCTGATCGCCGCGCTCGTCATAGTCATCGCCTACAACACGTTCAAGATCCTCAAGGAATACGAGCGGGGCGTTGTCTTCTTCCTGGGCCGTTTCCAGAAGGTCAAGGGACCCGGCCTCATTATCCTGATCCCCGGCCTGCAAAAGATGGTCAAGGTCGACCTGCGCGTAATCGTGCTCGACGTACCGACGCAGGACGTTATCTCGAGGGACAATGTCTCGGTGCGAGTCAACGCGGTCATCTATTTCCGCATCGTCGATCCCGAGAAAGCGGTCATCCGCGTCGCCAACGTATTCGAGGCGACCAGCCAGCTGTCCCAGACGACGCTGCGATCAGTGCTCGGCCAGCATGAGCTCGACGACATGCTCGCGGAGCGCGACCGGCTCAACGAGGACATCCAGGGGATTCTCGATCAGCGCACGGACAACTGGGGTATCAAGGTTGCCAACGTGGAGATCAAACACGTCGATCTGGACGAAAGCATGATCCGGGCGATCGCGCAGCAAGCCGAAGCCGAGCGCGCGCGGCGCGCCAAGGTGATCAACGCCGAGGGCGAAAAACAAGCAGCAACGATGCTCGCCGAAGCAGCGAACATGCTGGCAAAGGAGGAGTCGGCGCTGACGCTTCGCTACCTGCAGACGCTGAAGGAAATCGCCAACGAGAAGAGCAATACGATCGTATTTCCGGTCGACCTGATCGAGAAGATCGGTGTCTCGGCCAAAGCCCTGAGCGGCGAACGTACCCCAGGCTAGCGACGGTCCGCCGCAGGCGGGATATCAACAGTGAACTTCGCGCCGCCGAGCGCGGAGCGTTCAATCGTGAGCGTGCCCCCATAGGACTTAACGAGGTCGCGCACGATCGCCAGGCCGATGCCGTCTCCCGGCGTTGCTTCGTCGAGGCGCATGCCGCGTTCCAGGAGCGCTTCGGCGGCGTCTTCCGGAATGCCCGGCCCGTCATCGTCCACCGCCAGCCGTATCCCGCCGCGGCGGTCCCGGGACCTTTCCGAGTCCCGAACCGTGATCGCCACCCTGCCCTTGCACCACTTGCAGGCATTGTCCAGCAGGTTTCCGACGAGTTCCAGGAAATCCCCCGTGTCGCCACGGAAGCGGATATCCGGCGCAACGTCGGTCTCGATGACCGGGCGTTTGTCGTGGTAGACCTTGCGCAAGGCGCCCACGAGCCGTTCCACCTCCTGCGCTACGGGAACGGGGCCGAGAACCAGGTTGTCGGCCGCAGACGCCGCGGGTTTTCTGAGCTGGTAGCGCACGATCTCGTCCATGCGTTCGATCTGCTCGTTGAATCGGCCCTGCAGCCCTTGCGACGAACCGATGTCCGACGTCAGCGCCCGCATCGCCGCCAGCGGCGTCTTCAGGCTGTGAGCGAGATTATCGAGCGTGTGCCGGTAGCGGTCCGAGCGCGCTCGCTCGTTGTCGATCAGGAGGTTCATATTGCGTGCAACGCCGGTGAGTTCGGTCGGGAATTTCTCTGACAGCGAAGCACGCTTGCCCTCTTCGATCTCGCCGATCTCTGTCTCGATCTGCCGCAGCGGCCGCAACAGCCCGCGCATCAGCACGGATATGGACAACAGCATGATCAGCGCGATTGCGGCGAACCAACCGATGAGCTGGCGGCGGAATTCCGCGACCTGGGCGTTGAACGAGTCGAGGCTCTCCGCCACCTTGAAGACATAGGGCTTGAGTTCGCCGTCCGGGAACTCCCATTGCACCGCGAGGCTCAACGTCAGAAGCGGCGTACCGTCTTCGAGTGACTCGCGGCCGAAGACCCGGACGCCGAGCCGCGGAAAACTGCCCTGCGGAATTTTCAGGCCCAGCGCCGAGCGTGATCGCCAGGTCAGTTCTCCGCCGTCATCGCGCAGCTCGCCATAGAGACCCGAACCAATCGTGTTGAAGCGTTCCTCGTGCAGGTCCGGCGGGAAATTCAGGGCGCCTTCGTCGTTGGGGTTGGCGGCAGCCAGCAGCTGCATCAAATGACCGTCGAGGATGTCTCGCCTGGCTTGCTCGCCGGCGGTGCGGAAGGCCGTATCGAGCACGACCACCGTAGCGCCGAAGAACACCAGGAGCAGCACGCTGACCGATACCAACAGGCGTGCGCTTAACGATGACATGACCGCCGCGGACTGACTACGATTACCCCGACTGGTTTCGTTCCAGCGCGAACCGGTAGCCACGGCCGCGCAGGGTCTCGATCGGCTTCAGTGTATTGTCCGGGTCGAGCTTCTTGCGCAACCGGCCGATGAAGACCTCGATGACGTTGCTGTCGCGTTCGAAGTCCTGGTCATAGAGACGCTCGGTCAACTCCGTCTTGGAAATGACCTGGCCCGCTCTCAGCATCAGGTACTCGATGATCTTGTATTCGAAACTGGTCAGCTCGACGGGCGAGCCGTCCACCGTGACGTCCTGCCGCGCCATGTCCAGCACGACCGGTCCGGCCGTCATAATGGATGATGCCCAGCCACCGCTTCGCCGCAGCAGCGCATGCACGCGCGCACTGACTTCCTCGAAGTGAAAGGGCTTGACGACGTAGTCGTCCGCGCCCGCGCTGAGCCCGTCCACCTTGTCCTGCCAACGGCCCCGAGCGGTAAGGATCAATATCGGGTAGGTCTTGCCCTTCTCGCGCGCTCCGCGAATGATGTCGAGCCCCGATACTTCCGGTAAGCCCAGGTCGATGATCGCGAGATCCACCGGGTACTCTAGCGCGAAATAGAGCCCTTCGCGGCCGTCGGCCGCCTGCTCGACCGCGTACCCCAAGTCAACAAGCTGCGCCACCAGTGATTCGCGCAGGGTGTCGTCGTCTTCGATGACCAGCAAACGCATGCGAACCGTCCGGCTAACGGAGTGACCTGCCGCGGATCTTCGCGGTCTTCACTTTGCCGTCCCTCGTCAGGTAACGGATGTAATGCATCTCGCGATCACCGTCACGACGGGTTTCTGCGCTCAGGATGCGGTCCACGTCACCGCGCCGGCGCACGGACTCGATGGCCTGGTCCAGCGTCATACCGTCCTTCGCAATCGCCAGGTCGGAATTCTCTGCCTGGCGATGCTGTTCGTGGAGCTGGCGGAGCGACTCCTCGAGATCGAGGGCGCTGGCGGCCGCCGGAACGAGAAATATCCCGGCGACGACGGAGATCAACATTAATCGTGTCACTATATTTCCGATATTCGGTGCGAGCGACTGCCCGCAATCAACTCGGCGACAGTGTCCTCTGCCGGCGAGCCGATTGCAACGCGGTGCATCACAGTAATCCGCTGGCCGCCCGGTCTCAGCCGGCCGGGCGGATATCGACCCGCACGCGAAGCTCGCGGCCCGGGTCGTACGGCATCCGCGTCTCGTACTTCTGGCCGTGATACTTGTACACGACCCGGTAGCCGTCGATACGTTCTTCCTGGTGCGACGTCATGCGGGTTTCGCAGCGTTCGACGGGCCGTGCGTACTCCGTGGCGCTGTGGCTGGCACCGTAGCGGCGCCTGGCACTGTCGTTGCCGATCGCGGCGCCGATGATGCTCCCCGCGACGGTGGCGGCATCGTTGCCCCGACCGCTGCCGAACTGGTGGCCGATCACACCGCCCACCACGGCGCCGACGAGGGTGCGTACGCCGCTGCCCGGCACAGGCCGCTCGACGGTGTAGTACTCGGTTTCCTGCCAGCATTCCCGCACCGGCGTCGTCACGGTAACGTAGCGCACGATCGGTTCGGAGCTGATGACTCGGGCGTAATCGTACTGGGCAGCCGCCGCCTGCGCGGAAAGCGTCGTGAGCAGCGACACTGCAGCCAGACCTGTCATTACTCGTCGTACGTTTATTGCCTTGGTATCCATTGTTCCTGACCTTTTCGCTTGCGACCGGCCCTGTTGCCAGCCTGGGGACAAGATTACGGCTGCGGCAATGAACGAAGCCTGAACGGGAGTCGGCAAAAAAAGCCTGAATACTGAATACTTTATGAATGTCCGCGGCGAGCGTTCAGGACAGGCGCCGTTTCGCGGCGCGCCACTCTCGCTCCAGCGATTCGAGGTCGTGATCGCCGAACCGGCCGCCCGACTCCCTGATCGCGCGCTCCATTTCGCCGAAGCGCTGCTCGAACTTGCGATTGGCGGCCATCAGGGCCTTTTCGGCATCGACATCCAGGTGACGCGCGAGGTTGACGACCGCGAACAGCAGGTCGCCGAATTCCTCCTCGACTCGCGCCGGCTCCCGGGTTCGCAGGGCCTGCTCGAGTTCCGCGAACTCCTCCGAGATCTTCTCGCGCACGCCGCCCGGATCGGGCCAGTCGAAACCCACACCGGCCGCCCTCTTGCCGAGTTTCTGTGCCCGTTTCAGCGCAGGCAGGGCCCGCGCGATGCTCCCCAGTACGCTTTCCTCATCGTCTCCGCCGCGCTCCTCCGCCTTGATGCGTTCCCAGCTGCCCTCGCGCAGGCCTGCGGCCCGCTCGGCATCCGAACCGAAGACATGGGGGTGCCTGCGCAGCATCTTGTCGCAGATACCGTCAACGATATCGCCGAAATCGAACGCACCGGCCTCCTTCGCCATGCGCGCATAGAACACCACCTGGAACAACAGATCGCCCAGCTCGTCACGCAGGCCCGGCATGTCGTCCCGGTCGATCGCATCGGCCACCTCGTACGCTTCCTCGATCGTGTACGGCGCGATCGTCGCAAAATCCTGCTCGAGGTCCCACGGACAGCCCGAATCGGGATCACGGAGGCTATCCATTATCTCGAGTAGTTTCGTTATTTCACTCATAACCCTTTATTTTATCAATATTTTTCTGAGCTCGATGAGGATATGGGCGGTAGCCCCCCAGATGCGCTCACCACCGAAATGGAACTCCACCGTGGGAATCCTCTTGCCGCGGTACTCACGTTCCAGCGCACGCTCATTGCGCCGGTCGAGCAGGAACTCCAGCGGCACCTCGAAGGCATACTCGACTTCGGTACGGTCGATCTGCAACGAGATTTCCTCGCTAACCAGGCCGACAACGGGCGTAACGGCGTAGCCGGTGACCGTGGGCATCGGTGGCAGGTAGCCGACGACCGCGACGGCTTGCGGCGGGATGCCGACTTCCTCGTGCGTCTCCCGCAGGGCGGTCTGCACCACGTCCGAATCGTGCGCTTCCATGCGCCCCCCGGGGAAACTGACCTGTCCCGCATGGTGCTTGAGTTCGGCGGAGCGCTGCGTCAGCAGTACCGACAGGCCCGCGACCCGGTCGATCACCGGGATCAGCACCCCAGCCGGCCGCAGCGTGCGCGCAATACGCTCGCGTACGATCGCCGGCCAGCGCTCGCTGCCCGGCGGCATCACCACGGCGAACGGATCCTCGGGTGCGCGCGTCCCGGCCAGTCGCTCCTGGAGCCGTGCCGCGGTGAGTGCGTCGGGAGGGGGCAAAACCGGCGCTAGTGCTGGATGCCGCCCTTGGTCAGCGCGGCCGGATCCAGCAAGCGATCGAGTTCCCCATCGGTCAGATCGGTCATCTCTTTTGCGACCTCTTTCACGGACCGGCCTTCCGCGTAGGCTTTCTTGGCAACGGCCGCACCCATCTCGTAGCCGATGACCGGGTTCAGCGCTGTGACAAGAATGGGATTCCGCCCGAGCGCACGATTGATATTGGCCTCGTTGACAGTAAAGTCCCTGATCGCCTTGTCGGCGAGACAGGTCGATGCGTTCGCGAGCAGTTCGATACTCTGCAGCAGGTTGTAGGCGACGACGGGCAGCATCACGTTGAGCTGGAAATTGCCCGACTGCCCACCTATGGCGATGGTCGCATCGTTGCCGATGACCTGCGCGCAGACCATCGCGACCGCTTCGGGAATGACCGGGTTGACCTTGCCGGGCATGATGCTCGAGCCCGGCTGCAACGCCGGCAATGCGATCTCGCCGATGCCAGCCAGCGGCCCCGAGTTCATCCAGCGCAGGTCGTTGGCGATCTTGGTCAGGCTCACCGCGAGCACCCGCAGCTGACCGGATATCTCGACCGCCGCATCCTGGCTGCTCAGTGCCTCGAACTTTGACGCCGCCTCGGCAAACTTCACACCGGTCTGCTCGGAAAGCAGCACGGCGACCTTTTCGCCGAATTTCGGGTGCGCATTGATGCCGGTCCCAACCGCCGTGCCGCCCTGCGCGAGGCACACGAGGCGTTTCATCGAGCCTCGGATGCGTTCACTGCCGTGCTCGACCTGCGAACGCCAGCCGTCCAGTTCCTGGCCGAGCGTCACGGGCATGGCATCCATGAGATGAGTACGGCCCGTCTTGACGACATCGCGCAACGCTTCCGCCTTGACCTCGAGTACACCGCCGAGGTGCTCGAGCGCCGGCAACAACTGTCGCTGAATGGCGATCGCGGCGCTCACGTGGACGCAGGTCGGGATGACGTCGTTGCTCGACTGGCTCATATTGACATGGTCGTTGGGGTGCACGTCGGAACCGAGCTTCCCGGTTGCGAGATGCGCGATGACTTCGTTCGCGTTCATGTTGGAACTCGTGCCCGAACCGGTCTGGAAGACGTCGATCGGGAAATGCGCATCGTACTGACCGTCCGCAACCTCCAGCGCAGCCTTCTGCACGGCCACGGCCACGTCGCTCTTCATGAGGCCGAGTTCAGCATTGGCGCCGGCCGCCGCCCACTTGACCAGACCGAGCGCCGCAATGAACTGTCGCGGCATCGTCAGCCCGCTGATCGGAAAATTCTCCACTGCGCGTTGGGTCTGTGCGCCCCATAACGCGTCCTCGGGTACCTGGAGTTCTCCCATGCTGTCGTGTTCTGTACGGTATTTCTTGTCGTTCATCGTCTCGATATCCCGGCTCAGGTCGTGAAAATTCGGGTCTGGGGTTCTGCAACAATCGTGTATGATTCGCGCTTTGCGCGCGCAAGTCTACACTGGTTTCGGTCTCATGAATGTCTCCACGCTCAAGGCCCTGTCGCCAGCCGACGGCCGCTACGCGGACAAGGTCGGCGGCCTGCGCGATATCTTCTCGGAATACGGCCTGATCCGCTTTCGGGTACTCGTCGAGGTCCGCTGGCTGCAGGCGCTGGCCGACGAAAAGGACATTACCGAGATCGGCTCGCCGGGCCCGGTCCTGAAAGACCTGCTCAACAGTATCGTGGACGATTTTTCGCTCGACGATGCGGAACGCGTCAAGAAGATCGAGGCAACGACGAACCACGACGTCAAGGCGGTCGAGTACTTCATCCGCGAGAAACTCGGCGATGGGTCAGACACCGCATCGCTCAAGGATTTCCTGCATTTCGGCTGTACGTCGGAAGACATCAACAACGTCGCCTACGCGCTGATGCTGCGAACCGCCCGCAGAGAGGTGCTCATGCCGCTGATGCGCGAACTGAAGGCGAGACTTCAGTCCATGGCGCAACAGCACGCCGACCTTGCAATGCTCTCCCGCACCCACGGGCAACCGGCGAGCCCGACAACGCTGGGCAAGGAGATTGCCAATTTCGTCAAGCGGCTGGAGATGGCACAGCTACGTTTCGGCGACGTCGCGATTCGCGGCAAGTTCAACGGTGCCGTCGGCAATTACAATGCACACGTAATTGCCTACCCGGATGCGGACTGGCGTGCCATCAGTACCCGCTTCATCGAGTCGCTTGGGTTGGAGCCCAACTCGCACACGACGCAGATCGAACCGCACGACTGGACCGCGGAATACGCGCACGCCGTCGCTCGTTACGACACGATTCTCATCGACCTGTGCCGGGATATCTGGAGCTATATCTCGCTCGGCTACTTCACGCAAAAAGTCGCCCTGGACGAGGTCGGTTCGTCCACGATGCCGCACAAGGTCAATCCGATCGACTTCGAGAATGCGGAGGGCAACCTGGGCATGGCGAACGCTCTGCTCGGCCATTTTGCCGAAAAACTGCCCGTATCGCGCTGGCAGCGTGACCTCACCGACTCGACCGTACAGCGCAACTTCGGCGTAGCACTCGGTTACGTCGTTATCGCGATGCGCTCGGCGCTGAAGGGCATCGACAAGCTGCAGGTGAATCCTGACGCAATTCGGGCGGACATCGCCGACGCCTGGGAACTGCTCGCCGAAGCCGTGCAAACCGTCATGCGGCGCCACGGTATTCCCGAGCCTTACGAGAAGCTCAAGGCGCTGACGCGCGGCCGGGCTGTCACGAGCGAACTGATGCGGGAGTTCATCGCGACGCTGGAAATCCCGGCGCCCGAAAAGGCCCGCTTGTTGGAACTGACGCCGGAGTCTTACCTGGGGCTTGCCGAGGACCTGGCACGCGATTACTGAGCTGGCCTGCACAATTGCACCTCGATTCCCACCGATCGCCGTTCACCGCGATATGTGAACTCGTCGCCCCCCCCGTAAAGGCTGCTCGATCGGCCTGAAACGCACGTCTGGTGCGGACTGCGAATGGTTCTCAAACGGCCGCGAGGCGTGCAAAACGTGACGCAGTTGGCACGTTGAGCGCTGTACGATCGGTAAGATAAGCATCCCTATAACCGGTTTTGGCATCACAGCCACGACAAGATCACGGCAACCGCACGCAATGGAAGAAACTCGGGAGAAAGGCAGACGCTGGGTAATCTCGACCCGCGAGGAGATGCGCCAGGCCGTCATCGACGTTGCCCGCGAGGCATCGCGTAAGGTTTCCATCTTCACCCACGACCTGGAGCCGGGCATTTACGACGACCCCGAATTCCTCGAGGTCATCAAGCGCCTGGTCCTGTCGCAGACTTACGCGAGAATCCGCGTGCTGATCGCAGACCCTGCGCGCGCCATCAAAAACGGCAACAACTTTGTTCACCTGGGGCGCCGCCTCAATACCTATATCGAATTCCGTCACGTGCGCGAAGATCTGCGCACCCATGCCGAGTCCTTCTGCATCGCAGACGAAACAGCGCTCGTCTACCGACTGCAGGCGAGCCGCTGGGAGGGGATCGCGGACACCTACGAGCCGGCCGTCGCCAGGCTCTATGCCAAGATGTTCGACGAGATCTGGCTCGCGAGCGAGGTGGAAATGGAATTCAGGCAGCTGGGCATCTAGGCAGAGAGAGAAACCCGGGATGCAACCCACCGATTTGACCGTATCTGCCATCGTCGAGCGTGACGGGCTTTACCTGATGGTGGAAGAAATGGCTTCAGGCGCCGTCGTATTCAACCAGCCCGGCGGGCACCTCGAGGCCGGCGAGTCGCCAGAGGAGGCCGTCATTCGCGAAGTACTCGAAGAGACCGGTTGCGACGTTGCCTGCGGCGAACTTATCGGCGTCTACCTCTGGATTCACCCTCAGACCCGCCAGCAGTTTCTCAGGATCGTTTACGTGGCAACACTGCTCAACGAGGACCCGTTTCGGCCGCTCGACGACGGCGTCATCGCAAAGCGCTGGCTCAGTCGCGCCGACATCGAGTACCGGCGACGCAGCCTGCGGTCGCCGGCTGTACAGCGCTGTATCCAGGACTACGAGGCGGGACGCCGCCAGTCGGACTCGCTGTTCTCGGGCATGCTGCCGCTGCAGCACAACGTGCACGCGGTGCTGGCAAGCGCGGACCTGGTCTGACGTCCCCATCGCGGGCCCGGGCCCGATCCCACAAACCCTGTCCTTCTCGAAGCGCAACCGGGCGCCGGCATGCTCCTGAAGGCGCCCCCTGGCCGATGCTAGAATACGGCGCCTATGACACACGACACGACGAATATCGCCGGACGCAAAGTCATCCTCGGCCTGTCGGGCGGAGTCGACTCGGCCGTAGCCGCGTTTCTGCTCAAGGATGCGAGCGTCGACGTCGAAGCCCTGCACATGACCAACTGGGAAGACGACGACGGCTACTGCTCAGCGGCAGAGGACCTGCAGGATGCGCGCCGTGTCTGCGACCGGCTCGGCATCCCTCTGCACCACGTGAACTTCGCGAAACAGTACCGCGAACGCGTGTTCGAGTATTTCCTCGACGAGTACCGCAGGGGCCGCACGCCCAACCCGGACGTGCTCTGCAACCGCGAGATCAAGTTCGGCGTGTTTCGCGACTACGCAACGCGCCTCGGAGGCGAACTGCTCGCTACCGGCCATTACGCCCGTGTCGCGAGCGTAGATGGCAGGACTGCACTATTGAAGGCGGCGGACGGCAACAAGGACCAGAGCTACTTCCTGCACGCCGTGAGTGCGGAGGCACTTGCGGAGACGGTATTTCCCCTCGGGGAACTTGACAAGGCCGATGTCCGGCGCATCGCGAGAGAACAGGGCCTGGCCGTGCACGACAAGAAAGACAGCACCGGCATCTGCTTCATCGGTGAGCGGCCGTTCCGCGAGTTCCTCGGGACCTTCCTCCCGGCACAGCCCGGGCCTATCCTGACGCCCGGCGGCTGGGAAGTCGGTCGCCACCACGGCCTGATGTACTACACCCTCGGGCAGCGGCAGGGCCTCGGCATCGGCGGCCGCCGCGACGCGGGCGACGCGCCCTGGTACGTGGTGGACAAGGACGTCGGCCGGAATGCGCTCATCGTGGACCAGGGAGACAGTCCGCTGCTGCTCTGCAACGCGCTCACGGCCGGCGCCGCATCCTGGATCGGCCACGAACCGGGGAACCTGGATGCCGGGCTGCACTGCAAGGCGAAGATTCGCTACCGGCAGGCCGACCAGGATTGCACGGTCCGGCGAGCACTCGACGATCGTCTAATAGTGACCTTCGGCGAACCGCAGCGAGCCGCCGCCCCCGGTCAATTTATCGTTTTCTATCAAGGCGATCGGTGTCTCGGCGGCGCCGTGATCGAGGTGCTGGAAAGACATGGCGCCGCGGTGCGAGCGGAGCCGGAGTCGGCAATTTCCTGAGCGCTGCTATGCAGCATTCGCTATAATCCGCGACCCCACGGGGCGCTGGCCCTGCACTAAAAACAAGACTCCGGAGACACACAAATGACGGACACCTTCGGTGCGCGCTCGACACTGACAGTGGGCGGCCAAGACTACGAGATCTTTCGCCTGGACGCTGTCAAGGACGGCCACGTCGCGAAACTGCCCTATTCGCTCAAGATCCTGCTCGAGAACCTGCTGCGCCACGAGGACGGGCGCGACGTCACCCGGGACGACATCCTGGCGCTCGCGAACTGGGACCCGAAAGCCGATCCGAGTACTGAAATATCCTTCACGCCGGCGCGTGTCGTGCTGCAGGACTTCACCGGTGTACCGGCCGTGGTCGATCTCGCCGCCATGCGTGATGCGGTCGTCAAGCTCGGCGGTTCCGCCGAGGACATCAACCCGCTGTCGCCGGCTGAACTGGTCATCGACCACTCGGTCCAGATCGACTACTACGGGGCCGCGGATGCCCTCGATCTCAATACGAAGATCGAATTCCAGCGCAACAAGGAGCGTTACTC
>JBFFEB010000025.1:0-42358 GCA_041559075.1 Woeseiaceae bacterium | reverse complement strand
TTCGGTCGACAAACGCCCCGGCTCGCCGCCCGACCTACTCGCTGGCCACGCCATGCGGGCTTTCGGCGACGTTTTTCGAGGAAGTAAAGCGGACCGAAGGGAGCCATGACGAGAAAAATCGTCGCCGAAGCCCGCCTCCGAAGGCTGACGAATGCACGTCGAGCCAGGTCATGGGAAAAACTCGGGAGTTCGATTCGGCCCGTGTCGAGAGACTTCAGGCTTTCGGGAGGGTGACGCCCGTCTGGCCCTGGTACTTGCCGCCACGATCCTTGTAGGAGGTCTCGCAAGGCTCGTCGGACTCCATGAACAGCATTTGCGCCACGCCCTCGTTGGCGTAGATCTTCGCCGGCAGCGGCGTCGTGTTGGAGAATTCCAGCGTGACGTGCCCTTCCCACTCGGGCTCGAGCGGCGTCACGTTCACGATGATGCCGCAACGCGCATAGGTGGACTTGCCGAGACAGATCGTGAGCACGGTCCGCGGGATGCGGAAGTACTCCACGGTGCGTGCGAGGGCAAACGAATTCGGCGGAATCACGCACACGTCGCTGTCGAGATTGACGAAACTCGTCTCGTCGAACGCCTTCGGATCCACGATCGCCGAGTTGATGTTGGTGAAGATCTTGAACTCGTTCGAACAGCGCACGTCGTAGCCATAGCTCGACGTGCCGTAGGATACAATGCGTCCGCCGTCGTTCTCGCGCACCTGGCCGGGCTCGAACGGTTCGATCATGCCGCATTCGGTCGCCATGCGGCGAATCCAGCGATCCGACTTGATGCTCACGGACCCTACTCGACGACGATTTTCGGAAACTTCGCGCTGTAGTCCTTGCCCTTCATGGCAAGTACGGCCGCCATGCGGCGCGCCGCGCTGCGGAACGCCTCGGCGGCGTCCGAGTCCGGGTCCGAGGCAACCGTCGGGTTGCCCGAATCCGCCTGTTCACGAATACTCGCATCCAGCGGCAGCCGGCCGAGCAATTCGACACCGAAGTCACGCACCATCGCATCGGCACCACCGGCCCCGAATATGGCCTCCTCGTGGCCGCAGGCCGTGCAGATATGGGTGCTCATGTTCTCGATGACGCCGAGCACCGGGATAGAGACCTTGCGGAACATCGCCAGGCCCTTGCGCGCATCGATCGCGGCGATGTCCTGCGGGGTTGTGACGACAACGGCTCCCGACACCGGCACCTGCTGCGACAGCGTCAGCTGGATGTCGCCCGTGCCCGGCGGCATATCCACGATCAGGTAGTCGAGATCGCGCCAGCTCGTCTGGTTCAGCAGCTGATTCAGCGCGGAGGTAACCATTGGTCCCCGCCACACCATCGGCTGGTCGGGGTCGATCAGAAAGCCGATCGACATGACCTGCAGGCCCAGCGCACTCATCGGCGCCATGCTCGTGCCGTCCGTCGTCGTCGGGCGCTCGCCGACGAGCCCCACCATGTGCGGCTGGCTGGGCCCGTAGATATCCGCGTCGAGCAGGCCGACGGAAGCGCCGTCCGATGCCAGCGCCAGCGCCAGGTTGACCGCGACCGTCGATTTACCGACGCCGCCCTTGCCGGACGACACGGCGATCACGTTGCGTACGTCGGGTAGCGGTTTCAGGTTAGGCTGCACGCCGTGCGCGGTAACCGCGAACGTGAGCGCCACATCGACCTCGCCTGCGCCGGTTTCCGACTTCACGGCGTCCACGATAAAGTCTCGCCAGCGGGTTTTCACCGCCTCTGCCGGAAAACCGAGTTCCACCGCGACCCGCGCGGTTGCATCACTGGCCTCGGCTGTGGTCACTCGACCCACCTTGCCGAGCGGGTGATCGATACCGGGCAGGTGCAGGGATTCGACGAACTCTTTCAGACTGGAATTTGTTGACGGCGTCACACTTCAGGTTCTCTTATTAGGTAAAATTTGCCTGTAACCGGCCCTTCGAGAGGGCCGGCCGGGGCGCACATTGTAACCGAGGCCACCCGGCTGCCAAGTACCTCGTCCTGCAGGGAGATGTGCTTCGAGCCTGAGTTTTCAAGGTCTTGGTCGGATTGTACGCCGGGGCGATGTGGCATAATGCGCCGCATCGGGTTTGAGAGCGGAGTATACGCGGCTTGCGGGAGCCGCGGACGTCCGTGTTTCGCGTGGGCAAGAGCAGAACGTTTGTCATTTCATAACGCAAATACTCCAACAGGCCTCGCAGCAGGGAAGCCGCGGACGGCTCATCCCCGCTTTCCGGTGTGCTCCTTTGGCGGAGCTCGACAATGAGCCTGCTCGCTGGCTTTCGTTCGGAGCAGTTGATCCAGCAACTGGTCGCAGAGAAAGATCCTACAAGCTCCGGGGCGCGCAAACTCGTCGGCAAGATCAAGAAGGTCGGGCCGAAAGTCATTCCGAAGGTCATCGACGCGCTCGCAATGTCCGACAAGTCGCACACGATGGTGTTCGTGGACATCCTCTCCTCGCTCGTCAGCGACAAGACTCTGGACTACTACCGCGAGGGTCTCGCGGACGGCAACGAGCGCGTCGTGAAAGGCACCGCCTGGGCCCTCTGCAGCACGACCGATTACAACGCGACCCAACTGCTGGACTGGTTCGACGACGTAGAAGTGTCCAAGCCGGCCCTGATCGAGATCTTGCAGGTCCACAAGGACGACCTCAGCGTGCACGAACTACTGCAGCGCGCTTACGACCTGGACGTCAAGGAAAAAGCCGCCGTTTTCAAGATCATCGATCGCATGATTCGACCGGAAATGGTTCCCGACCTCATCGCGCGCATGGGCGGACGCGATCCCGTGGTCAAGATTCATCTTATCAACCTGCTCAAGCGATTCGAAAGCCCGGAGATCAATGCGGCACTCGAGGTGGAACTGAGGGACACGAACAAGATGGTACGCGGGGCCGCGCTCAGCGCACTTGCCTCACGCGGCAGTAACGTCAATATCGCCGCCGTCGCGAGACTTCTGCAGGATCCCGACCTCGACGTTCAGGCCAAAGCCGTCGAAATGATGATCCAGATCAATCATCCCGACACGGTGAAATATCTCGCGGACGCGCTGAAGGACGAGTCGGAGTATCCGCGGCGCGCCGCCGTGGAAATCCTGAACGAGATCGGCAACAGGAGTTCCGTCAAGGAACTGCTCGAAGTGCTCAAGGACGACGACTGGTGGGTCCGGTCGCGCGCCGGCGACGCCCTGGCCGAAATTGGCGGGCCGAAGGTCATCGACTCGGTGGTAGCGCTGATCAACGACAAGGACGAGGAAATCCGGCGCACCGCCATCGAGATCCTCAACGCCGCGAAGGACGAGCGCGCCGTGGACCACCTGATCGCGGCCACGGACGATTCGGACTGGTGGGTGCGCGAGCGCGCCGTCGATGCACTCTCGAGAATCGGTAATCCCAAGGCGCTGCCGAAACTCGAGGCGATGCTCGGCAGGGACGCGAAGACCGATACGGTGGTCGTGCGCGCCCTGGCGAAACTCGGCAGCCACAAGCACATTCCGATGATCGTACCGCTGCTGAAGAGCCCGGACTGGGAACTCCAGATCGAAGCGGTCAAAGCGCTGTCGAAGCTCGCTGACGAAACGCACGCGAGCACCGTTCGCACCGTGCTGCAGAAGATCAAACAGGCGGAGGAGCCCGCGGTCATCAACGTCGCAGACAAGGCGCTCAAGGACCTCGATGCCCGCTTCTCGGCGACCGTGCTTGCCGAGAAAGCCCGCGCCGAGAAGATCGGTGACCAGACGCGTACGCTGCTGGTGGACGATGAGGACCTCAACAAGCTGCTTGATGAGCAGGCCAAGGCCCGCACGGCCGCAGTGGCGCTCGGCGACACGACGATCGAAGGTGTCGCTGCCGCTCCGCCCGCGGTTCAGCCGCTCGACATCTCCAAGTTGAAGCCTGGCGACATCCTCGACGGCCGCTACAGGTACATAGAAAAGATCGGCAAGGGTGCCTTCGGCACGGTGCTGCTGATGCAGGACGAGGTGGTTGACGAGCGGCTCATCCTGAAATTCCTGAATCCGAACGTCTCGTCGGACGAGGAAATGATGAAGCGCTTCGTCCACGAGCTGCGTTACTCGCGCAAGATCACGCATCGCAACGTCATCCGTATCTATGACTTCCTGAACCTGCAGGGTTCCTACGCGATCTCGATGGAATACTTCCCGTCGCACACGTTATCCGGCGAGATTCCGGACCAGAAGCCGATGGACATCGTGAAAGCGCTGCGGTTTTCGCGCGACATTGCCACCGGCATGGCCGTCGCGCACCAGGCCGGCGTCATACACCGCGACCTCAAACCCGCAAACGTACTCGTCAACAACGACGGCCTGCTGAAGATCGTGGACTTCGGCGTCGCAGCCGCCGCGTCGAGCGGCGACACGCAGCTGACGAAAACCGGCTATGTAATCGGCTCGCCCAAGTACATGGCGCCCGAGCAGATCCTCGGCAAGAAGGTCGACGAAACGGCCGATATCTACAGCGTGGGCGTCATCATGTACGAGATGGTGACGGGCATCCCACCCTACAGCCGGGGCGACCACATGTCGGTGATGTACCAGCACGTCCAGGGAAAGGCGAAGCCCTGCCAGGAAATCAACCCGGGCATCCCGGACGACTTCGCCGCGATCATCAACAAGGCCATGTCGGTCGACAAGACCAAGCGCTACCAGTCTATGGCGGAACTCACCGAGGCACTCGACGCCGTCAGTCCCTGATGCTCCCGGGCGTCAATGTCCGAAAATGTGATCTCGCTCTGGCCAGCGGCCCGAAATCCGCCTAGGATACCCCTAACCTCCTGATTTATTGGATGAACAGCGGCCTATGGCGCGTATCGATGCATTTCTGAAGCTCGGCCTGGCTCAGGGCTGCTCGGACGTGCACCTCGCGGTCGGGGTGCCACCGATGCTGCGCATGAACGGCGACTTGCTGCCGATCAAGTTCCGGCAGCTCTCGGACACCGAGTTGGAAGGCTATGTGCGCGAGATCCTGACGGCGCAGCAAATCGAGCGTCTCGACGCAGGGCACGACCTGGATTTTTCCTATGTCGCCGAGGAAGGCGGGCGCTTTCGCGTCAATGTGTTCCGCAAGGTTACCGGCGTCGGTGCCGTTTTCCGATACATCCCCGGTACCGTCCCGACGCTCGCGCAGCTGGGCATGCCAAAGGTGCTGGTCGACTTCTGCGACTACCACCAGGGCATGGTACTGGTCACCGGGTCGACCGGAACCGGTAAATCGACGACCCTCGCCGCGATGATCAATCATCTCAACGAGACGCGAAACCTGAACATCATCAGCCTCGAGGACCCGATCGAGTTCGTGCATCCGAGCAAGCACAGCCAGATCATCCAGCGCGAACTGAATACGCATGTGCGCAGCTTCGCCGACGGCGTGCGCTCGGCCATGCGCGAAGACCCTGACGTGATCCTGGTCGGCGAACTTCGCGACGCGGAGACGATCATGATGGCCATGACCGCGGCCGAAACCGGGCACCTGGTACTCGGCACGCTGCACACGACCGGCGCAGTGAAGACCATCGACCGCATCATCGACGCACTGCCCGGCGAACTGCGCGAACAGACCAAGTCATTCCTTGCGATGAGCCTTAAAGCGGTGATCACGCAGGTGCTGGTCAAGACGGTCGATGGCAAGGGCCGTCGGGCGGTGCTCGAGATACTCGTGAACAATCGCGCCATCGCGAAAATGATCACCTCCGATCAGACGCACCAGATACCCTCACAGCTGCAGACCGGGGCGGCCCAGGGTATGCAGCTAATGGACTCGGCACTGCTGCGCGCAATCCAGAAGAAGGAAATCGACCCGGACGACGCTATCCGTTTTGCGAGCGACAAGAAAAAGTTCCGGCGCTTCATCACCGATACCGACGTCGTGCCGATGATGGACGCCGGCGTCAACGAGCGCATGGGGGGCTCATGAAGATCGACCAGTATCTGACGTCCGCCCTGCAGCGCAAAGCCTCGGACCTGCACTTCGTATCCGGTGACCCGGCCCGCGCGCGCATTCACGGCAACCTCGAGGTCATCGAGAACGAGGCACTGACAACTGATCATGTCAGGGACTGCATGCTCGAGATAATGGACGGCGCGACTCAGCGCGATTTCGAACGGGATGACGCCGCCGACTTCGCGTACGAGATACCGGACATTTCACGCTTCCGAGTCAATGTCTTTCGTCACCTGAACGGCATCGGCGCGATCTTCCGCGCCATCCCGTCACGGGCGCTGACGCTCGAGGACCTGACGATGCCGAAGGTCGTCCACGAGCTCTGCCGCCATACGCGGGGGATGATCCTCGTTACGGGAAAGACGGGCTCGGGCAAGTCGACGACGCTCGCAGCCATGATCGACGCGATGAACAAGCGGCTCAAAGGCCACATCCTGACGATCGAGGATCCGGTGGAATTCGTTCACAAGGCCCAGGGATGCCTGATCAGTCAGCGCGAGATCGGGGTCCACAGCCCGTCTTTTGCCGAAGCGCTGCACTCTGCGCTGCGCGAAGACCCGGACGTAGTGCTGGTCGGCGAAATGCGCGACCTCGAGACCATCAGCATCGCGGTCACGGCCGCTGAGATGGGCATCCTCGTCATGGGCACGCTTCACACCAACGGCGCTGGTCAGACCGTGGACCGCATCGTGAATTCGTTCCCCGCCGACAAGCAGAGCCACATCCGCACGATGATCTCTACGTCTTTGCGCGGCGTCATTTCCCAGCAGCTGTTGCCAGCGAAACCGTACGCCGGCCGCGTCGCCGCGCTCGAGATTCTGATCAACACGCCGGCGGTTGCGAACCTGATCCGACAGGGCAAGCTCGACCAGCTGGAAACGGCCATGCAGTCGGGCGCCAACGTCGGCATGCAGACCATGGACAATGCCCTGATGGAACTCGTGCGTCAGGGACTCGTCTCCGGCAGGGACGCTTTCCAGCAGGCCAGCGACAAGTCCAAGTTCCAGCGCATGAAAGACGAGGATTGAAGACACACGAGCCCGGTCTGCGGCATTTGTCTCCGGGCTACTCGCTGCGCTCGCTTCAGGCCTCGTCGACAAATACCCCGAAACGGGCCAATTGGGCATGGGCGGGCCCGAGCGATGTGCGTTGCCGACGTCCGCGGGCTGTCGGCGACGTTTTTCGAGGAAGTAAAGGGCAGCCGCGCGCAACGAAGCGAGCCATGACGAGAATAAGCATCGCTGCAGCCCGCCAGAAACTCGACCGGCGTACGAATAAAAGCGTGGCATAATCCGAGCCCATGACAACAGAGCCCCGAAAGATCCTCGTTACGAGCGCCCTGCCGTACGCCAACGGCTCTATCCACATGGGGCACCTCGTGGAGTACATCCAGACGGATATCTGGGTACGTTTCCAGAAGCTCCGCGGTCACAAGTGCACCTACGTCTGCGCCAGCGACGCGCACGGCACGCCGATCATGATCAAGGCGCGCGAACTCGGCGTGACGCCGGAGGAACTCACGTCACGCGTAAGCGAGGAGTTCGTCCGCGACTTCGCGGCGTTCGGCGTAGACTTCGACAACTACCACACGACACACTCACCCGAGAACGAGGCGCTGACCGTCGAGATGTTCGAGGCACTTCGCGATGCCGGTGACATCTACACGAAGACCATTGAGCAGGCCTACGACGAGAAGGAAGGCATGTTCCTGCCCGATCGCTTCGTACGCGGAATCTGCCCGTTCTGCAAGGCGCCGGACCAGTACGGTGACGCCTGCGAAAACTGCAGCAAGACCTACACGCCTGCGGACCTTATTGACCCCGTATCGGTGATATCGGGCACGACGCCGGTCACGCGCGAGTCGGAGCACTACTTCTTCCGGCTCAGTGAATACGAAGACCGGCTGCGTGCCTGGATGAAATCGGCGGCACTCGACCGGAATGCGGTGGCCAAGCTCGACGAGTGGTTCGAAGCCGGCCTTCAGGACTGGGACATTTCCCGCGACGCGCCGTACTTCGGTTTCCGCATACCCGGCACCGACGACAAGTATTTCTACGTCTGGCTGGACGCGCCGGTGGGATACCCAGCGAGCTTCAGAAATCTCTGTGACCGCCGTGACGATCTGGATTTCGACGAATACTGGCGACCGGGGCACGATACCGAGGTGTATCACTTCATCGGCAAGGATATCATGTACTTCCACATGCTGTTCTGGCCCGCCGTTCTCGAAGGGGCGGGTTTCAGGACGCCGACGAGCGTATTCGCGCACGGCTTTCTCACGGTCAACGGTTTGAAGATGTCGAAGTCGCGCGGCACGTTCATCAAGGCGCGTACCTTTGTGGATAACGTCGACCCGAGCTGCCTCAGGTATTACTACGCGGCCAAGCTCGGACCGACGATCGAGGACATCGACCTGAACCTCGACGACTTCGTCGCGCGTGTCAATGCCGACCTCGTCGGCAAGCTCGTCAATATCGCCAGCCGCTGCGCGGGATTCATCGGTAAGCGCTTCGCAGGGAAGCTTTCCGGGCGTCTCGCCGACCCGGCCTTGTTCGAGGAGTTCGCGGCTGCGTCGGAGACGATAGCGACCCGTTACGAGTCGCGCGAGTATTCCAAGGCGATGCGCCTGATCATGGCCCTTGCCGACAAGGCAAACCGGTACATCGACGACAACAAGCCCTGGGTAATGATCAATGACGAGGAGAAGCTCGACGCCGTGCAACGGGTCTGCACGCAGGGGCTGAATATGTTCCGCAGCCTGATGGTCTACCTCGAGCCAGTGATTCCGGAGGTTGCCGGTCGCGCCAGGGCGTTTCTCGGCGAGGAACAGTGGCGCTGGGCGGACGCCTCGACACCGCGGCTCGATGTGACGATCAACAGGTTCACGCCGTTACTCGGGCGGGTCGAACCCGAACAGGTGCAACGCATGCTCGAACAGTCGAAGGAGGCTCAGCAGCCCGTGGCCACGGAATCGGACGCGCAGGACGATGCGATCAGCATCGACGATTTCATGAAAGTCGATCTGCGCATCGCGCGCATCGAGACGGCAGAGCCCGTCGAAGGCGCGGACAAACTCCTCGCACTGACGCTCGATCTCGGCGGGTCGACGAGGAACGTGTTTGCCGGCATCAAGGCCGCGTATGCGGTCGACGAGCTCGTCGGCCGCCACGTCGTCGTCGTCGCCAACCTGGCACCACGCAAGATGCGTTTCGGTGTGTCCGAAGGTATGGTGTTGGCTGCAGGGCCCGGCGGCGAAGACATCTTTCTGCTGTCACCGGACGACGGCGCGGCACCGGGCATGCGGGTCAAGTAACCGATTAGCAGCCGGCGTGAACGCCGGGACATTGCATGACTGAACTGTTCGTCATCCTCGTTGCCACGGTGCTGGTCAACAACTTCGTGTTGATGCGCTTCCTCGGCCTGTGCCCCTTCATGGGCGTCTCCCGGAACCTCGAGGCTGCGACGGGCATGTCGCTCGCAACCGCTTTCGTACTCACGTTGTCGTCTGCGACCGCCTACCTGTTGCACGTCCATGTCCTCGTACCGCTCGAACTCGAATACCTGCGCACGATCACGTTCATTCTCGTCATCGCGGCAAGCGTGCAGTTCACGGAGATCATGGTACGCCGCCTGAGTCCGCTGCTCGACCAGGTGCTCGGCATCTACATCCCGCTGATCGCAACCAACTGCGCCGTTCTTGGCGTGGCGCTGCTGAACGTGCAGCAGTCCACCGGCTTCGTGCAATCGGTATTCTACGGCCTGGGCGCGGCCGGCGGCTTTGCCCTGGTGCTTATCATGTTCGCCGCCATCCGCGAGCGCCTCGATGCCGCCGACGTTCCGGCGCCGTTCCGCGGCGCTGCGATCGCGCTCGTCACGGCCGGCATGATGTCGCTCGCTTTCATGGGGTTCGCCGGCATGGCGAGGCCTTGAGTCCGGTGAGGCCTCATGTGGATCGCCGTCCTCACTCTCACGATCATTGCACTGCTTGCGGGACTCACGCTCGGCTTTGCGGCCCGCAAGCTGCCTGCGAACAGTGCGGACCTCGTCGAGCGTGTCAATGATCTCCTTCCCCAGACCCAGTGCGCGCAATGTGGGTACCCGGGATGCAGGCCCTATGCCGCGGCGATCGTCGACGACGATGAAGCCATCAATCTCTGCCCGCCGGGCGGAAACGAGACCGTGCGGCGCCTTGCCGACCTTCTCGGTCGCAACGAGGCTCCTCCGCTCGCGACCGGTCCGGCGGCGCCGGCTGTCGCACTCATCGACGAATCGCTGTGCATCGGTTGTACCTACTGCCGCGCTGCGTGTCCGGTCGACGCCATCGTCGGAGCCCACCAGCTGATGCATACCGTCATTCAACAGGAGTGCACGGGCTGCGAACTGTGCCTCGCGCCCTGCCCCGTGGATTGCATCACGATGCAGACTTCGTGATGCCAGGCCCCGCAGCAACCTATGATCTCGGCAAACTGCACGGTGGCCTGCGGCTCACCGCCCACAAGACCGCCCCCACAGCACTGCCGATTCAGTCACTGCCGCTGCCCGAGCAGCTGATCCTTCCGATCGATCAGCACGTGGGCGAGCCTGCCCGGCCACTGGTTGGCATCGGCGACCACGTGCTCAAGGGCCAGCTGCTAGCCGAGCCTGTGGGGACGCTCGGCGCACCCGTACACGCCTCCTCCTCGGGCAAGATCGTCGCAATCGCGCCTTGGCCCGTAGCCAACCGCCAGGGTGATCCCGCTCCCTGCATCGTCATCGAATGCGACGGCGACGACCAGGGGATGGAAACCCGGGCAGAGCCGGTGCCTTATGCCGAGCTGCCTGCCCACACGCTGCTCACGAAGATCCTGCAGGGCGGCATCGTCGGTCTCGGCGGCGCCGTATACCCAACCGCGCAGAAACTCATGCAGGCAGCGTCCTGCGATCTCGACTACCTGATACTCAATGGCGCCGAGTGCGAACCGTACATCAGCTGCGACGACATGCTGATGCGTGAGCGCGCAGGTGCGATTGTGAACGGCGCGCAGATTCTCTTGCACGCAATGCAGCTCCAATGCGCGTACTTCGTCGTCGAGAGCGACAAGCCCGAAGCGATACGGCGCCTCGCTGCAGCGATGACCGATGCCGGTGACGACCGGCTCGTGCTCAAGCAGATCCCTACGATCTACCCATCGGGCGGCGAGGATCAGCTGGTCCAGCTCGTGACGGATCGCGAGGTGCCAAGTGGCGGGCTACCTACGGACGTAGGGTGCCTTGTGCAGAACGTTGGTACGGCCGCGGCCATTCACGACTGGCTGCAAAATGGGGAACCACTGATTACGCGCATCACGACCATCACCGGGGATGGCATCTCGAAGCCGATGAACGTCATGGCACGCATTGGCACGCCGGTTGCCGAAATCGCCCAGTTCGCCGGGGGCTACACCGACAATGCCCGGCATCTGGTGATCGGCGGACCGATGACCGGCAAATCAGTCAGCACCGACAAGGTACCGCTGGTCAAAGCGACCAACTGCATACTGGTCCTGTCCGATATCCCGGCAATCGGTCCCGAGCTGCCCTGCATCCGCTGCGGTGACTGCGCTGCGGCATGCCCAGTGCGGCTGCAGCCGCAACAACTTTTCTGGTATGCCTGTGCGGACGACGAAAAGGAACTCCGCACGCTCGGACTCACCGACTGCATCGAGTGCGGCTGCTGCGACCTGGTGTGCCCGAGCCATATACCGCTCACCCACGAATTCCGTGTCGCGAAGGCCCGGATCCGCGAACTGGAGGACGAGAAGGCTCGTGCCGAACGAGCACGGCGGCGCTTCGAAGCACGCAATGAGCGCCTGCAGCGTGAACAACACGAGCGCGAGGCGGAACTTGCACGCCAGAAGGACACCGCGAGAAAAGCCGGTCCCGACGCCATTGCGGAGATCATGAAGCGCAAGCAGCGGGATGGCGACTGAGCGTGGAGTTCGAACGACGCGAAGCGCCCCACCTCGCGCCCACCGCGAATGTCGCGAAGATGATGCAGCAGGTCCTGCTCGCACTCGTTCCCGCCGCTGTCGCTCATGTCTGGTTCTTCGGACCCGGGTTGATCTTCAACCTGGCGGTCGCCGCCGCGGCTTGCCTCGGCGGCGAGGCGCTCATGATGCGGTTGCGTGGACGACTGCCTGCGCGTGCCCTCGCCGACTACAGCGCTCTGGTCACGGCCGCGTTGCTGGCATTCGCGCTACCGTCGCTGACACCGTGGTGGGTCACGGCCACCGCCGGGTTGTTCGGCATCGTGGTCGCCAAGCATCTCTACGGTGGCCTCGGCTACAATATCTTCAATCCGGCCATGGCCGGCTACGTGGTCGTGCTCGTCGCCTTCCCGATGCACCTCAACCTCTGGGTGGCGCCGCGCATGGGCGATATCGACTACCAGTTCCTGACGACGCTGCAGACGCTGACGTACACGCTGACCGGGAACCTGCCGGATGCGCTGAGTTACGACGAGATCAGCCGGGCAACACCGCTCGACGCCATGAAATCCGGTCTCAACGACATGCGAACGACGGTCGAGATCCGATCCCTGCCCGTCATGGGCGATTTCGGCGGCGTCGGCTGGGAATGGATCGGCAACTTCGTCGCCATCGGCGGATTCTGGCTGCTCGTTCGCAAGATTATTCGCTGGCACATCCCGCTGGGCGTGGGCGCCGGCCTGCTGATCCCGGCCACTCTCATGTGGCTCGCGAACCCGGGAACCGCGCCCGGCCCGGGATTCCACCTGTTCAGCGGTGCGGCCCTGCTGTGCGCGTTCTTCATCGCAACGGACCCGGTGTCCGCGGCCGCCAGCCCGAAAGGCCGTTTCATCTACGGCGCCGGCATCGGCCTCCTGATCTACGCGATTCGTGCGTGGGGCGCGGACGTCGACGGCGTGGCATACGCGGTCTTGATCATGAACATGACGGTACCCGTCATCGACCGCCTGACCCGCCCGCGTATCGTCGGTCACGGCAAGAACCGGGGGGTGACATGATGCCGCGAGTCGCCAAAGCCGGCGTAACGCTGGCGGCGATTGCCGCGATCTGCGCCTCGCTCGTAGCGGCAACGCATCGCCTGACAACGGACCGAATTACCGCAAACGAACGAGCCTGGCTGGAAAGGAGCCTGCAGCCTGCGCTCGGTGACGTACGGTACGATGGCAGCATTTCGGAATCGAAAGTGGTCCTCGAGGCGCCCCATGACCTGCCCGGCAACGATGCGGCCATCATCTACCGGGTTTATTCAGGCGGCGCGCCCGCCGCCGCGTTGTTCGCCGTCACCGCACAGAACGGTTACGCCGGCCCGATCCGTATCCTGGTCGGCTTGCGCGCCGACCGCAGCGTAACCGGTATTCGCATCCTCGAACACCGTGAGACGCCCGGGCTCGGTGACGGCATCGAGGTGGCGCGCTCTGACTGGGTCTACCAGTTTGATGGACTCTCGCTCGGCAACCCGCCGCTCGACGCGTGGCGGCTGCGCACGGACGGCGGCCGGTTCGACCACCTCACCGGGGCTTCCGTGACGCCACGCGCGGTCGTCAAGGCGATCCGCGAGACGTTGCTATACTTCGATGCTCACCAGGCGGAGATCTTCGACATGCCTGCCACGGCGGCTTCACAGTGACTGCCGGTCTTCTCATCGATCGCCTCCAGACGGGGCTATGGCGCGAGAACCCCGGCCTCGTGCAGCTGCTCGGCCTGTGTCCGCTGCTCGCCGTCACCACGACCTTCGTCAACGGCCTCGGGCTCGGCGTGGCCACCGTTCTGGTGCTCACCTGCTCCAACATCCTCGTCTCTGCGACGCGGCGCTGGATACTGGCGGAGATCCGTGTGCCGATCTACGTGCTGATCATCGCGAGCCTCGTGACCTGCACCGAGCTGGTATTCAAAGCCTGGTTCCCTGCGCTCGACCGGTCGCTGGGCATATTCATTCCGTTGATCGTCACCAACTGCGCCATCGTTGCGCGCGCGGAGGTGTTCGCGTCCCGCAACGGCGTCGTCGCCAGCCTCTTCGACGGCGTCGGCATGGGCACCGGATTCGCGCTGCTGCTCGTGGCCATCGGCTTCTTCCGCGAACTCATCGGCCGTGGCTCGCTGTTCGCAGAACTCGACAAGCTCATCGGTGGAGACCCGATGGCGGGACTGGTTATCGTGGACGGGGGCTGGCTGCTCGCCGTACTACCCCCAGGTGCTTTCTTCAGTCTTGCGCTGGCCGTGGCGCTGAAAAACCACCTGGACAGCAAGCGCGACACGGTGCGCCAGACATGAACAGGGACAAGCGCACAGCCATCTACAGCCGCCTTCGCGAGCGGAACCCGCATCCGACGACGGAGCTCCACTACCGGACGCCTTTCGAACTGCTGATCGCGGTGATCCTCTCGGCGCAGGCCACCGACGTCGGCGTGAACAAGGCCACGAGCCGGCTCTACAAAGTGGCCAGCACTCCGCAGGCCATACTCGATCTCGGCCTTGCCGGGCTGAAGTCCTATATCCGCACGATCGGGCTCTTCAACAGCAAGGCCGAAAACATCATCAAGACCTGCCGGATGCTCATGGACGAGCATGGTGGCGAAGTCCCGCAGACCCGCGAGGACCTCGAGAAGCTTCCCGGCGTCGGACGCAAGACAGCTAACGTCATCCTGAATACGGCTTTCGGCGAACCCACAATCGCCGTCGACACCCATATCTTCCGGGTCGCCAATCGGACGGGCCTGGCGAAAGGCAAGACGCCGCTCGAGGTCGAGAGGCGCCTGGTCAGACTCACTCCCGAGGAGTTCAGAAAGGACGCGCACCACTGGCTGATCCTGCACGGTCGCTACATCTGCAAGGCGCGCAAGCCGGAATGCTGGCGCTGCCCAATCGTGGAGTGGTGCGAGTATCGCAGGAAGGAACTCGAATGATATTCGGCCAGGATCGGCACGAGCTCAGGAGGATGTACGCGGAGGCCTGGCGAAAACAACGGGATGGCCGGCCGATGTCGCCGCTCGAAGCCCAGATCGCCGCCGTCATCGCCGAGCATCCCGAATACCATGGGGCGCTAACCGGCGACGATCTGCAGCGAGACTACACGCCCGAGGGCGGCCGTACGAACCCCTTCCTGCACATGGGCCTCCATCTCGGCATTCGCGAGCAGGTCGCAACCGACCGGCCAGCCGGTATCGCCGAGATCCACCGGAAACTCGCGGCGCGGGACGGCGACCCGCACGTCGCTGAGCACCGCATGATCGAGTGTCTCGCGGAGACGCTCTGGGAAGCGCAGAGCGCGAATCGCGCCCCGGACGAAGCACATTACCTCGAGCGCCTGCGCCGGCTGTAATAAATGCCGCGCCGGGCTGGTCTGTTGTCGTAATCCAGCAGGAGAAACGATGAAGCAAAGCCATTCGCAATATCCCGTCAGCGGTGCCGGTCTCGGTCTGCGCCGCCCGATCGCCGACAAGCTAATGGCCGATCCGCCCGACGACGTCGATTTCATGGAAGTCGCGCCGGAGAACTGGATCCACGTGGGCGGTGCGCTCGGCAAGAAGTTTCGCTGGTTTACGGAGCGCTACCCGTTCGTCATCCACGGTCTTTCGCTGTCCATCGGCGGCCCGGCACCGCTCGACGACCGACTGGTGCGCGACATCAAGGCATTCATGGTCGAGCACGGCATCCGCATGTACTCGGAGCACCTTAGCTACTGTGGCGACGACGGCCAGCTCTACGACCTGATGCCGATCCCGTTCACCGAAGAAGCCGTCAGCTACGTCGCCGCACGCGTGCGCCGGGTGCAGGACATACTCGAGCAGCGTATCGCACTGGAAAACGTGTCTTATTACACGCCCACCGACACCTCGATGCCCGAGGTCGACTTCGTCAACGCCGTTCTCGAGGAAGCCGACTGCGACCTGATGCTCGATATCAACAATATCGTCGTAAACAGTGTCAACCACGGCTACGACCCGCACGACTACATGCTGCGAATGCCGGCGGAGCGTATCCGTTACTTCCACATCGCGGGCCACTACGCAGAAGCCGAGGACCTGCGCGTCGACACGCACGGCGCGGCTGTCGACAACCAGGCCTGGGCGCTGCTCGCCGATGCCTACGCGCACTTCGGCCCGGTGCCCACGCTGCTCGAACGCGACTTCAATTTCCCGCCCATGGAAGAATTGATCGGCGAAGTTCGCCGCATCAAGGAACTGCAGGAGCAGGCCAAACCGGCGGAGGCCGCCAATGGCTGAGCGGCCGAAATTCCAGGAACAGCAGTACGCATTCGCCGCTCACATCCGCGACCCGCAGAATGTGCCGGCGCCCGAAGGCATCGAGGACCGCCGCATGGCGATCTACCGCGAGCTGTTCTTCAATAATCTGAAGAGCCTGCTGTCGAACATGTTCCCGGTACTGAAGAAGCTGCACACCGACGAAAGGTGGCGCCGCCTCGTGCGCAAGTTCATGCAGCGGCACCAGGCGCAGACGCCGTATTTCCTGCAGTTGCCGGCAGAGTTCCTGGACTTCCTGCAGAACGAGTACGAGCCTGAACCTGACGACTTCCCGTTTCTCGCCGAGCTGGCGCATTACGAATACATCGAACTCGCACTCTCGATCTCCGAAGACACGAACGACTTCAACGGCGTAGATCCGGACGGCGATATGCTGACAGGCGTACCGGTCAAGTCGAAGCTCGCCTGGGCCTATGCCTACCAGTATCCGGTTCACCAGGTCTCCTCGGAATTCCTCCCGGATGCGCCGGCGGACCAGCCCGTGTACCTGGTCGTGTACCGTGACGCCGATGACAAGGTCGGCTTCCTCGAGCTGAATGCCGTTACGGCAGGCCTGCTGAATGCGATCGAAGAGAACGACGCCAGCCTGCCCGGCGAGGCGCTGCTGCGCAAGCTGGCGACGGATATCAACTACCCGGACGTCGACGCATTCATCGAGCACGGCGCGTTGGCGCTGCATGAAATGCGATCTCTCGACATTCTGATCGGCGCCCGCGGTGTCGGCTAAAGGAGCCTGAATCATGGATAAGCTGAAAGCCCTGTGGAGTTCCGTTGTCGGCGTTCTGGACCCGGCCGGCGACTCGGTGGCGTTATTACCCATCCGGTTGCTCATGGCCTACGAGTTCTTCAAGGCGGGACTGACCAAGCTCAACGGCAGCAACTGGTTCGGCAACGTCCAGGAAGACTTCCCGTTCCCGTTCAACGTCGTGCCGGTCGAGATCAGCTGGTTCCTCGCAACGTGGACGGAACTGATCGGCGGAGCCTTTCTTTTCATCGGCCTGTTCACGCGATTCTGGGCATTCAGCCTGATCATCCTGACGATCGTTGCAATCTTCGGCGTTCACTGGCCGGACGAATGGTCAAGCCTTGCCGAACTCTGGAAGGGTTATGCCATCACGGACAAGGGCTTCGGCAATTATCGCGTGCCGCTGCTGTTCCTTGCGATGCTGATTCCCTTGCTGTTCATCGGCGGCGGCAATCTGAGCGTCGATCGTGTGCTTGCGAAAAAGCTCGGATAAGCGGCGTTGCGACGGTGAGTGCGACAGATTGCATCTGAAATACAGACCAGCGCTACCGGAAGACGCTCAAGAGTGCGTAGCAGTGCGCGGTAAGACACGCGAGAACGCGTTCTCGGAAGAGCAGCTCCGCTCCATCGGCATCACCGCAGAATCGTGGGGAGAGAACATCCGCTCCGGAGCACTTCCGGGCCATGTCTGTCTGTTTGAAGAGCAGATTGTTGGTTACTGTTTCGGCGCGCGTGAAACCGGGGAGATCGAGGTCCTTGTGGTTCTGCCTGATGTCGAAAACCTGGGCATCGGCCGGGAACTTCTGTTGCGGACGGCACGGCAGCTGGCCGGCCTCGGGCACAGACGGTTATTCCTGGGCTGTTCCCCTCACCCGACGAGCAGGTCGTACGGTTTCTACAGGCACCTCGGCTGGCGTTCGACAGGCACTTTCGACCAGCGCGGGGACGAGATTCTCGAACTTTTCGTCGAGCCGTAGTCTGCCCGGATGGCGGCTAATGAGCGTCGGTCGCCCGTCACCACTCCCCGAAGCAGGCATTCGAGTGCATGCCATGCAAATCGGCGCACATTGGGCGAGGCTGGCTGTTCCCTACCCTATGGTGGTAGTTTCATCGTCTGTTTGAGCACGGAAAACAAGCAACACCGCTAACAGGGGTACTGATGCTTCGTATTGCGTTGGCCATATTCGTTGGCCTGATTTCGTCTGCGGCTTTCTCGCAGACGGTACTGATCGAGAACGTCCGAATTTTCAACGGCGTCGATCACAAGCTGAAAGCCGGCCACGTCCTCGTGGTCGACGGCATCATCAACAAGGTCTCCGGGGACCGTATCGATGCGCCGACCGGTGCCCGGATCATCGACGGCGGCAATCGTGTCCTTTCTCCCGGTTTCATCGACCTGCACACCCATCTCGCAGGCCAGAACCCGCGCAGCATGGACAAGTACCATCCCACCGTAGCCGGCGCGACCGCTGCGGCGATGGCTAAGCACTACCTCGACGCGGGATTCACTACGATCCGCGACGCCGGTGGCACGCACCCGGACTTTGCGCGTGCGATCGAAGCCGGACTGGTTTACGGACCGCGGCTGTTCCCGTCCGGCGCGGTCATCTCGCAGACCGCGGGGCACGGCGATTTTCGCGCGCCGCACGATCCGCACCCGACACTCGAGAGCGGCTCGCCCTACCTCGATCACGGCAGCTCGATCCTGGCGGACGGCGTCGACCAGACGCTGATGGCGGCACGCGAGAACCTCAAGGCCGGTGCCACGCAGATCAAGATCATGGGCGGCGGCGGCGTGATGTCGGAGTTCGATCCGATCCACTCCCTGCAGCCATCGCCGGCCGAGATCCGCGCTGCAGTCCAGGCGGCCGGTGACTGGGGCACCTACGTGCTGGCTCATGCCTACACGAGCGAGGCCATCGAACGACTCGTTACCAACGGCGTGAAGTGCATCGAGCACGGCCTGTTGCTCGATGACAGGACCGCGAAACTGGTCGCCGACAAGGGCGTGGTGATCAGCACGCAGCTCGTCATCTACCGCACCCTGCAGGACCTGCCCGGCATCAGCGAGCGAAACCTGCGCAAGCTCGAAGCCGTACTCGAAGGTCAGGAGAACCTGATCCGCCTCATCAAGAAATACGACATCAAGACCGGCTTCGCAACAGATTTCATCCAGGGTGGCTACACGATGCTGACCCGCGAGTTCACCGAGCGCGCCGAGTACTGGTCACCGGCCGAGATCATGGTGCAGGCGACCTCCGAGAGTGCCGAGGTGATTCGCATGATCGGCAGGCTGAACCGCTGGGGTAATTTCGGTGAGATTCGCGAAGGCTGGGTTGCCGATCTGCTGCTCATCAACGGTGACCCTTTGGAGGACATCTCCGTGCTGCGCGAACCGGAGACCGCCCTCGCCCTGATCATGAAGCAAGGGGAGATCGTAAAGCTCAGGCTGTGAGCCTCAGATCATCACAATAATGATCACGAGGGCGATAGCCGCGATGCCGGTCGCCTTCGCACGCATACGGAAGTAGTAATCCGTCAGCAAGCCGGCCTTCAACAGGCGGTAGTCGATCACGAGCAAACACAGGAACGCCAGTATCAGCACGAACAACGTAATCGCCTGCGCCGCCATCAGGAACGCGAACCAGCAGGCGACGACGATCACGTTGCTGGTGATGAACAGGTTGTCGGCTACCGCTGCCCGGTTGTAGAGATAGGTTCCCCAGTGCGCACCACAAAGGAAACAGACGATAGCGAGACCGTAGGCCGCAGCGATGTAGCCGTAGGAACCGAGATTCCACAGTTCCTGCAGGCCGACCATCGGCATTAGCGCACAGCCGATGAACGGCAGCAGACCGGCATAGGTGAGTAACGGATACAGCTTCTTGCTTTCCATCTACTCGAGCACTCGGATGGTCGCTTCGAGCCGCGTCGTCCCGGTCAGGGAATTGGTGACGAGGCATGATCGCTCCGCCTTTTCAAGAAGGCGCATTGCTTTTGCCTCATCCGATCCGGCCGGCACCTCGAGTACTACCGTCTGGTGGAATTCGGTGAATTGCGTCACCTTGTCTACCCTGTCGAGCACGGCAACGACATCGCAGCGTATCGACAACCAATCGAACTTCGCCGCCCGCGCTATTGCCTTGAACGAGAGTTGGAAGCAGGACGCGACCGCTGCCGCCAACAATGTCTCGGGCGACCAGTGATCGCCCGGGCCTCCGAACTCGGCCGGGGCCGCGGCCGGCAAATCGGGCAACCCCGGGCTCGTCAGATCCACATTGCTGTCGTGACGCGCCGAGGCGGTTGTCTTGTAATGATGGGGAAAATCCTGCATTTCAGATCTCTGTTGACTCGACAAATGGTTTCACTCCGACGGCCTTGTAGAGTTCATCGGGACGATAAGCCGTCCCACGCTTCATCACCAGGACAGCACGGCGCACGGCGCTGATATCCTGCAATGGGTTGCCATCCAGCAGGATCAAGTCCGCATCCTTACCCACCTCGATCGAGCCGGTCCTCGAATCGACGCCGACGACCCGCGCCGAATCGAGCGTCGCCATTTTCAGGACCGCGGCATTGGGGATGCCCGCCTCTGCGTACACCTCGAGTTCGCGATGGATGGTAAATGCCGCCATGTTGTCGCTCCCCGGGACGAGCTGTATGCCCGACTCGTATAGCTTCCTCAGCATCGCCGCCTGGTTGGGCGCGGAGCGCGACCACGTCTCGGCGTGCGGAAATTGCGGGCTGTACAGTGACCGACTCACGGCAGGTGGAAGATGATCGATCACGTTGGCGAACGTCGGAGCCGGTTCTCCGGCACGATGCAGCAACATGTCCTCGAATATCGCTGCTGTGGGATCGATCACGGTGCCCTCCCGTTTCAGCAGCTCTATGAAATCCTCCACCGCCTCGCTATCGACGTCGACATCGGCTCCCTTTTCCCCGTACAGCGAAAACCGCAGCTGCTGCCGGGTGTCCTCGCGGTCACCTGCAATGAAGTTCAGGAATACCATGTTGATGTGCTGGATCTCGTCGTAGCCGGCCTTGATGGCCTGCTCAGCCGACATGAAAGCCGGGACATGTCCGCTGAGCCGCATGCCATGTGCATGTGTGCGTTCGGCAATCGGTGCGACCCAGTCAGGTTCGATCGAACTGTAAAGCTTGATCTGGCGATAGCCATTCTCGGCGAAGAAATCAACGCGCTCGAGAATTTCGGGCAGGGTTTCTGCATTCCAGCCTGATGCGTACGGCCCTGACTTGTCGATGAACCCTGCTCGATAGGTATTGGGGCCGATGACCGCGCCGGAGTCCTGCTTCTCCGTCATTTCCATGATCTTGTCGTGCACGCCGCCGATGATCCGGACGTTCGTGATGCCGCCCGCAATATTCAGGATCCCGTCTTGGAGGCCGAAGTGCCCGTGCATGTCCCAGAGGCCCGGCACGAGTGTCTTTCCGGCCCCGTCTATACGAATTGCGCCTTCGATCTCAAGGGGCAGACTGGAGATCGCGGCGATTCGGCCTGCTTCGATCTGGACGAAGTAATCCTCCATCAACTCGCCGGTCGATACGTCAACCACATCGACGTTCTCGAACAGCACCGATCGCTCCGGATGCGTGGCGAGATCAGAGGCAATCGCCTGCGCGTGCAGTGCGCTCTGTCGCGTTTGGATCGCGCTTAGTTCGGCAAGCGCCTCGGTGTTCCAACCGTCCGGAATCATTCCGAGATAGCCACCGAAATCGACTGCAAGAATCTCCAGGTCATCATCCAGCCAGAAATACAGCGGATTGAGATTGACGCCGGAGATTGAATACAGTGATGCAGTCTGCTTGCCTTTCCCTGTTGCAACCTCAACGTCAATAACGTGTTCTACCCGCGCAGCACCCGATGGCAGCAATGGCAATTCGTTGTCTATGCGCTGCAATGCTGCCCGCACGAGCGCAGGAACCGATTCAAATGCGCCCATCTCGTTATTGACGTAGAAGGCCGGCATTTCGACCCTGGCGGAACCGCTGTCGCCGACAGTGCTCCAGCTCGCGATACCATCCGCATAGCTGAACGACTCGTCAATAGGCGACTTGAACGGCGAGATCCCCGTGATTCGCTGTCTGAGGATCATTCCATCCTGGCCGAGTTGCACCTGGGAGTTGACAGTGTATTCACGATTGTTCCAGTGCACGAATGTTTCGTTGCGTATAGTGCCGTCGCCGTCTTGCACGAGTACGGTATGTCCGGCGGGTGTTTCACCCTGCAGGTACCAATTGAAAGTCACTCTGGTTCCGGTTCCCGAAGCAGCCGCTGCTGCAACTTCTTCCGTGGCCTGCGTGCATACGGGTGTACCGGCAACGATGAGCGCCAGCACTGTTATTATCGAAGACGCGTGATTCCCGGTGCGGTTTGCTCGCATAGCCTTGGCTCCTGGATTCGAGGGAGTTGTGTGAGGGCGACGATGTCCGCGCAGGAATTTACCACTTATTGGGCATTAAACCACCGCCTCCCACCCAAGCGTATAATGCCCGCGCTTGCCCACCAACGAAAATCCTGACAAGGGGATGGGATGACCAACGGCAAGAGCGCCCAGCTGCGCCGTGACATCGGGTTCTTCGGAGCCGCATTCCTGGTACTGAACGCGATGATCGGCGCCGGCATATTCGCCCTGCCGGGCAAAGTCGCCGTCGATGCGGGCATGCTGAGCCCGTGGCTTTTTCTCGCAGTCGGCGTCGTATTCCTCGCCGTCGTCGTGACGTTTGCGGAACTCGCGAGCTATTTCAGGGAATCCGGCGGCCCCGTGCTGTACGCCACCTATGCGTTCGGCCCGCTGGCCGGCTTCGGCACGGGCTGGATACTGTTCCTGAGCCGGATGACGGCATTCGCCGCGAACGCCAACGTCATGGCCGTCTACCTCGGTTCGCTTGTCCCCTTCTTCGCGGAAGGTATCGGCCGCACGACCGTCATCAGCATCGTCACCCTGGGTCTGACTTACGCCAATATCCTGGGCGTGAAGGACGGTGTGCGCACCATGGGCTTCTTCACGGTGCTCAAGGTGTTGCCGCTGATACTGCTCGTCCTGCTGGGCCTGCAGCACGTAACCACGGACACGCTGATTCCGTCGGCATCGGCAGTCATCGGAGACCTCGGCGGCACGACACTCCTGCTGATCTACGCCTATGTCGGCTTCGAGACCATGGCCGTGACCGCCGGCGAGACCTCGGAGCCGCGGCGGGTGTTGCCGCGGGCGCTCATGCGTACCGTTATCGGCACGGGGATCCTCTACTTCCTGATCGTCCTCGTCTTCATCTCGGTGATCCCGGAAGACACCTATGCCGACGCGACGCTCGTCGACGTGGGACGATCGCTCGCCGGGCCCGTGGGGGCGGTAGCGATCACGCTGGCGGCCGTATTCTCGATAGGCGGCAACCTGGCCGGCACGATGATCGCGGCGCCGCGCCTGATCTTCGCGCTCGCCGAGAACAGGCTGCTGCCCGCCTGGTTCGGAAATATCCATCCGAAATACGCGACCCCCGACCATTCCATCCTCGTCATGGGGGGGCTTGCACTGGTGATGGCGCTCACCGGCTCGTTCGTGGAGCTGGCGGTCGCGAGTTCGCTGTCGAGGATGCTGTCCTACATCCTCTGCATCGGGGCCCTGCCGGTGATCAGACATCGCGCCAGCGACGAAATGAATGCGCGTGCCTACCGGGTTCGCGGCGGCTTCGCGGTACCGCTGGTGGGACTCGCGATCTGCCTCTGGCTGACGGCACAGGCGAGCGCCCAGAACTGGAAGACCGTCGGGATACTCCTGACCATCGGCTTCGCGCTGTACGCCATCGAGCGCCGTTTCCTGCAGCGCTAGGCCTTACTTCTTCTTCGGCATGTAGAGGTCGGTGATCGTGCCTTCGTAGCCCTCCGCCGCGAACGCAACGGTCTCGGAGAGGGTCGGATGCGGGTGAACGGTAAGGCCAATATCGGCCGCATCGGCGCCCATCTCGATCGCAAGCCCTATTTCCGCAATCAGGTCGCCCGCATTGGGGCCGACGATCGCACCGCCGAGCACACGATCGGTCTTCTTGTCGAACAGCAGCTTGGTGAAGCCTTCGTCGCGGCCCAGTGACAATGCGCGGCCGCTCGCCGCCCAGGGGATCTTCGCCACGCCGTAGTCGATGCTCTTTTCCTTCGCCTCGGTCTCGGTGAGCCCGACCCAGGCCACCTCCGGGTCCGTGTAGGCGACTGACGGGATGACCCGCGCATCGAAGTAGCTCTTCTCCCCGGCCGCCACCTCCGCTGCAACCTTGGCTTCGTGGGTAGCCTTGTGCGCAAGCATCGGACCACCCGCGAGGTCACCGATCGCAAAAATGTGCGGCACGTTGGTGCGCATCTGCTTGTCCACGGCGATGATGCCGCGCTCGTCGACAGCGACGCCTGCCTTGCCGGCGTCGAGCTTGTCGCCGTTTGCGCGGCGCCCGATCGCCACGAGCACGCGATCGTACACTCCACTTTCGGGTGCTTCCTTACCCTCGAAAGATACCTCGATACCCGCATCCGTCGCGCGCATGCCGGCGACCTTCGTCGAGACCATGATGGCTTTGTAGCGCGGCCTGACGACCTTGAGGAACGGCCTCAGCAGGTCCTTGTCCGTTCCCGGCATCAGCGAGTCCATGAGCTCGACGACGCTGACTTCGACGCCAAGCGCCGCGTATACGCAGGCCATCTCGAGGCCGATGATGCCGCCGCCGACGACGAGCAGGCTTCCTGGCAACGGGTGGACCTCCAGCGCCCCCGTCGAATCGACGATGCGCGAGTCATCGGGCAGGCCGGGCAACATGAACGGCTCCGAGCCGGCCGCGATGACGCATTTCTCGAAGGCCACCGTCTCGCCGTTATCGAGTTCGAGGCGATTGGCCGACTGGAACTTCGCGTACGCGGTAACGACGCGCACCTTACGCTGCTTCGCAAGCTGCGCGAGGCCGCCTGTGAGTCGCCCCACGACGCTGTTCTTCCAGTCGACGAGCTTGGCAGCGTCGATCTTCGGTGGACCGAACACGACGCCATGTTGCGCCATCGCGTCCGCGTCGTCGATGACCTTCGCCGCGTGCAGCAGTGCCTTCGACGGGATGCAGCCGACGTTCAGACAGACTCCACCGAGGTAGGGGTCTTTCTCGACCAGGATGACGTCCAGACCCAGGTCGGCCGCCCGGAACGCGGCCGTGTAGCCGCCCGGCCCCGAGCCGATTACGACGAGCTGCGCCGAGTGCGTGGCATCGCCCCGCACTTCGGGACGCGTCGTGGCTTCGATTTCTTCCGGTGTCATGCGTTGCGTGCGCACGGACCCGTCTTCACCATTACTCTCTCGCTCGGGCTGGGTCGCTTCGGACTCGACAATCGCGACGACATCGCCGGTCGACACGGTGTCGCCAACGGCCACTTCAACCGACACGATCCTGCCCGCATGCGACGCCGGCACGTCCATCGATGCCTTGTCCGTCTCCAATGTCACGAGGCCGTCTTCGACGGCAACCGGGTCGCCCGGAGACACCAGCACTTCGATGACATCGACGTCGGCGAAATCGCCGAGGTCGGGCACCCTGAGTTCGACCTTGTCGGCCACTAGGGGATCGCCTGCAACAACGTATCGACGTCAGCGAGCGCTTCGCCGAGGTAAGTGGTGAAGCGCACCGCCATGGCGCCGTCGATGACGCGGTGATCGTAGGAGAACGACAGTGGCAGCATGAGGCGCGGCACGAATTTCTCGCCATCCCAGACCGGCTGCATCGAATGGCGAGACACGCCGAGAATGGCGACCTCCGGTGCATTGACGATCGGCGTGAACGCCGTGCCGCCGATGCCTCCGAGGCTCGACACCGTGAAAGTCGCCCCCTGCATCTGTTCGGCTTTGAGCTTTCCCTCGCGCGCCGCGAGCGATAGCTCGCCGAGGTCCTTCGCGAGTTCGTAAACGTCTTTGTGATCCGCGTCCCTGATCACCGGGACGACCAGCCCCTGGTCCGTATCCGCGGCGAAACCGAGATGGATGTATTTCTTCATCACCAGGTTGTCGCCGTCGTCGGAGAGTGAGGCATTGACCTTCGGGAACTCCTTCAGCGCGGCCACGCAGGCTTTCAGAATGAAAGCCAACGGCGTAAGCGGTATGCCTTTTTCCCTGGCCGGCCCCTTGAGTTTCTGCCGCCTGTCCTCCATCTGCGTGATGTCCGCGAGGTCGTGTTGCGTAACGTGCGGCAGGTTGATCCAGCTGGCCTGCAATCGCGGCCCGGATATCTTCTGGATGCGAGTGAGCTTCTGTAGCTCGATCTCGCCGAATTTCGCGAAATCGACCTTCGGCACCTGCGGCAGCGCCGCGCCTTGAGGCGCGGCCGCCTCTCCACTAAGGATCGCCTTGACGAACGCCTTCACGTCGTCGTGCAGCACGCGCTGCTTCGGCCCGGATCCCTTCACCTTCACGAGGTCCACGCCGAGTTCGCGGGCGAGCTTGCGCACCGACGGGCTCGCGTGTGCGCGCGCAAAGCCGGCTTCGTTGATGGGTGGCAGCTTGCCCGGCCCGGATGGCGCCTGCTGATTCGCGGGCTGGGCCGGCTGTTGTGGTGGCGCTGGTGCAGGCTTCGCTTCCCGGACCGGAGCGGGAGCGGTTGCGGGCGCCTCCGCCGCTATCCGTGGCGCGCCTGCAATGGCCTCGATCACGGCGACGGGAGAGTCCTTCGAAACCTTGTCGCCAACGGCAACCGCCACCGATACGATCCTGCCCCCGACCTCCGCCGGAACATCCATTGCCGCTTTGTCGGTCTCGAGCGTGATCAGGGGATCGTCGGCGCTGATTTCCTGCCCCGCGGAGACGTGCACCTCGATCACGTCGACGTCGGTAAAGTCGCCGATGTCGGGCACGAGCAGGGTCCGCTCACCGCCCGCGTCTGCAGCGGGCGCATCGCCGGGCCTCTCAGGTGCGACCTCTGCCTCTTCCGCCGGCGCAGGATCGTCCTCCTGCTGTCCCGACGCGCCACCTTCGACGCTCATTCGGCCGATGACGTCGCCGCTATTGATCCGGTCGCCGGCGGACACGGCGAGAGACTCGATGACGCCATCCTCCGGCGCCGGCACGTCCATCGAGGCTTTGTCGGTCTCGAGCGTGATGAGCCCGTCCTCCCGCGCGACGCGGTCGCCCTGGCCGACGAGGACTTCTATGACTTCGACGTCCGAGAAATCACCGAGGTCGGGTACGACAATATCGATGCTGTTCGCCACCGGTCTCCCCCGCTGCCTAGAGCGTCACCGGATCCGGCCTTTCCGGATCGATGCCGTATTTCGTGATCGCCTGTGACACGGTCGTGCGATCGAGCGCACCGTCGTCCGCAAGCGCCTTCAGCGCGGCTACCGCGATGTGGTGGCGGTCGACCTCGAAGTGTTCGCGCAACGCGTTGCGCGCGTCGCTGCGACCGTAGCCGTCGGTACCCAGTGACACGAATCGGCCGGGCACCCAGCGCTGAATCTGGTCGGGCACGATCTTCATGTAGTCCGTTGCGGCAACGTAAGGCCCCGGCCGGTTGGCGAGGCACTGCTCCACGTAGCTCTTGCGGGGCTCCTCGTCCGGATGCAGCTGGTTCCACCGCTCGGCCTCGAGCGCATCGCGCCGCAGTTCGTTGAAGCTGGTTACGGACCAGACGTCGACCGGGATGCGGAAGTCATTCGACAGCAGCTCGGCGGCGGCGATCACTTCGCGGAGTATCGTTCCGGAACCCATGAGCTGCGCCCTGACCTTGCCCTGGCTGCCGACGTGTAGCAGGTACATGCCCCTGAGGATGCCGTCCTCCACGCCCGCAGGCATCGGCGGGTGCGCATAGTTCTCGTTCATGCAGGTGATGTAATAGAAGACGTTCTCCTGCTCGCCGATCATGCGCCGCAGGCCGTCCTGCACGATCACCGCGAGCTCGTAGGCATACGTCGGGTCATAGGCGCGGCAGTTGGGTATCGTCGACGCGGCCACGAGGCTGTGGCCGTCCTGGTGTTGCAGTCCCTCGCCCGCGAGCGTCGTGCGGCCGGCGGTCGCGCCGACGAGGAAACCCCGTGCCTGCATGTCGCCGGCTGCCCAGGCAAAGTCGCCGATGCGCTGGAAGCCGAACATCGAGTAGTAGATGTAAAACGGTACCATCTGCACATTGTGGTTCGAGTACGCGGTGGCGGCCGCAATCCAGGAGCTCATCGCGCCCGCCTCGTTGATGCCCTCCTCGAGTATCTGGCCGGACTTGTCCTCGCGGTAATACATGAGTTCCCCGGCATCCTCCGGCTCGTAGAGCTGCCCCTTGGAGGCATAAATACCGATCTGCCGGAACATGCCTTCCATGCCGAAGGTTCGGGCTTCGTCGGGCACGATCGGCACGATGTGATTGCCGATCTGCTTGTCCCGGGTGAGCGCAGTCAGCATGCGCACGAATGCCATGGTCGTCGATATCTCGCGCTCCCCGGTACCGTCGAGCTGCGTCTTGAAGAGTTCGAGCGCCGGTACCTGCAGCGACGGTCCCTTCTGTCGCCTTGCCGGCAGGTAGCCGCCGAGCGCCGTGCGTCGCTCGTGCAGGTATTCGAGTTCCTCGCTGTCGGCAGGGGGGCGGTAGAAAGGTACCTCGTCGAGGTCCTTGTCCACGATCGGTATATTGAAGCGGTCCCGGAATGCACGCAGTGCATCGCGATCCATCTTCTTTTGCTGGTGCGCGATGTTCTGGCCCTCGCCCGCCTCGCCCAGGCCGAAGCCTTTCACGGTCTTCGCAAGGATGATGGTCGGCTGCCCGGTATGTTTCACCGCGGCATCGTAGGCGGCGTAGATTTTGCGGTAATCATGACCGCCCCGATTCAGGCGCCAGACTTCTTCGTCGGACATGTTCGCGACCATCTCTGCAGTCTCGGGATGCTTGCCGAAGAACTTTTCCCGCACGTATGCGCCATCACGAGCCTTGTAGACCTGGTACTCGCCATCGACCGTTTCCTCCATGAGGCGCCTCAGCTTGCCCGTGTGATCTTCGGCCAGCAGCGGGTCCCAGCGCGAGCCCCAGATGACCTTGATGACGTTCCAGCCGGCGCCGCCGAACGCCGCTTCGAGTTCCTGGATGATCTTGCCGTTACCGCGGACGGGCCCGTCGAGACGCTGCAGGTTGCAGTTGACGACGAACACGAGGTTGTCGAGGCCTTCGCGAACCGGCATCGTGATGGCACCCATGGACTCCGGCTCATCCATCTCGCCGTCGCCGAGGAATGCCCACACCTTGCGGTCGGTCGGCTCCATCAGGCCGCGGTGTTCCATGTAGCGCATGAAGCGCGCCTGGTAGATGGCCATCATCGGGCCGAGGCCCATGGACACGGTGGGGAACTGCCAGAATTCCGGCATCAGCCACGGGTGCGGATATGACGACAGGCCGCCACCGCCAACCTCGCGACGGAACCGCGCCAGCTGGTCCTCGGTGAGCCTTCCCTCGAGGAATGCGCGCGCGTAAATACCGGGCGACGAATGCCCCTGCACGAACACCATGTCGCCGTTGTGGCCGGAGTTCCCGCCACGCCAGAAGTGATTGAAACCGACTTCGTACATCGTCGCCGAGGAGGCATAGCTGGACAGGTGCCCGCCGTACTCGGTGCTCTCGCGATTCGCCCGTACGACCATCGCCATCGCATTCCAGCGCAAGTAGGCCTCTATGCGGCGTTCGAGCGTGCGATCGCCCGGGTACTCGGGCTGCCGCCCCGGCGTAATCGTGTTGACGTACGCCGTGTTCGGCGAATACGGCAGGTACGCCCCGGAACGTCGCGCAAAGTCGATCATTCGGTTCAACAGGAAGTGCGCCCGCTCGGGGCCATGGTGGGTGAGAACCGAATCGATCGACTCCAGCCACTCGCTGGTCTCTACAGGATCGATGTCGTCAAACGGATTGAACTTGGTCATGGAAGGTCCATCATTGCTGGCCCCGGCGTCGCTCATGACCGGGACAGTCGCATTGCGTGAATATTACGAGGTGTCCTGCTAGGATCACCGCTCGATCGCGTCGGGCTTCGCAATAATAATTATTCTCAAGTGCGATGTTCCGGGTTTGCGTGGTGACCGTCAAGCACACGGCAGGGAATACATTCGTATGCATCCACTTCTTCCCGATTCCAAAGAAATCAGGGTATTTCAGCAGCTTGGGCGCGTTACCGCGAAGCAGCTGGAAACGATGGATCAATTACTTCTGATACTACCCAGGAAAGTACCGGCTTCCGCCTGGAAACGGCTGCCGGAGGGTCAGAAACTCAAGGCCGCGATGCGGCGACGTGGCGCCGACTCGATTCCCGCCCTCTACGGTCGGCTGGGCAACAAGAAGCAGACGCTGGTCGCCGCTGCGACGCTCGCGGCCGACGCCGGCGCATTCGAGCAGCTGACGTCGGCACGCAAGCTGGTCGCCGCCGCGACCGCAGAGAAAGCCGGCAGCCTCGGCATTGCCGTCGTGGGATTCGACGACGATACGAGCGCGGATTTCGCAAGGAGCGTTGTCTCCGCGGCGCTCGCTGCGGCGTTTCGCCTGCCCGCGTTCAAGAGCGACCCGCCGTCCGAGAAGATCCGCAGCATCCGCCTCCTCGGGCTCTCGGAGACGCTCGACCTGGACCGCGTGCGCGCAGAAGCCAACGGCAACAACCTGGCGCGTTGGCTGACCGCCATGCCGCCGAACAAGCTCGATGCCGTCGGCTACGCGGACCTGTTGCGAACACTGGCGAAAGACCGCGGCTGGCACTACAAGCGCTACTCGGTCAAGGAACTCGAGACGATGGGCGCCGGCGCGTTCCTCGCGGTGGCCCAGGGCAATCAGGATGACAGCGCATCGATCGTGCGCCTGAGCTACCGACCCGGCGCCGCCTCGGCCAACGCCGACGTCAGCCTGGTCGGCAAGGGCATCATCTTCGATACCGGGGGCACGAACCTCAAACCCTTCCCGGCGATGCTCGACATGCACGGCGACATGCAGGGTAGCGCCGTGGCGCTGGGGACGTTCCTGGCGATCAGCGAGCTGGAAATGCCTGTCGCGGCCGACTGCTGGCTCGCGCTCACTGAGAACCGAACCGGCCCGACCGCCTACAAGTCACAGGACCTCATCGTCGCCGCAAACGGCAAGACGATCCAGACTATTCATACCGACGCCGAAGGCCGGATGGCACTGGCCGATACGCTGGTCTTTGCCAGCCGCGAGAAGCCGGGACTGATCGTCGACTACGCAACATTGACCGGCTCCTGCATTAACGCGATCACCACTCGATATTCCGGGATATTCACGAATCGCCCCGACTGGCACCCGCGACTGAAGCGCACCGGGTACCACTGCGGCGAGCGCGTTTGGCCGTTCCCCGTCGGCACGGAGTTCCTCGAGGAACTGAAGAGTGACGTCGCCGATCTGCAGCAGTGTTCGGTCAAGGGAACCGGCGATCACATCCTCGCCGGCAGCTTCCTCGCAGAGTTCGTGGAAAACGACGTTCCCTGGATTCACCTGGACCTCTCGGCCGGCAATCACAAGGGGGGCCTCGGGCATGTGCCCACCGAGGTTACGGGTTTCGGCGTCCGTTATACAATGAGCCTGCTCCTGGACGAGAAGATCCTCGAAACGGCCGACTGAGTGGCGAATAACGTGTTAATGGCGGACCGCTTCCGCGGCTTCCTGCCCGTCGTAGTGGACGTCGAAACCGGCGGCTTCAATGCCAGCACGGACGCATTGCTGGAGATCGCCGCCGTGCTGCTGAAGTTCGACGACGACGGCAAGCTGTGCCGAGACGAGACGTTTCGGTATCACGTCAAGCCGTTCGAGGGCGCCAACATGGACCCGGCATCGCTCGCGGTCAACGGCATCGATCCCGATCATCCCCTGCGGCCGGCGATCGACGAGCGGGACGCCCTGCAGCGCGTGTTCCGCGAAGTGCGGCGCGCCATCCGCGAGGCGAACTGCACGCGGGCCATCCTGGTGGGCCACAATTCCGCATTCGACCTGGGCTTTCTGAACGAGGCCATCGAACGCGCCGCCATCAAGCGCAACCCGTTTCACCCGTTCTCGAGTTTCGACACGGCGACGCTTTGCGGCGTCGCCTTCGGGCAGACGGTGTTGTCGCGGGCCGTGAACGCCGCGGGCCTGGAATTCGACGAGAGATCGGCGCACTCGGCGGCGTACGATGCGGAGATCACGGCGGACGTGTTCTGCGAGGTCGTCAACCGCTTCCGGCCGGTATTCGAAGCAAGCGTTTTGTAGGAGCGGTTCTCGAACCGCGATCTGCGGCGATCAGGCCGCCGTTTCCTCGAGCAGCTTTTTGAGTTCGCCGGAGTGGTACATCTCGACGACGATGTCGCAGCCGCCGATCAATTCCCCTTTCACGTACAGCTGTGGAAATGTCGGCCAGTTCGAATACGCTTTCAGTCCCTGGCGAATCTCTTCGTCTTCGAAGATGTTCACGAAAGCATACGGCTTGCCGATCGCATTCAGCGCCGCGACCGCCTGGCCGGAAAATCCGCACTGCGGAAAGTCCGGGGTACCCTTCATGTACAGCAGTATGTCGTGCGCATTCAGCTGTTGCTCGATGCGCGCGTTTACGTCCTGATCAGTCATCCTTATTGGACCTCTCGTCCTCGTCTGTGTCGCGCTGCTCCACCGGTGCCACGTCCGCACCGAGCAAAATGCTGGTGCAGCCCGACGCCGCCAACAGCGCAAGTATGATGATAAATGTTCTCATATAATAATGATTATCTTTTTGCCCAGGCAATCTCTTATAATACCGCGGGCGCGCAGGCGCCTCTATGCCAATTCGCATCGGACCAAACAACGACAAGACCCCGGGAGCAGCGAATCATGAATCCCCTGAACTCTGTGGGCGGCACGATTGCCGCGGGCATCGTCCTCGCAATCCTCATTGCAGCCGCCACCGTCGGCGTCGCCTTCAACGCCGTCAGTTTCATCGTCTGGCTACATGTGCTCGCCGGCATTACCTGGATCGGCCTGCTCTACTACTTCAATTTCGTGCAGGTCCCGGCCCTGGCCGAGGCCCTCGCCGACGAGGGCGGCCCCGGCGGCGCCGGGATCACCAAGTACGTGGCCCCGAGAGCGCTGTGGTGGTTCCGCTGGGGCGCGCTGGCGACCTGGCTGACCGGCGCCGCGGCGCTCGGGCACTATCGCATCTTCGCGGATGCCTTCGCCCTGGGAATGATGGGTGATTCGCTGAACGTGCAGGCGATGCTCATCGGCATCGGCGCCTGGCTCGGCACGATCATGCTGTTCAACGTCTGGGTGCTCATCTGGCCCAACCAGAAGAAAGTGCTCGGCATCGTGCAAGCGAGCGCCGACGAAGTGGTCAGGGCCAAGCGTATTGCCCTCCTCGCGTCACGGACCAATACGATGCTGTCGATCCCGATGCTCATGAGCATGGTCGGCTACGGGCACGGCGGGTTCTTCCTGTAATTGCCCCTATTGCCCCCACTCACGGATGACGAGCGGCGGGCCATCGGGCCTGCGGTCGCCGCGGCCCTCGTCGAGGACATCGGCGGCGGCGACCTGACGGCGGCACTGATCGACGAAAACGCGGTCGTCGGCGCCACCATCATCGCCCGTGAACCACTCGTGCTCGCCGGTCATCCCTGGGCGACCGAGGTGTTTCGACAGCTCGACGAGCGCATCCAGGTCGACTGGTACATCGAGGACGGCCAGCACGCAGATGCCGACGACGTCATCTGCAAGCTCGTCGGCCCCGCGCGCCCCCTGCTGACGGCCGAGCGCACGGCGCTCAACTTCCTGCAGACGCTTTCCGGTACGGCGACGATTACCGCCGAGTACGTTGCCGCCGTGGCGGGCACGAACGCCCGCGTGCTCGATACGCGCAAGACGATACCCGGGCTCCGGCTCGCCCAGAAGTACGCGGTGCGCTGCGGCGGCGGACACAATCATCGCGTGGGGCTCTTCGACGCCATCCTGATCAAGGAGAATCACATCAAGAGCGCGGGCGGCATCACGCCGGCGTTGCAGCGCGCGCAGGCCGCGGCAGCCGATGTGCTGATCGAAGTCGAAGTCGAATCCCTGGACGAACTGCGCGAGGCGCTCGATGCCGGGGCCGGTCGCATCCTGCTGGACAACCTCTCGCTCGCCGACCTGCGCGAGGCGGCGGCCATCAACGCCGGGTACGGCTACGCGGGCGCCGAGCTCGAAGCTTCGGGCAACATCAGTCTCGACACGATCCGCGCCATTGCGGAAACCGGGGTGGATTACATTTCGACCGGGGCGATTACCAAGAATGTACGCGCCATCGACCTGTCGATGCTGTTCCGCATCGACTAGAAGATCCGCTCAGAGTTCGCCCGGCGATTCCGTGTACGAGAGGGCGCTGCTCACGCGTTTGGGCTCCGATACGCCGTAACCCTGGGCGTAGTCCACGCCCATGCCTCTCAGCATCGTGATGATGTCCTCGTTCTCCGCGAACTCGGCAATGGTCCTCTTGCCGGTGAGGTGCCCGATTTCATTAATAGAACGCACCATTTCGCGATCGATCGGATCGTGCAGCATCTCCTTGACGAACCCGCCTTCGATCTTCAGGAAGTCCACGGGCAGATGTTTCAAATAGCCGAACGACGACATGCCTTCGCCGAAGTCATCGAGAGCGAACTTGCAGCCGAGTTCCTTGAGTGCGTTGATGAATCGAACCGCTTGGGAGTAACTGGCGACGGCCGCATGTTCCGTGATTTCGAAGCAGATCTTCGTTGCATCGAGCCCCGACATGCGGAACTGGTCGATAACGAACGGCAGAAATTTCTCGTTGCCCAGGCTCTGCCCCGAGAGATTGATGGAGCACATCATCAGCCGCTCGCGTTCGTCAGCCTCCGAAACCAGCCAGCGGAACGCCTGGCGGATGACCCATTTGTCGATCTCGGGTGTCAGGTTGTAGCGCTCGGCTGCGCCGATGAACAGTCCGGGCGATATCACGCCGCCGTTTTCGTCGCGCATCCTGAGGAGAATCTCGTAGTGGGCCCCCTCTTCGTCCCGCTGCAGCGGCATGATCGTCTGACGGAACAGCTCGAAGCGATTCTCCTCGAGCGCGTTGTTGATGCGGGCGGCCCACTGCATCTCGCGACGGCGCCGCATGAGATCGATGTCGTTCTCCTGGAAGCTATGGATGCGGTTTCGCCCGGCTTCCTTGGCCGCTGCGCAGGCGCTGTCAGCGGCACTCAGCAGGGCCGCGACATCCTCGTTGTCCGCCGTAATCGGCACGACACCGATACTGACCCCGAGGCGGAAGGTGCGGTCGTCCCACATGAACTTGTAATCGCCGATCGCAACGCGCAGTTCCTCGGCGGTCTTCATGGCCTCGTCGAGGTTGCAGCTCTCGAGCAGCACGCCGAACTCGTCACCACCGAGGCGGGCCAGCGTGTCGCGCCAGCGGATCTTCGCTTTGAGCAGGTTGCCGAGCTGGTGCAGCAGGGTGTCGCCGGCGCTGTGTCCGCACGTGTCGTTGACGATCTTGAACTGGTCGAGATCGAGGTACAGCAGCGCATAGGCTGTTTCGCGCGCCTTCGCGCTCTTCAGTGCGCGCTCGAGGCGGCTCTCGAATTCGCGGCGGTTGACCAGACCCGTGAGTATGTCGTGGCTCGCATGATAGCTGAGGCGGCGATTCAGTTCGCGCGACTCGCTGACGTCGTGGAAGACCAGCACGCCGCCGGTGACGACACCTTTGCCGTCACGAATCGGTGAGGCGGTGCTCTCGATATAGAGTTCATTGCCGTCACGGCGGATCAGCAGTGTCGGGCGCACCGTCTTGATGGCCCGGTCGCGCCGTATCGACACGGTCAGCGGGTTCTCGAGCGGCTCGCAGGTCTCTTCGTGGAAGCCGCGGAATATCTCGTCGATCGGCCGCCCGCTGGCGTCGTCGACTTTCCAGCCCGTGAGGTCTTCGGCAACGGGGTTGATGTACTCCACGTTGCCCCTGGCATCGGTCGTGATCACGCCGTCGCCGATAGACTGCAGCGTGATCTGTGCGCTTTCCTTCTCGCGGAACAGTGCCTCTTCGTAAAGCTTGCGTTCGGTGATATCCACCTCGGCGCCGAGCAGGCGAAGGAGGCGGCCGTTCCTGTCCAGCACCGCCTTCGCCCGGCTGGACATCCAGCGCCAGTCGCCCGACTGGTGCTTCATGCGATGAACGGACTCGAAGAACGGTGTCTTGCCCTCGAGGTGGTCGCGCATGCGCGCCTGCACACGCGCCATGTCGTCCGGGTGCACGAGGTGATACCAGTCGAGCAGCACCTCCTCGTCGTCCTCATCGTAACCGAGCATCTTCTTCCAGCGGCGCGACAGCTCGACCCGCTTGGTCAGCCCGTCGAAATCCCAGATGCCGTCGTTCGCCGTCACCGAGATCAGGTCGTTACGCTCGCGCAACTCGTCGAGGATCTCCTGATCCCGCAGGCGCTCGAGCCCGGTGGCCAGCGACGCACCGATCAGCTTGATGAGGAGGCTCAGGTTTGCATCCCAACCCGTGTTGCCGTGCTCATTGGCGAGCGCCAGGAAGCCGGCGACCTCACCATGCACGGCGAAGCCGATGACCAGCGCGGACCCGATGTGCAGTTCCGCCAGGCGCCCGAGTTCGTCCTCGCCCGGCCCCGGTCCCGCCCGGGTATCGTCGATTTCGATGACCTTCAGGTGGCCGAGCCGGCTGACCAGCCAAGGCCAGTCCTCGACACGCTCGCCACCGAGAACCTCCGGCGTACATTGCGCGAATCCGGCCTTGCCGGCGAAAACTGGCTGGAAATGACGGCCGTCTTCCGAAATCAGTGCGAGGAATGCGGCATCGCATCCCGTTGCGTCCGGCAACTCGTCGATGTTGGCCTGCAACATCTCGTCGCGGCTGGACGACTCGACATTCTGAAGATTGACGGCGATCTTGGTCTGCAGCGCGTCGACGGCGCCGCGAGTGCGTTCTCCGGCGCGCGGACGGCGGTGCCGGACACCCGTGGTGTTAGTCGTGTCGGACGGGTTCGCCATGGATAGGCGCATTCTGACAGGTCACCGAGGTAATACAAGATAAGTTACTGAATTTTTTTGCGTAAAACAGATCAAGTCAACCCGGTTGCGTGCTGCCGGTTAATATCGCTGACGAACACGTTTCAAGACGAGAGGAGTCAATCAGAAGGTGGTCAGCGATGTCTCCAAGGCATTCAGGCCTGGCGTCCATCTGTTGCAGCTGGAGTAAGGATGTAAGGACCGATAGTTCCCCCGCTATGCCTTACCGCGACTGGCTCGCCCCCGCAGACCGACGGGTAGCGGGGGTCTCTTTTGCCTTGCCGACACGCCAGGGGCACCGCATACTGCGGCGTTCATCATGGATACGGAATCAGAACTCGGCCTCCGCCGCAGCCTCGGCCGCTTCGCGACCGGCGTCGCGGTCGTAACCTGCTGCGCACCGGACGGCCGGCCCTGCGGCATCACGGCCAACAGTTTCAGCTCTGTGTCGCTGGATCCGCCGCTGGTGCTATGGAACATCGCGAGAGTATCCAATTCGCTGAATGCCTACCTTGCCGCCGAGTACTTCGCCATCCACGTCCTCAACGCCGACCAGCAGCACCTGGCGGAGCACTTCGCCAGGACCGACCATACGCGCTACAACGGCATCGAGCACACGATCTCCGGGCAGAACGTGCCCATCCTGCCCGGGGTGCTGGCCCGTTTCGACTGCTGCACGCGCGAGATCCACGACGGCGGCGATCACCACATCATCATCGGCGAAGTCGGGGCGCACACGGCACGCGACGGCGCGCCGCTGATCTTTTTCGCCGGCGAATATCGCACTTTTTGACGCACCGCACCGTCTGGCTGCGCGAACCCTGTTAGGGTGTGGCAACGCACAAAATGACGTCCCGCTTATGTCAAAATCGGGCAACCAGTGCAGCCAGATTCTCGTTATGACCAATAGACGATTACCAAATGCGGGCGTCAGCTCGGTCGAGGAAAGCCAACGTGAAATGGCTCGACTCTGACAAGGACCGCTTTACCGAGCTGATGCGGCCTCATTTCGATGCGCTGTACATCGCCGCGCAACGGATGACGCGATCGGCGGCGGATGCCGAGGACCTGGTTCAGGACGTGTGTCTCAAGGCGCACATGCACATCGACGAACTCGAGAAGATCGAGTTCCAGCGTGCGTGGCTCCTGAAGACCCTCTACCACCGGTTCATCGACATCCAGCGGGCGCGCGAGCGCTCGCCGGTGGACATGGCGGAGACCGGAGCCGAGTCTAGCGATCCCGATTTCCTGGAGCGGGTGGGGCCGAGACCGGACGACCTGGTCGAACGGGAAAAGCGGCTCGAGACGATTTTTCGGGCCATGGAAATACTGGGCCATGAGGCGTCGAGCCTCCTGGCATTGCACGACATAGAGGGATTTTCTTTGGAGGAGATACGGCAGGTAACCGGTTTGCCCGAAGGGACCCTGAAGTCGCGCCTCCACAGGACGCGAGCCAGGCTCGGTCGGCTGTTGTCGAACCAGGATATACACAAACCGGTGCTGACGGTAATCGGTGGCAAGAAATGAACTGTGAATACGTAGTCGAGAAGATCGAGGCACTGGCGGAAGGCGCGTTGCATGGTGACGAAAAAACGGCGTGCTTGAAGCATGTCGCGGCCTGCCAGGATTGTGCCGATGCGTTGCGCGGCGTCCGCGCCATGCTGGTCGTGCGGGACCAGGCGGCGATCCCGGGCTCGGAGCGCGTGTTCAACCGCGTCATGAGCAAAGCGGGTTACGACCCGCACGAGGAGGCTTCACGCCGCGGATTCTGGCGCGGGGCCGGCTTTGGCGGCGCCATTGCCGCGTCGCTCCTGGCTGTGGCATTTGCGCTGGGGTTGCTGTCGAACCCGGTTCCGGAGGCCGAGGGCGCCGCCGAGTTTTATGTCTCGGCGACCGAAGTACGCCCGATGAATATCGCCATCGAAGCCGACCGTCCGCTACAGGGTGCAAGAATCAGCATACTGTTATCGGGTGACGTCGAAGTCGATGGGTACGTCGACCGGCATGAACTCAGCTGGTTCGATGACCTCGAGCCAGGTATCAACCAGCTCACGTTGCCGATCCGTGCCATTGGCGAGCGCGGCGGCCAGATGGTCGTCAGGCTGAGCCACCCGGACAGTGAGCAGATCTTCGTCGTGCAGCTGAAACTGGATAGCTGATTATGTGCCAAATGCGGAACCGGGAAACGGCTTCGAGCGTTATTCCGATTGGACACAACGATCGCCCGATTCCTGGATGAGGCAGATGCAGAGCAAGATTTTGATACCGGCGACAATCCTACTGATGGGAGCAGGCGCCAGCGCCTGGGCGACGGATGACGATGAAGCCGAAGCGACCATACGCCTCATGGGCACCGCCGAAGCCGAATTGCCCGATGCGGTAACCAAGCAGATCTCGCTGCCGGATCACCTACGCCTGGAGGGAAAAGACCAGGCCGCCACTGTCGATGAGGCCAGGGGCCACGACAAGGCGAACGAGCGGCTCGAAAAGCGCAACGATGGGCTCTTGAAAGCCACGGCCGCGCGCGAAAACAGCGCGGACATGGCGGAGAAAGCCAAGGAAAGCCGAGAGAACCGGGGCCGCGCCAATGAACATCGGCCCGATCCACCCGACCGCCCGGAAGATCCCGGCCACGCCAAGTAACGGTGTGCGGCAGGTTCCCGTCCCGTGCCGGGAACCGTGATACCAGTCACATTAAGAGTCCCTCGCGCTACCCCGCGAGGGACTCTTCTGTTATTGACATAAGCGATATTCTTCCAAAAAACAGGGTCCTCCGTTCGAGCATGATCCTCCGCCGACTCCCCGTTCTGGCAGCGCTGCTGCTCCTCCATGCGTTCGCTCCGCCTGTCGCCGCGGAGCTGGACGAGGACTGGCTATCGGGGCAGCAGGCTTTCGCCTCGGGGGACTTCGAATCCGCCCTGGTCTATTTCGAACTGGCGCGCGATGCCGGCCATGACGGCGTGGCGGTGCATTACAATATCGCGGTCTGCCAGTTCAAACTGGCGCGCTACGACGACGCCAGGACGACCTTTCGTTACGTCGCCGACAACTTTCCGAAGATGCGCGGTCTCGCGGTCTACAACCTGGGCCTCATCGAGCGCCGACTGGGCAATCCGGCCGCCGCTAGCGAGCATTTCATTGCCGCGTGGGACCTGAGCGCCGGCGACGAGACCCTGCAATCGCTCGCGGCCGCAATGCTCAGGGAACTGGAGCCTCCGGAAGTCGCCGAGTGGTACGGCGCCGTGGGGCTGCGTGCCGGGCACGACGACAACGTCGCGCTCCGGGACAGTCTCGGGTTGCCGGCCGGCGTTACGGCGGAAAGCCCGATGGCCGACCTCTTCCTGTCGATCGGCGTCAACCCGCCGGGCTTCGGGGGACTGTGGTTCGACGGCAGCGTTTACTCGATCGCGTATCCCGACGCCGACGATTTCGACCAGTCGGAGTTCCGGCTCGGAGGGATTTACGTCTGGCGGCCGGGTGACTGGCGGCTGGAGACAAGCGCACACTTCGTTTACGGCACGCTCGGCGGCGCCGGCTTCGACCGCGAGATCGCGCTCGGCGCGCGCGCCGTGCGCTACATCGGCGACGCAGCCGCTTTCGACCTGCATTACCGGTACGACGACATCGAAGAGGACGATCCAATGTTTGCGGGCATTGCGGGCAGCCGGCAGCGATTCGACCTGCGCTACCGATGGCGTGGCGACAACCGTACCATGGTCCTCCGGCTTGGCGCCGAGAACAATGACCGGGCAGACCCCGGCGTGTCGCCCTCGCGGATCCGTTTCCAGGCCGATTACCGCTACCAGCCGAGCAATGGGTGGGGCTTCGAGGCGGGCCTGGGTTTCCGTGCGAGCAATTACGACGCTCTCGAGGTCGCTCGCAACGAGGACCTGACGACGATCAGCGCCGCGCTCACGCGCACGATCGCGGACACCTGGCTACTCGCGCTGCAATACCAGTACTCGGAGAACGACGCCAGCGACCCGGTATTCTCTTACGAACGCAACCTCGTTACCCTCGGCGTGCTGCGAACCTTCTGATTACTCTCCTTTGACCCGGATCGTGTGGGTCGCCCGAACGATCTCCACAATGGGCGCCTCGGGCACCTCCTCGACGTCGTACACCTTGCCGAGGAACTCCGGATTAGCCTTACGGAACAGCAAACGCGCGGTTACGTTCAGTTCGGTAAGGCCGGCGTTGTTGATGGCAAACACGATATCCGATTTGCGCTCGCCGGGTGTGTCCTGGCTCGCGGACCGGGACAGGCGCGGGCGCGATATGCCCGGGCACCGGAACGGCACATCGACGACGTCGCTGCCGCCACTGCGGATCGTGCGCTTGTAGCTCGCCCCCACGACATCCCACAGGTTGTGACGCTCCACCGGCAGACCCTGGCTGTCGTACCAGTCCGCTTTGTAGACGACGGGCGCATCGATCGACGGGCTTATCGAGCGATCCGCGCCGAGTTCCATCAGCGTATTGCCGAGATTGTCCTCGACCGTGAGCTCGATCCAGCTTTCCAGCACGTCCAGCGGTCCCGCCGGAAAATCGTGGCCCGTCTTGTTGTTGTGCATGTGCAGCTTGATGTTGACGAGGTCGCCGGGGCGGATGCTCTCTGGCGCGTCGATCTGCATCTGCACGGTCGGCCCGGTGGTCCATTTGTCGGCGATCTCGGGCACATCGATCTCGCCCCGCAGCCACTGGACCGTCAGCTCCGCCTGCTCCTGACCGCCCGGTATGTCCATGGTTGCCGGGATGTACATGTTGCTGGCCAGCACGCGGTGGCTGCGGTGCTTGCCGTCGCCCGGGCTGCGGTAACTATCGACATCGTCCCCGCGCGCCGGATCGTCACTATCGACGAGCGGCATGTGGCACTCGCGGCATTCGACCGTGTCGGGATGGCCTTCGCCGTGGTAATAACGCCCGCTCTTCCAGCTGTCGTACTCGTTCTGCTCCTGCGCAAGGCCCACCGAGGTCGCCTCGCCAGGCGCCGGCACCTGCTTGTGACAGGCGGCGCAGAATTCGCTGGTCTTGTACAGCGGCCGGCTGTACTCGACAACGTGCTTTTCCGGGTAGGAGCGGATCAGGAATTTCGCGGCAAGGCCGCTGAAGCCCGATTCGCGGTCTTCGAACAGGTACCGCTCCGGCGCCCGGATCACGTAACCGCCGTTGCCGTTGGTATCGGTCTCGATCGTGCTGTGGCAGGTAATGCAGGAATTCGCTTCGAAGATCGGCAGTTCCGCGCCCGCCGGCCACGGGTCGTGCCGGGTCCCGCCGAGCACCGCCGCGGGATCGTGGCAGCCGGCGCAGGCGCGCGATTCCGCAACGCCTTTTTCCTCGATCAGCAATTTCTGGACCTGCAGGAACAGCACGTCTTCCGC
>JBFFEB010000024.1:0-42961 GCA_041559075.1 Woeseiaceae bacterium | reverse complement strand
TCGGGTTGAACAGCCACTGGTGGTTGTGGAAGTGGAAGATGTGCTGCTCGAACGCGCCCGCATGCGTGTTACGGTACTTGACGTGGTCGCCCGTGTACGCGTGGTGCACGTTGGACGGGTCTTCCTGGTACAGCGCGATATTGCCCGGCATCGGGCCGTTGGCGAGGTTGACCGGGTCACGCCAGCAGGTCGGGCCGGCGATCGCCGTAGGATCGCAACTCTCGATGCCCGTGTGGGCCGGGAAGGCCACGAGCAAGGCCGGGTCGCCGACCGTCTGCGAAGCGAGGAAGAATTCCTCGTAGGCGCAGTCGGTGCAGTCGTGCATCGGGCCCGTGTGCAGGCGGTTCGCGATGATCTCCGAACCGATACCGCCCGAGCCGTAGTTGATCATGAACGCGTCCCCGACACCATGCAGCACATGGCTCATGACGGGGTTGTTGTACCAGTTCGGGAAGACCTGGGTGTTGGTCTGTTCGTCATGGTACTGCGAGGTCATTTCGCGGAATGCATCGAGTCGGTTCGGTATCTGCGGGTTGACTTTGCCCACGCTCTCGAGCGGATAGGGGCATCCTTTGGTTCCGTCTGGGTCGGGGCACACGCTCCGCCAGCTGCCGTCGGCATCCGGTCCGGCGATGATCGCGTTGATGTCGCTGTGGACGAGTTCGCAGTTCGTCCATCCAGCGGTATCGCATCCGGGACCGTAGAGCATGTTGACAACCGGCAGGCCGGCCTTGCCTTCGGCAGCCCAGGGATCATTGCTGGGATACACCATTTCGTAGTTGACAATCGGCTGGCCGAGATCCGTGAAACCAGCCGTTGCGAGACGCATCTCTTCTTCGGTCATCTGGCTGCGATAAATCCGTGCGCCCTTCGGCTGCACGTTCAGCGCGCCGAACATGCCCAGGCCGAGGTTGCCGCCGTTCGCTTCCGAACCCACCGTCGCGCCGTAGCTGTTGATGATGAACGCGCCCTCGTGCGGAGTGTACAGGTGGTAGGTGCGTGATTCGCCAGGCGCCGCAAGTCCGCTGCCACAATTGGACTCACCATTGTCCGTAGGTCCGATATTCTCGCCCGGGTTCGCGCCCACCATGCTGGCGTCGTTGGCCATCGGATCAGCACCGAAGTCCCGGATTTCGGTGCCCGTCGCATGGAAACCGGCGCAGCGGCCCGCAACCTGGTTGTTGTTGATGAGGACCGCGTCAGTGCCTTGGAACGGCGCAGGATTGTCATCAATGGCATTGTTCGGGTTCGCGACGTCCGTCAGAAGGTTGGTGAAATTCACCGTCAGGCAAGCGCCTTCGACCGAGCGAACCACCAGCGGCCGCGGCCGCTTGTCGGGCCGGAGCTCGACGTTGCCGGCGAACCCCCCGATGGCGTCTGGAGCAAACTGGTTCAGCGTCTTACCGCTATTTGCTCCGGACCGCACCACGACATCGCGCGCGAGGGCATAGGTAATCCAGTTCGGGTTCTGCGCGCCCAGGCGATTGAAGATCGTCGGGCTGTCGAAGACGACGACGTTCGCCGTGATCGTCTTGTCGCACTGAATCTGCGCATGGGCATTGTTGCCCGCGCCCAACGAGGCGACAAACAGGGCCAGCCAGAAAAGGCCATAGCCCAACTTGGGCAAAACGTCCGTCTTGCGGCTGAAGTTGTCGAACAGTTTAAGTGTAGTCACGAGACTATCCTCCCTCTGCGCGAGACCCTGCGTCCTGCATGGATGCGAGAGCGCCCGCCGGTGTGCGCTGGCACGAGCATGCGTGCCGTTTGCACATTGCTTATTGAAAACAACAAAGTCGTGGTTGTTACCAGGTATTGCGAAATCGTTTGAAAAACGCGGTTTGCGACGCAAAACAGGGGCAGCAGGCCGATGCGCATGGACCGCCGGCCGGGATGCCTGGCGGTGATTTCGGGGACACGCTGGTATGTGCCGTGCTGCATTTGTTGTTGTCCTTGTTTTCCCCGTGCCGGGCCCGTCGGCCGCGGCGCGTCGCTCACGGATGACGCCGACCCATTACGGGTCAGTACATCCTCGATGGGGAAATTATGAACCCGCGCCGGTCTCGCGGCTTCAGGCGAGGGGACAGAATTCGTCCGGTCCCTTGGTCAGACCTGACCTAACCTTTTGTACAGGGTAGAAGCGCACGTACAGACCTTATGGTTGAGCCAATATTTCGAGATTGTTACGAACGCGGCTCAACAAAAAGACGCGCCCGGAGGCGCGTCTTGGGGGTCTAAGGATCGCTCCTTAACCTGTTGAGTACGGGCCCCGCCGCTGGTGATTCAACCAGGCATGCGAGGTGTACTCGGTCGTGCCATGAAGTCTGGTACGGTATTGCTTACGAGTGAGCTCGCAGGCGTCGCCTATTGCGTCATCAGGCACATAATATCGTCCTGAATGTCTTCCGCTATTCCCGTCCATTCATCCCGCTTTGCGGCGGCGGCCCAGAGATTCGGGTCGAAGGCCGGATTCAGCGTAGCGTTGTCCGCCATAGTGATGAAGGCCTCTAAATTGTCATAGGCCGCCTGCAGCTTGCCGTCGCGCAAAGCAGCGTAGGCGCCACGAAGGCCTTCCTTGTTGCCACCCTTCTTATTTGGATTGGTGACTGCTACGTCATACAGCTTCTTGGAAAGGTTGTAATGAACCTCACAGCCCTCGAGCGCCTCTCCATCTTTGACCCTTTGGCCCCTCTTGTACTGCCACACAGGGTTATTACGAGGCCATAGTCCTGTGAAAGTTGCATCGACACCGTCTGGATAGGATGCGCATGCCACGTGATTGTGGAGTGTCAAAACGTCATTGGCCAAGAGATCAGCACCATCACACTCCGCCGCAAACGCAGAGCTCGATAAAGCCAGTGAAGCCATTAGCGCTGCCGAGGCAGCAATGGCGGTCGTTCTTTTCGTCAGTTGCTTATTCATCTCATTACTCCCATCGGAGAACTAATTCCTTAAACCGGACCGAGTTCGCGGCTCCCGCGCGCGGAGTGCTGGGCATCCCCGACGAGACATGCTCCGTCGTTCCGACGAATAAACACCAAGGTGGGTAACGCAGCGGACTTAGTGCTTGTAGATGGAATTATGCGCGAGAGGAACCCGGGCCCGCGTCCACCTGACGACTAATATCTACTTGTAAATATGGGCAAACCTTACCTGACCGATCGGGCAGTTTTGTGCAAATCTGCTCAAAACAAGCGGTTGGCGCGCTATGACAGCCGGTCGTAATGGCTGCAGACGCAGCCGCTTCGGGCGTGGGGCTGGAGTTCGCCCGGTCCGTCGGTGAGACCTTACCGTGCGAACGCAGCCCAACGAAAAGACGCGCCCGAGGGCGCGTCTTGGGGTTTTAAGGATCGCTCCTTAAACGTTGAGCACGGGCCCCGCCGCTGGCGATTCAACCGGGCGTACGGGATGTGCTCCGTCGTGCCATGAAGTTTCTTTGCTCCGGGGCCGAGTCGTACCGAACAGCGTAAGCGCGGCCCCGGTGTAGCTCCTGGATCTGGGAGCGGATCAGTCGGCATCATCCGAACAGTTGTCGAACATCACCAATTCAGCAGCGTCGGTGGCCGCTGTACTGATTGAGCTCTGATCCGCCTCCGACACCTTCCTCTTGTTATTAATGGTCATGCTGATGTCATACAGCTTCTGGGCCGCGTCATCGAACTTGTCAGCCAAATACTTGTAGTTCGCTTCACAGACTTTGTTCAGCAACGAGTTTTCGTCCCGTTCGTTGACGGTGGTGGCGCCCAGAATGGCTGCGTTCACGCTTTGCAGCGTATTCACGCATTTATGTGTTTCCGAACCAAGGTCACAGGCTACTGGCTTCGGGGGCGGCGGACCCTTCACGCCGCCAGGCGCAGCCAAGGAGCTGCCCGAGAGGGCCACGGAGGCCATTAGCGCTGCCGAGGCAGCAATGGCGGTCGTTCTAATCGTCAGTTGCTTATTCATCTCATTACTCCCATCGGAGAACTAATCCTTTAAACCGGACCGAGTTCGCGGCTCCCGCGCGCGGAGTGCTGAACATCCCCGACGAGACATGCTCCGTCGTTCCGACGAATAAACACCAAGGTGGGTAACGCAGCGGACTTAGTGCTTGTAGATGGAATTGTGCGCGGGAGGAATCCCGGGCCCACGGCCACCTGACGACATGAGTTTACTTTCAAATAGGATCAGACCGCACCCGACCGATCGGGTAGATTCGCACAAATACTGCTAAATCAAGCACTTGTGGCGTCATGACGATGCGTCGATCCGGCGTTATGTCAGAGCCGGGAACGCGATCCGGTGCGTTACGGGTCCTACTGCGGTCGCCGGTCTTCCGACGCCGGCCGCACGCTATCGCCGGAGATATCCTTGTGAAGCGCCGCCTGGGCAATCAGGTTCGCGGCGTTCGTCGCGCCGTTGAGGTCGAAGTGCATGCGTCGCGTCTGGTGGCGCATGAGTTCGTGAATCTCGTTGGCAAGGGATGCGCCGTTCAGGTGCTGCGGCAGCAGGAGACGCCCCGCTCCCCAGTAAACCAGCCGTTGCGCTCTGACGATCTGCTCCTGCCGGTCGCCGTCACCACCGCTGGGCACGAACAGCGACGGCGTGCGCGTCTGCATGGTGTGCACCGCCGTCGAGTACTCGCACTGGCAAACGGACCAGCGCGCCGCCGCGAGAGCGGAGCCGAAGTCCGGCAGCGTGCGCTCGACATGGAGGTCCGGCGAGTCGTCCGCCAGTGACTGGAGCTGCTGCCACTCGTCTTCCGGCAACCGCTCTCCTGCGACGATCTTCATCGGCAGCAACAGGGTCGAACCCAGGATTCCGTGGGCCTCGACCGCGGCGCGGTACAGCGGCCAGCCATGCGCGCCGTCGCCGGCCGACACCAGCAACGTATCGGGCGCGATACCCGCGTCACCGGGCTGCGTCGCGTGCTCGGCGTTCACGAAACCCGCGTGGTAGACCGGCACGTTCACGACGTTGTTGGGCCGGAAGAACTCCTCGATGCGCGCGAACACCGGATCGGAGTGCACGACCACCATGTCGAAGTACTTGTCGAGCAGCTGCGCCGTGTTGTCCCGATAGCTCTCGTCGTACTCCCCGCCGTCGACCAGGATTCCGTCCGTCATGCCGACGACCAGCGCATCGCCATACATGCCATTGCGCGCCCGCTCGATCAGCGGCAATATCTCGCCGCGCAGCGCTTGCTGGCGGAACGGGAAGTCCTCGATCGCAATAACGCGCGGCTTCAGGCGCTCGAATTCGCGCAGCAGCACGTCGCGGCGCGCGATGGTGCGGTCACGCAGTTCCCGGGAGCGGCGAATGTCGAAGACTTTGGTGTCCGGGTCGATGCCGAGCGACGGCAGCAGGACCAATCGGACGTTCTCGGGGAATTCGATCCGGCTCGATATTGCGTCCCCAAGCATGACGGTGACGTCGAAGCCATCGCTGAGTTTGCGCGCCACCTCGATCGTGCGCCTGAGGTTTCCGGAACGTTTGCCGCTGCGGCAGCAATACATCAGTGCGGATCGTTTCATTGTTCTTATCGCTCTTTGGTTCGGTTGGCGCCCCGGTCTCCGTGTCCGGGGCGCCACCGGTTACTTCGCTACAGCTGGATCGCTCATTCCATTTCCAGCTGGAGCTCACGTGCAATCAAGGTCGTGCCATCGGCACTCTCGGCGCCGTTCACGTCGACGATAACGCCGCCCGTGCCGACTGCGTCCCAGAACTCCTGTGCGGATATCGGGGTGTTGTCGTTGCTCGAGTAATCGTCGGCCTGGACGTTGCGGGTATCGATGATCACGTCCAGGATAACGAACCTCTCGAAGCGCACGACGCTGCCCTCTTCCACGAAACCGCGGAGTTCGGTGTCGTCCGAGGTCGGATCGAAGTCGTCACGTTCGATGCGAAACGCCGTGATCTCGCCCTCGGGCTGTTCCTGGCCGCGCGCCTCGATGTAGTCGCCGACTCTGATAGCGCCGATCGAAAACGGTTCGACACGTGCGTCGCTCTTGTCCTCGAATTGCGTCGACGTCGTCGCGGTATTGACCGTGATATTCAGGATCGTGATCGTTTCATCGGCCGTGGACACCGCATCCACCTGGCCCGTTACCCGGACGTTGGTCGACGTCTTGATCTCGATCTTGGTCGCCTGCAGTTCGTTCGAACTGTTCAGGTCGCCCTCGACCTCGACCTTGAGGTTGTTGCCGAGATCGGCCGCCGAACCGCCTTCGTAGACGGTGCCGTCGGTCGTCGTTACCGCGATAACCAGACTGCCGACGCGGATGTTGAACTGCGTCGCCGAGGCGAAGTCGCTGATGAAGCCTTCCACCTCGTAGTGGTCACCTTCGTTGCCCGCCAGGACGCCGCCCTTGTACTCGACCCTGGAAGCACCGAGCACCGGCGTCGTGCCGCTGTCGTCGAAGTTACCAGGCAATCCCTTGACCTCGACCGGGTCGCCTTCGCTGATCTGCCCGCCGGGGAAGCTGTCGTCGACCGTCGCACTGCTGTAGTTGACCTGCAGGCCGTTGATCGAGAACGTGAAGTTGCCGGCATTGAGGCCGCTGACGGTGCCGTTGATCTCGTACTCGTCAACCTCCAGCGCCGTCTTGCATTCGATGCGGGTCGCAGCAATCACGCCATTCGCATCGACGGTGCCGTACACCTCGACTGCGGCGATGCTGGCGTCGTCCAGCGACGCGGGACAGCTGTCGTCCACGGCTGTGTCCAGGCTGATCGCGACGGTCTGGCCCAGCACCGTGAGGCTGCCGTCGGTGTTGAGGCTGCTGACCGGGCCCTCGACGATCTCGTCGAGCTCCACCGTTTCCGCGACCGCGTTCGTGTTGTCGTCGTCGATCGTGCCCTTGACGATGACGGTTTCACCAACCTTGAAATCCTCCTGCGAAGACGGGTTGTCGTCGCGGGTAAAGGACGCGGTATCGGTGTTATAGGTAATGCCGTTGACGATGATGCTGCCGAAACCGGTGATCGGCCCGGCACCAACGGTGGCACCCGTGCGGATAATGCCGCCCGTCGGCGGAGGCGGGGGCGGGGGCGTGACCGGTGGCGGAGGAGAAACACTGTCGCCGCCACCGCCGCCGCCGCCACATCCCGCGGCAGTGAGTACGGCTACGATTAAAACCGCGCCGAGTCTTCTCAATTGAATAATCATTGTACTGGTCCTTGTTCACTTTCGTCGTAAATGAGGTAAACACCGACGCCCAAGCGAACAGTGTCGGCATTGGTGTCTTCCATGGGTTCGATTTCGTGCTCGGTGAGCCACTGGTCGAGGTCTTCCAGGAACGCAAGCCCTTTTGACTCGACCAGCTTGTGGAAGGCATTGATGGCCCGTGGCGTGATTCGTTCGTTGTTGGCAATCGCTTCGAAGCGCCGTGCCGACGGACGGTTGGCATCGAGGTTGTGCTCGAGCGTCGCCGCATGATCATGCAGCGCAATGCCCATCTGCCTGACGATTTCCGGATCGAGTTCTGAATAAACAAAGTCACGTTTCAATACACGTACATGGCCGTTATCCAGTTCCTCGACCAGACCCCGTTTCTGCATCTCCTTGCGAATAGCTCCGTGCGGCAGATCACCAGCATATCTTTTTAACAGAATGGACAAACTCCCCGATGGTCCAGCTGGCGGCAGATCCTTGGGTTGGCCTTCCTCGTCCGTGAATTCGGCGTCCAGGTGCCAGCCGGTCAGGATCCGCGAGATCTGATTGCCGTGCAGCTCGGCAGCTCGCTCCGCGCCGTTCAGCAAGTTGTCGCGCACGCGGGCGACCTCGCGGCGGCTCAGCCCCGTCAGCATGGCAACGCGTGAGTTGTTCGTGGGCCTGCCTTCGATGCCATAATCTTCTCGTGCCACCTTGACGTAGGCCTCCTTCGAGAGTTCGCCGAACTCGCTCCAGGTCACTCCGTGCTTGAGCAGGAAGCGCACCACCGGCATCAGCAGGTATCGGCAACTTCGAATGACGTGTTCCTTCACTTCCACGGTAAGTCTCGCAATCAGTATATGTGTGCATCTTGCGCACATATATGTGTCATTGCAAGCTAAACATATGATTTATTTTGAAACTAATTCCCAATGGGTCCCCGGCCGCCGCTAAGCCCATGATTTATTGATGAATTCATCCGGTAGGTACCGATGGCTCCGGTCTGGGTTCAACCCAGGGTAAAGCGGATACCGCGAGGATCTGCGCATTGGGAGCGGTCTTCGCACCATTATCCGGTCGCGGGAAGGGGTCACGGGCCGAGGCCCGCTCCTGCCATCGCTGCTCTTACGGCTTGGTGAGGTAGCGGCTGGGGTGGCGATCGAAGACGTTTGATTCGAAGCCCGAGACAGACGGTGACACCAGGTGCTTGCTCACGTAGAAATAGAGCGGCGCGATCGGCGCATCCGCGAGCAATACCGCCTCGGCCTCGGCATAGAGCCGCATCTGCTCGGCCGGGTCCACGGTGGCCTCGGCCTCGGCCAGCAGTTGGTCGTAGCGCTCACTTGCATAGCCCGGCAGGTTCTGCCGGCTCGTCGAGCGGAAAATGTCGGCAAATGCCGCCGGGTGATCAAAATCGGCTACCCAGGCGAATCTCATGGCCTGCCAGTCGGCGCGATTGTCTCGTGTCGCGAGAAAATACTGCCATTCGCGCTTGTCGAGGTGCACGTCGATGCCGAGGGTCTCACGCCACATGTCGCTCACCGCCAGCGCGATAGTCTCGTGAAAATCCCCGGCGTCGTAGAGCAAGGTAATCCGCAACGGCTGCTCTCCGGAATAGCCCGCCGCCTCGTACAGCGCACTCGCCCTTGCCCGCCGCTCCGCGGCCGGCAGCGACATCCAGTCAAACCGCGCCGGGTCATAATGCTTGATACCCCCCGGCACCAGTCCGAACGCGGGTTGCTCTCCCCTGCCCAACAGTTGAACGAGCGTCTCGCGGTCGATGGCCATCGACAGCGCTTGTCGCAGCGAGCGGTCATCAAAAGGCGGTTCACTGACATCGAAGGCGATGTAGTACAGGGCGAGATACGGCTCGATCCTGAGTTCTCCCGCGTGCAGTTCCTGGAGCTGCTGCACATGCGACCCCGGCACCGCAAACGTAATATCGAGTTCGCCCGCCCGGTACATGTTGAGTTCGGTCATCGGCTCGGTGACCGGGTAATAGCGGATCTCGTCGATGGGAACCCGGTCGGCCTCCCGAAACGCCGGGTTCTTCCGCAAGCGGATGAGGCTCCCCGGCTGCCATTCCTCGAGAACAAACGGCCCATTGCCGACGAAGCGGGCCGGATCGGAGAAGCGCCCCTGCGCTTTGCCGCCATCATCCAAGTATGGGAACGCGATCGGCATGGTCAGCAGTGAGGGCAGGTACGGCGCCGGGGAGTGAAGGCGAATGACCAGTGTCCGCTGCTCCAGGGCGGATACGCCGAGCGCCGTAACAGGCTTGCGGCCTTGCGCCACGGCCTCCGCATTTTCGATCGGGTACAGAAGCGCGCCGTAGGTGGACGCCGTTGCCGGCGCCAGCGTGCGGCGCATGCCCGCGACAAAGTGGTCCGCATCGACAGGCTGCCCGTTGGACCAGCGCGCATCGTCGCGCAGGCGGAAAGTGTAGACCAGACCGTCGTCGCTGACGGTCCAGGATCCCGCGACACCGGCGATGACGTTGCCGGCAGCATCACGCGCAAGCAGGCCTTCGTAGAGATCGTCGATGACGTTGAAAGCGTGCACACCTTCGGCGCGGGCGGGATCGAGGGTACCCGGGTCTTCGCCGTTACCGCGGCGCACGATGACGGGCTCGGCATCGCGTGTCGCAACGGCCTCGCCGCCGGGACTGCAGCCGGGCAGGCTGAACAACGCGATGACCGGCAGCACAACGAGCGAAATTGCGCGCAGGTTCATGCACTCATCTTTCCACAGGGAGGGCCGGCGTGACAAACGTCGCAGCCGATTCGCATGGCGGTCGGGTTCGACCAGATATGGGCATAGATACGTATATGGCTGATCGCGCCGGGTCGTTAGGATTACCTCGACTTGGGCTGCGGGCCGGCGACGCGATGACCAACGAATTGTTCCAACAATTCGGCTTCGACCGTACTGCCATCGGGGAGCGCCTCGCCCTGCTCGGGCTGAGCGGCCCCGCGGTTCTCATGATCGCCGAGGAGCTGCAGTCCCACGTCATCCAACCGAACGTGGACGGCATCGTGGAAGATTTCTACGGTGCGCTCGAACCCGTACCCGAGTTTCAGGCGCTCGTGCAGGGCCGCGGGCAGATCAATCACCTCAAGATGACGCAGCGGAATTACCTGCTCAGCATGGGGCAGGCATTCGACACGCCGGACTACTTCGAAAGCCGCCTGCGGGTCGGTGCGGCGCACGAGCGGGCGGGCGTCTCGCTGAGCCTCTACCAGAGCTTCTATTGCCAGCTGCAGAACATGCTGATAACGCTTATCCCCGACGAGATCCGGCAAACGCCCGATGCGTTCGAGGAACTGGCGCGTTTCATCGTCAAGATAACCTCGCTCGACATGTCGCTCGCGATCGATGCCTATCACGGGGCGCGCGTGCACGATCTCGAAGATTCGATCACCCTCTGCCGCGCGGAGAGCGAGACACTGCGGCGCAGCCTGCGATTCGACACCGTGACCCGCGTGCACAGCCGCGACTACGTCGTGCGGGCGCTCGCCGAGAAGATGAATATCGCACAGGCGGGTGGCGAGCCGCTGAGCGTGGTGATGGCCGACCTCGACCACTTCAAGGAAATCAACGATACCCACGGCCACATCGTGGGCGACCAGGTTCTTCACGACGTCGCGACGCGCATGGTCAGCGCGGCACGCAGCACCGACATCGTCGGCCGCTACGGAGGTGAGGAGTTCCTGATCATTTTTGAAGGCGCCGCGCGCGATGTTGCACGCGACCTCGCGGAGCGCATCCGCATCCGCGTGCTGGCCGACCCGTTCAACGAGAACTCCGAACAACTGTTTCTCACCGTGAGTCTCGGCGTGGCGGAGGCGCGACCCGGCGAGGGTGTAGAATCGCTGATCGAGAGGGCCGACCGGGCTCTTTACGAGGCGAAGGCCGCGGGGCGCAACCGCGTGCGCACGGAGCTGGACATCGGTACGTCGAGCGAGGCACCGGACGCCTGACAAGCGCTCGTCACCTCGGGTATGTTGGCGGCATGCGCGCACTGGCTGCCCTCATCATCGCCCTACCCCTGTATGGCTGCGGCGCGTTGCCGGCCGACGACACCCTCGAGATCCGCAATGCGACCGTTATCGATCCCGCGTCCGGCACGGTCACGGCGGATCGCTGCATCCGTATCAGCGGCGAGACGATCACCGGCATCGTCGACTGCGCAGGCACGCCCGACATCCCGGTGATCGACGCGGGGGGGCGCTTTGTCATCCCGGGCCTCTGGGACATGCACGTACACGCCGTCTGGCATGGCAGCGTCTACGAGTCCTTCTTCGACGCATTCATCCGCTTCGGCGTGGTCGGCATCCGCGACATGGGCGGCGACCTCGAGGTGCTGCAGCGGGCGCGCTGGTACCTGCAGCAGCCGGATTCCGTCGGTCCTTACCTCGTTGCGGCGGGCTTGATACTCGACGGACCGCAACCGCTTCACCCGTCGCTGTCACTCGCGCTCGAGACCCGCGAAGACGGCATCCGGGCGGTCCGCACTCTCGCTGCGCGCGGCGCGGACTTCGTCAAGGTCTACACGCTGTTGCCCGGCGACGCGGCACTGGGCGCCATGGCGGAAGCGAAACGTCGCGGCCTGCCCGTCGTCGGCCACCTGCCCGCATCGATGGACGTCGAGACGGCCGTCCGGCGCGGCATGTCGGGCATCGAGCACATGGCGGTCGAGACCGGCGGGCTGTGTGACGTCAGCGACTCGCGGGATCCCTGCGCCGAGGTGTTCAGAACGCTCAATAAGGCCGGCGTCTCGCTGACACCGACGCTGATCGTGCGCAAGCGGCGCACGGAACTCGACCAGCCCGGCCTTCTCGAGCGGGCCCGGGTGAGCGAGATGCCGGATATCGTCGCCGACGACTGGCTCGCGCGGCGGGAACAGGCCCTGGGTACGCTCAGTGCCGAGGACTGGCAGGGTCGCCGCGCACAGTTCGAACGCGAACAGGCGCTGACAGCGCGGGCGATCCGGGAAGGCGCCCGGGTGCTTGCCGGTACCGATGCCGGCGACCTGTTCGTGCCGCCCGGCGCGTCGCTGCACGACGAACTGGTGTTGCTCGTGGCAGCGGGCATGTCGGAGATGCAGGCGCTGCGCGCCGCGACCGCCGACGCGACGGCGGAACTCGGTCTCGCCGACCGCGGCGTCATCGGCAAGGGCGCCCGGGCGGACCTGCTCATCCTGGGGTCCGACCCGCTAGCGGACATCGCCAATACCCGCGACATCGACTACGTCATCGTGGGTGGAGCGATCGTCAATCGTGCGCGCCGCTAGACGGCCGAACTCACCGGGACCGGCTGAGCGCTTCGTTCCAGGCCGCGACGGCATAGAGCACCAGCGCGAGCAGGATCACCGCGTTGAAGCCGAACTCGATCGCGAGCAACGTTGCCAGCACCGCGCTCACGACCGACGCAAACCCGTTGATCCCCCAGGCCCAGGGCACGAAGCCGGGCGCCAGTTCGGCGAGGCGCTTCAGGCCCAGCGGGAACGGCATGCCCATGAAGAACGCCAGCGGTGCGATCAGCGCCAGTGACAGCGCGATCCTGGCCGCATCCGGCAGGCCCATGAACCTTGCGAATACCGCCGGCAGCGCGAGAACGTAGACCAGCGCCAGCACAATTATGGCGGCGACCGCAACCGTCACGGGCGATGCGCCCCGCCGTGGCAGGTGCCGGGCCAGCCACGCCGACGCGCCGCTGCCGAGCCCCGCGAACAGCAGGAAGCCGCTGAGCACGACCGCGACGGAGTACAGCGGATGGCTGAGGAACAGGATGAATTTCTGGATGAAGGCCATCTCCACGAACAGGAACGCGAGCCCGAGGAGCAGGAAATAGGCGCCGAAGTTCCGCCCCGCCCCGGCCGGCCACGCGTGCCTCGCCAGCATCAGCGGCACCAGTATGAGTACCACGCCCAGCGCGGCTGCCTGCAGCAGCGTGGCCACGAGGACCAGGTAGCCCCACTCGATCAGGCCGGCGCCGCCTGCGGTGCGCAACGCCAGCACTTCCGGCAGCGTGCGCCAGCGGAAGAAGTGGAAGAAATACGGCCGGTCGTCGGTTGCCGGTGCGACGTAGAACTTGTAGCGCTCCGCGAACTCCCCGGCCTGTTCGCCGAGCAGGGCGACGGTCGCCCGGTAGACGTAGGGCGCCTGCAGCTGGTTGTATCGATTCGCGTCCGCTGCCTGCATGCCCGGAAACCAGGCGGTATCGAAGGAACGGGAGTCCGAGAACGCCCGCATGCGATCGATCTCGCCCGCCGTGAACTCACCGTTCCTGATCAGCAGCGTGCTCGTGTTCCAGCCGCGGATCATGGCAAGTCGGCGCCCCGGCTCAGTGACGCCGGCGCGGCGCAGCGCCTCGATGCCCGTGGCGATGAGCTTGATGCTGTCTCGCGGCGGCAACTTGATCCAGCGCGTGATCGCGAGTACGCCGCCCGGCGCGAGGTCTTCCAGGTACTCGCCCAGCGCCTCGACCGTGTAGATGTAGCTTTCGTTCAGCGCCTGCACGCCGGCGCCCGAGGCGCCGAACGAGTCGAGTAGCCCGATCTGGATGAGGTCGTAGCTGCCCTCGTGCCTTGCGATAAAGCCCCGGGCCTCGCCCGTGACCACGGTGACGCGTGGATCGTGGTAAATGGACCCGGCGAACCCGGCGTACGTATCCGCGATGAGTGCGGTCATTTGCGGATTGAGCTCCACGGCCTCGACGCGGCTCGCACCGTGATACAGCGCCATCAACACGTCGCTGCCGGAACCGGCACCGAGTACCAGGACGGCAGGTTCCCGGAGCAACGCGTACGGCAGCGCCGCGGTCATGTCGCCGAGATAAGCCACCGACGCAGGATCGCCGTCGTAACGCGTGATCGCGCTCATGCCGTCCGCGTCCGTGAATACCGCCAGTTGTTGCGGCGGGATATGGCGCGTGCCGAAGCTGAGCCCGGGCGCGTGCCGGATCGGCACGGTCGGGCTGTCCACGATGGTGATGAGCCCGAGGGGGCTCGACGCTTGCCCGAGGATGCGGCTATCGACGACCTGCAGCGCCTGGCTGAGGCCCTTGTATTCCGAGATGCGCAGCTCGAGTAATGCCTGCGGCGCGCCGAAGGCGAGCAGCAACAGCCATGCCAGCTGCGCGATGCCGAGCGGCAGGCGCGAGGCAGCGGTCGCTGCGACCAGCACCGAGCCGAGCAAGGGCAACAGCACCAGCAGCACCAGCGCTGTCTGCGGGCTCACTGCGAAAAGCAGCGCGATCACCAGCATCGCACCGAGGCCGGCGCCTAAAAGGTCGAAGAAGTAGATGCGGCTCGAGGCGCTGCCGCGGCAGGTAAATGCGAGGCCGATGCAGCAGGCCGCAAAGAAGAACGGCACGAAGAACGCCAGGTAGACGAGCGACAGCTTGAGGAACTGGCCGCGATCCCAGACGATCTCCAGCGCGTTGAAAGGCACGCGCTGCGCGACGATGAAGCAGACGACCATCGATACGCTGAAGAGCAGCGCGCTGCCCGCGAAGGCCTGTTCGAAGCGCGGCTCGAGCCGGCGGCGCAGGATCGCGATGCACGTACCGCTGGCACCGTACCCCAGCAGCGCGAGGCTGATGATCATGTAGGCAAAGTGGTGCCACTGCACGATCGACAATACCCGCATGAGCAGGATCTCGTAGCCGATCGCCGCCGCGGAGACCAACAGCGTGGCTGGCAGCACGCGCCGCACGGGACTCAGTGCTCGCCGGTCAGCGGCACGAAGCGCACGGCGCCGATCTGCCGCGTCACGATCTTGCCGTCAGCGTCCTTCTCCAGCAGTAACAGCAGCTGCGTCATGAACTGCGCGCCGACCGGGATCACCATGCGCCCGCCGGGTTTCAGCTGCTCGATGAGCGGCGGCGGGACGTGGCTGGCCGCGGCGGTCACGATAATCGAATCGAACGGTGCGTGTTCCTCCCAGCCGTAATACCCGTCGCCGAGCTTCGTCGTCACGTTGTCGTAGCCCAGGCGTTTCAGTCGCTCGCCGGCCGAAGTCGCCAGCGCCTCGATGATCTCTATCGAGTAAACGTGATCCACGAGTTCCGCGAGCACCGCGGCCTGGTACCCGGAACCGGTGCCGATCTCGAGCACCACGTCGTCCTCATCGGGCGCGAGCAGGTCCGTCATCAGCGCCACGATGTAGGGCTGTGAGATCGTCTGGCCATGGCCAATGGGCAGCGGCCGGTTCTCGTAGGCATACCTGGCCTGCCCCGGCGGCACGAACCTGTGCCGCTCGACAACACCGAGCGTGCGCAGAACGTCGTCGCCGAACGGATCGTCGCCGGCATAGCCGGCATACGTCCGAACCTCGTCCACGAGGTCCGCGCGCAGCGCCGCGTAGTCCGGGCCGTCCGCGATCGCGGGCATGGCGACCAGCAGCAACCCGGCCAGCAACGCGCGCATCAGGCGAACATCCAGGCGCCGTAGCCGACGACGAAATCGCGGTCTCCGCCCGTGTCGCCGGAGTTACGCAGATCGAGCGTGGTCACCTGCATCCCGTGGCGCTTCGCGGCGAGCAGCAGCCCGCGCAGCGGCGTGGCGCCGCAGGCGTCGTCATGGGCGATGTCGCTGTCGAGGCGCTCGATGCGCCGGCAGGTCGCCGCATCCTGCTCGCGGGCCGCATCGTAGGGCAGGTAGTGGCTCAGGTCCGAGCTGATCACGATCAACGTTTCCGGACCTCCCCAGAGCGCGTCCAGCAGGCTTGCCACCGCCCGCGCCGGTGTCTCGCCGACGACCACGGGCACGATGCTGAACTCGCCGAGCACCGTCTGCAGAAACGGCAGGTGCACTTCGAGGCTGTGTTCGTACTGGTGCGATGGCTCGAAAACCTCGACGCCGTGTGTTTCGAGGCGCGCGACCGCATCCCGGTCGACAGGCACATCGCCGAGCGGCGTCCGGAAGGCCTCGGCCGCGCTGAGCGCCATGCCGGCGACGGGCACGCGGTGACACGGCCCGAGCAATACCACCCGTTGGTAGACGTCCCTATGACGGGACAGGCGCGCGTACGCGGACGCCGCCACCGCGCCGGAGTAGACGTAGCCGGCGTGCGGCGCCACCAGGGCCTTGGGAGGTACCTCGCCGTCCGGCGCGACCTCGCCGAGCAACGCACTGACGAGTGCCCGCAGTTCGGCCGGTTCCTGCGGGTAGAACTGGCCGGCGACGGCGGGTTCCCTGACAACGGTCATAGCGGCTCTGCCGGGCACAACAGGCTCATTCTAGGCGGATGGCGACCCATTAAAATAGGTAACTTTACGGGTTATGGATTGATTCCGGGGACCCGCGCATCCATATAGAAGCATCGGAACATGGACAAGTCGAACGCAATTTCAGGCAGAGCGGCCCGCTACTGGCACCGCCTCGATGACGGCCGGCTGCAGTGTGACCTTTGCCCGCGGTTCTGCAAGCTGCACGACGGGCAGCGCGGGCTGTGCTTCGTCCGCGCGCACGGCGGCGAGGAACTGGTGCTGACGACCTACGGTCGCTCCAGCGGTTTCTGCATCGACCCGATCGAAAAGAAGCCGCTCAATCACTTCCTGCCGGGAACGCCCGTGCTCTCCTTCGGCACGGCGGGCTGCAACCTCGCCTGCAAGTTCTGCCAGAACTGGGACATCACCAAGTCACGCGAATTCGACCGCCTGCAGGCAACGGCTTCGCCCGAGGACATCGCCGCCGCCGCCGCCGCGAGCGACTGCCGCAGTGTCGCCTACACCTACAACGATCCTGTCATCTTTCTCGAATACGCCGTCGACGCGGCCGCCGCGTGCCGCGAACGTCGCGTTCGCAACGTCGCCGTCACCGCGGGCTATGTCACGGAACGGGCGAGGGAGGAGTTCTTCGGCGCGATGGACGCCGTCAACGTCGACCTGAAGGCGTTCACGGAGCGTTTCTACTGGAAGATCTGCGGCGCTCACCTGGAACCGGTGCTCGACACGCTGCGCTACCTGAAAACGGAAACCGATACCTGGCTCGAACTGACCACGTTGCTGATACCGGGCGAGAACGACTCCGACGCCGAGATCGATGCGATGACCCGCTGGATCGGCGACAACCTCGGCCCCGACGTGCCGCTGCATTTCACGGCCTTCCATCCGAGCTGGAAGATGATGGACACGCCGCCTACGCCGAAAAGCACGCTGTCACGCTGCCGGGAACTCGCGCTGCGGAACGGCCTGCACCACGTCTACACGGGGAACGTGCACGACCCGGCCGGCGCGAGCACGTACTGCCCGGGCTGCGGTGCGCTGCTCATCGGGCGGGACGGCTATCACCTCGGCGAATGGAATCTCGACGCCGACGGCGGCAAGGCCACGTGCCGCGGTTGCGGCGACACGATCGCCGGGGTCTTCGAAGCCCGGCCCGGCAGCTGGGGCGGCAAGCGCAGGCCGATCGATCCCGCCCTGCACTGAGCCCGCTTCGCATCGATCACCGGGCTTTCTTGCCGGTGCCGGTCGGCACGGCCTTGAGCTGCGCCTGGCGCTTGCGCCGCATCTCGTCGAGGTTCTTCATGCGCCGTGTATCCGCCGCGGCCGTGCGGCTCGCGGCCGCCGGGTTCGGGGCGGGCACGTTCATCACCTTGAGACGATGGTGGCCCAGCGAGATAACGTCGTTATCGAACAGCAACTTGCTCTTGACTCGCACCGAGTTCACTGTCGTGCCGTTGGCGCTGTTCAGGTCCAGCAGCACCAGGCCGTTCGGGTAGAGCATCAGCAGGGCATGGGCCTTGCTGCAGAACTCGTCCGCGATGACGATGTCCGCGAATTCCGAGCGGCCGATCAGCACCTTCCTGTCTTTGAACACGAATTCCCGGAGCATCTTGCCGTCCCTCGATACGACCAGGCTTGGCGGCCTGCGCTGCTGAGACAGCTTCTCCGGCCGCTTCATGATCCGCGTGACCGTCACCGGCAACTGCTCGGAACGCTGGATAGCGGTCAGCGCCAGCGCGTTCAGCCGTGCCGGCCACCCCCTGGAGATCTCGTGCAGCTTGTCGCAGGCGTCGCCGGGAAAAACCGAATCGGGCACACCGACGCCGCAGGCCTCGAGGCGCGCGTGCAGGTAGATGAGCGCCTCGTTGACCGTCATCGGCTCGAGCCGCTGCACCTCGATGGGGCGCTCAGCGCCGAGCTTGCCGTCCTCCTCGGACAGGGCGTTAAGCCGGCGCCGCGTGGTCAGGATGATTCGTAGAGCCGGTTTACCGGCCTCTCTCATGGCCGCGATCTTGCCGAGCGTCTTCAGCGTGCTCGGGTACATACGGTCGGCGTTGTCGATCATTATGACGGGCTGCTCGTAGCTGCGCGTCTGCTGTCCGGCGAACACCGCGAGCAGCTGCAGCAATTCCTCGGCAGTCTGCAGGTCCGTCGTATACCCGTAGCGCGCCAGGATCTCCGAAACGAACCCGCGCGGCTTGTATCGTGCGCCGTCAAGGGCCGCGATCGACGTGTCGCGCGGCAATTCGTCGAGGACCTGCCGCACCACGGTCGACTTGCCAGACCCTTCGGGGCCTTCGATGACGCCGATGGCGTTTCCGCTGCCGAGAATGCCCCAGATGAAGTCGAGCGCATGCTGCTGCGACTCGTACTTGACCGTAACGGACACCGTCGAATCCTTGCCGAACGCCCGTTCCCCGAAATCGGCCTTCTTCAATTCCATGTTCAACCTGCGCTCACCCTGTTCCTTATAGCCAACACGACACAAACCCGCTCAAGGTTCCCTCGTTCTTACAGAAGACCGTCGAGACCGTCGAGATCATTGATCACGCGCCAGTCACCACCCGCTTTCTCGACCCGTCCCTGCCAGTTTTCCAGCCGCGCCAGGTACTCGCGCGGGTCGATATTGTCACTGCGAAGCTTGGTGACGTTCAGCGCGATGACCTCGAAACCGCCCAATTCCAGGTCGAATTCGCGCACGTAGCCGTCCTCGAGGTCCTCCTTGAGATCGGAGAAGATGAGGATGGTCTTGTTGCCCGTGCCCTTCTCGTTCAGGTACTCGACCGCCTGCAGGATACCGCCCGAAATATCGGTGTACGGCGACGCGCTCTCGCTTTTCACGAAGTCCGCGACCTGCTGCGCGAAGACGCGTTTCTGCCGGTTCACCGCGCTTGGCCGGTCGTCGAAGGAGGCCTTGGCGATAATGTCTTTCTCGCTGAAACTGCCGGTATCGATCCGGGCCACGGCAAACGTGTCGGTCTCGCCGAGCCGCGACAGTGTGTAACGAATGATCTGCTCCGCCTTGATCAGCTCCTCGCGGTAGGTGCCCGAGGTGTCGAGCAGCATGTAGACGCCGGTATTCTGCGGAACCTGCTGGCCGCAGGACGCGAGCATGGCGCATGTGATCACCAGGACAAGGCGCTTCATGACCGTGCCTCCCGCGGCACGGCCGGCCGACCCTTGCCGCCCCCGTCCTGTCCCATGCGCTGTTCGAGCCACAGCGGCACGAACAGTGGCAGGTCGTAGAGCTGTTCGAACAGCGTGCCGACGTGCAGCGAGGCATTGCCCAGCAGGCGCAGCAGCAGCGATGCGAAGCGCAGCAGCGCCATGCCGATCATACCGACGACCGTACGCAGCGAGTGCACGAACGTTTCCAGCGGGATCGCGACAAACGTCAGTGCGAACGGCAGGATGAAGCCCATGCCCATCTGCGCCGCCGTCGTGATCCAGAGGTACCCGTTCGTCGCCGTCGCCGACGCGTCGCCGCGCAACAGCGCGCTGGTCGCCAGCTCGTCGTGCAGCAGCACTTCGCGCATGTAGGCGAGTCCCGCCTCGACGCTCGCGAGCAGGAACAGGATCGTGAAGGTGATAACCGCCATGCGAACGCGCACCTTGTCGGGCAGCGCGCCGATGACCGGGAACAGCCGCGTGATGCGCAGCGACTCCATCAAGAAGAGGCCCATCGAGATCTCGACCATGATGATGACCAGTGCCGCGATGTCGGCCGTCCGGTAGCCGCCGATCAGGCTGGTACCGCCGACCATCTCTGCCATCGGCCGCGCTATCAGCGAGAAGTTGATCGCGGCGCCGCCGATCGCAACCGTCAGGACGAGCGCCGAGACGAAGAAATTCACCAGCGACGACGACGAAAGCACCGACACGGCGCGGTCGTGACCGCGCACGATATCTTCGTACTCCTGCATCAGGCGATCGATCGTCACCGATCGAGCGAGCAGGCTGTCTACGTTCTTACCGACGCGAGACAGCGTCTTCTGGATCGCGCGCCAGTCCGGCCGCATCTCCTTGAGGAGCTGGTGACGCTGTTTCGATGCCGAAGCATATGCCGCCATGGCTTCGTTGTGCGCCTTGACCACCGACTTGTGGATGTCGCTGAGGATGTTACCGACGCCCAATCGCCCATCGCGCTCGTCGATCTTCGCGATGGCCTTGACGGCCTCCACCCAGCCCGGCGGGTCCGGGGGCACATTGACCGATTGCTGGTGATCATCCTCGATGCGCTTGATCGACTCGTCCAGCGACCGGTGCAGGGCCGAATACTGTCCGAGATCCTTGCGAACGGTGTCGTTGATGCGATCGAACTCGCGCTCGATGACGCGTTCCTTGGCTTCGCGCCCGGCAGCCAGCAGCACGTCGCGATTGCGCGACGCGAGTTTCTCCTGGGAACGGGACACGGCTGCGGACGCCGTGCGAAAGCCCCGATGGAACGCACGCGCCATCGCCTGGATTGCCTTGTGCGCGGTCGGCCGCGCCAGGTACAGCGCGGAGACGATGAGTATGATCCAGAGTAAGGCCGAGGCGACTGGCCACGGCGTAATGCCTAGCATGAATGCCATTGATGGTAACCCCGCTGTCCTAGCTATTGACCGTAGACCGGTGGCTTTGCGAAGCGCCCTTTCGGACGCCGTGCCTTTTTCATCGCTTCCGAGAGTTTCACAGCATCTTCAAGCTTGTCAACAAAGCTGAGAGCAGGCGCATAAGTGCGCGATTTCTAAAGACTGCAGCAGGGTTTAGGAATAATATGTCCAACGCGCTACGGCGCTGATAACAACAACGTAAGGGAGAGAAAATATGAAGAAGCTATTGACGGCCTCACTGGTCGTGATCGGTTTGGGCATTTCGGGGCTCGCAACGGCGGACAGCTTCGCCAACGTCTATACCTGTAAAATCAAAGACGACGTCGAGATGGAGGCAGTCCAGGAAGCCAACAGCAAGTGGCTCAAGTTCGTGAACTCCAAGGTCAAGGGTGGCGGCATTACGAGTTCGGTGGGCACCGCTGTTGTCGGCAACTTCGAAACGTTCATCTTCGTCGATACCTACCCCAGCCTCTCGGCCTGGGCCGCGACGCAAGAGTTGCTGGACAGCGACGCCGGTGACGAGGTCGACGGCCTGTTCGAAGATCTCACCGACTGCAGCAAAAACAGCCTCTGGAAGTTCGAAGACACGAAGTAATGCGGCGGTCGGCTGTGGGAGCGGTTTTCGAATCGCGTACCCTCGCGGGCCGAGGCCCGCTCTTGCAGCCGAACCTCCAATCGCCCTGTTACGGGTACATCCGGTAATCGTATTTGGGCGCGACGACCTCGTAAAAAGGCTGCAGATACATGACCAGGTCGATCAGTTCCTGGATGGTCATATACCGGTTGTAGACGTACATGTGCGACTCGCCGTCCTCGGATACCCGTTCCGGGGGATAGCCATCCGCAAGCTTGTGCGACGGGTTGATGATGGCCGTGACGAGTTCTCCGTACGACTTCACACGAGTAACTTTGCCGCCCAGCTCGACGTACGGCGGCTCCAGCCCCGGCAATGCCGGAAACTGCTCGCCTTCGATGAAGTGGCACTGGTGACACTGCATGTAGACAAAGGTGTCACGGCCGGCTACCGGATCCCCTTCGGGTAGGCTGAATCCGCGTTCGGACATGCGGTCACGTTCGCATCCGCCCAGCGCGGCCAAGGCAAGCACCAGGAGGGCGAGCGTCGACGAGAGTTTCATTGCGAGCCTCCTTTGCAGGCAGGTTATGCCTCGCAAGTCATTAATATCACGGTAACTATCCGGGCAGCATTCGGGAAAACCGCAGCGCGTTGCGGCGTCTTGCGGGATGCCTTGCAGCGGCCCATACTCGGCGTGGTATGAGTCGTCGAGAACACTGGGAGCAGGTGTATTCCAGCAGGCCGGCGGACCGGCTCGGGTGGTACAAGCCTCGCCTGCAGACATCGCTCGACTGGATTACCGATCTCTCGCTGGATGCGAACGCGCCGATTATCGACGTGGGCGCGGGCGCATCGACGCTTGCAGACAACCTGCTCGATCTCGGGTATTCCGCGATTACGGTGCTCGACCTGGCCGCGCCGGCGCTCGCCATCCTAAAAGCGCGGCTGGGCCCGAAAGGCTCCACCGTCACCTGGCTCTGCGGAGATATCACGGAGATCGAGCTGAGCGAGAATGCCTTCGAACTCTGGCACGACCGCGCCGTCTTCCATTTCCTGACCGAAGCGGGGGACCGGGAGCGCTACAGGAAGCGCCTCTGCACGGCGTTGCGGCCCGGCGGCCACGTCATCATCGGGACCTTCGCTCTCGAGGCGCCACCCCGGTGCAGCGGCCTGCCCGTGCAGCGTTATGACCTGGAGCTGCTCCGGGAAACGCTTGGTGACGAGTTCGAACTGCGGCGGCACCGGAAGGAGATGCACGTAACGCCGGGCGGCGTCGAGCAGATGTACCTGTATTGCGAGTTCCGCCTGCAGGCCTGATCGTTACTTACACAGCCAGTCCGGGTAGGACATGGACGCGTCGACAACGAGCGCGTCAGCGAGCCCCCGCAGAAAGCCCGCCGCCACGGCGGAGAACCCGGCTGCCGTCACGGTGTCGTCCGGGAAAGCTTCGAACGCGATCGAGCAATACTGCGCCCCGTCCAGTTCGAGTTCCGCCATCTCGAATCCGACGCCACGATGGAGGACACTACCCGGCGCGACTTCCTGTGGTCCCGCGGGGTCCAGGCTGATCATGTGCAGGGCCCGTGTCTTATGGACGGGCGCAGTATCGAGGCCGTGGCGTCTGCCTTCCGTAAACAGCGCGCGGTAGGCGGCCGGAACCTCGGGGTAGGTCCACTTGATCCAGCGCTGCACGCTGCCTTCGTGCCGGGCGTCGAAGCGGTGCGTACCGAGATCCTCGACCCGCCCCTTGATCTGCAGTGTGCCCTCCCGCCATTTGACACCCATGTCGGTGCAGCCGGGCATGAGCAGGTAGACGTCGGGCTCCCCGCCTGCCCGCCCCCGCCAGACCGGCGCTTCGACTCCCTCGGCCCGGGGAAACGGCGTACTGGTCTCGAACCACTGGCGGAGATCGCGGTAACACCCGGACGGCCCGTCGAAGAACCAGCGCGTTTCCAGGCTCGTGAACGGCAACATGCTGGCAGCCGCACCGACGCCTACTGCGCGCGCCGCGCTGCGCCCATCAGCTCGTAGTGGCCGCCCTTGTCCAGTGCGCGCTGGTAAGCGGGCCTTGCGCGGATAGTCTCGAGAAACGCCGCAAGATGAGGATATTCGTCCGTGAGCGTGGTACGGGCTTCGGCCGCTTCCAGCGCGAAGCTCATCTGCACATCGGCCGCCGTAAAAACGTTGCCGCAGAACCATCGCGAGTCCTTCAGCGTGGCGTCCATGAATTCGAGGTTGCGCCTGACATTCGCATCGAGGTACGCATCGCGCACTTTCTGCGCGATGCCCTTTGCGACCGGCCTTAGGAAGAACGGCATCGGCGCTTCTTCTATACGGCTCAGTACCAGGGACAGGATCATCAATGGTGCGAAAGTGCCTTCCGCATAGTGCAGCCAGTAGTTGTAGGCCAGGCGCTCGTCGGTGCCGTCCTGCGGGCGTAACCGGCCGTCATCGTATTCATACATCAGGTATTCGATGATCGCGCCGGACTCGGCGACCGTCCTGTCGCCGTCGGTGATTACGGGCGCCTTGCCGAGCGGATGTACTTCCAGCAGTTCGGGCGGTGCGAGGCCGGTCTGCTTGTCCCGGCCATAACGCCGGATCTCGTAATCGATACCGAGTTCTTCCAGGAGCCAGACGATGCGTTGCGAGCGGGAGTTCTCGAGGTGGTGGACGGTAATCATGGCGGGACCTCTCGGGAGCGTCCCACCGATTATACGGTCTGCGGCGCCCGGCCGGACATCACACGAAGCTCTGTACCAGCTCCAGCATCCTGCTTCGCGTGGCCTCGTCGGGCAGGCGCCCCATGCCGGCGCCGAGGTTGTCGAGCAGGTGTTTCGGATTGGCCGTTTCCGTGAGCACGCAGGTAACCGCGGGATGCGAGAGGATGTACTTGAGCGAAAACTGCGCCCAGCTCTCGCAGTCGAATTCGGCCGCCCAGTCCGGCAACTCCTTGTCGCGCACGACGTCGAAATAATCGCCGTTTACGAACGCCCGGTTGACGAGGATGGCGACACCCTTCTCCTGCGCCATCGGCAGCACGGTATCGCCCGCTTCCGGTTCGAGCAGTGAATAGTTCACCTGGACGAAGTCCACGGCCCCCATACCCATGAGCTGCATCATCGGCTCGTGGAACTCCTGCTTGTGACGCGCGACGCCGAGGTAACGGGTGAGCCCTTCCTCCTTGAGGCGCAGGTACCGTTCGGGCTCCGCGAGAATCTCGTTGAAGTCGTAGGTGAGTACGAGATCCAGTGCCGCCTTGCCCTGGGCATCGCGTACCCGTTCCAGTTCGGCGGCCATGGCATCGTATTGCACGGTACCGGGGTAAGTCCCGACGAACAGCCGCGATTGCAGGTCGTAGGCCTGCATGATGCTCGCGACGGTAAAACGGCTCGGGCCGAGCGTGTCGACATAGCGGCCGCCATACTTCATGAACAGCTCGAGGAGCTCGCGGGTCGCCTCGAGATCGCCTTCCTGGAAAATGCGCGAGTTGCCCAGACCCACCATGGGGAGTGTTTCGTCGGTCCCCGGGATAGGCCTTGAATGGATCTCCAGCTTGTCATGAGCCAGCGCGATGCACGGCAACGCCGCGCTTAGTGCCGCCGCACCCGTAGATTTCAGAAAACCGCGACGACTGGTCATCGCTCACCTCTTGTTCACCAATCCGCAGGCGGAGTATAAAACAGGATCAAGTCGAGGCCAGCGCGACTGTCCCACGCTGCCGGGCAGCCCCGGCGGGCGGGCCAGCGCAGTAGTTCTACGTATCGCGCAGCGGCAGGCAGGCCGCTAGGGTGACGCCGGGCCCGGAAAGGGCAACGGAGTCGATTACGCATGAAAACCATCATCGAGCCGCACCGTGTCAAGATGGTCGAGCCCATCCGGCTCACCGATCGGGCCGAACGCGAGCGCCTGATCGAGAAAGCGCGCTACAACCTGTTCCTGTTGCACGCCGAGGACGTGATCATCGACCTGCTGACGGACTCGGGGACCAGCGCAATGTCCTCGGAGGCCTGGGGCGCGATGATGCGGGGCGACGAGTCCTATGCGGGCGCGCGCAGCTGGTATCGGTTTCGTGACACCGTCATGGACATCTTCGGCTTCGAGCAGGTGATCCCCACCCACCAGGGCCGCGCTGCGGAGCGCATCCTGTTCAGCGTCATGGTGCAGCCCGGCTCGATCGTCCCGAACAATACCCACTTCGACACGACACGCGCAAACATCGAATTCTGCGGCGGTAAGGCGGTCGACCTGCCCTGCGCCGAGGCAGCCGACCTGCAGTCCGACGCCCCGTTCAAGGGAAACATGGATACCGCCGCCCTCGAGAACCTGGTCGCGGAGCACGGACCGGACAAGATCCCGCTGATCATGGTGACGATCACGAATAACTCCGGCGGTGGACAGCCGGTGTCGATGGCGAACATCCGCGAGGTCAGCCGCATCGCCCGCGCGGCCGGCATCCCGTTCTACGTGGACGCCTGCCGCTTTGCAGAGAACGCCTACTTCATCAAGCTGCGCGAGCCCGGCTACGAGGACACGCCGGTCATCGACATCGCGCGCGAGATATTCTCGCTGGCCGACGGCTGCACGATGTCTGCCAAGAAAGATGCTTTCGCGAACATCGGCGGGTTCCTGTGCACCAACGATGCCGAACTCGCGCAGCGGGAACGCAACATCCTGATCCTCACGGAAGGCTTCCCGACTTACGGCGGCCTCGCAGGCCGGGACCTCGAAGCCATCGCGATCGGCTTGCAGGAGATCCTCGACGAGCACTACCTCGACTACCGCCTGCTGTCGACACGCTACGTCGTCAACGGCCTGCTCAAGTCGGGTATCCCTGTCGTGTCGCCGGCAGGCGGCCATGCCGTTTACCTCGATGCGAGGCGCTTCCTGCCGCACATCGAACCGCTGCATTACCCCGGGCAGGCGCTGGCCGTCGAACTCTATATCGAGGCCGGCATCCGCGGTTGCGAGATCGGCACGGTCATGTTCGGCATGGACCCGCACAGTGGCGAAGAGCGCCCGGCGCGATCCGAACTCGTGCGGCTCGCGATCCCGCGGCGCGTCTATACGCAGAGCCACATGGATTACGTTCTGGAAGCCATCCAGTACCTGTGGGAACGGCGCGATGCCATCCGTGGCATGCGCATCGTCAAGGCGCCGCAGTTCCTGCGGCACTTCACCGCCCACTTCGACTGGAACTGACTTCCTATCCGACTCATTTTCAGACCAACGGAATTCCTATGAACGAGATAAAACCCGGCCACCGTACCTGGGCCGAACCCTACAAGATCAAGTCCGTCGAACTGCTTCGCATGACCACGCGCGAAGAGCGCGAGGCGGCGATACGCGAGGCCGGCTACAACACCTTTCTCACTCGCAGCCGCGACGTCTACATCGACCTGCTCACTGATTCGGGGACGTCGGCGATGAGCGATCGCCAGTGGGCCGGTCTCATGCTCGGTGACGAGGCGTACTCGGGCAGCGAGAACTTCTACCACCTCGAAGACGTCGTCCGCGAGTATTACGGCTACAAGTACCTGGTGCCCACGCACCAGGGCCGCGGTGCGGAGAACCTGATGTCGCAGATACTTATCCGGGATGGCGACTGTATCCCCGGCAATATGTATTTCACGACCACGCGCCTTCACCAGGAGCTCGCGGGCGGCAAGTTCGTGGACGTCATTATCGACGAAGCACATGACCCCGACAGTGATCATCCTTTCAAGGGCAACGTGGACATCGGCAAGCTCGACGCGCTCGTGACAGAGGTCGGCGCCGACCGGGTCCCGTACATCAGCCTGGAGGGCAACGTGAACATGGCCGGCGGCCAGCCGTTCTCGATGGCGAACCTGCGCGAACTGCACGGCTACTGTCGGGAGCAAGGCATCCTCATCATGCTCGACGCAACGCGGACCATGGAAAATGCCTGGTTCATCCGTGAGCGCGAAGAGGGCTATGCGCACAAGACCGTGCGGCAGATCCTGCGCGAGATCTGTGACCTTACCGACGGCTGCACCATGTCCGCGAAGAAGGACGCACTGGTCAACATCGGCGGCTTCTTCGCATGTAACGACGTGGACGTTTTCAAGAAAGCGCAGAACCTCGTGGTCGTCTACGAGGGCCTGCACACCTACGGCGGGCTGGCCGGCCGCGACATGGAGGCGATGGCGCAAGGCATCCGCGAAGCCGCAACGGGCGAACACCAGGCGGCGCGCATCGGCCAGGTCCGCTATCTCGGTGAAAACCTGCAGCGAGCTGGGATACCGATCGTGAAGCCTATCGGCTCGCACGCCGTCTTCATCAACGCACGGGAGTTCCTGCCGCACATCGACCAGGACGAGTACCCCGCACAGGCGCTGGCGGCCGAGCTTTTCATCGAAGCCGGCATCCGCACGATGGAGCGTGGCAACGTGTCCGCGGGACGTGACCCCGAGACCGGCGAGAATCGCCGCCCGGCGCTGGAACTCGTACGCCTGACCATACCGCGGCGCGTTTACACGCAGGCGCACATGGACGTCGTTGCGCAGTCGGTGGTGGACCTGTTCGCGCGTCGCGAGCGCATCCGCGGCCTCAAGATGGTGTACGAGCCCGAATACCTGCGATTCTTCCAGGCGAGGTTCGAGCCGATCGGGTAAGCGTCCACCGGCCTCGCAAGCACAGGCGGGGTGGATCGCCGAGCCGCGTTCGTGCAAGACTCGCCCATTTCAGCGGGCGGGCGGTTGTTTCATGGGTGTCTTCGAATACATCGGCGTACTCATTTCGGTCATCATGGGTCTCGGCATCACGCACCTGGCGACGGGCGCGACGAAGCTGATACAGAACCGCGACCAGGTGAAGCCGTACCTGCCGCACGCCCTGTGGACCATCAATATCCTGGTCTTCATCCTGCTGATCTGGTGGGGCATGTACTGGTGGAGCAGCCACGACAACTGGTACGCCTACGAGTACCTGTTCATTACCGTTTATTCCGTGGTGCTGTTCTTCCTCGCCGCAATGCTGTACCCGTGGGACATGGAGAAGGACATCGACGTCCAGGCCTATTTCTTCAGGAACCGCGTGTGGTTCTTCGGCGCGATGTTCGTCGCCTGGTGCATCGATGTCCCCGAAACGCTGATCAAGGCCGCAGCCGACCTGCGCCCTTTACCGCAGGAGTACTTCCTTTTTATCGGCCTGCACCTGAGCATTGCGACCGCGGGGCTGGTCACGCGCAACCAAACCATCCACCTGCTGTTGCCGATCTGCTGGTTCGCGCTGACCGTCTACTACGTGCTGATGTCGACGCTGGGCCAGATATTCGGCTGACTCACCCGCCGCTCGCGGCATCGCCGAGCCGATCCCAAAGGTAGCTGTAGATAAGCGCCTCGGCGCGTGCCAGCTGCTCGTTATCCGACGCACCGGCATGACCGCCGACGGTATTCTCGTAGTAAAAAAGGTCGTGGCCCATCTCTTTCATGCGCGCCACCATCTTGCGCGCATGACCGGGATGCACGCGATCGTCGCGGGTCGAGGTCGTGAAGAACGGCGTCGGGTAATCCGCCTCGGGATCGAGGTTATGGTAGGGCGAGTACTCCTTTATGTAGTCCCAGTCGTCAGTGTCCGGGTCCCCGTATTCGCCCATCCACGAGGCGCCCGCGAGCAGCTTGTTGTAGCGCTTCATGTCGAGCAGCGGCACCTGGACGACCACGGCACCCCAGAGATCGGGCCGTTGCGTGAGCATGACACCGGTGAGCAGGCCGCCGTTCGAGCCGCCGCGTATGCCAAGGCGCGCCGGACTGGTTACACCACGAGCGATGAGGTCCTCGCCGATCGCGATGAAATCGTCGTAGGCGCGCTGCCGGTTCTCCTTGAGCGCTGCATGGTGCCAGGCAGGCCCGTACTCACCGCCGCCGCGGATATTTGCAACGACGTAAGCACCGCCCCGCGTTAGCCAGCTATGCCCGACCGTCGCACTGTAGCTCGGTGTGCGGCTGACCTCGAAACCGCCGTAGCCGTACAACAAGGTGGGTGTGGTGCCGTCCGCCTCGAATCCCCTGGGCAGCACGACGAAATACGGTACGCGCGTGCCGTCCCTGCTGGTCGCGAAGTGCTGCTCCACCGACATGCCGGCGGCGTCGAAGAACTCCGGCAGGGAACGCAACGCCTTGACCGTCCGGCCACCGTCATCGGCGACGAAAAGCGTGTCGGGCGTCAGGAAGCCTTCGTAAGTGAAAAAGAAGATGTTGGATTCGTCCGATGACGATCCGAGAGCGATCGAGCCCAGCCCCCCGGTCTCGATGTCCTCGCTTGCCCACCTGCCGTCATTGAACGAGAAGCGCTTCATCTTAGATACAACATCGTCGATGAGGCGCACGATGATGTGGTCGCGCGTTGTAATGATTCCGCCGCGAGGAATAGCCATCGACTCGCCGGGCACGAACAGCACCTCGAAGTCGCGGTCGCCGGCCATGAAGCGCTCGAAGTCGATGGCCAACAGGGCGGCCTGTGGATAGGTGGCCTCCTCGATCTGCCAGTCCGTCTTCAGCTGCACGAGCATCTGGCCTTTCATGACACCGAGGAAGCGGGCATCGGCCGGTATGTCGATGTGGCGGAACTCCCCTTCACCCATGTAAAGGTAATTCAGCGTCTCGAAAAAGCTCGGAGTACGGTATGCCACGTCGTAGCTCTCGTCGCGGTCCCAGGTCCGGTACACACCCGCCGCGACATCGGCCTGCTCGCCGGCAAAGAGCTCGGTGGCCTCTTCGATAGGCTCGCCGCGCTTCCACAGGCGTGCCGTTCTCGGGTAGCCGGAATCCGTCAGGCTGCCTTCGCCGAAATCGCTGCCGACCCAGACCGCGTCGTGATCTATCCAGCTGACCCGGTGCTTCGCCTCCGGCAAGGAAAAGCCGTCCATGACGAAGGTCTTCGTCTCGACGTCGAACTCGCGGATGACGACCGCGTCGGCCCCGCCCCGCGACAGGTTCAGGAGACAACGGCGGTACTCCGGCCGAAGGCACTGGGCGCCTTTCCACACCCAGTCCTCGTCTTCGCCTTCGGCCAGCAGATCGATATCGAGGACAAGGTCCCATTCCTCGCCGCCATCGACGTAATCGTCGAGCAACATGCGCCGCCAGCGGCCGCGAAGGTTGCCTTCGTCACGCCAGAAATTGTAGACGTGTTTACCGCGCATCGCGGGCGCCGCGATGCGCTCATCGGAGTTGTAGATCTCGAGGTTGCGTTCCCGCAATGGCCCGAAGACCGGCAGCGATTCCAGGTAACCGAGCGACGCGGCGTTCTGCTCCTCGACCCAGGCGAGCGCTTGCTCGCCCTCGACATCCTCGAGCCATGTGTAGGTGTCCTTCGAGAAGTCGTACGCTGTTGCCGGCTCGCCTGCGTCCTGCTTGCCACACGATGCGAGGATGATGAGCGCCAGTGCGCCGCCAATGAACTTTTGCATCGTCCCCTGCCCGTAATTCGAAGGCCGGGGAGTCTACCACGTTGCTCTACTTCAGAGTTTCGCAACCACAAAACGGTGGCCAGTATGCGGCGTTCCGCGCCGAGCGGCTTTTTCCTCGTTGCCCTATGCGCGATCACTCATAGTTCGATGCCCTCGACGGCAGCGAAATACTCGACCGCGTCTTCGATGCTGGAGCGCGCCTCCGCGACCTTGCGCCAAAGTGCCCGGTGCAACGCCTCGTCCTCCGGTGAGGGGCTCTCGCATCCGATCAGGTACTCCTCGAGGGCTCGCAGACTCAGCACGACGTCGACCAGGTTCTTCTGGCAGCCGCAACTGGCTCTCGGACTGGCGACGGCCATTTTGGCCAGCGACTCGCGCGAAAGACGCGGCGGCGATGGCTCGGAATCGGTTGGAACGGTCCAGTTGCCGGAGGCCGGCACCGGTTCATCCCGGCCGCCGCGTACACGGGCGATCGCCTGCCGCAGGGCGGCAGGGTCCGCGGGGGCCCTGAGGACGTCTATGTTGGAGGACCGCAGCGCCTCGACGTGCTGTTTGTTGCCGAACCAGTAAACGACAACCGCCGCCGGCGCGCGCAGTGCCTGCATCATGTCCCGAACTTCTCGTGCAGCATTTCGAACGACCGCCGGTCGTTCGACTACCAGCACGTCCAGCTTGGATTCGCCGAGGCGTCGCTCGAGGTCTTTCGCATCCTCCGCGGCGGCCACGAGCTCCAACCCGGTCGATGGACCCAGCTGCGGCCTCAACCACGCCGCAACTGCCGTGCCGATAACAGCGACGTTTGCCGGCCTGGAGTCTGGCGCAAGTGTCTCAGCCCGGGATATCCGCGCCCACCGATCGGCGAGTTGTTCGAGGGAACAGGTCGCGATGCTGTGGAGCGAAAGGCCATGGTCCGCCAGCTTCTTGATTAGTATCAGTCGCTGCACCTCGGCATCGGTATAGAGCCGCTTGCCGCCCTGCGAGCGACGCGGATGAACGACACCGTGGCGCTCTTCCCATTTTCGCAGCGTGTGGACCGAAATCCCCGACAGTCGGGCAACCGCGCCGATTTTGAACAATTGACGATCCGTAGTTTCTTCCATGACCTGAACGACGTACCTCCTCCACCGCACAGTTCTGTACGACCGATGTTAGACCGTTTGTAGACAGCTTGCCATACCCAGGAGATGCGCCACCCGATAAGGCGATCGTGACCGTACCATAACGATTCAGGATGCGGGCAAAACTCAAAATAGTCTATTGTTTTATCAGAAGAAAATGAACTGGCATGGCACGTCGGGCCGAGCCACACCGGCGTTACCCTACTCGATCAGCCTCCGGGAAACGTTCTCTATTTGCCGAAGAACTACTGATCGAAAGTCTAGGTATCGGCCTGTTCTATTCCGATCTTATGGTTAGTGACAGGGATTATGTCGCGAACTAGGGTATTTGCCCTAATTGCTGTAGAGGTTTTTTCTCGACATTTTCTAAGTTAACGGACCCAGCCGCTGCCGTTCCGTCGGGAAACCTCCGAAAGCCCCCGAGTCCGCCGCATCCACGTGCGACGTCCCCGGGCAAGAAAAACAATCCTGAGTTCCGACAAGTACAGGGGTAGAGCTATGAAGGCTTTTTCGGCGATGCGTTCTTTTGTGACGCCACGTCCTACGGCGTCGCTGTTCGTTACGTTCTCCTTTCTGGCAAGCGGCCTCGTCGCCTTCGCCGCGATGCTGGACGATTTCGGTCCGCCGCCGGCCGGCGATCCGTCGGCCTGGACCGGTCCCATTGTCAGCGAGTCGCTCGCAGACGACCTGAGCAACCAACCGCCGGTTTACAAGGGCGCGATCGAGGGTGGGCCGACGGGCACCGCGGCCGATCAAGGCGTTACCGGTTCGATCACCGAAAACGAACTCGACGGTGGCGGAAAATACAATATTCCGACGGACAGCAAGCCGAGCCCGTTGTTCGGCGCCCAGCCCTTCACGCAGAAGATGCTGCGCTTCGAGGAATTCGGTACGCGGCCGCTCGATCTGGCGTCAGACACGGCGATGGACTTCCCGCCGCCGGCCGTCGGGCCGTATCCCGCGCAGGATCCCTTCGATAGTGCGAAAAGCAGTCCCGACCCTGCGTTGCTCGACGAATTCCTGCGGGAGCCCGGTTTTGTGCCGCCTCCAACGGATGTTTCCAATACCATCGACCTGAACCCCTGGAAGCCCGACATCGAGGGGTTCCTCGGCCGGGCGCTGGATACCCCGCCTGCGGAAGGCCGCCCGCCTGGCCGCGGCTGGGCGCATCAGCGCTGGAACGAGTTCCGCCCGGCGGAATTCTTCAAGACCGCCCAGGCCGGGGCCCGCGATAACACCGGATTCCGGGACGAGTTCCAGCGTCACGGCTATGCCGCCGGTGAGTGGGCGGATGTGGGGCTTTACCACAATGGGGGAACGACGGCCGGCACCCGCGTTCGTTTTCACCCGGCTATGCCGGTTCAGGAACACAAGTCGCTCTGGACATTCGACGGCACGTTGCCGCCCAAACTGCTCAACGTGCGCGTCGGGCAGCCTTTGCTGATGCGGCATTACAACGCACTGCCCATCGACGTGACGGCGAACCGCGGTTTCGGCATGCACACGATCTCCACACACGAGCACAACGGGCATACCCCGGCTGAAAGCGACGGCTTCCCAGGCGCTTTCTTTTTCCCTGGGCAGTTCTATGACTACCGCTGGCCGATCGCGCTCGCCGGCTACGACTCCATCAACACCACGGCCACCGACCCGCGCGCCGCCTTCCCCTGCAAGCCGGGCGAAACGCTGTTCGTCAACGATGCCACCCCGGGCATAAAGACCTGTGAGAACGGCTCGATCAATATTCGCGGCGACTGGCGCCAGACGATGAGCACGCACTGGTTCCACGATCACATGCTCGATTTCACGGCGCCGAACGTCTACAAGGGCAACGCCGCGATGATGAACTACTACAGCGCACTCGACCGTGGTCACGAGTCGCATGACTGCCATTACGAAGACCCGCAGAACAACGTGAACTTCTGTTTCCCGAGCGGCAAGGACCTGCCGTGGGGCAACCGGGACTACGACGTCAACCTGCTCATTTCCGGCAAGGCCTGGGATCGCGAAGGCCAGCTATGGTTCAACATCTTCAATAAAGACGGCTTCCTGGGCGACCGGATGCTCGTCAACTGGTTGTACAAGCCCTACCTCGACGTCCGGCAGCGGAAGTACCGGTTTCGAATCCTGAACGGCTCCGTTGCTCGCTATTTTAAGCTGGCGTTGGTTCAGGAGGTACAGGGCCACAGGAAAGGTGAGATCAGAGGGCGGAGGTCTCAGGGCGTATCCTGGAACCGCATTCCGTTCCACTTGATCGCGAACGACGGCAACATCATGGAGCATGCGATTCCATTCGACGGGCTCCACGACCTCGATAACGACGGCGATGCCGATGAGCACAAGGGCATATTGCCCGTTCAGGCGATCGCGGAGCGCTATGACATCATCGTCGACTTCGCCGCCCATGGCCTGCAGCCTGGCGACAAGCTGTACTTCGTAAACATTCTTGAACACAAGGAAGGCAAGATCGTCGAGGGCGTCGTCGATCTCGGTGCCGTGCTCCGCGAGACCTACAAGGCGGAACTCGAGTTTGAAAACGGCGAGCCCGCACGCTGGGTCGACGGCGATCCCGTTGTCGGCAAGTTCCTCGAATTTATCGTGCATGAGTACCCTCCCAACATGGACACCAGCATGGACCCCAAAAAATACGAGCCGGGTGGCATGAAGATGGTTCCGCTCGTGTTCGACAGGGACAACCCGGAACAGATGGCGTCGCTCTCGGATGCCCGTCACCGCACATTCACGTTCGGCCGTTCGTCCGGTACCGACTCGGCGCCGTGGACGATCAAGACCGACGGCGGCAGTGCCTACACGGCCGACACGCGCCGGTTGAGCGCGGCGCCGCAGCTTGCGACAGGCCCGACCGAGGCAGGGTTCGCCGGCGACGGCACCGCCGAAGTATGGCGGCTCGAAACGGGCGGCGGGTGGAGCCACCCTATTCACGTTCACTTCGAGGAAGGCGTCATCCTGTACCAGGATGGCGAAGCGCCGCCCATCTGGAACCGCTACGCCCGCAAGGACGTATTCCGTATCGGCCCGGAGGAAGATGCTGCTCGCGATATGGACATCTATTACAACTTCCGCGAGTTCGCAGGGAGCTATGTCGAGCATTGCCACAACACCTCGCATGAAGATCACGCCATGTTACTGCGCTGGGATATCGAGCATCCGGGCCAAGTGGAAATCATGCCCGCACCGATACCCACCTGGGACGGGGTGGAGTACGTGGACTCGGTCGCACTGCCAACCTTCAGAAGCGGCGACGGATTCAGCTTGCAAAACTAATTCGGGGTGATCATGAAAATCAACTCTAGAGTTCTGCTGGACGGGTGCAAACGAATCCTGCTCCTCGCCATGCTGGCTATCGGTTTCGCGACCTTATCGGCAGCCCCCACGTACGCGAGTAGCGCCGGGTCCGTCTGGGGAAAGGATTACTTTCCCAACTACGAGCTCACGGCGCACACTGGCGAGACGCTGCGATTTTTTGACGACGTCATCGAAGGCAAGGTTGTTGCAGTTAACTTTATTTTTACGAGCTGCAAGGACGTGTGCCCGATGGAGACGGCCCGAATGGCGTCCGTGTACGAAATACTCGGCGACCGGGTGGGTTCCGACGTGTTCTTCTATTCCATCACCATTGACCCGGAGACCGACACGGTCGAAGTGTTACGTGATTACGCCGAGCGATTCGGGGTAAACGGGGACAATTGGAAGTTCCTGACCGGCGACAAGCAGGAAATCGACATCATTCGGGCCAAGTTCGGCCTGTTCGGCGATCCTGCGGAAGAACAAGACCTGTCGAATCACAACATCAACCTGATGCTCGGCAACCAGTCGACTGGCCAATGGGTTCGGCGATCACCGTTCGAGAACCCCTACATCCTGGCCAACCAGCTCGGTACCTGGCTGCACGGTTTTCGACAGGTGAGCGCGCATACCAATCGCGATTATGCGTCGGCGCCGAAGCTGCGCCAGATCTCGGACGGGGAGATGATGTTCCGGGACCGATGCTCGTCCTGCCACGTCATCAGTGGCGGCTTCCAGCCTCAGCATAGTGCACGGCCGCTGGGCCCGGACCTTTTCGGTGTGACCGAGCGGCGTGACGAAGCGTGGCTGCGGCGCTGGCTGGCCGAACCTGACAGGATGATCGAGTCAGGAGACCCGATCGCGGTCGCGATGAGTAACGCATGGGAAATCGTCATGCCGAACTTCAACCTGGACCGGAACGAAATCGACAACCTGATTCGCTACATGGAGAACGAATCCAAGCGCCTGCGACAGCGATATGCGTCCGCAGAAGGAAACGGCAACAACGATCACTCTGCCCATCATCATGGCAAGCATTGACCGTTGAATTCAGTGACAGCTCCAGGTTTATCCAGACTCAATAAATCAGGAATTACATCATGAAAGATCTATTCGCTCTTACTCGGTATTTTGCAATCGTGGCGGTTCTGGTCTTTGTCGGACCTGCACACTCAGCGGAGGTCAGGATCGCGTGTGACCGATCGGACAACCTCGATGCGAAGATGGCTGCACGCTATATCCACACGCCAAAGCGCGCTGTGTTCGACGTCAGCTTCAAAGCGCCGGAATCGATCGGGCTGGTAGCGCGCGATTCGCTCGAAGTGCGAGTCGACGGGTACATCGTCGGCTACGCAGAACTCATGCCCAGGGCCGGTGGCGTACTCGGGGCAACCCTAAGTTTCGATTCTTACGCGAATATCGGCTACTCCGACAGGGCATCGGCTATCCCGTTTCCCACCAACTGGCCAGGTGCGCTGCCCCCGCAGACGGCTGGCATCAACGCAGGCTCGCGTATCATGATTGGCAGCCTCGGCTGCACGATGCAGTAGCACCACAGCTGGCCGGGTGCAGCGCCGGCCCATGGACGGGTCGGTTCTTTGATCCCTGCCGAACAATAAGCTCCTGACTCCGGGTTGCGAGACGAGACGAAGCCTGTCGACAGCGATCTGGCCTTTCCGCGACGGTGTGAAGGTCTCCCTTAAAGCTGGCTGAACCTCTGCTCGCCCGGTTTTGGAAAACTGGGACCCCTGTCGTGACGACGTGCGCCTGCCTGCCGTTAGGCTAGCGGTCATGCGCGGCAACCGTATCCTGATCATCGTCAGTTTCATCTCACTGCTCGTCTCGTTCTGGAATAGGAACGTGCTGCCGGGCAGTATCGACCACGTGCCGGAACTGCAGCGCGAGCCTGCACAGACGCCGACCGACAAGCAGCCGTTCGACGTGGAATTCAATGGCATCAGTTACACCATCACGCCCGAATACGCCTACGACATCACCGGCATGATCGTTTCCTATCGGCACCATGACGGCAACAGCCGCATGCATTCGCTCGCCAACGATCATCTGAATATGCTCGACGTATGCGTAATCTGGGGCGACAACCCGGCGAACGAGCGACTCCACAAGATCAGCTTCTGGAACGGCATCTTTACCTGTAACGTAAAGACACGCGACCAGCAGGCGTGGGACGCATTCGATATGAACCAGCTGTCGAACAACCACCTGATATCCGACGACGAGTTCATCCGCAGGCAGGTCCGGAAGATAAAGGTGGGCGACCAGGTTCGTCTCCGCGGCTATCTGTCGAGCTACACTAGCGAAGGCGGCAGTACCCGGGGCACCAGCACGACTCGCACCGACACGGGTGATGGCGCCTGCGAAACCATCTATATCGAGCAATTCAAGATCGTTGAAGCCGCGACCAGTTTCTGGCGTATCTCGATGTGGGCGTCACTCGCTCTCCTGCTGGCCGGGCTTGTGATTCATTTCCGTCGACCCTACAGACCATACTGAGCCGGACCCCCAGTCGCGGTATAGTAGCGGCTGGTCCACCCAGACAATCAAAAACATGGCTTCTCAAAAACGCTCGCTTCAGGGCGCTAACGCGCTTTGCTTGTTCTTCTTGGTTTGCGCACCCGGTACGGCCATGGCGTCGACTCACGACGATCTTGTTAGCCTGTTCGAGGACTGGCGCGCTTTCGAAGATCCACCGCTGCTCGAGGGCGCCCCGGACTATACGACCGAGCGCTTCGAGGCACGGCAGCCCGAGTACCTCGCGCTGCGCGCACGGCTCAATGCCTTCAACATCAGCGAATGGCCCATACCGAAACAGGTCGACTGGCACCTGGTCCGTGCCGAGATGAACGGTTACGATTTCAACCGGCAGGTACTGAAACCGTGGGAGCGCGACCCGGCGTTCTACAAGTCGCTCTGGACGTACCGCAGCGACGTGCCGGCACACGAAGGGCCGACGCACCACGCCGTCGTCGAGCTGTGGACCTACGAGTTCCCGCTGTCGGCAGCGGAGGAAGAGAGGCTTACACGGGAACTCGGCGTCATACCGCCGCTCATGAAACAGGCCCGCCGGAATCTCACCGGCAATGCGCGTGATCTCTGGGTCACGGGCATCCGTGATATTCGCGACGACCTCGAGAATCTCGAGCGCCTCGAGGACCGGGTTGGCGACAACACGAAGCTCCGCACGGCGATAGCGGACGCTCACGCCGCGACGCTGGAACTCGCCGAGTGGCTGGAATCAGAATCCCCAAAGAAAGATGGCCCTTCCGGTATCGGCAAGGACAACTACACCTGGTACCAGCGGAACGTGCACCTGGTGCCGCTGACCTGGGAAGACGAGGTCCGCCTGCTTAAACGCGAACTCGACCGTGCCTGGTCGTCACTAAAACTGGAAGAGCAACGCAACCGCGACCTGCCGCCGATGGTCGCCGCGAGTAATGAAGCGGAATACCACGCGCAGGCGCTCGAAGCGGTTGACCGGATCATGCGTTTCCTCGACGAGAAGGAGATAGTCACTGTTGCCGACTACATGAAACCGGCGCTGCTCGCGCACCTGGGCTCTTTTGTGCCCGAGGAGACCCGCAACTTCTTCTGGATCACCGCGCATTACGACCCGGCGCCGCTTTACACGCACTTCTACCACTGGTTCGAGCTGGCACGCATGGATACCGAGCCGCACCCGAGTCCGATTCGACAGGGCGCCCTGCTCTACAACATCTTCGACAGCCGCAACGAAGGCACGGCAACCGGTGTCGAGGAGATGTTCATGCATGCGGGGTTGTACGAGGACAGCCCGCGCTCCCGTGAACTCGTGTGGATTCTGCTCGCGCAACGAGCCGCTCGCGGCCTCGGCTCGCTGTACGCGCACGCCAACGACATGACGATGGAAGAAGCCGGCGGCGTGCACATGGAATGGACGCCGCGAGGATGGATGAAGACCGAGAAGGAGTTGCTGATCTTCGAACAGCACCTCTATCTCCGCCAGCCCGGCTACGGCACGAGTTACGTCACGGGCAAGTACCTCCTCGAGCGCACGCTCGCGGATTACGCAAAGCAGGTCGAGGATCGCGGTGAAGAATTCCGGCTCAAGGACTTCTTCGACACGCTGAATCGTATCGACAGCATCCCCATCTCGCTCGCTCGCTGGGAGATGACCGGGCTGGATGACGAGATCCGGAAGCTTGTTTCCGAATGAGCTCCACCCCACCGGTTCAGTATGCCCTGCGAGTCACCCGCTGGGTTGCCACCGTTGTCGGCATATTGCTGCTCACCATCTATTTCGGCTGGGCTTTCGATTCACGCAATATGCTTCAGCTTGCGCCGGAGCATCGAATGCGATTCGAGCACGAATTCCGTGCGGCATGGGAAGAGGAGACTGACTGGGCGGGCTATCTCGAAATCGAGGAACACCTCGCTGCCGAGGCCGCGGCGAAGCTCGTTGACAAAGACAGGCCGGACAGCCTTGTCGATCGCTATTCCACCGGGAGCCTGAGCAGCCCCGAACGATTCCCCGCGAACTGGAACCGCTCCTACCAGGTTACGGTGCCGGCGGCACGCGGCGTAGCGGTACTGTTGCACGGCCTGTCCGACTCACCCTACTCGATGCTCGCCACGGCACAGACACTTGCCGGTGCGGGCTACAACGTCGTCGTACCGCGCATGCCCGGTCACGGTTTCGCGGTCGGCGGCCTGCTGCAGGCGCGCTGGGAAGACTGGACGGCCGTGGTACGCATTGCGATGCGCCATGCGGCGAGCTTGCCGGGGGCGGACCAATCGTTGCTGATGGCGGGCTACTCGAAAGGCGCCCTGCTGGCGATCGACTATGTGCTCGCGTGCGATGAACCAGGCAGTGCGCCCTGCCCCAATGGAATCGTTTTGATGTCGCCCGCGATCGCCATTTCGGGAGCTGCAATCGTCACCAACCTGCATCCGGCAATCTCCTGGATGCCCTATTTCGAGCAATTCAAGTGGCTTTCGATCCTCCCGGAGATCGACCCGTTCAAGTTCACGTCGTTCTCGAAGCGGGCCGCATGGGAGATCTACCGCGTTTCGCGGCGAACCCATAAACAGCTCGCGAACCCGAAAGAAGCGGCGAAGCTGCCCCCGATGCTGACGTTTCAATCGGCCGTCGACAACACCGTTGACGCACGCGCAATCGTAACGCTGCTTTATGACCGGCTAACTGATAACAACAGCAAGCTTGTTGTCTACGACATCAATCGCAACAGCACCGCGCTGCACCTGATGAACACCCAGCCACGGGACGTGATGGAATACTTCGAATCGACGGCGCCACACGATTTTTCGGTCACCGTGCTCAGAAACAGGGATCGCTCGACAAGCGACCTCGATGCTTATTCGCTCGCCTCCGGCGAGACCAGGGTGACGGCTGAATCCACCCCCCTGGCGTGGCCAGTCGGTATCTATTCCCTGTCCCACATCGCTATACCCTTTCGCCCGGACGACATCGTATACGGGGACGGCAGCGACAACACTCCCGATGGCGCGAACCTCAAGCTCGGCGCTTTGTCGCCGCGTGGCGAAGCCGGCGTGCTGATGCTCACTTCCGACTATTTCCTGAGGACGCGATACAACCCGTTCTATGCGTACCAGGCGAAAGTGCTCACAGACTGGGTCAAGACGCTTTAGAAAACCGCATGTCGGTTGCGCATGCGTAGTCAGGTAGCCACTAGCGCTTGAGGCGATAGCTCACGTTGTTCTGCTTCACGATGATCAGGTTGCGCTTCCTGAGTTCGTCGATGATGGCGTCAAGCTCCTGTTGCTCGAGCTTTTTCGTGAACAGCGTATTGATCGTGTTTTGCAGGGTCTTAACCTTCCGAGGCCGCGAATGACCGCGCTGGCGGAGGTTTTTCACGATGGCATCGATCTGTTCATCGCGGCTCGTCGTGTCCGGAATCCTGAGCTCGGGGATCTCTGCCAGGTCCTGTTCGCGCCGCACCCGTATCTTCTTGCTTTTCAGATGTTGAATCAGCGGATCGAAGCCCCGGTCCTTGCTGATAATGTGAAAGTGGGCGCTCGGCTCTTTCGAAGCGAGTTCGCCGATGTAATAAGCGATGTGAAAGTCCAGCGCATTCGGTCCGCTACCGGCAATTTCGACATAGTCGGCCTGTGCACCCAGTGCCTGCATGGCGACGACGAAGTGGCGTGGAAATTTCGTCTGGTTAGCGCCTATGAATACAAGCACGCGAAACGGATGTTCCTTCAGTAACTCCAGGTTTCTTGGCTGAACGTTCTCGAAATCGACGAGCACGTACTTGGCGCTGGCCGGTTTGCTGCCATGTGCCGGCGCCTCTTTGCTGGTGGCTATCTTGCTCGTCTTCTTGCGCTTCTTGGCCACTGGCTGTCCGTTGAGTTCGATTTACCGTTCACGATACGTGAAATTGCGATCAAGCGGTGAAATTCATCGCGCGAAGTAGCGTACGATTTCCACCATCGCCTCCGTGTCAAAGCGACAGTAACGGCGCAACTGCTCGTCGAGTTCGGCTTTTCGCGCCAGGCTGACGCCCGGCTGGATCGCCTCGATGAAACCGTCGGAAGCCCCCGCCCCCTCCTTGATGCCCTCGAGCTTTGCATAGTCCATCTCCGGATTGATGGTCGGCATCACTGCCTTGATCGACCACGATCCGAGCATCTTGGGGTGGTAGTAGTTCTCCTTAACGACCGGGTGCAGATCGTACAGGCGATCGATGATTCTTGAGAGAGGAACGGCAAGATCAGGGTACAGCTCGAGCAGGTTCTTGAGCACGCTCTCCTCGTAACGCGTCCACATGAACACGGGACCCTCCTCGCCCAGGCACTCGATGAGTTCGAGTGACAGCGTCCGCATCGGCGGATCGCCCGACAGGTCGAGAAACTCCTTGTGCCTTAACCGACCGGGCAATTCTTCGATATGGCAGGACCACTGAATGGCCAGTGGGTTGTACGGTCGCGTCCCGGGCCAGAACGGAACCGCCGGCGCGATAGTCTCGAAGTCGAGATAGTAGCGAGGGTAAGGCAGCGCCTCGAGCGCTCGGCGTGCACCGTCGAGTTTTTCCGGCCGTCCGCCGCATGTGACACGGTGTATCCGCAGCTGGGTTTCCGCGGTGATCAACTCTGCCGGCACATCGCATAGGTCGCGGTAGCCCAGCGCCACGTACTCACCCAGTCTCGCTTTACCGCCGCCGAGGCCCGAAACCGGGTACTCGGTGTCCGTCGGCCAGCAGAAGTCGATGAACTGGCAATCGTACGGACTGCTGCAATGCGCGCCAACGCCGACATCGGGCCTCGGGCCGGTCACTGCATCCCGGGCACGACTAACGAGGTCGATAACGGCCGGTTCCAGCATGCGCGCTTCGTTCGTCAGGTCGGGTTCGATCAGAACGCCGTCGTACTGATGATTGCCCGGATAGACGAAGCGAATATTGATGTGCGCCAGCGAAACACCGGTAACGTCGACACTGGAGTTGCGCAGGACCCAGTCCTGAATCGCGCAATCGAGCACATGGTAATCCTTGATCGACGTCGATGCCTTTACCTCTGTGATACGCCAGCCACCCG
>JBFFEB010000023.1:0-44616 GCA_041559075.1 Woeseiaceae bacterium | reverse complement strand
CGAGAATATCGCCGGCGTGACGCAGGCCGACGTGGATCGCGCCCGCAGCATCCTGCAGACCGAGTACGGCTTCGATCCGGGTCCGTTCGCCATCAGCGACAAGGACCAGGACGAGAAGATCCTCCTCAAGCTCGACTGGAACATCAACGAGGACCACCGCGCGGCGTTCACTTACCAGGTCGCCGATGGCGACGTCCTGTTCGACGACTTCCCCGAGGTCGCCGTGCTCCAGTCGAACCGATACAACATCAACGAAAAGCTGACGGCCTACTCCGCGCGGCTGTTCTCGCAGTGGACGGACCGTTTCTCGACCGAGCTCAAGTTCGGCATCAAGGACGTCGAGAACCGCCAGATCAGCGTCGACACGACGACACCGGACTTCACGATTTTCACGGCAGCAGGTGGCACTATCGCGGCCGGCGGCGACCGTTTCCGGCACACCAACGAACTGGACAATGAATCGCAGCTGATCAAGATCAAGGCCGACTACCACCTGGGCGATCACCTGCTCACGGCCGGCTTCGAGCAGGAAGAGTACACGGTGCGCAACCTGTTCCTGCCATTCTCGAAGGGCAATTACGTATTCGGTTCGCTCGACGACCTCGAGAACCGAGTCCCGCTCTTCGTCCTTTACGGCAACTCCAACACCGGTGTAGCGGGTGATGCAGAGGCCAACTTCAGTCTCGCCGTGAACAGCTTCTATCTCCAGGACGAGTGGACGCCGAACGGCGACCTGACGCTCAAGTTCGGCGTGCGTTTCGACCAGTACGACAACAGCGATCCGGTTACACCAAACCCGGCATTCACGAGCCGCAACGGCTTCGACAACACCACCAATCTCGACGGCAAGGACCTCGTCCTGCCGCGCTTTGGTTTCAACTGGACGCCGACCGACCGCCTGACGATCCGCGGTGGCGCCGGCCTGTTCGGCGGCGGCGCACCCCTGATCATCCTGTCGAACAGCTACTCCGGCAACGGCGTCACGCGCACATTCGCGAGCTTCCTGGCGCCGTTCTTCGGCCCGCCGGTCAGCGACTCGATCGACGCGGCTGTCGCGCGTCTCCCGGATCCCACAGCGGCATTCGACAACTTCCAGCAATACATCGGCTTCAACCCAGACGTCGACGTCGATGCCATGGCGCCCGACTTCGAGATCCTGAGCACCTGGAAGTACAGCATCGGCGCCGAGTACGTCTTCGGCGACGATTGGGTAGTGGCCGCTGACCTCGTTCTGTCGGAGGTCAACGATGGCTACAACATCTACGAGGGCCGCCGCACGCAAATCGGCACCGCCCCGGATGGACGCCCGGTCTATGACTTCCCGGCCGGCGGCGACTACATCGTCACCAACACGAGTGAAGGCAGCGGCACGGTATTCACGGCGAGCCTGTCGAAGGCCTGGGACACCGATGTCGGCTATTTCGACTTCGACATCGGCTACGCCAACCAGAACGTCGACGAGCTGCGTTCCTACAACCGCTTCGTGGGCTTCGAGACCTATGCCTTCGACGCACAGACCGATCTCAACAACGGTCAGGTCGGACCGTCGAAGTACGAGGTCGAGCACCGCATCACGGCCAACCTGATCTGGTCGAAGGAGTTGTTCGGCGACAACATGACGACCGTCGGCCTCGCCTATGCAGGTCGCTCGGGTCGCCATTACACCTACGTGTTTGGTAGCGGCAACGCTGCATTCGGCGGCACCTTCCTCGCCGACTTCGGCAGTGAAGGCGACAACCCAGGACCGATGCTATTCTACGTACCCACGGGAACTAACGACCCGCTGATCTCGCCCTTGACGGACGCCGCTTTCCTGTCCGATCTCGACGCCTTCATCTCGAGCGAGGGCTGCCTGAGTGGCGCCCGCGGCAGCATCGTCGGCCGCAACAGCTGCGAGAGCGACTGGGTCAACATCCTGAGCGTCAGGCTGCAGCAGGAGATCAAGATCGGTCAGACCGCGGTCGACCTGTTCCTCGATATCGAGAACTTCGGCAACCTGATCAACAGCGACTGGGGCCGCGTCGACAGCTATACGGCGCCGTCGAACGTTTCGCCGGCGACGGTGGCGATCGACAACAACCAGTACGTGCTGACGCCGAATGCGTCCTACAGCGGAACACCGCAGTCGATCGTTCCGCAACCGGCAATCGCGCGTATCGCGTCGGCGTATCGCCTGCAGTTCGGCGTGCGCTTCCGCTTCTGAGCACACTGCAATCTGTAGTACCTTTGGGGGGCAGCCTGGGCTGCCCCTCTTCATTTGGAAACAAACATGACCCGAACAGCGCTCTTCCTGATTCCCGCATTGGTGCTCGCCGCCTGCAGCCCGGCCGAACCACCGCCGGAAGTGGCCGCCGACACCATCGATCTGATCGTGCCGGGCGAGTATGTCGTGACGATGGATCCGCAGCGCACGTTGATCGAGGACGGCGCGGTGGCTGTAGACGAGGGCGTCATCATCGCCGTCGGGTCCGCTGCCGAGATCGAATCCCGCTACACGGCGCGTGAAACGCTTCCGCGCGAAAACCGGATCGTCATGCCGGGGCTCGTCAACGGCCACCAGCATGCCGCCATGACGCTCTTACGCGGCCTCGCCGACGATCTCGCGCTGATGGACTGGCTGAACAACTACATGTTCCCGGCCGAGGTCGAATTCGTGGACGCCGAGTTCGTGCGTATCGGCACGGAGGTCTCCTGCTGGGAGATGATCCGCGGCGGCACGACGACGTTCGTGGACATGTATTACTACCCGGACACGATCGCCGACGTCATCGAGAGCTGCGGCATGCGCGCGCTGATTTCCGCGACCGTCATCGACCAGCGCAGCCCGGATGCGGAGGGCGCCTCTGATTCCATCAGTAATGGCGAAGGCTTCATCGACCGCTGGCAGAACCGGCATCCACGGATCACGCCGATCTTCGGCCCGCACGCCAATTACACGCTCGACGCCGAGCAACTGCGCAAGACACGCGAAGTGGCACAGAAGCATGGCGTCGCGATCAGCATCCACGTGTCGGAGTCACCTTTCGAATCGCAGTACGCGAAAGACAACTACGGCAAGACCAGCATCGAGATGCTCGACGAGATCGGCTTCTTCGACGGCCCGACCATCGCGGCGCATGTCGTCTGGCCCACGGCGACAGAGATTCCGATCCTTCGGGACCGCAAGGTCGGCGTGATCCACAACCCGTCCTCCAACATGAAACTCGCGTCCGGCGTCTCGCCGGTTGCGGAGATGCTCGATGCCGGGGTGCGCGTCGGCCTGGGCACCGACGGCGCAGCCAGCAACAACGATCTCGACATGTGGGAAGAGATGCGCCTCGCCGCATTCCTGCAGAAAGTCACGCGCATGGATCCGGAAGTGTTGCCGGCAGAGACCGTCCTCGGCATGGCGACGATCGGCGGTGCCACGGCCATCGGGCTCGGTGACGAAATCGGCTCCGTGGAGGTCGGCAAACGCGCCGACCTGATCCAGGTGGCCTTCGACGACGTCCACCACGTGCCGACCTTCGACGTGATTTCCCACCTCGTCTACGTGACGGACGAGCAGGACGTTGCGTCAGTCATCGTGGACGGTTCTGTCTTGATGCGCGAGCGCGAGATCCTGACCATCGACACCGGGCGCGCAGCCTCCGAGGCCAACGCCCTGGCAGCACGAATCCAGTCGGCGCTCGCGGCTGGCAACACGGGCTCATCGGCAGGCGAACAGGAATGATGCGAAAGTTGTTAGCCGCGGTTGTCGGGGTGATCGTCGCGATGATGACGATCCAGCTGGTCGAGACGCTCGGCCATCTCGTCTACCCGCCCCCGGCCGATATCGAGTTCGGCGACCCCGAGCAGGTTCGGGAATTCATGGCCTCGCTTCCCGTAGGCAGCATCCTGTTCGTCGGCGCCGCCTGGGCCGCAGGTACCTTCCTGGGGACCGTGGCTGGCGCACTGGTATCCGGATCGAACGCGCTGCCCTACGGCATCGTCGTTGGCGGTATCGTGCTGGCCGGCGCAATTACGATGTTGCTCATCATCCCGCATCCCTGGTGGTTCACGATAGCGGCGCCGCTATCCATCATCGTCGCCGCCGTCCTTGCCACTTACCTGGCGCCCGGGCTGCGCCCGTCGGCGGGCGCAGCGAAATGACCGCGATCCAGGACAGGATCCCGCACAATCATTGCTACGGCTGCGGCCCGGAGAATCCCGATGGACTGCAGATCAAGAGCTATTGGGACGGCAAGGAATCCGTATGCATTTACATGCCGCGGACCGAACAGTGTGCGGGACCGACGCAGTATCTTTATGGTGGTACTATCGCCAGCATCGTCGACTGCCACTCCGTGTGCACGTCGATCGCGAACTATTACGAACGCGACGGTTTCGAGGTCGGCGATGGCCCACCGATCTGGTGTGTCACGGGGAACCTGAACGTCAGGTACCTGGAACCGATCAGGATCGACAGGCCCGTCGAACTGCGCGCTACGATCAGGGAGTGCGGCGACAGGAAGACCACCGTGGACTGCAAGGTCCTGTCGGAGGGCATCGTGGCGGCCGAGGGCGAAGTGATCGTCATACGCGTGCCACACGCCTGGCGTGCGGACGACGAGGGTTAACGATGAATGCGAAAGCCCTATTCCTTCTTGCATCCGTGTCCCTCTGTGCAGGCTGCGCAACGGACAACGGGTTCGCCGGCACCTACGCACCTTCCTGCGTTGCCTACGAGGGCGATACGATCGTGTTATCAGGGAATGTGTTCACCTGGGACAAGTTCACCGACGAGGTCTCGGTGGACGATGCCGGCAATAAAGTCGATCCCTTTCCGGGCTTCCCGGTACGAGGCACCTACACCATCGAGGACGACGTCGTGCGCCTGACGACGGACGAGGGCGAACTCGCCGCCGAACTGCACCTCGTGCGCCGGCCGCGCCAGGTCTACCTGCTGACTGCCGAAGAATTCGAGGCGTGGCAGCAGGACAGCGCGGTGCCGAACTGCGCCCTCCTGCTGGGCGCGGGCGAGTGAACCGCTACTTTGAGCGGTTTTTGAGAACTGCGACACATTTTGGCGGATGAAGTCGCCGCGAAGCGACAGAAAATTCCTTGTTGCCCCGGGCAGCGTTTGATTAGCTATCCATTCGTCAGGTTCTATGATCCCGAGTGCATTATGTCAGGCTTCCGATGGTTAGCTGCGTGGGCAGTATTGAGTTTCTCGATGGCGGCCCAGGGCGAGACGGTCTCCCTTTCACACTACGAGCCGTTGCAGCGCCTGAGTATCACGACCACAGGCATCGACGGTAGCCGGAAGATCGGCGCGGCGGCTCCCGTCGACATGCGCTTCGATGCGCTGGGCCGGAAATTCGACCTGCAGCTGTCCCCGAACAGCCGGTTGCTCGACGCGGCACGGGAGATCCCGGGCAATTCGGTGGTCCCCTACCGCGGCGCGCTGGCGGGGATCGAGAATTCCTGGGTGCGCATCGTCATGTCGGACGGCATGCCTTCCGGCATGATCTGGGACGGCAACGAGCTGTTCGCGATCGAGCGGGCGGGCGACAACATCGCCGGCGCAGATGCGACGATCATCTACCGGCTCGCGGATGCATTCGTAGCGCCGGGGTCGATGACCTGCGGCGCGGGCGGCAGCCTGACCAACGGCAACGCCATCTACAAGGCTCTGACCGCCGAGCTCGAAGCAACGATGGCGGAAGCGGCGGTCGCCGACAAGATCATCGAGATCGGCCTGGTCGGTGACGCCGAGTTTGCGAATATCCACAGCGCGAACCCGCAGCGCGCAATCCTCGACCGGATGAACAACGTCGACGGCATCTTCAGCAGCCAGGTCGGTGTGCAGATAGATCTGCGGGAGCCGCTGGTGCAGGTCTTCACCGACCCGGGCGCCGTCTCGTACCCGTTCACAGACACGCTGGACGCCGGCACCCTGCTCGATGAGATTGCCATCTTCCGCAACAGCCAGCCCAACCAGAACGTTAAGGGCCTCACGCACCTCTGGACCGGTAAGGACGTCGAAGGCGACGGTGGCAACAACTCGACCGTCGGCATCGCATACACGGGCGCGCTCTGCAGCCAGCGCTTCGGCGCCGGCCTGAGCGAGGGGCGCAACCGGAGTTTCGACAGCCTGATCGCCGCGCACGAGATCGGCCACAACTTCGGCGCGCCGCACGACGGTACCACCGGGTCGGCCTGCGAAGCCGAGACCGGCGGCTTCATCATGGCAGCCTCCCTGAACGGCTCCGACCAGTTTTCTCAGTGCAGCCTGGAGCAGATGGCCGATGACATCGCGCAGGCCGAGGTGCGGGGCTGCATCACGCCGCTGCCGAGCGTGGACATGAGCTTCCGCCTTGGCGACCCGACGGCTTCCGCACTGCTCGGGAACAGTGCGACGGTTACCTTCGACGTCGTTAACGCCGGAACGCTGCAGGCGACCAATGTGCTGGCCGACTTCACGTTGCCGGCGAACGTCTCTCTCATTTCCGCGGCAGCGTCGATGGGCACCTGTACCGACGGCGGCGGCATGGTGAGCTGCGCGATCGGCGACGTTGACGGCAGCACGACGATATCGGTAACGCTGACGTCCAACACCATCGCCGTCGGCAGTGGCACCTTCGGCGCCAGCGTCTCGGCGGACGTCGACGACGATACCACCAACAACCAGAGCAGCATTGCGCTGACCGTGCAGCCCGCCGTGAACCTCTCGGTAACACCGCCGAGCACGCGGCAGCTGTCGGTCGATCAGAGCACCGGGCTTACGGCTTTGCTGGAAAACACCTCGATTCTCGACGCCACCGGCGTTGCGCTGAGTATTGCGCTAGCGCCCGGACTGCGGGTGGACAGCGCGAGCTGGCCGCTCGGCGCCTGCACCGTAAGCGACAGCCGGGTCGACTGCGAGGGCGCCGCCTTCGTGGCGCTCTCGAACGTGACCCTGAGCCTCGGCGTCACGGCGACGACCGAGGGTTCCAAGACCATCAATTTCTCGATGTCTTCCGCGGAAACGGAAGCCGATCCGGCGAACAACACCGCGAGCGCGACCATCAACGTGAGTGCTCCGTCGCAGGAAGAAAGCGGTGGCGCCGGTGCCGGCCTGTGGCTGCTGCCGATGCTCGGAATACTGGCAATCAGGCGACGCCAACTTTCTACGGGATAAAACTCTCGCCGAAATTCATGGGCGGCAGCCCGAAATACGTCGCGAGACTCTGGCCGATATCCGCGAACGACTTCCGCTTGCCGAGCGAGCCGGCCGCCAGTTCGTTGCCGCAAGCGAGGACCGGTACATGCTCGCGCGTGTGGTCCGAACCCTCCCAGGCCGGATCGCAGCCGTGGTCGGCGGTGATGACCAGCAGATCGTCGGGCTGCATCGCCTCGAGCAGCTCCGGCAGCCGTCCGTCGAAATACTCCAGCGCCGACGCGTAGCCCGCGATGTCGCGACGATGCCCGTACAGCATGTCGAAGTCGACGAAATTCGTGAACACGATCGACCGATCGCCTGCCTCGGCGAGGGCCTCGAGCGTTGCGTCGAACAGGGCTGCATTGCCGCTGGCCTTGACCTTCTTCGTTATCCCCTGGTTCGCATAGATGTCGGCGATCTTGCCGATGCTGATCACTTCCCCGCCGGCCGCCACGAGCTTGTCCAGCACAGTCGGCGAATGCGGCGGCGTCGTGAGATCACGCCGGTTCCCAGTACGCACGTAGCTATCCGGTCCGTCGCCGACGAACGGCCGTGCGATGACACGGCCGATGTTGTAGTCGTCCACCAGCTCGCGCGCGATGTCGCAGAGATCGTAGAGCCGCTGCAGCCCGAACGCCTCTTCGTGCGCGGCCACCTGGAAAACGCTGTCCGCCGACGTGTAGACGATCGGTTTCCCCGTGCGGACGTGCTCGTCGCCGAGCTCGGCGATGATCGTCGTGCCGGACGCATGGCAGTTACCGAGCACGCCGGGCAGCCTGGCCCGCTCCACCAGCGCACCGATCAGCTCGGGGGGGAACGTGTCCGTGCGGTCCGTGAAATAGCCCCAGTCGAACAGCACGGGAACCCCGGCGATCTCCCAATGGCCGCTGGGCGTGTCCTTGCCGCTGGAGAGCTCCTCAGCGTAGCCCCAGGCGCCGGTCACCTCACCGCCGCTGGCCACCCCTTCCGGGTAGGCGCCGGTGCTTGCTCGGCTTGCCTCGAACAGCCCGAGCCGGGCCAGATTCGGCAGCCGCAGCGGCCCGTCGGCCGACTGCGCCCGCTCCCGGGCGATACTACCCAGCGTATCCGCCCCGGTATCGCCGAATCGCTCCGCGTCGGCCGTGGCGCCGATGCCGAAGGAATCCATGACGAGAATGATCGCGCGTTTCATCGCGCAACTTTAGCATCAGGGCGGTGCTGTTCGCTGCAGCCGGACGATATTTCGTCCGGGCGCAAGGGCCTCAGAAATCGATCCTGACGTCGCCGCGCACGATTTCCTCCGCCTTCTTCAGGTCCGCCTGCAGGTCCTCGAGTTCCTGGGCCAGGGGACTTGTCAGCATCGCCGCCTCGACCTCGAGGTCCAGGGCCGGGACCGCGATCGACGGCGCCGGGGTGCTGGCAGCAACCTGCGGCACCGCAACGGGCTCGGGTGTATCACCGAGATTCAACACGGCGATTACCGCGAGCGCGGCCGTGATGCCGGTCAGGCTGCTGGCCAGCCAGAACGAGACAGGCCGGCGCGGTGTCTCCCGCTGTCGCGACACCTCCGGCTCGATCGCGTTGAGCGACGCCTGTATTCGACTATCCAGTTGCGCGGAGATCTCCGCGTCGATGCTCGCTGCGTCTTCGCGCAGTTTACTGGTGAATCTATCCATAAGCTTCACTTCCGGCGTTGCCGGCCGTAGCGTTCATTTCCGTCTCCAGCGCCCGGCGGCCCCGGAGAAGATTGACCTTGGTCCATGATGCGGACCGTTCGAGGACACTCGCGATGTCACGCACCGACATGTCTTCCACGTAGCGCAGCCACATCGCCGCAAAAACCTCGTCCGACAATACGCGCTTCGCACTGCGCCAGAGGTTGTCTCGGTCGGATTCCGCGAGGCAGTGCGCGAGCGGATCCGCACCATCGTCCGCGGGGTCGCCGAGTTCAGCGAGGTTCTCCGCTCGCAACCTGCCCGCATTGCGGATCGCGATGCGATACAGCCAGGTGCTGAAGCGCCACCGAGGATCATAGGACCCGATGTAACGGTAGGCATTGATCAACGTGTCCTGTAACGCATCTTCCGCATCCGCGTGATTCATGCAGCGCGTCTGCAGGAACCGGAACAGCCCCGCGCGGTAGCCATGGACGAGTTCGGTGAACGCGTCCACGGAACCGCGCCGCGCGGCTTCGACGAGTTTCAGCTCATCATTCACGAAGTGGGCCCGCGCTCCCGCCCGGTCGCTAGTCGTCGAGCGCCACGACGATGCTCTCCGGATCGAGCGCCAGCTTGATGTTGAGCGACGAGCCGTCTACGTCGACGGTCGTTCCCTTCAGGAACTCCGTGACCTCGGGGTCCATGTCCTCGCTGAACATGACCAGGCTGATCAGCCCGCGCACGATGCTCGCGAGCGACTCCGCCATCTCTGGCTGGGTGGCGATCAGCTGCGTCTCTATCGCGATCTTGCCGGCAACGTCCGCGACCATGACCGCGAGTTGCTCGGTATTCTTCAGAATGTTGGACTGCCAGCCGCCCTCGCCCCGGTCCTCGACCTGGTCCGCCTGGATACCGGCCTGGATAAGGCTCTTTTCGGCCGTGAGTACGATCAGCGCACGACTGTCCGTCTTGCGCATCGGCAGCTTGCCTTTGCTGTCGAGCAGGCGCTCCATCTGCTCCCGCGAGGAGGTTGCCAGGATGCGGTTCTTCAGCGCGAACGTGAAGTAGGCCCCGTTCTCGAACGAATCGACCTTGATGTCGCCGCTGTTCCCGTGTCCGTCGCCCTTGACATAGTAGAACGTCTTGCCCTTGTGCTCGAGCGTATCGAATTCCTCGCCGGTCGCCGCGATGGCAAGCAGCTTGTCCCTGGTCTCCTGGCTGATCTTGCCTTCGACCAGGACCACGGCACCGCTTTCTTCTGCGGAGAATGCGGTGATCTTGTCGGCTTCGTTGTCGAGATCGATGCCGGCGTCCTCGCGGACGTCCGCGAATACTTCCCGTTGCAGCCAGGCATAGAGTGGTTTGCCGGCATCAGAGCCCCGCATCTCATCGAAATCGACGTGGAAGTACCAGGTCGACGTGGCCGGGAGGCCGGAGGCCGCCAGCTCGCCGAAGGTAAGGCCCGGCAGAGCCAGCAGCAGTAATACAGTCAATTTTTTGCACAAATGCATGATGTGTGAGTCCTTTGCGTGGTCATCTGCAGGCTTATAGCGCGCCGTGCCCGGTTTGGTTACAAAATCGCCGGAATCCGGGCTTACTTACCGCCGAGCCGGCTGACGACCACCGTCGCCACGGCCGCCACGATGAAGCCCGGGATGGCCTCGTACAATCCGTAGGCGCCTGCCTTGAAATACTGCACCCAGATCACGCTGGTCAGGAAGCCGCCCAGCATGCCGGCGACGACACCGGCACCGGTGGTGCGCTGGTCGTAAAGCAGCGCCAGCACGACGGGTCCGAACGCGGCGCCGAGGCCGGACCAGGAGAACAGGACGAACCAGAAGATCAGCTTGTTCTCGGCCATGTAGACGGCAACGAGCACCGCGATCACACCGATGATGATGGTGACCACCTTGCCGTAGCCGGCGAGCGTGGCATCGCTTTTCGAGCTTCCTAACATCTGCTGCATGGTGTCCCTGACGATCGAGGAAGACGCCAGCAGCAGCAGCGAATCCACCGTCGACATGATGGCGGACAGGACGATAACCAGCAGCACGCCGGTCAGTAGCGGTGGAAACAGCTCACTCGCGAGTGTCGGGAACACCTGTTCACTGTCCTCGAGCCCGGGGAACAGGGCGCGTCCCGCGATGCCGGCCGTGACCGCGCCGAAAAGAAAGATGAACAGCACCACGATCGACACGATGCGGGCCTTCCTGAGCTCCTCATCGTCGCGCGCCGACATGTAGCGAATGAGCATCTGCGGTACGCCCAGGAACGGCAGGCCGATAGCGGCGAAACTCACCGCCACGATGAATCCGGCGGCGCTCCCGTCGAACACCGCGAACATGTCGATGAACGACGGATCGTAGTCTTGCAGTGTCGCCACCATCTGTTCCCATCCGCCTGCTGCGTTGATCGCGACCAGGGGGACGGCAATGAGCCCGGTGAGCATGAGCACGCCCTGCACCACGTCCGTGTAGGAAACGGCTTTGTAGCCACCGACGAAGGTGTAGCTGATAATGATGACCGCACCGACAATCACCCCGGTGCGATAGTCGATATCGATGAATCCGTTGAAGGCTTTGCCGGTCGCCACCATCTGCGCGGAAACATAGGTCGTCACCATGACCGCGATGATCGCGACCGCGACGCCCCGGATGAGATGCCAGCGGTCGTCGAATTTCGCGGCGAGCACGTCCGGCAGCGTGATCGAGTCGGTCTCGTCGCTCAGCCGCTTCAGCTTACGCGAAATGAAGCCCCATGAAGCGGCGATGCCGATCATTTCGCCGACGATGACCCAGTACGCCTGGGCGCCGACGGCGTAGCCCATGCCGGTCAGGCCGAGCAGCAACCAGCCGCTTTCGCCAGTCGCGTTCGCGCTGAACGCCACCACCCAGTACGGCAGCTTCTTGCCGGCCAGGTAGAAGCCCTTGAGCGTATGGGTTTCCCTGCGGCTCCAGACAGCGAGCGCGGCAAGCGTAGCGAGGTAACCGACCAGTACGGCGATCGTGGCCGTCATTCGTCGTCCGCAGTCGTAACGGGCTTCGAAATGCGGCCGGCGATGATTCCCGCAACCAGGAGGAAGACGCCGATGCCGAGCAGGTACTCGGGCCAGGAACGCGTAATGCCGCAGTAGAGGATGAGCACGATGTTGATCACCTGGAAGGTGTTGATCAACTTGCTCTCACGCTTGACGGCTTTCGGGAATCGGATACGCGAGACCATCAACATTGCGAGAACGAACAGCAGTACGGGCAGGTACAGGTTCAGTGGCATGCCCTCCGCGATCCCCTCATGTTGCAGCAGGACCAGCACGAGGGACGAACACATCCCCCCGCCCGCCGCGGTGATCGGAATACCGACGAACCAGCCGCGTTCCGGCTTCGACGTCGGCAGGTTGAAGCGCGCAAGCCGCAGCGCGCCCGCGAGGGCAAACACCCCGGCCGCGACGGCCAGCACCGTGAATTGCCCCGTGTCGTATTCGACGCCACCGATCTGCACACCCGCGTTGAGCACGAGAATGGCAGGCGCCACACCGAACGCGACCAGGTCCGCCATCGAGTCGAACTCGGCGCCGAAACTGGAGGTCGCTTTCAGCACCCGCGCTGCCACACCGTCTACGGTATCCAGCAGGCCGCACCAGACGATCATCCAGGCCGCGAGCTCGAGATAATCTCTGCCGCCCAGTTGGGTCGTGACGATGGACGCAATGCCGAGCAGCAAGCTGAGCGCGGTAAAGCTGTTCGGAATCGTATAGCGGAGGACGTTGTTCAAGAGCGGCTTGTGTCCGATCGGTGGGGCCGGCACACATTCTGCATCCGGCGGGCGACATTATCCAGCCGCCGGCTAGCCGCCGAACCCCATACGGAGCCCCGTCCTCCCGCCGCTACCGGTGATTCCCATCGGCCCGCGCGGCAGCACCAGCTGCATGCGCTGCCCGTTACGCTCGATGTCGACAATGACATCCTCGCCCGGGTCACCCGCAAACGCCATCGACTTCAGCTCGTCCATGCTGAAGACGCGCCTGCCGTCATAGCTCATTATCTGGTCTCCTGGCCGGAGCCCGGCCCGGTTTGCAGGCGATGAATCGATAACTTCGCCGACCGTGATGGCTGCGCGCCCGCCTTGGGCCAGCAGATATTTCTCGTATTCGGCATCGCCGAGTCGCTCACGCAGTCCGTTCTGGGACTGCTGGGCCGCGTCCCACGGGTTGAGGGCCTGACCATTGCGGCGCGCCTCGTACTCGGCCTGCAGCGCCGCCATGCGCAGCTCGTCCTCGAGCGCGAGGATCTGCTGCGCGCGTTCTTCCGTGAACCCGCCCGCCACCAGACGGCCGGTGCGTATTTCCTGAAGATTTTGCATGCGCACGGCCGGATTGCGCCTGGCTGCCTGTTCCGTACGAGCCTGTCGTTGCGCTTGACCGCTCCCGGCCATGGTACGGAGCAGCTCGTCCATCTCGGGTGAGTCGAACCGTTCGAGTTCCGCAAAGAGCGCATGCAGCTGCTCTTCGAGGACCAGGCGCGCATCACGCTCTCCGCCAATGGCCCGTTCCAGGGCCGCGATGCGGGCCTCGAGAGGCGCGTCCCCATCGGAAGCCTGCGCCGCACTGGACGTTTCAGCCGAAGGCGGTGCCTCCCCGGTCGTCCAGGCTCCCACTGCGAAGCCCGCGGCAAGGCTGGCGACGACCGCAATAAGTGTCCTGTTCATCGGCAGACCCTCTCGTGCATAACGCCGTATTCTTGTTTCGATCCGGGGCGGCGCCCCGGGTTCCCGGCACGTGGGCTATTCGGCGTAGCGGGCCGCTGCTACCTCGGCAGGGCAGGACCCGCCGCTGTAGGGGCCCAGACCGGTGTTGATGCTCGCTAACTCGCCCGGCGGTATCCGGTCCCGGATGGTCTGCCGCACAGCCTGCTCGCGCCCGGCCGCATCGGTGTAGCGGACCTCGATCTGCACATCCTCGATGGCCCAGGGCGTCGTGTTCTTCACCGATACCACGAGGTTACCGGCGCTATCCGCGTCACAGCGCCGCGGTATGACTTCGCCCGGACTGTACGGGAGCTGCAGGCGCTGCAGCTTTCGCGTCGCCGCCTCACCGATCTCCCCGCCACTCTTCGCGACGATCGCGTAGTGCTCCATCGCCTTCCGGTCGTTGCCGCGCGTCGTTTCGATATCCCCGAGAGCCAGATGCGCAGGTCCCGTCGGCAGCATCTCGATACTGCGTTCCAGGTCCGACTTCGCGGTATCGAGATCCCCGATTTCCGTCTCGGCCAGACCGCGACGCAGGTAATAGTAGAAATAGTCGTCGCGCCGACGGATCGCGCTATCGTAGTTCTTCTTCGCCATATCGTACTTGCCGTCGACCAGCCGGGCATCGCCGCGCAGCGCATGGAAGTGACCCTCGTCCGGAAACAGCTCGATGGCCTTGTCCGCCATCGCCAACGCTTCCCCGGTCTTCTTCTCCGCAAGCGCTTCGCGCCCTTCGTCGTAGGCATCGTAGGCAGGCTTGACCGCCATCGTCTTCGCCAGGGCTGCCTCGTAGCGCTCGACGCCCATCGTACCGCCCGCGGGTAAACTCGCGGCTGTCTTCCTGTTTGCGTCCACGCGCGCTCTCGAGGGCGGGTGGCTGGCAAACAGGCCACTGAGCCAGTCACTGTCCTGGCCTTCGCTGAGGCGAACGAAGGTCTCCTGCAGCGTCACGGCGCCCGTAGGGTCATAGCCGGCACGCGACATGTAGGTCATGCCGTATTTGTCGGACTCCGACTCCGCGCTGCGCCCGTAGGTGGAATTGATGAGCTGGGCGCCCACGGCCGCGCTGCCCACCGCGAAATGACCGAAACTGTTGTCGCCGGTAACCATCGCCGTCGCCAGCACCGCGCTCTGCAGCAACACGCCGCGGGACATCTGCTGTGCGGAGTGCTTCGCTGCCGCGTGCACGATTTCATGCCCCAGCACCGCCGCGAGCTCCGCCTCCGAATTCAGCTCGGTGAGCAGCCCGCGATTGATGGCGATCTTGCCCCCGGGCAGTGCCCAGGCGTTCGGTACCGAGTTGTTGAGTACCACGAACTCATACGGAAGCGGCCGGTCGCTCACGGCCGCCAGCTTGTTGCCGACTTCGCTGACGTATTCGGTGAGTTCCGGGTCGATGTCGTAGATGCCGCCCTCGGCCTGCTGCATCGGGGCATAGTTCTGCGCACCGATTGCGAGTTCCTGCGCCTCGCTGACAACCATGAAATCCGGCTTCCCGGTAACCGGGTTGACGGCACAGCCGGTCATCGAGGCGGCGAGGACGACGACTGCCAGTAGTCTCCTTCTCATGGGCTATACATTGCTACCGGATCGCCGCGGTATCAAGGCCCCGCCCTATCTGAAACTGCCAGGGGACACGGCGCGGGAATCGCCCAACGGGGGGGGTTGGCCCTCGAAGCCGTTCGTTGTGGACGCTTTCCACCCCTGCGTAGGTGGATTCCCCGATTACCCCCCGGACGCACGGCACGCATGATAGGCGCGGTAAACAGAGGTGAATTGCCAATGCGAATCAGACTCGCCCGGATTCTCGACGAATTACGCGAAGATCATCGAAACCTCACCCGACTGCTGGACCTGCTGGAACGCGAGTGCAGGGACGTTCCGGAAGAGGGAGAGCCCGACATGGAGCTCCTCCACGACATCATGCACTACATGACGGTCTATCCGGATGCCATCCACCATCCGCGCGAGGACCTGGTCTACACGGCGATGCGCGAGCATTGTGTCGACCTCGCGGAAGGACTCGAGAGCGTACCGGACGATCACCGCGAAATCGCAGAACTCGGGGCCACGCTGCGCAAGGACATCGAGGCCATCATCTCCGGCGCAGCTGTTACGCGGCAGCACCTGCTGGAGGACCTCGTCAACTATGTCGGCCACCTGCGCCGCCACATGGAGTGGGAGGAAAGCGACCTGTTTCCGCGCGCCGATTTGCTCGCAAGGGATAACGAGACGGCGACTCTCGACGTGAGCCAGCATATGGGCGACGACCCCGTGTTCGGCGCCACGACGGCCAGGTCTTTCTCGAACCTTCTCGCAAACCTGCAACGCGCCCAGTAGCCCGCGCCGGTCAGAAGTACCAGGCGAGCTGCGCGAAGATGCCCGGCCCGCTGGACAGGTACAGGCCCTGGTCGGTCTCGATGCCACCAAACTCGCTGCCCTCCGGTCCTATCGGCATGTTCAGGCTACCGAGAAAGGTCATGTTGTCGGACAGGCTGAACGACGTCACGACTTGCAGCAATGCGCTGGGGTCGGTGACGTTCGCAAGCAGCGTCGGCGTCACCGTCCACAGGGGCGTCATTTCCACGAGGACACTGCCCGCGACGTAGTGCCGCCCCAGCGTGAAGGTCTCGCCGCGCGCGATGCGTGCCAGCAGGTCCGGGTTGCCGGCGAGGCTCGCGGGGTCGTAGCGGCCATCGTGCTGGCCGAAGCCGTTGAAGTGGTATTCGAGCGCACCGCTCATGTTCCTGCCGCGCCAGGTCCATGAGTAGTTCCAGTTAGTAACCAGCTGCACGTAAGTGTCCGTGTCGGTATCGGTTACCACCAGGTCGCCCCGCAGCACCGCCCCGCCGGGGCTGACGGTGCCACCGAGCCCCACGACCAGGTCGTCGTAGTGCTCGGCCAGCAGCAGGTCATACTCCCGGCTGCCGGCAAAGCCATGATACTTGGCCGCAGCGGTCGCCTGTTGATCCCCGACCTCGCCGTTAAGTGGATCGCGGCGCACGACGACGGCAGCCTGCACGTCGTTGCCGCTGTCCCGCAGGTACTGGAAGTACAGCATGTCGTCGCCGGCCTTGTACTCGGTGTCGATGACTGCGGGATCGAAGGGGTTGACGAGATCCATCGGTGCATAGAAGAGCCCGTTACCCCAGGAGATGGCCTGGCGGCCGACACGGATCACGGTCTTCTCGCTCGCATAGCCTGCCCAGAGGCGGTCCAGGCGATGAAGCAGGGCAGACTTGTCCCGATCGTGCACCACCTTCGTGAGATCGAACAGGCGCCGTGCGTCCCGCGGCAGCCGCGGCACCAGGCGCCCGACCTCGGACGGCAGGCTGCGCGTGTATTCGACGCGATCCCCGTACAACCCGACCAGCTGGTAATCCGCGTTGAACGTCCAGCGCCCCGGGGCGGCCTTGAAGTTGAGCCGCAGGTCACCCTCCAGGTCGAGCGAGCGCTCACCGGCGAGTTGCCTGAGCAGGCTCCCGGACGGAAACGAGGTGCCAACGAAACGCAGCTTCGTGTGCCCGCCGAGTTCGAAGGGGTCCGCGTCGGCAAGACCGGCCGCGGCGAGGAGCAGCGGCAACCAGTGTTCAGGTCGCATTCTCATCCTGATCGATTTGCTCCACGATGCGGCCATCGAGCATGCGGACCAGCCGCTTCGCGTAGGCCATGACCCGCTCATCGTGCGTGGCCATGATGAAAGTCGTGCCGTGATGCTCGTTGAGATGCTGGAACAGGTCGATCAGGCCGTCCGCCGTCTTCGAATCGAGGTTGGCGGTCGGTTCGTCGGCGAGCACCAGTGCCGGGTTGGAGACGATCGCGCGAGCGACCGCGACTCGCTGTTGCTGCCCGCCCGACATTTCCGAGGGCAGGCGGTCCCCTAGCCCCTCCAGCCCGACCTCGTCGAGGATCTCCAGCGACTTCGCGCGTCGCTCGGCAGCCGGCACGCCCTGCACCTGCATGACGAACTCGACGTTCTCCCTCGCGGACAGTACCGGGATCAGGTTGAATGCCTGGAACACGAAGCCGATGCGATGCAGCCGCAGCTCCGCGAGCTCGCCCTTGCTCAGGTTGTCGATGCGCTGGCCTGCAATCCAGACCTCGCCGCTGTCGGGCCTGTCGAGGCCGCCGATGGCGTTCAGCAGCGTCGTCTTTCCCCCGCCGGAGGGCGACGATAAACAGACGAAACCGCCCTCTTCAACCTCCATGCTCAGGTGATCCAGCGCCTTGATATCCTGTTCACCCTGGCGGTAGGTCTTGCACAAGTCTACGCAGCGGACGGCCGTCATCAGTTCACCTTCGTAATTGCCTCGATCGGCTGCAAGCGCGACGCTCGCCAGGCCGGGGACAGGCTCGCAAGGAAGCCGAGGATGAGCACCACCGTGTTGGCGAGCACGACGTCCTCGAACCGCAGTTGCGGGTAGAGCATGCTTGCCGCGCCCATCATCGCCATGCCCTCGGCGACGACGGAGATGTCGATGCCGCTCTCCAGCGGTTTTATTGTTGCCCACGCCAGCAGGTTGCCGAGAACGAGGCCGATCACGAGCAGCATCATCGACTCGATCACGACCTGACCCAGTATGCTCGAGGGCTTCATGCCGAGCGCGAGCATCAGGCCGATCTCGCGCACCCGTTCGAACACCGCCATGACCAGCGTATTCACCAGACCGAACGACAGCGCCAGGAAAATGATGATTACCCAGACGAGCACGAATCCGTCCATGACCCGCAACATCGTGCCCAGGTAGGTGTCGAGCTCCGTCCAGCGGCTCACCTCGACGCCACCGTCGACGAGCGCGCGCACCTTATCGTAGACCGGCTCGACGTTGCGGTAGTCGTCACCGAGCACCACGATCGAGGTAACGTGATCGCCCACGCGCAGCAACTCCTGCACCGTGTCCTTGCCGGCGAAGACGTACTGCTCCTCGTGCGACGCCACGTCGGCACCGAACAGCCCGACGACACGGAAGCCGCGGTCCGCGATGTCGTTGTCCGGGTCCTGGCTCATCAACACGACCCGCTTGCCCAGTTCCGTCTCGAGCGTTTCAGCAAGCTTGCGGCCGATGACGAGGCCGTCGTCGTCGGGGCCTTCGAGGAAGCGGCCCTCCACGGCATCGTAGTTCACGAACGACAGGGTCTCTTCACGCTGCGGATCGATGCCGAGCAGCGTGACCCCGCGCGACTCCCTTTCACTCGACAGGACCGCCGGTACCTTGATGCGCGTCGCCCATGCGCGGAATCCCGCCGTCGCGAAGATGTCTTCTATTTCAGCATCCGGCATCGGCAGCAGGTTGACGATATTCGGATCGTCCAGGTAGTCCGGGTGATGCACCTGCACGTGCCCGGGCAGCACGCTGATGCTGTCCTCGATCATGTCGTTGACCATGCCCATGGTGAGGGCAGTCATGAAGATCATGGCCCAGACGCCGACGATTACCGCGCTGAGCATGATCAGCGTGCGGCGATGATTGCGCCAGAGGTTGCGCCAGGCGAGCAGGGTCAGGATGCGCAGCGTGCTGATCATATCGCTCGCATCGCCTCCACGGGCTGCAGGCGGCGCAGGCGCAGTGCCGGGTATACCGACGCCAGCAGCGAAAACAGAAACACGACGGCAGGCCCTGATAACAGCGACGCGAATGTCACTTGCGGGTGCAGGCGGCTCGGCAGGTTGAACCTGGCCCCCATTTCCTCCATGCCAGGCATGGTAAAGCCGCGCGTGCCGAGCCACGCGGTCAGCGCGCCGCCCAGGAGTGCCCCGATCAGGAGGCCCATTCCACCCATCAAAGCGGTCTCGAGCAACACAAGCCGGCCCAGGCGCCCCGGTTTGAGTCCGAGTGCGAGCACGATGCCGAACTCGTGAGTGCGCTCGAGGACTGACATGAGCTGCGTATTGAGCACGCTGAATGCAACCAGGATCACGAGCACGGCATACATGAAGACGGCGCTGCTGATGTCCGCCTGGATCGCCTGCTTCAGGCCGGGCACCAGCGCGTCCCAGTCGTGGACCACGAGGTCCTGGTCCTGTGGCAACAGTGCAGCGACTCGCTGCTCGAGTTCGGCGACCTGGCTGAGCCGCGGTGCGTTGACGACGACCTGGTGTCCCGCACCTTGCATGTAAAACACGTCCTGGAACGGCCCGAGCGGCATCTGTGCGATCGTGCGGTCGAGTTCGGCGACGCCGCTGTCGAATATCCCGACGACGTCGGTAACGACGGCCGCGAACGAGCCGTCCCTGCCGCTGCCGATCAGCGTCAGTTCGTCACCGACACCGACTTTCAGGTTGCGCGCCAGCACCCGCCCGATGACGAGCTCCGCCGCACCGTTGTTCTGCAGGTAGCGGCCCTCGCTGACCAGCCCGGGGATGTTCGAAACATTCGGCTCGAACCTCGGCTCGACGCCGAACACCGCGATGCCGTAGCTGCGATCCTCGCTGGAGGCGAGCGCGAACGCGGTCGCCCGCGCCGCGACTTCGTCACTACCGAGCGCCTGCCGCAGGTTTTCCGCGAGCGCAACGACATCGGGAATTACCTGCCGAATCTTCTGGTCGTCGATGTAGCCCTGTGCCTGGACCTGCATGTGGCCGGTAAAGGCCTTGAGGGAGTTCTCGATCATCAGGCGGTACATGCCGAACTGCAGGGAGATCATGAACACCAGCAGCACGTTCGAGAACACCATCGCCCCCGTCGTCAGCCACGTGCGCCGCGGCTGACGCCACAGATTTCGCCACGCGAGGCGCAGGACGAGGTTCACGTCGATCAGTCCCTGGGATTGCGCAGGTTTGAAAGCGTAAACACGTTGTCGCTGATGTCTATCTCGTATTCTACGGAGACAACTTCGATTTCCGTCCATTCGCCGGGTTCCTCGGCCTTGACCATGCGCTGCCGGCTGGCGATGGTTCGGCCACCCATCGCCTCGATCTGGAGCGTCTTCAGCGCCTTGACGAGCTCACCGTCCTGGTCGTAGAAACGATGCTCGAGGACCACGTGATCCTCGCGAATGCGCAGCTCCTCCCGGCCCCACACGACCGCCGCCTTCTCGTGCGGCACCGATCGAACCTCGTAGACGACCATGCCGTCCTGCTCCGCTACGCCGAGCAGGCTGTGATCGTACTGGTCGATGATGTCGTCTGCCCTCGCGACATCCTTGTTGGAGAAGTCCGACCCCATCCAGCTCTGGCCCATCATCGACGACGGAATCTTGATGACACGATTCACCTTTGGGGAGAACGTCCACATGTCATTGTCGTCAGTGAGTGTGCCGTTGCCGCGATCCTTCTTCGGCTCGATGACGCGCACCAGCGACTTGTCGTCGCCTTTCGTCCACGCGCGCATCGTCATCGAGCGCTCCCAGTCCGCGCGGTGGATCACCATCGACATCTCGCTGTAGGAGGAAACGCCGCGCCAGTGATCCACCGCCGCGCGGACGATCGCCGTCGCATCCGGCGCCGTTTCCGCAGCGACGCAGGCGATGCCCGCGAGGAGGAGTGCGGCGATTGTCGTCGAGTAGCGCATGGGAACTCCTGAGGGTTTCGCTGCCAGTATAACCATGCCAACGGTAGGATCGCTTCTCGAAGCGGGACCTCCGATCGCGGGCCGAAACCTGCTCTTACAGGATTGTATGTAGGGGAAAATCGCAATAGTGCCGCCGGGCCCACAGAGTAGACTGGATCGGGAGCCAATGGAGGACCGGCCCATGTTCACGCTCGACGCCATCATGACGACGGAACTGATCACGTTGTTGCCGACGGCGAACCTCGCCGAGGCCCGTGAGCTGATGCACAAGCACAAGATCCACCATTTGCCGGTCGTCGACGACAACAACACGCTCATCGGCCTGGTCACACTGACCAACCTGCTTGCCGCCACCGATTCCGTCCTGCGAGACCCGAACAGCAGCATTCACCCCAAGGACGTGATCGTCAAAGACATCATGGTTACCGACGTGGCCACGGTTGATGAGCAAGCCAGCCTGCGGCAGGCGGCGCTGTTTCTGGAGAAGCACCGCATCGGCTGCCTGCCGGTCGTCACCGAAGGGATGCTGAAGGGGATCATCACCGAGACCGACTTCGTGGCCGTGGCGATCAATCTCCTCGAGCTGCTCGAGGAGTCCGAGCCCGACGACTACGCCGAATCCGCCTAGTCCTTGGCCCTGTCTTCTTCGGTCGCGAGTGTGTGCTGCGCGTCACGCTGCGAGCCGATGAAGACCGCCACCCAGCGCGTCCGCTCGTCGTTTTCCAGGGCCATCTTCAGGGTCATCGACAGCGGCACCGACAACAGCATGCCGACCGGCCCGAAGACCCATCCCCAGAAAATAAGCCCGACGAATATGATGAGGGGCGAGATACCGACGCCGTAGCCCATGAGCCGCGGCTCGATGAAGTTACCGAACGCGATGTTAACCGCCATGAAGCCGATCGCCGTAGCCGTCGCCTCGCCTGCGCCCAACTGCACCAGCGCGAGCAACACGGCCGGCACGGCCGCGATGATCGAGCCGAGCGTGGGAATGTAGTTGAGCAGGAAGGCGAGCATCCCCCAGAGCTTCGGGAAGTCGAGGCCGAGCCACCAGGTCAACAGCCAGACGAGCAGGCCCGTGACGATACTGACGAGGGTCTTGATGCCGAGGTAGCGGCCCAGGTCGTCGAGGAACTGCCTGGCGCGATCCAGCGAATCCGCCGTATCGCCGAAGGCCGCCGTGATCTTGGTCGGGAAGCTCGACGCCTCGAGCAGGATGAAGATCATCGTAAAAACGATCAGCAACGTGTTCGTCATGATGTCGCGAACCGCGTTCAGCAACGTGGCTGCGAGGCCCATCGCCCACCCCGGATTGATGAGGTCGCCGATGCGCTCGACAGACTGCTCGCTGTCCGTGTACTGCGCCACGATCCGGACCAGCCCATCGATGAGCCCCTGCAACTGCGCCTGGTAGCCGGGCAGTGCCGCCGTGAACGCGGCGAGCGAGCGTCCCACGACCACGCCTACCACGGTCAGGGCCGCCATGATCGTGAGGACGATGAGCAGGGCCGCGAGGACGGTCGGCACCCGATTTTCCTGCAGCCACAGCATCGGGCGTACCGTGATCAGCGCGAGAAAAGTCGCGATCAGGAACGGCACGATCAGCGCCGACGCGGCTTTCATGCCGGCGACGATCACGACGATGGCAGCCAGGGTGATAATCGCGCTCGTCTTTGTCGATGCTATGTCGCCCACGAGGGCCCTTGCGATCTTTCGAATCCAGCAGGCATGATCGCACAACCGGTCAACGATATGGGAGAGTTCGATATGGCTGCGGTCGAGTCACAGATGCTCCCGCTGGGAACTACGGCGCCGGCGTTCTCGCTGCCGGATCCGGATGGCAAGGTGTATTCCTTGCAGCATGGCGCCGCGGCTTACCTGGTGATGTTCATCTGCAATCATTGCCCCTTCGTCAAGCACATCCGCGAAGAACTCGCACGCATCGGCCGTGACTACAGCGGCCGGAACGTCGCCATCTACGCGATCAACAGCAACGACGTCACTACGCATCCGGGTGACAGTCCCGAGAGGATGAAGAAAGAAGCCACCGAGTGGGGCTACGTCTTCCCGTATCTCTACGACGCCAGCCAGGAGGTCGCGAAGGCCTACCACGCCGCCTGCACGCCGGATTTCTTCCTGTTCGACGCCGGGCGCAGGCTCGTGTACCGCGGGCAGCTCGACGACAGCCGTCCGTCAAACAACGAACCGGTGACCGGGCGGGACCTGCGTGCAGCCATCGACGCGGTACTGAGCGGCGAGCCGGTTGCCGAATCGCAAAAGGCGAGCATCGGCTGCAACATCAAGTGGCGCGCGGGCAACGAGCCGGATTACTTCTGAGGCCCGTTACCGAGGCGTATAGAGCTCGGCTTCTTCCGGTGTGAGTTGCTGGATCCTGAGCGTCCAGCGCGCCAGGGACCCGCTGACGCGCAGCTGGTAGGTTCCGCTCTGCCTGAAGAGCCGCACGCCGTTGCCCTTGCGCTTGGTCTGCAGCACCTGGCCGATGTGCCGGCCGGTCTTCGCTTCGACCAGCGTCACTTCGAGCGCGACCAGCTGGTCGTAGTCGCCGTACAGCCGCCAGTCCAGGATCCACGGCGCTTCCACGGTGAAAGAAGGGGTGGTGCTGTTATTGGTGCCGTTGAACTCGCGAACGAGCTGCGCGCCCCCGGCAGAACTCGCGAGGAACACCAGGGCTGCCGCGATTGCAAGGCGTTGGATGGTGATTGTCATGGATATCCTGAGGGTGTTGCCTGTCGTCTCAACCCTATATGGGACAGCGCCGGGCGGCAAATGTTTGGACGTGGCCTCAACATTCCCCGGGCAGTGCCACGTTCCAGTCGCGGATCCCCGCGACGTCCGCAGGGCGTCGGCGGTGAAGATCGTCGCCGTCACCCAGGAAATACGCGCGTGAACACCCCCCCCGTTCTGCTATTTTCGAACACTCATAGCGCGCAGCCCGAGGAAACTGCCATTGTCCCCTGCCCGAACCGCTGATCGAGAGAAGCTCGCCCTCGCCGGCCTCTGCGGCGCCGCGTGCGCCCTGCTGGTCGCGGCGTTGCTGTTCGACCAGCGGGTGATCGCGGCCGGCGCCAAGCTCCTTGCATCGTCCGCGTTCGTGCTTCTGGCCGTCCGCGTGGGTGCGCTGGCGTCGCACTACGGCAGGTTGATCCTGGCCGGACTCCTGCTGTCCTGGTTCGGCGATGCGTTCCTGATCGGTACGTCGCAGCACTGGTTCTTGCTCGGGCTCGGCAGCTTCCTGCTCGCGCACGTCGCCTACGTAGCCGCGTTCGTCACGATGGGCATCGAGCGGCGCTGGGTGCTCGCGGCGGCGGTGCCCGTCGTCGTGATCGCGGCGGGCGTGTTGTCCTGGCTGCAGCCCCACCTGCCGGCGGAGTTGGTATGGCCGGTACGTCTCTATACCGCCGTCATCAGCCTCATGGTTATGACGGCTTGCGGCACACTGGGTGCCGGCGCCACGCCGCTGATCGTTGTCGGCGCCTGCCTGTTCTACCTGTCCGACCTGTCCGTCGCGGCGCTGCGTTTCACCGACCCGCCGTTCGCGACCTACGTTGCCGGATTGCCGCTCTATTACACGGCGCAGGTCTGCCTCGCGTTCAGCAGCAGTCGCGATCCCAGTACGGCACGCCGGCAAAGTACTCCGCCAGGAAGTCGATGAACTCGCGTACCCGGTAGGACAGGTGCCGCGTCGGCGGGTAAATCGCATAGGCCGGCGTGACGGGCCACTGGTAGTCGGTCAGTACCGGCTGCAGTTCGCCGCGGCTGATCGCTTCGCCCGCGATGAACGTGGGCTGTAACACGAGCCCGAGTCCTTCCATTGCACACTCGCACAGAAAGTCACCGCTCGATGCCGTCATCCTTTCGGTCACGTCGATCGGATGGCGCACACCGTCCTCGCCCGTGCAGACCCATTTCGTCGGGTCGGGAAGGTTCGCATACACGAGACAGTCGTGGTCCGCGAGGTCGTCCGGCGTCTGCGGCATGCCGCGGCGCTGGAGGTAGTCCGGGGAGGCGCAGACCACGGTGCGTGCCTCGAACAGCCGCCGCGCGATGAGCGTGGAGTCCGACAGGCGACCGATGCGAACCGCGACGTCCACGCCTTCTGCGATCAGGTCGATGCGGCGGTCATTCAGATCGAGATCGAAGCTGACGCGCGGATGCCGGCGGCTGAATTCAGCGATCGGCCTGTACATGTGCCGCGCACCGAACGACAGGGGCAGCGCGACGCGCAGGCTGCCGCGCAGTTCGCCGTGTTGCTGCAGGACAGCGGCCTCGGCCTCGTCGAGATCGGCAAGGATACGGGCGCTGTGTTCATAGAAGCTCCTGCCGGTCTCGGTGAGATTCAGGCGCCGCGTGGTCCGACGCAGCAGCTGCACGCCCAGCCGCTCCTCGAGCGCGGTGACCCGGCGGCTGACGGCCGACTTGGCGATATCCAGGCGTTCGGCGGCTGCCGTGAAGCTGCCGGCCTCGACCACGGCAATGAAGGCTTCGAGATCGCTGAATCGGCGCATATTGTTGCTTATATAAGAACAATGTTGTTCTGATAATACGATTTATCTTTCTCTCGTCAATAGTCAGACTGGTCTCCAACGCAACCAACCCGCTTCGGGCAAGGACACTGGAGACACACTGATGCAAGACACGAGAGCACACACGCCACTCAAGGTACTCGAGGTCGCCGCGAGCGGCAGGAACGACGGCTCGGTGAGCCGCATGCTGAGCGCCGACCTCATCGGCGCGCTCGAGGAACGCCATGGCGGCGTCGAGCTGACCCGGCGTGAACTGAACCGCGGCCTGCCGTTCGTCGACGAAGCCTGGATCAACGCGAATTTCACGGCGCCCGAGGAGCGCACCGAGGAGCAGCGCAGGAGCCTCGCCGAGTCCGACGCGCTGGTTGCCGAACTGAAGGCGGCGGACGTTGTCGTGATCGGGTCGCCGATCTACAACTTCGGCGTACCGGCCGCGCTCAAGGCCTGGGTCGACATGGTGGCTCGTGCGCGCCTCACCTTCCGTTACACCGAGAACGGCCCGAAAGGATTGCTCGAGGGCAAGAAAGCCTACGTGATCATCGCGTCGGGCGGCGTGCCCGTCGACAGTGCCGTCGACTTCGCGACGCCCTACCTCCGGCACGCGCTGGGCTTCATCGGCATCACCGACGTCGAAGTGATCGCGGCCGATCAACTCAACAGCAAGGCCGACGAATCCATCGACGCGGCGCGCATGCGCATCGCCGAACTCATCCACACCGCCCCCCGGCTGCAGAGCCGGGTGGCCTGATAATCACGCAAACAGGAGACAGGAAATGAACCAGAACACGCAGATTGCAGCCCTGCTGCTGCGCCTCACCCTCGGCACGATGTTCGTTGCCCACGGGCTTCTCAAGGTGATGGTATTCACGCTGCCGGGCGCGGTGGGCTTTTTCGAACAGGTCGGCTTTCCGGGCTGGCTTGCCTACATCGTGACTTTTGCCGAGATCGGCGGCGGCGTGCTGTTGCTCGCCGGGATCGCCGTACCCGCGGTTTCGATCGCGCTGCTGCCGGTGCTGCTGGGCGCCCTGTACGTGCACTTCGGCTCCGGCTGGGTGTTCAGCAATGCCAACGGCGGCTGGGAATACCCCGCTTTTCTCGCTGTAGCAGCCGTGGTCCAGGCGCTGCTCGGGCCGGGCAAGTTCGCCGTGAAGTTGCCCGTCGTCGCACGCTTGCGAAACGCCTGAGCAATAATCATCAGACCGTCAACGGGAGAGATCAATGATCGACGTCATTCGTTCGGAATCGCGCGGCGCCGCCGACCACGGCTGGCTCAAGAGCAAGCACACGTTTTCGTTCGCCGACTACCACAACCCCTCGATGATGGGCTTCGGCAAGTTGCGGGTCATCAACGAGGACTGGATCGAACCCGGCAAGGGTTTCGGCACCCATCCCCACCGGGACATGGAGATCGTTACCTACATGGTGGACGGTGCTCTCGAGCACAAGGACAGCATGGGCAACGGCTCCGTGATCCGGCCCGGGGAACTACAGCGCATGACGGCAGGCACCGGCGTCCTGCACAGCGAGTTCAACGCCTCGGAGACGGACCGTGCCCACCTGCTTCAGATCTGGATACTGCCGGAGCAGAACGGCCTCGAGCCCGGCTACGAGCAGAAGCTGTTCCCTGCCGACGAAAAGCACAACCGTTGGCGCCTCGTCGGCTCGCGCGACGGCCGCGATGGCTCACTAACCATCCACCAGGATATCGACCTGTGCTCGACGGTGCTCGATGCCGGGCAGTCGATCGACTACGGCTTCGACGGCCGCCGCCGTGGGTTCGTTCAGGTGGTCAGGGGCGCGGTCGAGATCGGCGGGCAATCGCTCGAAGCAGGTGATGCCGTGGCCATCGTCGACCAACCGGCACTGACTGTGACGGCGTCGAGCAACTCGGAGTTGTTGCTGTTCGATATGGCCCGAGCCGCCGGTATCGCAGTAATATAAGTCTTGACTTAATTAAGTAATTACTTATCATAGTGCCATGGACGCATTCCTGGCACTGGCCGACCCGACCCGCAGGCGCATCATCGAATCGCTTGCGGACGGTGAATCCGCTTTCGGCGATCTCGCCGGTCAGTTCGACATGAGCCGCCCCGCCGTCTCGCAGCACCTCAAGGCGCTGCGGGAGGCGGGGCTCGTTCACGTCCGCAAGGACGCGCAGCGGCGCATCTACCGGCTGAACACAGCAGGCCTCGACGAACTGGGTGATTGGCTGGACAGCGTCAAGCGCTTCTGGGGCGCGCGCCTCGACGATCTCGAGCGTGCGCTGAACGATCCGAATTGAGGGGGGTATGGAATATGAGTCACTACGGCGAACGAATTGACAAGTCCACCGTGCGCTTCGAGCGCCTGCTGCCGGGTCCGATCGACCGCGTGTGGAAATACCTGACGGACGGTGACAAACGTGCGACCTGGCTCGCGGGCGGCAACACCGAACTCAGGGTCGGCGGGAAAGTCGAACTGCACTTCAACAACGCTTCGCTGTCGACGCAGCCGGACATCGACCCGCCCGAGAAATACAGAGAGCTGCCGGAAACACCATCATACAGCGGCACGGTCACCCGATGTGAGCCGAAGACCCTGCTGGCGCATACCTGGGATTTCGACAACGAGTATTCCGAAGTCTGCTACGAACTCGCAGAGGTCGGCGACCAGGTGCGCCTGGTGCTCACGCACCGCAGGCTGTCGTCCTACGACGAAGTCATCAGCGCATCCGGGGGCTGGCACACACACCTCGACATGCTCGAGGACGTGCTCAGCGGTCGCGAACCCAAAGCGTTCTGGAAAACACATACGCCGATCGAAGCGGAGTACGAACGCCGCTTCGGGTAGGCGCTATTCCGGCTTCCGGAATTTCAGCGTCATCCGATTGGACTCACCGATCGCGGCGTACTTCGCCTTGAGTTCCTCGTCGTCGCCACTGGTCGCGAAGGTTGGCGGCAGGCGCCATACGATGTCATCATTCGACGGCTGATCCTTGTCGTTGGCGTTTATGTCGCTCTCGGCCACGAGTTCGAAACCGGCCGCGACGACCCTGTCGATGATGAACTGCTTCTTCATGTAGCCGTGTGAACCGTTCGCCCACTCGTCCGACATGTCAGCACGCGCGTGATGCTGAACCACGCCGAGGACGCCGCCCGGCTTGAGAACGTCATAGGCATCTCTGATCGCCATGTCGAGATAATCGCCCTTGCCTTCCGACTGGAAGCGCCAGACGTTGTGCAGCATGCGGACGAAGAACACGACATCGGCCGCACCTGCCATCTCGTCCGGCATCGAGCCGATCCAGAATGCGCCGATGCTCGCCCCGTCTTCGCCGCGCCACTCCTCGGCGCCGGCCGGCCACTTCTCCAGCCACTGCGACATCTCGGCCATAAACTCTTCCGTCGCAAACGGGAAATTGGGCCAGAGGTCCAGCGGGTAGTTCGCGCCAATCAGGCGACCCTCGCCGCCGAGATACGGCAGCAGTATCTTCGTGTACCAGCCTCTGCCCGGCAGGCCCTCGACCACGGTCATGCCGGGCTCGATGCCGAAAAACTCGATCGTCTCCTGCGGATGGCGGTACTGGTAGCGTGCCTTCGCGTCATCGGGCTGTGCGGCAAGCGCTGCAGCAAGCTTATCGCTGTCAGCCGCAACCGGCTGCATGGCCAGGACAAGAACGGTACAGAACGCGAGCAGGTATTTGTTCATGAGATGTCCTCGGTAGGAATGTGGCGAACGATTATCGTCCCGCCGGAAAAACGAGACAAGCTCGCCTACGTATTCCGGGTGCTATTCGGAAGGCCAGAGATTTCCGCGGCGACGCAGCCTGAGCAGCACAAGCACGACGACGATACCCAGCATTGCGGTGCCGGCGAGAAACAGGAAGTAATGTCGGAAACCCACGAGGCCGGGATTGGCATCCAGAATCCGGCCAGTTATCGGCGCGAAGAAGATCTCGGGCGTGTAACCGACGAGCGACACTAGGCCGACAGCGGCACCGGTCAGGTAGGGTGGCGTCCGGTTCTCTTCGAGCAGCGCGAAGTAGATTCCTCGAAGCGCGAAAACGGCGAAGAAGGTTACGAACAGGTTCAGGTGCACGAGATTCATCGATGCTGCATCGGCTGACGAAAGCGCAAGCAGTACCCAGGAGACGCTCAATACCGCAAAGGACACGCCAATCGCGCGCGCAGCATTGAAGCGGTCGGCTACCACTCCGGCTAAAACCGCTGCGAACGGCCGTATCCAGGCGCCATAGGTAGCAAGCGCGGCGCCGCGGACCTCGTCCATGCCCAGCACCTGCACCGCGTACAGCGAGTAGTTATCGAGCCCCTTGTAGGCGCAGTATGCGCACACGATAACTGCTGCATGCGCCCAGATCACCGGCCGGCGCAGAACCCGGCCCATGCCCCTTAGCGGGTGCCTGCTCCTGTAGCCCGCCGCATCAGGAACCGGAACCGTGAACCAAGTCAGGACCCCCGCCACGAACGCTGCCGCGGTGTAGACCAGGATGATGCTCCGCATGCCGGAGCGTCGCACGTCGGCAGTCGCAAGATTCGCGTTATCGGGCATGATCAATGCAAAAACCGCCAGCGCAAGACTTGCGATCAGCACTGCGACCAGACCTCGCCCGCCTTCGAGGATGCCGAACGCAAGGCCCTGGGTCGATTCGCCGCCCCATTCGCGGGTCGCCCGGATCAACGCGCCCCAGAACAGGAAAATCGTCGTAATGCCCCAGAATCCGTAAAGCAGGCCCATCGGCATCGCCGGCGGGATCGCTGCCATGAACAGGCCACCTACGCCCGTCGCGAACAGCGAGGCGGTAAGCAGGGAACGCGCGGGAAAACGGTCCGCGAGTGCACCGCCGGGGAAATACGAGACCATCGCGGTTATGCCGTAGATGGCAAAGAGATCACCCAGCTGTGTATTCGTGAAATTGAAAACCTCGAGGAGCGTCGGGCGAAAGAATCGCGCCGTGTGAAATGGCAGGCCGAAGACGATTTCGCCCGCGGCGACAAGGGCGAACATTGTGACGAAGCGGTGCACGCAGCCAGTATACGTTAACGGTATTTGCTATAAAGGAAGCAGCTATCCTTGCAAGGATCCGGAATGAGCATCGATCGCATCGTATTTATCTTCCTGGCTTTCTTATTCCCGTCCACTTATGCGCTGGCGCAGGCGCCTGCCACCCTGCGAGTGGATTTTTTTCATTCGGGCAATCACGAGACAGAGATGTTCAGCCTCGACCAGGTTGTGCTCGAGCCGCTGCCTTGGACCGGCAACATGCATTACCCGATCGATGAGACGCTGAGAGGGAAATACCTGTTCGAAATCGTCGATCCCGACAGCGGGAACGTGGCATGGTCGAGAAGCTTCAGCAGCATCTACGGCGAGTGGGAAACGACACGCGAAGCAAAGCAGATGAATCGCACCTATCACGAGTCCGTGCGCTTTCCGGCGCAGACCGACGAGTTCGAGCTGGTCCTGAAGAAGCGCAATGCGACGAATGGTTTCGACGAGATCTGGCGTCTGCCTGTCGATCCGAACGATTACATGGTGCATCACGAATCGGCAGCTTACGCGGATCATGTGGTCGCCATCCTCGACAACGGCGACCCGGCGACGAAAGTCGACCTGCTGATCCTCGGCGACGGCTACACGGAGGCGGAGCACGACAAGTTTATCGCCAGCGCGAGAGAACTCGCGGACATACTGTTCGCAACCTCGCCATTCAAGGAACGCAGGGAGGACTTCAACGTGTGGGCGCTGGCCCCTGCATCGGCCGAGTCCGGCGTGTCCCGGCCTTCGACGAGCACCTACCGCGACTCTCCGGTCGGCACGACTTACGACGCGTTCCGCTCCGAGCGCTACGTGCTGACCTTCGACAACAAGAGCATGCGCCGCATCGCCTCTTCCACGCCCTATGATTTCATCGAGATCTTGACCAATACCGAAGTCTACGGCGGCGGCGGCATCTATGGTTTGTTCAGCACTGCGGCCGCCAACAACGAATGGGCGCCTTACCTCTTCGTTCACGAATTCGGCCACCACTTCGCCGGACTCGCCGACGAGTACTACACGAGCGCCGTTGCTTATGAACCACCGGCAAGCATCGTGGAACCCTATGAACCCAACGTGACGGCCCTGCTCGATCCTGCTGAACTCAAGTGGAAGCACCTCGTCACTCCGAATACGCCACTGCCCACACCTTGGCCGAAAGCGGAGTTCGAGGAACACTCCATCGCCGTGCAGAAGAGGCGCGCGGAGATGCGGGCTGCGAATGTCTCGGAAGACGAGATGAATGCGTTGTTCCGTTACACGAAGGAATTCACCGAGAAACTGTTCAGCAATTCGCAGCACAAAGAGGAGATCGGTGCGTTCGAAGGCGCGAATTACGAGGCCGAGGGTTTCTACCGGTCCGAGATGAACTGCCTGATGTTCACGCGGACGGATTACTTCTGCCGGGTCTGCGCCGCCGCCATTGAAGATGTCATCGATGAATACACGAAGGATCGCCCCTAGAGTCACAAGCGCCGCGTTACTCGCGATACTGGCCGCCTGTGCGGACAATCCCTCTGCGATTCGTGACCCGGGCGAGGAACAACGGGCGATGCGGTGCGCCAGCCACGAGACCCTGTCCTGCGTGGAGAAGATGGGCAAGACCGTGCGCTGCACCTGCAGCAGCCGCGACGACCTGCGGCGCATCCTCGAACCCGACAAGCATTAGTTCTGGCCGTGAGGCGCCGGAGCACACCCCGGCGGCCCCGGTCATTTCTCTCCCTCATGGCTCGGCTCGCTACGCTCGCCTGCGCTTTACTTCGGTCGACAAACGCCCTGTGCCGCCTGCTCCGCTCGATCGGGCGTAACGCCGTCAGCTGCGTAGCTTGTAGCCGGTTTTGAAAATCCAGCGGATGACGAGCAGGCAGGCGACGAGGAATGTGATCGTCATGCCGAGGCTCAGGCCCACGTGGACGTCGGCATTCTCGTAAAAGCTCCAGCGGAAGCCGCTGACGAGATAGACCACGGGGTTGAACAGGCTGATCGTCTGCCATACCGGCGGCAGCATGCTGATGGAGTAGAATGTGCCGCCGAGGAACGTCAGCGGCATGATCACGAGTATGGGCACGATCGTGAGCTTCTCCCAGCCGTCGGCCCATATGCCGAGTATGAAGCCGAACAGGCTGAATGCGATCGAAGTCAGCACCAGGAACAGCACCATGACGACGGGGTGCGCCATGTGTATGTCGACGAAGAAGCTCGCCGTGACCAGGATGATCGCACCAATGATGACCGACTTCGTCGCGGCCGCACCGACAAAGCCTAAAAGGATCTCGACGAAAGACACCGGTGCGGACAGGATCTCGAAGATCGTGCCCGTGAACTTCGGAAAATAGATGGCGAAAGAGGAGTTGGAGATGCTCTCGGTCAGGATCGCCAGCATGATGAGGCCCGGCACGATGAATGAGCCGTAGCTCACGCCATCGATCTCCGTGATCCGCGAGCCGATGGCCGCACCGAAGATCACGAAATACAGCGACGTCGAGAGCACGGGCGCCACGATGCTCTGCACGAGGGTTCGGCGCATTCGAGCCATCTCGAAGCGATATATCGAACTTACGGCCCGTAAATTCATCGCTCCCTCTTCACCAGGTCGACGAAAATCTCCTCGAGCGAACTCTGTGACGTATTCAGGTCGTGGAAGGCGATGCCCTCTTTTTCGAGTTCACCGAGCAGCGTCGTTATACCGGTGCGCTCGCGCTGCGAATCGTACGTATAGACCAGCTCGCTGCTGTCCTCTCCCAGTTCCAGTCCGAATCGGTTCAGTGCGGGGGGGATCTCCTGCAGCGGCTCGTTGAGCATCAGCACGAGCTGCTTCTTGCCCAGCTCGCGCATCAGGCTTGCGGTCTCCTTCACGAGGACCACTTCGCCATGATTGATCACGCCGACGCGATCGGCCATTTGCTCGGCCTCCTCGATGTAGTGCGTGGTCAGGATCACGGTGACGCCGGATTCCCGCAGTTCGCGGACGACGTTCCACATGGCCTGCCGCAGCTCGACGTCCACGCCCGCGGTGGGTTCGTCTAGGAACAGGAGTTCGGGCTCGTGAGCAAGGGCCTTCGCAATCAGCACGCGACGCTTCATGCCGCCGGAAAGACCGATGATCGGGCTGTCCTTCCTGTCCCAGAGCGACAGCGACCGCAATACCTTCTCGATGTGCTCCGGGTTGGGCGGCTTGCCGAACAGGCCACGGCTGAAACTCGCCGTATTCCACACGGTCTCGAAAGTCTCGACCGGCAGCTCCTGGGGCACCAGGCCTATCATCGATCGCGTCGCCCGGTAATCATCAATGATGTCGTGTCCACCCACGCGCACCGTGCCGCTCGTGGGATTGACGATTCCGCAGACGATGCTGATGAGCGTCGTCTTGCCCGCACCGTTCGGGCCGAGCAAGCCGAAGATCTCACCGCGTTCGATCTCGAGACTCACGTTCTTCAGAGCCTCGAAGCCTCCCGCGTAGGTCTTGTTGAGATTGCTGACATCGAGAATCGGCTGCATGGCGCGAATGGTACGCGCGCTAGAAATACTTCGCGAGCTGGATCTGTACGTAGTCGTCGCGGACGACAGCGTACGTCAGGTCCTGTGGGCCAGCGCCGGAGAAGGCTCTCGCGCGCAGCTCCAGGGCGATGCTGTCGCCGATGCGCCGCTCGGCTTCCACATTGAAAAACGTCTCGCCCGTGTGGGTGTCCCAGGCGACGCCTGCCAGCACCGACGTGTCCTGCGTGTCGTTCAGCGCCAGGCGCGCACCGACGAAGACGTCGTTATCGGCCGTCGTGAACGGCTCGAGCTCACTGCGGCCGTCGTACTGGTACTCGAGCAACAGGCCGAGGTCCGCGGAGGACTGCCCTACCTGGTAGAGCGTGTATTCGAAGCCACCGACCGCCGCCGTGAACGTCTCGGAGTAACCGTTACGCGCGATGGCCTCCAGCTTCCAGAGCCAGGCGTCCCGGGTGTACTGCAGGTCGACGCCGAACTGGCCGATCTGGTCGTAATGCGGCAGCAGCACGGGCGCGTCATTCGCCGGCACCAGCCGCGCCTCGCGGCTCGTGCCGCTGAAAACGCTCAGGCCGATATCGACATCGCCGATGTAATGGCTGTAGCGAAGGGCGACGTCGACGTGATTTTCCTCGCTCGACGATTCGTAGACGGGACGACCGGTATCCACCGGCAGCGGCGTGCGCAGCCGCCCGTCGATGCCCGGGTAGTTGCGCTCGCGGAAATACGGCAGCACGTAGGCGCTGAGAAGTCCCCAGTCCTGCTGCCAGGCGAGGTTCACCATCGGCTGTCCGAGCTTGTCCTCACCGTCGATATCGCCCGCCGCGTCCGTCTGGTTGATGATGTCCACCAGGTGCACGGACTCGGTGACTCCCCAGAACACGGTATTGACGCCAGCGAGAAATTCCACCGAGTCGCCCTCCCGCGCCCAGTAGGCTTCCTGCAGGTCGACGAGCTTGCGTTCGTCGTCCACCGAGTCCCGGCGCAGGTAGGGGATGATCGACGCTCGCTGGTCGCCCTCGCCGTTTCGCCAGCGCAACTCCGTGGTCGCGGCAAGCGAAACTTGTGCCGTCTGCGATCCCTGGCCCGGCCATAGTGCGTCTTGTGCAAACAAGCGCGACTGAAGTTCGACGTTGCTCGACCAGTCCCAGGTGGCATCATCGGCCACAGCGGCCGACGATGCCACGAGCAAGGCCAGTGCCGGCAAGTGTGCTGTGCGAATCCTCATGGCGTACTACCTCAGCCGGCTCAGCCGGCCCTTGACGAAGTCGTTCTCGGACAGACCGAGGCCGAATTCGTATTCGCCGTAGACCAGGTCCGTCTGCTTGTTGGTCTGCACGTTGGTCATGCTCAGCACGTGCGCACGCCAGACGCCGTCGTAATTGCGGTAGTCCCTGAGCTCGAGCACCTTGAGCAGGTCACCGCGGCGGTCGTAGAACTCGACTTTACGGATCTGGAAGTCGGCCTGGTCCACCCAGGACACCTGTTTGGTGTAGCCCGAGTTCTCGTAGCGCGGCGTCCGCTCGATCACGTCGCAGACCAGGTCGCCGCAGGGCGCCTCGCCGACGTAGTGGTAGTCGAACTTGTTCAGCTCGATTGCGGTGAAGTCCTCGAACGCAAACTCGCTGCCCACGAACGGGCCCGACTTGTTGCTCGACGAGATGCGCTTCACCCGCTTCAGCGCCGGCAAGTACAGCCACTGGTCGTCGGGGTCCAGGATCTTGGCGTGCGACAACAGCGCCGTGCCCTCGATGTCGCGCGGCGTGTCGAACAACACGAGGCTCTTGTCGCCGACGGACTCGTCGGGTTTCTCGAGCGTCACGATCTTCAGCGTACGCGTCGACTCCTGGCCGGCCGCGTTCCTGAGGATCATCTGCAGCTCGACTTCGCTGTCACCGAAGCCGCGGTCGGAGCGGTCCGAGCGGGCAGCGATTTCGAAGCCCTTCTCTTCCGGGGTCGACGCATCGGCCGTGCTGGCAACCGCCAGCGCGAACGAGGCGATCAGGATCATGCCTATCGTTGTCTTCAGTTTCATGGTCTTGCCTCTTCTATCGTTAAGTGAATTCATTCAGGTCGTCGATGCCTGCAGTTCGAGCTGTCCCGCTACCCGCGGCTCCCGGTCGCGCCTGCCGAGTAGCAGCAGCGCGGGGAGGAACAGGAAGTCGAGGATCAGCGCAAACACGATGGCGAGCACGGTCATGAGCCCGAGATCGACATTCATCTTGAATGCCGAAGTCGTCATGACCAGAAAGCCGGCGGTAAGGATGACCGTGTTGACGACGATCGCAGTGCCGACATTGTGGAACGCGTAGCGGATCGAGTCCTCGACGCTCAGCCGGCGCTCACCACGGGCGCGCACATACTTCGAGAGCAGGTGCACGGTATCGTCGACGATGATGCCGAGCGAGATCGACGCGACCGTCGCCACCGAGAAGCCGACTTCTCCGACCAGCAGCGCCCAGGCTCCGAAGGTCGTCAGGATCGGCAGGCCGTTCGGCACCAGGCTCAGCACGCCTAGCCTGACGCTCTGCAGCGCGAACATCATGATCACGGCGATAGCCACGATCGCTAGCACCGTTCCCACGACCATGTTCTGCATGTTGCGCTCGCTGATGTAGGTGAACATCACGGCGGCGCTGGTCGGCTCGGTGCGCATGTACGCCGGCCAGTTGTCGTTCATCCACTGCTGCACGTCGGCAAAGAACTGCTTTGTCTCCGCCGTCGTTGCGCGACTCATCGTCGCCGTCACGCGCGTCGCCGACTTTTCGACGTTGATACGATCGTTGAGGTCCAGGCCGTAAGGCAACGACAGTTCGTAGAGCAACAGGTACTGCGCCGACAGCTCTCGATCCCCGGGTATGCGGTAGTACGCCGCGTCGTCGCCGTGCATGTTGCGGTTTAGCCGCTTCATGATGTCCGACAGCGAGTACACGTGCGTGACGTTCGGCTGTGTCCGCAGGAACTCCGCGAAGCGTTCGAGGTTCGCCAGGAATTCCGGCTCGCTGACGCCGCCCGGGCCCGCCGCCGGCACCGAGTACTCGATGGGATACAGGCCGAAGAATTCCTGCGCCTCGTCGGAGTCGGTGCGGAACTCGATGCGCTCGTCGAAGTACTCAACCCACTGGTCGTTGAAGTCGATCGTCGGGATGAATGCGATCAGGGCGAGCGCAGCCAGACCCACGCCGACGAACAGCTTGCGGTAGTTGTCGATGACGACATTCGCAAGGCGCTCCATTACGCGCTGCGACCAGTCGCCGCCCGCAGCCTGCTTTGTGCGATACGGCAGCACGCTGATCAGCGCCGGCAGCAGCGTGACCGAGTACAGCCACGCGGCCGCGATGCCGACAGCCGTGATGTTGCCGAGGTGCCAGTACGGGGGCGAGTCCGAGAAGTTCAGCGACAGGAAGCCGACGACCGTCGTCAGTGACGTGATCGAGACCGGCAGGAAATTGATGCGCACCGCTTCCACGAGCGCTGCCGTCTTGCCGAGCCCCTCGCGCATCATCCCGCGCAACGACAGCAGTATGTGGATCGAGTCCGCGACAGCGAGTGTCAGGATGACGATCGGGGCGGACATCGCGATGGGCGTCAGCTTTACGCCGGCGAACCCGGCCGTGCCCATGCCCACCATCGTCGACAACAGGATGACGAAGAGCGTCGAGATGGTGGCCGTAAAGGAACGGATGATGAGCCAGGTTAGCGCGAAGATCACGACGAACATCAGCGGAATCAGCGTGGCACCGTCCGACATGCCCGTCTCGGCGAACGCGTTGTTGAGCATCGAGACGCCCGTCAGGTGTATCTGCACGTCCGGGTGAACGGCCTCGATTTGCGCTTTCAGGTCTCTCGCGAACGCGACGGCCTCGGGGACCTCCATCAGACCTTTTTCCGGATACTGCAGCACGACGTTCACGGCCGTGACGCCGGCATCGGCGGTCACGATCTGATCGCGCAGCAGCGGTTCGGCCAGCGCGACGCCGCGGCGATCGTCGAGGTAATCCCTACCCTGCGTAGCGGCGTCGCTGACGAGATCCTCGACGATGAGGTCGTCTTCGATCGAGTAGGTGTGCTGGAAGTTGCTGACGGAATCCACACGGATGGCGTACGGAATCTGCCAGGCCGCCTCGGTCAGCTCTTCGACCACGGCCAGCGTGTCGGCGTCGAACGCTTCTCCGGAGCGCGGCTCGACCACGAAGAAGAAGTTGTCGTTCTTCGTGTAGGTGTCCTGCAGGTTTTCGAATGCCTGCAGCTCCGGGTTCGCCTCCGAGAAGAACACGCGGTAGTTGGTCGAAAACTCGAGCCGGCTGCCGCCCGAGCCGATCACGGCCGCGAGCGCCACCGCGCCCGCGATGACCAGCCAGCGGCGCGCAATCACGGCCCGTGTCAGCGCGGCCGCGAAATGATCGATTGCCTTGAAATACGTGCCCATCTTTTCTCTCCGGTTAAATAATTTGTTACCAAACGGTCATAAATTAGCCAAAAAAAGGTCAGGTCCAGAGGTCGATCATGGACTCGAGAAGCTCCATGACTTCCCCGGTCGTGATCAGGCCCTTCACCAGCGCCGCCGATCCGGCGAGACCGACCATCAATTGCTGGGCGAGCCTGGTAGGGTCCAGCTCGGGGCGGATCTGTCCCTTCTCCTGCGCCTGCTCTAGCAGCTGCGCCATCACCTGGATGCGCCGCTGCCCTTCGTTCGCCAGCATCTCCCTGACCTCCGGATCGTGCGGCGCGAGCTCAACGAGACTGTTGATCATCAGGCACCCCCGCCCTTCCGCCGCGTGGTCGCAAACCGTGCGAACGAGCGCGCGGATGCTGTCGAGCGGCGAGTCCTGCCGGAACGCCACGTCGGCCACTTCTTTGAACTCGCGGTCGGCGTAGTGATTGAGGGAGCGCATGAACAACTGGTGCTTGTCGCCGAACGCCTGGTAGAGGCTGCCCTTGTGCAACCCGGTGCAGCAACACAGGTCGTTGAGCGAGGTCGATTCGTAGCCCTTCTTCCAGAATTCGTCCATGGCCGCCTCGAGGGCGCGCTCTTCGTCGAATTCGCGCGGTCGTCCGACCGATCGTTTTTGTTCAGGCTGGGCCATAATCCGAAAATATTTATAACTGATCGGTCAAGAATATAATCTGCGCCGTTCACGATGTCTACCCCTAGGCTCTCTCGTTCGTACTTGACTGCTAGTCAGTCTACGTGGAGCATTATCGTTACACTAGACCAAAAAAAGAGACATGTTGGTGCAATTATCGACCATCGATTGGGACAACGTGCGGCTGTTCCTCGAACTCACGCGGCGCGGCTCGGCGCGCAGCGCCGCGCAGGCGCTCGGGATGAGCCATTCGACGGTCGTGCGACGCGTCGAGCGGCTCGAATCGGACCTCGGCGCACGGCTCTTCGACCGCGACTTCACCGGGTACCGGCCAACGCCGGCGGGCCAGACGCTGCTCGACTCCGCCCTGAAAGCCGAAGAAGCCATCCTCGCCGCGGACCGCCAACTGCATGGCAGCGACGCGAGCCTGAGCGGCGAGATCACGCTCACCATGCCTGACGTGCTGGCGTACTTCTTCCTCATGCCGGAACTCGTCACCTTCACCGAGCGCTATCCGGACATCGACCTGAAGATGCTGATTTCGTATGACGTATTCGATCTCGCTCGCCGCGAGGCGGATATTGCATTGCGCCTGTACCGCCAGGACCACCAGCCCCCGGACGACCTCGTGGGCCGCAAACTGCGAGCGGTCTGGAGCTGCTATTACGCGAGCGAGGCGTACCTCGCGAAACACGATCCGGCCGCAGAGGATTCGACGGCGCGCTGGATCGGCTGGGGCGAAGACGATCCCCGTCCCGAGTGGGTGCGCAGCTCGCCCTTTCCTGAAATCCCGGCCTACGGTTATCTGAATAATGCGATGCTGCAGGCGAGGGCCGTACAGTGTGGTTTCGGCATGGGCACACTGCCCTGCCTCGTCGGCGACGCACTTCCGGGCGTCGTGCGCCTGCCAGGCTGCGAACCGTACTCGAACTATGTCCTGTGGATGCTCACGCATCCCGACCTGCGCGACACCGCGCGGCATCGGGTGTTTCGCGAGTTTATCGCCGACCTGTTTCGCGACCAGCAAGAAGATGTTAAGGAAAACCCGAAATAAGCCGGCGGGCGCAACCCGATCGGCAACTCGCTTTAGTCAGAAAATTCGGCCGGGGTTGAGCAGGCCTTTCGGGTCCAGCGCGTGTTTCAGTGCGCGCATTAGCGCCACTTCGGATGCGTTCCGGGTCACGCCGAGGAACGCACGCTTCTCCAGGCCGATGCCGTGTTCCGCGGAGATCGAGCCGCGATAGGGCTTGAGCTCGTTGTAGATGATGTCCATGGCCGCGCGCTGCTCGTCGTGATCCGCACTGCCGACCGTGAGCAGGAAGTGCAGGTTGTTGTCGCCGAGGTGGCCGAACGACACGCCCCGGAAGGTGTCGGGCCAGCGCTCGTTGAGGCGCTTCTTCACTGCGGCGACGTAATCCGCGGTGTCGGCGATGGGCAGGCTCACGTCGAAAGCCATGACCGGGTCGAGGATCTCGGCCAGCCCGTCGATGTCGTCCCGGATCGCCCACATCGCTTCGCGCTGCTTCGCGCCGCTCGCGAAGGCTGCATCGGTGATCAGGCTGGCCTCGAGCGCTTCCTCGAGCGCCGCCTGGAATCGCTCGGCGTCTTCTTCCTGCTTGCCGCCGCGCGCCTCGATGAGCACGTACCACGGATGCCCCGCCTCGACCGGCTGCGCGTGCCCGTCGCGTTCGACCACTACCGTGTCGTAGAAGTCCTTCCACAGCACCTCGAACGCGGTCAGGCTGCCGCCGAGCGAGCTGCCTAGGTGTTTCAATAGCAACGGCACGTTGGCGTAGTCGTCCACAGCGACGAATGCGGTATTGCGACTCCGCAGTGCCGGCCGCAGCCGCAGCACAGCGCGCGTGATGATGCCGAGCGTGCCCTCGGTGCCGATAAAGAGCTGCTTCAGGTCGTAACCGGCATTGTTCTTCAACAGGCGGTTCATCGACGACACAACCGTGCCGTTGGCAAGCACGGCCTCGAGCCCGAGCACCTGCTCGCGCATCATGCCGTAACGGATCACGGCGTTGCCCCCCGCGTTCGTCGAGATCGCGCCGCCGATCTGTGCGCTGCCGCGCGCACCGAAATCCACGGGGAACATCAGGTCGGCATCGGCCGCCCTCTCCTGCACCGTGTGCAACGGCACGCCGGCCTGTACGGTCATCGTGCAGCCGGTCTCGTCGAGCGACTCGATCGCGTTCATGCGTTCGAGTGAAAGCAGGATGTCGTCTTCGCCGGCCGTCGCCCCTTCGACAAGACCGGTGTTGCCACCGACGGGGATCACGGCCTGCCCGGCCGCGTGGCACAAGCTCATCACCGCGGCGACCTCCTCCGTGTTCGCCGGCCGTACGATCGCTTTCGCGCGACTCGGCTCCGGGCGCAGCCAGGAGGCAGGTCGCGCGGCCACGTCGGCGCCGGTCAGTACGCCGGCCTTCCCGACGATCGCAGCAATGTCATCTATGAGGTCGGCCAAAGCGGTCAGTCCATCCGGAGCTGGCTCTTGTAGGCGAACAGCGCCGCCGATCCGCCCGTGTGCAGGAAGACGATGTTCTTCGCGCTGTTGAAATGCCCCTTCCCGACCAGGTCGATCAGGCCGGCAAGTGCCTTGCCGCTGTAGACGGGGTCGAACAAAAGTCCTTCGAGCCGGGCCAGCAACAGGACAGCTTCGTTCATCGCCACCGTCGGGATGCCGTAGCCCTCGCCCACGTAATCGCAGTTCGCGATGACATCTTCACGCGCGACGACGCCCGGCGCGCCGATGTATTCGGCGGTTTCAACAGCGAGTTCGAAGACCTTTTGTTCCTGCACGTCGCTCGGTGCACTCACGCCGATGCCGAGCAGCGGGATATTCGCGTTCATCGCTTTCAGGCCGACCAGTAACCCGCCCTGGGTGCCGGCACTGCCCGTCGCGGTGACGAGGTGGTCGATCACCAGCCCACTCTCATTCGCCTGGTTCACGAGCTCCAGCGCGCAGTTGACGTAGCCGAGCGCACCGATCTTGTTCGAGGCGCCACCGGGAATGATGTACGCGTTGCCGCCTGATGCATTTACTTCGGCCGCGACCTCGTCCATTGCCGCGTCGAAGTCGGTGCCGGCCGGGTACTCGCGGATGCTGGCGCCGAACAGGTGATCGAGCAGCACGTTGCCCGACTGGAGATAATCGTTGGTGGGCTTCTTGACCCGATGCTCCAGCAGCACCTCGCAGCCCAGCCCCAGCTTACAGGCGGCGGCCGCCGTCTGGCGCACGTGGTTTGACTGGTAGGCGCCGACGGTCACGATCGTATCCGCGCCCGCTTCCAGCGCGGCCGCCATCGAGAACTCCAGCTTGCGAGTCTTGTTGCCGCCCGTAGCAAGCCCGGTGCAGTCGTCGCGCTTGACCCAGACCTGCGGCCCGCCGAGGTGCTCGCTCAGGCGCGGCAAGTGCTCGAGGGGCGTCGGCAGGTGGGCGAGCGACACGCGGGGGAATCGTGACAGATGCATCGTGGTTCTCTCTGCGGCTAGAGGCAATCCGGCAGCGGCATCTCGCCGGTTGCCAGCTTAACGGTTATTTCGGCGACCGCGTCCGTCGAGGATACCAGCGGCACGCTGACCGCGCTCTCGTCCAGCACCAGCGGGATCTCGGTGCAGCCGGCGATGATCGCGCCCGCGCCACGGGAAGCGAGCGCCTCGGCGAGTTCGGCCATTTTGCTCGTAGTGTGCTCGGTGTGCCTGCCGCCCTTGATCGTCTTGATGAGCGACATGAGTTTCGCGAGCTCCTCCGCCGTCGGCAGCACGCCGGTCAGCCCGGCTTCTTCCAGGCCGGCCTGGTAGATACCCGACTGCAGGCAGCCGTCGGTGGCCAACAGTCCGATGCGATCAGTATCCGGCGCGCGTTCCTTCGCCGCGGCGATCGACACGCCGATGATGCTGATCAGCGGGATGTGCGTCGCGGCGAGGATCGCGTCCTGGTATGCGTAGGCCGTGTTGCAGGGGATAACCAGGAAATCGGCACCGCTCGTTTCCAGACCCGCGGCCATATCGGCGAGGACTGGGCCCGGATCCTGTCCGCCGCGCAGAATCGCGTCCTGCCGGTTCGGCACGTGCGGATTGTGGTCGACCAGCATACGCACGTGGTCCTGGTCGCAGTCTGCATCCGTCAACGCGATGACCTTCGCCATGAAATCCACGGTTGCCTCGGGGCCCATGCCGCCCAGAACGCCTGCCGTTTTTTTCACGTTACCCATACGCCCTTCGTCGCTCAGGTAATAAAGGTCAACAGGATGATCAATACGTAGACGGCCGGAAAAGCCATTCGAGCCTGGCGTGAGAGGCGCTCCGCGGCGTCATTCCGCTCGGCGCTCGCCAACCGGATGGTCCGCACCGCGACGGCGAGAGACACAAGCACGAGCAGTGTCGAGTACAGCACGAACCGGTCCGCGTCGGTGAGATAGGCAATCTTCGGCAGCGTCAGGCGGAAACTGACGCCGAATGCGATCAGCGAGAATACTGTCGCGCTTGCCATCCCCATGCGGGCCGGCACGACTTCGACCGGCAGCCAGTGCACCATCCAGGCCAGGAACAGGATCAGGGTCATCGGCAGCGCCAACGTCAGGATGTAGTAGGCCGCTTTGCGCTCCGCCAATAAGGCGAAAGTCAGCTGAGCTCCGCCACGGCCTCCTTCCTTGAGGCGATAGATAGACGGCTCAGGCTCCAGCGCGGTGAATGTCCAACCCTGGCCTCTCAGCCGATCGAGCTTTGCAACTAGCTCGCTTGCCTCGGAGAAGACAATCTCCGAGGGATCGTACTGGTACGACACGATCTCTATCGGGAGGCGCTGCGTATCGAAGGGGAAGCTGCGGAGGTCGAGATCCACGGCGAGCGGCCCTGCGAAACGCTGCCGCAACACGACGTTTCCCTGCCGATCCACGGTCACGACGTCGGGCAACTGCCTGTTGAGACCACGGTCGTTGACGGCGATCAGGCGCGGCGTCCAGATTTCGCTAACCGAAAATGTCCGCAGGTTGACACCCGCATCGGCCCCGACAGCAAGTCGTGGATCCCGCCACTGAATCTCGACAAAGATGTCGGCTATGAAGACCTGTTCGCGGTCGTCAATCTCGGTAATGTCCAGCAGCCCCAGGCGCACCGTGATCTCGTCCGGCTCGCCGCCGGCATTAGGCCGCGTGCCTGTCCAGTCCGGTTGCGGAGACGACGGCTGGGCATCGGCGATTGCGCCGCAAAGGAGTAGAACCGCGAAGAGCGCTTTTATTGGCATGGCAACAGGATAAAGGGACAGTGACTTCAGGTCACTTTCCCGTTCTCTGGAGCGGGTGAAGGGAATCGAACCCTCATTCTCAGCTTGGGAAGCTGATGTTCTACCATTGAACTACACCCGCAAATCAGGGAGTTACGTCTCACTCAGGT
>JBFFEB010000022.1:0-44888 GCA_041559075.1 Woeseiaceae bacterium | reverse complement strand
GCGCGCCACCCAGGACTGGACCCGCAGCCTTGCGAGCTGGGCGGAACGGCAGCTTACTTCCGGTGAGGCGCCCCTGCTCGACAGGGCCCTGCCCGAGTTCGAAAAGACCCTCATCCGCATCGCGATGAGCCAGACCAACGGTCACCGCCAGGAAGCCGCGAAGCTCCTCGGCTGGGGCCGCAACACCCTGACCCGCAAAATGAAGGCGCTGCACCTCGACTGATGCATCGCTGGAGCGGTTCTCGAACCGCGATCCCGGTTGGCCAGTCGGGCGGACCGGGGCATTCGTCTCCCTCATGGCTCGCTACGCTGCGCTTTACTTCGGTCGACCAACGCCCCGGTCCGCCCGGAATCGTCCGAGCGACGTTGCGACCAGGCTCTCGCGCGCGGGTCGAGAGGATTGTCTTTTCGAGGAAGTAAAGCGCAGCCGCGCACAGCGCGGCGAGCCATGACGAGAAAAGACATCGGAGCGACCCGCCGACGGAGATACCATTGCCGGTCGAGAACCGCTCCTACGTCTGCAGTGTGCCGACGAGGTCGGCAACGGAGTCGAAGTCGTGGCGTTCGAGGTAGTCGGTGATGCCGGCGTTGATCTTCGTGCATGCCATCGGGTCGTAGAAAAGCGCGGTGCCGACGCCCACGGCGCTTGCACCGGCGATGATGAACTCGAGCGCGTCCTTCGCGGTGCGAATCCCGCCCTGGCCGATAATCGGCACGCGATGCGGTGCCGCGACTTCGTGCACTTCGTGGACCTTGAGCAGGGCTATCGGCTTGATCGCGGGCCCGGAGAGGCCGCCGCGCAGGTTGCCGATGACGGGCCTGCGGGTTTCCGAGTCTATGGCCATCCCGGTCACGGTATTGATCACCGAGAAACCGTCGGTGCCGGCCTCGATGCAGAGCCGGGCGTTGTCGCGGATGTCGGTCTGGTTTGGTGACAGCTTGGTGAAGATCGGCTTGGTGGTCTGTGCGCGGCAGGCGGCGACCACGCGGGCGGACATCTCGGGATTGTTGCCGAACTGGACGCCGCCCTCCTTCACGTTGGGGCAGGAAATGTTGATCTCGATGCCGTCGATCGGCGAGTCGTCGAAGCGCCTCGTTACCCGCACGTACTCATCGATCGTGGATCCGGACACGTTGGCGAGAAAGCGTGTCTCGGTGAAGTCGAGGCCGGGCAGGATCTCGTCCACGACGGTGTCGACACCGGGATTCTGGAGGCCTATCGCGTTGAGCATCCCCATGGGCGTTTCATAGACGCGGTGCGGGGGGTTGCCGAGCCGCGCTTCGCCCGTCGTGCCCTTGAGCACGATGCCGCCGACATCGCGGTTCGAGAAGCCCTCGACGCGCGTGTACTCCTCGCCGAAGCCGACACACCCCGACAGCAGCACGATCGGCGAAACCATCCGGATGCCGCAGAGGTCGGTGAGCAGAGGGTTGTTTCGGTCGCTCATGGGATGCGGCATTCTAAACGATATGTTCAGCCTGATCCTGTACCAGCCGGAAATTCCGCCCAACACCGGCAACATTATTCGCCTTTGCGCGAACACCGGCGTGGGTCTGCACCTCGTGGAGCCACTGGGTTTCGAACTGGACGAACCGCGCTTACGCCGGGCCGGTCTCGACTACCGGGAATTCGCAAACGTACAGGTCCATGGATCGCTCGGGGATGCGCTTGACGTGCTGGGCAATCCGCGCCTTTTTGCGCTTAGCACCCGCGGCAGCACCCGCTACGACACGCCGCTTTACCGGCGCGGCGACGCGTTCCTGATGGGCCCGGAAACACGTGGCCTGCCCCAGGCGCTGCTCGACAGCCTGCCGCGGGAACGAAGGTTGCGGCTGCCCATGCGATCGGGCAACCGCAGCCTCAACCTGTCGAATGCCGCCGCGGTTGTCGTCTACGAAGCCTGGCGGCAGCTCGGCTTCGAGCAGGGCACCTGATCAGGCCGCAGGCTCGATGTTGCTGTTCAGCCTGAACAGGTTGCCCGGATCGTACCGCCCCTTGATCTTCGATAATCGCGAGTAAGCCGGTCCGTAGTTGCCGGCCGCTTCGTCGCCATCGAACTCGATGTTGTCGTAATAGCCCCCCATGTAGGATTCGATCGCGGCGTATTGCGCGCGCGTTGCCTGGATCATCTCCTGGTCCATGGCCGGATCGCCCCAGCCCGTGACGAACACGAGCATGAGCTCGGCATTACGATGCGGGAACGCGGTGTCGGTCTCGCCGACGCGCTTCACGGCGCCGCCGGCGACGTGGTTGGTCAGGAACACCCGCGGATCGTAGGCGTCGATCATCGTATCGACGAGTCCCTGCGACCACTCCTTCACCATGCCGTTCTTGGCGTAGGAACGGACGCCATGCGCGAGGGTAGCGTCTTCCTGCGTCTGCATGATCATGTAGTCCTGCACCGTGACGCCGTCAACGGTCGGTTTGCCAATAGAGCGCAGCGGGGCCAGTTCCTTTTCGCCAACGGCGGGATCGCCGTTGTACACGACTTCCATGATCACGGAGTCCCCGGCGTCCGGAATCCTTGCCAGGGAGGGTCCGACGTACAGCTCATCCGAGAGGCCGGCCGACCATTCCGCGTAGAATTCGAGCACGTCCCGCGCCTGTTCAACCGGCCAGACGATATTGCCGGATAGCACATTGCGGTCGAACGGGTGCAGCTGGTATTCGAATTCCGTTACCACGCCGAAATTGCCGCCGCCGCCACGAATCGCCCAGAAGAGATCGGGCTCTTCGTTCGCGCTGATGCGCCGGATCCGGCCGTCGGCGGTGACGATCTGAGCGCCCGTGACGTTGTCGATCGTCAGGCCGTATTTGCGATTGAGCCGGCCGAAGCCACCGCCCAGCGTAAACCCGCCGCAGCCGGTGTGGGAGACGACACCGGCGGTGGTCACCATGCCTTTCTCGAGTGCAGCCGTATCGAGGTTATTGAGCAACGCACCCCCCTCGACGCGGGCCCGGCGCGTGTCCGCGTCGGCATTGGCGTTGTGCATCGGTGACAGGTCGATCATCAGCCCGCCGTCGCAGACCGACTTGCCGGGCCAGCTGTGGCCGCCGCCGCGCACCGCAACGAGCACGTCGTGGTCACGCGCGAAACTCACGGCATTGCTGACATCCTCCGCATTCAGGCACCGGGCGATTAGCGCCGGGCGCTTGTCGTGCATGCCATTCCAGATCATACGTACCGAGTCGTACTGTGGATGCCCGGAGAGCATCACGGGCCCGGACATGGCATCGCCGAACTCCCTGATGGCGGCTTTGCTCAGTTCGATCTCGGCACCGTCCAGGGACACGGCGGCGATGCCCGTATCCGCCCGGGTAGCAACCGGTGTCTCCTTGCCGCAGCCCGGCAGGAATGCGGCGGTGACGCCGGCGGCGACCGCGGACCGGCAGAATTGACGTCTGTCCATCATTGTTCCCCTATATTTTTGAAGCGCTTACAGCAAATAGCGCTGTATAGGGAAAAAGTTTAGAGGATCGGTGGCGAATAGCGAGCCGAGGCGGTCTCAATGCTCCGATTTCAGGTCCCGGCGCATCAGTGCGCCCACGGCTTCGCGCGGGGATGCGCCCGCATACAGTATCCGATACACCTGGTGGCAGATCGGCATTTCGATCCCGAGTTTCTCGGCAACCTCGTGCACGGCCTGGGCGGCCAGCACGCCCTCGACGACTTGCTGGATCTCTTCCTGGGCTTCATCGACCGATTTGCCCGCTGCCAGCGCGAGGCCCATGCGCCGGTTGCGCGAGAGGTTGTCCGTACAGGTGAGCACGAGGTCGCCCATGCCCGCCAGACCCATGAAGGTTTCGCGTCTTGCGCCAAGCGCCACTCCCAGCCGCGTCATCTCGACCAAGCCGCGGGTGATCAGGGCTACGCGGGAGTTCGCGCCGAAGCCGAGGCCATCGGACATGCCCGCGCCGATGGCCAGCACGTTCTTGACGGCGCCGCCCACCTCGACACCGATCATGTCGTCGGAGGTATAGGCGCGAAAATTTTCACCGGAGAGGGCTACCGCCAGATCCTGCGCAAAACCCGCGTCGTTCGCGGCGATGGTCAGTGCCGTCGGCAGGCCGTCGCCGACCTCCCTGGCGAAGGTCGGGCCGGACAAAACCGCGACCGGTCGCTCGGCGCCCAGCACCTCGGCGGCAACGACATGCGGCAGCTTGCCGGTATGCAGTTCGAAACCCTTGGTCGCCCAGCAGATTCGTGCGTCCTCGGTGAGCAGCGGCTTGATGGTTTCCAGGGTCTCGCGGAATCCGTGGCTGGGCACGGCGACGAGGATGTCGCGCGCGCCATCGAGGCACGCCTCGAGTTCGATCACGGCTTCCAGGTTTTCGGGGAATGCCGCGCCCGGCAGGTAACGAGTATTCACGCGCTCTTCGCACATCCCGGCGAGTTGCGACCGATCGCGTCCCCAGAGCCGCACCGGCTGTCCGCGCCGGGCGAACTGCAGTGCGAGCGCCGTTCCCCAGGAGCCCGCCCCGACGACCGCGATCGGTTGTTCGCGTGCCCCGCTTATCAGTGTGTCTCCGCGGATGCGGCCACGTCGGCTTGTTGTTGCTGTAGCGATTGCTGGTACAGCGCATCGAAGTTGATGGGCTGAAGGACGAATTCGGGAAAGCCGCCCTTCTGGATGATCCCGGCAATCGCCTCACGCGCGTACGGGTACAGGACGCCCGGGCAGAAACTGCCGATGAGCACGCCCATTTCCTCTTTCTCGTAGCCGCTGATGTCGAAAACCCCGGCCTGCTGCAGCTCGACGAGGAAAATGGTCTTGTCGCCCTCTTTCTCCTTGGCCTCGACGGTGATCGTCAGTACGACCTCGTGCAGGGTATCGCTGACCGGTGAGTGCGAGCTACGCAAATTCAGGTTCGTGCTCGGCGCCCACTCCTTTGCATTGAAGATGTCTGGTGATTGCGGCGACTCGAAAGAAAAATCCTTGGCGTAGATCTTTACAACGGAAAGACGCTTCTCGGGGGTCTGTGCTTCCTGTTCAGCCATGTTCCTGTCCTGGGTTACTGAGGGTGCAGGCCGGCGGCGTCGCCGGCGAGCAATGTATCGAGTTCGCCGCTCTTGTCGAGCGAACACAAGTCATCGAAGCCGCCGATGTGCACTCCGGCGATAAAGACCTGCGGGATCGTGCGGCGACCGCCGCTCTTCGCCAGCATCTCGTCGAAGCGGCCTGGATCGCGTGACACGAGGACGTCCTCGAACGGGATCCCCTTGCGAGTAAACAACATCCGTGTGGCCGCACAGTACGCGCAATACTCGTCACCATAAATGACTACCGGGGCCTTGTCGCTCATCGCAATATCGCCGCCTACTTCTTGCTCTTGGTCTTCTTACCGGACACGACGGGCAGGCCCGCCTGGCCCCACGCATTCATGCCGCCTTTGAGATTGTAGACGCTCTCGAAACCGGCGCTGCGCAGAGTGTTGACCGCTTTCGACGACGTTATGCCGGAGTCGCAGACGGCCACGACGGGCTTGTTCTTCAACCTGGCGAGCTTCTCCAGGTGGCCCTCGAACTCATCCATCGGAATGTTACGGGCGCCCACGATGTGTCCGCGTGAGAACGACTCTGCGCTGCGCGTGTCGATAACGACGGCGTCGTTGTTGATGAGCTTCACGGCATCGTTGGGCGCAACCGCCAGCATGCCGGTGGCCTTGCGCCTGAGCTCCGTGAATAGGAGCAGCAGGAAACTCGTTACCAGCGCAAACACCAGCAAGGTATGGTTGCCGGCGAACTCCAATATTCTGTCCATTAGGCGTCGCGTGCGCGGGCTGCGCAGGGTTGGTCGAAAGTCGCATTATAGCAGCGTGCGGCGATGGAAATACCCCGCAAAGCATCTACACTGTGCGCCCATGCGCTGCTCGCCTACCCTGCTCCTGCTGATCCTCGTCATGCCGATGGGTGCCCCGGCCCAGGATGACGGGGCCGGTCTTGCCAAGATCAAGGAGCAGGAGCTCGAAGAGGTCCGGGACCAGATCAGCGACCTGAAGGAGAGCATGGACAGGAGCGCGCGGGATCGTGACCGGCTGACTGGCGACCTGCAGCAGGCCGAGGTCGCTATCGCCGAGAAACGGCTGCGCCTCAAGGACATCGAACGGCAGCGGGCCTATAGCGCCAAGCGGCTCGAGGAACTGGACGCCGCCATCGCCGAGCGGGAAGACGAACTCGCGCGCGAATCCGATCACCTGGCGGCCCAGGTCCGCGCCGCCTACATGAGCGGCAGCCAGGAGAAGATCAAGCTGCTCCTGAACCAGCGTGACCCCGCGATGCTCGGCCGCATGATGGCCTACTACCGGAATTTCAATGACTACCGTGCGGACAACATCGGCGCGGTCACCGCCAGGATCCGCGACCTGGCCGAAATGCACAGCGAGGTTGCCGCGGAAGAAGCGCGGCTGGCCGACCTGGCGACAACCCGCAATACGGAACTCGAGAAACTGGCGGCGGCGCAGCAGGAGCGGCAGGCGTTGCTCGCGTCGCTCAAGGACAAGATGGCCAACGAGGGGCGCGAAATCGAGCGCCTGGCGGCGCAGGAAAAAGACCTGGCGCGGCTGATCGCGGAGCTGACCAGCATCCTGTCCGACTACCCGATCACCTCCGAGGACCCGTTCAGTGAGCATCGCGGCCGCCTGACCTGGCCGGTCGCAGGCACCCTGCTGCGCGACTTCGGCCAGCCGCGAGTCGGCGGACAACTGAAATGGAACGGCGTCGTCCTGGCAGCCCCGCGCGGCCGTGAAGTGCGCTCGGTGTATCACGGCCGGGTCGCGTTCGCCGACTGGCTTGCGGGCATGGGCCTGCTCGTCATCGTGGATCATGGCGAGGGCTACCTGACGCTCTACGGCTACAACGAGACCATACTCAAGAATGCCGGGGACTGGGTGGCGCCGGGCGACGTGCTTGCAACGGTCGGCGACAGTGGTGGCCAGTCGGAACCCGGCCTGTATTTCGAGATTCGGCGCGGCACCGAGCCTCTCAACCCGCGGCGCTGGGTGACACGCAGGCCTGGCGATTAGCAAGGCCACCGAAGTTGTCGGCGCTCACAGTACAGCGCCCACCGACTGTGGTATCGTGATTTGGACCGCCCGGGCAACAAGCGGACGGTGGAGTAACGTATGTCGTTGAAAGTCAGGGCCATCCTGGTCATTGTGATCGGAACCGTCATGGGGCTTAGCCTCTCCATCGGCGGCGGCCTGCTTGCGGACGGGGCCGCTCCGGTCGAGGAGGAGCTCGCCTGGGAACACGCGAGACTGTTCGCCGAAGTCATGGAGCGGGTCAAGCGGGATTATGTCGAGCCACTCGACGACAGCCGCCTGCTCGAAAGCGCCATTCGCGGCATGGTGAGCGATCTCGACGCCCACTCTCAGTATCTCGATGCCGATGAGTATCGCGATATCCGCATCAGCACGACCGGAAGCTACACGGGCGTGGGTGTCGAAGTGGCAGACATGGATGGCGTCATCACGGTCGTTACGCCGATCACCGGGTCGCCCGCAGCGCGCTCCGGGATTCGGAGCGGCGACCAGATCATCGCCGTCGACGGCGTCGCGGTCGAACCGAACCACCTGCAGGAAACGATCGGCCGGATGCGTGGTCGTCCCGGATCGCGAATCAGCGTTACGGTGCTCCGCGAAGGAGAGGCCATCGAGCACGATATGCGTCGGGAGATCATTCGCGTGGCCAGCGTGCACCATGAATTGCTCGGTCCGTCCTATGGCTACGTGCGCGTGAGCCAGTTCAGCGAGACGACCGCACGCGAACTCGGCCGCGCCGTCGACGCCATGCAGGAAGCCAACGGCGGGTTGCTGGCCGGCCTGGTACTCGATCTGCGAAACAATCCGGGCGGTGTACTGGACTCCGCCGTCGATGTTTCCGACCTGTTTCTCGACGCCGGCATCATCGTCACCGCGGACGGCCGCACCAGTGAAGCGCGCTTCACGCGCTCGGCGCATCGCGGTGACGTGCTCGACGGCGCCGAAATAGTGGTGCTGGTGAACGAGGGCTCCGCGTCGGCGTCCGAGATCGTGGCGGGCGCGCTGCAGGATCACGGCCGCGCGATCGTGGTGGGAACCGGCACGTTCGGCAAGGGGCTCGTACAAACGGTGATGCCCCTGTCACAGGGCCGGGCGCTCAAGCTCACGACGTCGCGGTATTACACGCCCTCCGGCGACTCGATCCACGAGTCCGGTATCACACCGGATGTCTATGTCGAGGGCACGCCGGGCTATCCGGACATGAACCTGAGCGCCTATGTCGATCGCGAGCAGGATGCACAGCTGCTCGAAGCGCTGAACCGGCTGCAGCGCGGCGACGTGATGCACAGCAAGGCTAAATGACGTTCGGACGGCCCTGCTTGGCCGCGACCGTGTTGTTGCTTGCCTCGCAGAGTTTCGCGCAGTCCGCCCCGCGCATCGCCATCATCATCGATGACCTCGGTTACCATCTCGCGGCAGGGCACCGCGCCGTGGCGCTGCCAGGCCCGGTGGCCTGTGCGATCCTGCCCGATACGCCGGGGTCGGTGAGGCTGGCTCAGGCAGCGTGGCAGAGCGGTAAGGAGGTGCTGGTGCACCTGCCAATGCAATCCATGCACCGGCACGGCGCAATGGAGCCGGGCTCGATCACGCTCGACACGACGCGCCAGGGCCTCGCGGACACTTTTGCGAACGCGCTGGCGACCGTCCCTTTCGCGGTCGGTATCAACGGCCATCGCGGGAGTCTGCTGACCCAGCACCCCGGGCACATGAGCTGGCTCATGGAAGAGATCCTGATGGCCGGCGGGCTGTACTTCGTCGACAGCTACACGACACACCGCAGCGTCGCGCTGCGGATGGCTGCGGAGAAAGGCGTGCCCGCCATCAAGCGAGACGTCTTCCTGGATTCAGACCCGGCGCCTGAAATGGTGGCCAGGGAATTCGAGCGTCTGAAATACTTGGCGCGCCAGCGCGGGCTGGCGGTGGCCATCGGTCACCCGTATCCCGAGACACTGGCCTTCCTGGAACGCGCGATCCCGGGCCTTGTCGAAGAAGGCATCGAACTGGTGCCGCTGAGTGAACTGATACACTTGCCCCGATGAATAACAGAGTGTTTGCCTGTGTTGTCCCGTGTCTCCTCGCAGCGGGCGTCGCTGCCGCCGAGGCGCCCCTGGTGCTGGCGCAGAACGACGAAGTCGCCTGCACCCAGGACTACACGCCGGTCTGCGGAAGCGACGGTAAGACCTACAGCAATGAATGCGTCGCCAACGTCGCGGGTGTCGAGATCGTCGCCGACGGGGAGTGCCCCGCGGTGACCAACGGCGAAGACAACGACGATACCGGCGAACGCGACAGCGATGACGAAGACGCGTTCTCGGCGGCGCCGCGCGAATGCAGCGAAGAATACGACCCGGTCTGCGGCGTCGACGGCAACACCTACATCAACGAGTGCTTTGCCGCGAAATCACGCGTCGAGATCGCGGGGCTCGGGGCGTGTGCGCCGAGCGGTTGCCCGGGTGTGCCGGATCCGGTCTGCGGGATGAACGGCCGCACCTACCTGAACCGTTGCGAAGCGAACGTCGATCGCGTGCCCGTGCAGCGCGCGAGTTCCTGCGACACTGAGAACTGCCCGCCGGTTTTCGCACCTGTCTGCGGCAGCGATGGCGTCAGCTACGATAACGCCTGCTATGCCGACAAGGCGGGGATCACGACTTATACCGTCGGCATCTGCAACCAGCGGCCGTGTCCGAACCTGTTCGTTCCCGTTTGCGGCGCGGACAACATGACCTACGCCAACGCCTGCTACGCGGAACGCCGCGGGACGCGCATCGACTATGCCGGCATGTGCGAGGAACAGGGCCGCAACTGCCCGCGCGTCTACCTGCCCGTGTGCGGCCTTGACGGGATCACCTACGACAACGAGTGCCAGCTCGAGAACGCCGGCGTATTGAAAGCCTACGCCGGCGCCTGCATCGGCGACTAGCTCCAGGCGGGCCGGAGCCGGCCTTTCGCATCCGGCGCGTACGGCATCCAGGCGAGTGCCACCAGCGGCACGTGTATGTCGGTGGTCTTCGCGCGGACCACGATTTCCTCCAGCACCTCGGCCTGCGCATCGAACGCCGTATCGAGCAGAGCGACCTCTTTTTCCAGCTGTGCGTTGAGCGCCTCGAGATCGGCACGAAGTTTCTCCGCTTTCTGCTGCGCGCGGGCGACATCGGCCGCTTCCTTGCGCGCACTGCCAGCGGTCTTGATAGCCGTGCCAACGCGGCTCGCCGACGTCGTCGATAACCGCTTGCGGCCAAGCACCGCGCCGAGGATCGCCGTGCCGATGGAAACCGCCGTGTCGAGTGTTTTCTTACTTGCCTGTCCTTGCTCGCGCGCGACGGCCTGTTCTGCACTCATGAGCCGACTCTCGAGCGTCGTGGCCTTGCTCGCATAGCGTTTACGCAGCTTCGCGATTTCCTGATCGCGCTTCTCGCTAGCCAGGTCCTGCAGGCGGACGCGGAAGTCGCCTTCGGTCTCGCCCGGGGCGGAGATCAGTCGAAACCGCTTGTTCCTGAAGAGGGTGACGGACTCGTTCTGACGCACCCAGCGCCTGAATTCGCGCTGCCACGCCGCGTACTGCTTCACGCTGGCTGCGGGACCCGGCAATTCCGCGAATGAAGCACCGGGGATGGCGCTGTCGCCGAGCGATTCGATCGCCATGTCCAGCGGCTCGGCGGTACCCCAGTCGATCGCCACCGGGCCATCCTCGATCTCGACGGTGTAGAGCACGCTGCGTTCGTCTTCGACCTGGTAGCGCGCGCTCGAAAAGACGAGTTCGGCGCCGGCCATGAGCCGCGGGAAATAGGTCACGTCTTCCGCCGCCCCCCGCACGAAGTACTGGTCAATGGCGGGCGGCAGCGCCGGCGCATCGGCGCTGCGATTGCGCTTGGGTTTTGCCGCACCGACCGTGCCGCCTGCGGATCGCGCGCCGGCCATCAGCGCGCGGATCTGATCGCGGGTCAACGGGCCCGGGAGGTAGGACATGACCCAGCGGGTCCCGAAAACGACGGGCTCGTCCTCGTGCACGTTGTGCAGCAGGAAGCGCCGCTTGCCGAGGCCGGCCAGCGTCTGCTCCATGGCCTGCCTGTCGAAATGCCCCTGGCTTGCGCCCTCGAGGCCCTGCATGACCCGGGCCTTGTCGCGTTCCGTCTGCAGCCGGCCGATGAACCAGGTGCCCGTGTTGGAGAGGCCCTTGTAGTCGAGGTCCACGGGATTCTGCGTCGCGAGCACGAGCCCGAGCCCGTAGGCACGCGCCTGCTTCAGGAGTGTCAGGAACAGCGCCTTGGTCGGCGGATTTGCGACAGGCGGCATGAAACCGAAAATCTCGTCCATGTAGAGGATCGCACGCAGGCTGGACGTGCCCGGCTGCGCGCGCATCCAGGCGATGATCTCGTTCAGCAGCATGGAGACGAAGAACATCCGCGATGCGTCGTCGAGATGTGCGATGGACATGACCGAGATGCGTGGCTTGCCCTCGGCCGTGTAGAGCAGGTTCTTCGCACTCAGGGGTTCACCCTGCATCCATGCGTCGAAGCCGGGCGCCGCCAGCAGGTTGTTGAGCCGCATCGCCAGTGCGAAACGGTCTTTCCCGGGGAAGAATGCGTCGAGGCTCATGACGCCGATCGTGTTGAATGGCGGCGACTGGATCGCCGCGATCAGGGCCGCGATGTCCAGCTCCCGGCCTTCCTGCCAGGCGTGATCGAGCAGGCGGGAAATCAGGATATGCTCCCGGCTCGCGACCGGGTCGGCATCGATGCCCAGCAGCGTCAGGATGCCGGTCGCGGTTGCCTGCACGCGTTCGCGGTAAAGATCGACGTCTTCCATGAGTGCCGCTTCCGGAGCGACGAAGGATTTCAAGACGGAGACCGGCAGCCCGGCGTTACTGCCGGGTGTGTAGATCGCCATTTCGACGCCGGCGCGAAGCTGCGCGATGCGCTGTCCGGACTGTCCCCACTCGCCGAGGCCCTTCTTCCACAGCGCCGCCTGCGCGGCAGCAAACTCATCGACCGTCTGGCCCTGGTCGCTCGCGCTGCGGGGATTGACCCACGGCCGGAAATCCCGGGGCGCCAGCTTCGGGAAGGTCAGGAGCAGGTTGCCCATGTCGCCCTTGGGGTCGATGGCGATGACCGGGATGTGGTCGAGCGCCGCCTCTTCCAGCAGGCCGATGCCGAGGCCGGTCTTGCCGGAACCCGTCATGCCGATGATCACGGCATGCGTGGTGAGGTCCCTCGAGTCGTACAGGACCAGCTCGTCCGTGAGCGACTCCTTGTCCTGGCGCTTGCCGAGATAGAAGCTGCCCAGTTTCTCGAAGTCCGGGAGAGCCATTGCGCGTCCTCAGGGATAGGTGTAGCTGGCCTGAATGCCGAGCGGAAAGCCGATCGCGTAGTACGCCAGCAGGAAGATCGTCCAGGTGATGAGGAAGGTGATCGAGTAAGGCAGCATCATCGCGGTCAACGTGCCGATGCCGGTGCCCTTCACGTAGCGCTGGCAATAAACCACGACCAGCGGGAAGTACGGCATCAGCGGCGTGATGATGTTGGTGCTCGAGTCGCCAACGCGATACGCCGCCTGCGTCAGGTCGGGCGAAATGCCGAGCGACATCAGCATGGGCACGAAGATCGGCGCGAGTAGCCCCCACTTGCCGCTGGCGGAACCGACGAAAATGTTGACGAACGCGGTCAGCAACACGATTCCGACGATCGTGATCGATGCCGGCGCGGCCATCGCCTTGAGGAAGTTCGCGCCCTCGAGCGCCAGCAGCACGCCGAGGTTCGATTGGCCGAACGCGTACACGAACTGGGCGATGAAGAACATGATGACGAGGTAGTACGCCATCCCGTGCATGGCGTGGGTCATGCCCTCGATCATGTCCTTGGAGCTCTTCATGGTCCCCGCAACGATGCCGTAGACGATGCCGGGAACGAGGAACAGGAAGAAGATCAGCGAGACGATCGCGCGCATCATCGGGGAACTGAATGAGGTAAGTTCGCCTTCGGGCGTGCGCCACGCCGACGCTTCCGGCAGCGCAGTAACGAACAACAGGACCAGGCCGATGACCATCGCGACCAGCGCCCAGCGCAGGCCTTTGCGCTCGTTCTGTTGCAGGTCGTGCATCTCGGGCAGGTCTTCGGCGTCACCATCGATCTCGGTCGCGGCGATCCTTGGTTCGACGACCTTGTCGGTGATGTACCAGCCGAGGCCGATGATCAGGAGTGACGACGCCGTCGTGAAGAAATAGTTGTTGAGCGGATTGACGAGGATGTCCGGGTCCAGGATCTGCGCCCCCGCCTGGGTGAGGCCCTGCAGCAACGGATCCAGCGACGACGGCACGAAGTTCGCAGAAAAGCCGCCCGATACACCGGCAAACGCAGCCGCAATGCCTGCCAGCGGATGGCGGCCGGCCGCGTAGAAAATGACGCCACCGAGCGGGATGACGAGCACGTAGCCGGCATCGACCGCCGAGTGCGAAACGATGCCGACGAGGATCACCATGGGCGTCAACAATTTCATGGGCGTCACGTTCAGGAGAGCACGGATCGCGGAGTTTATGAAACCCGTGTGCTCTGCAACGCCGATGCCGAGCATCGCGACCAGCACCACGCCGACCGGGTGAAAATGCACGAAGTTCGTCACCATGACCGACAGGAACTCGGTCATCGCCCTGGGCGCGAGCAGGTTGTTGATGACCAGCGGTTCGTTCGAACGCGGGTCGATCACGCCGAACGTGACATAGGAAAGCATCCACGATAGCACCCAGACGATGAAGAGCAGTGCGATGAACAGCACGGCCGGGTCCGGGAGCTTGTTGCCCACCCGCTCGACGGTGGCGAGCATCCGGGTCGTCAGGCCGGGTTTGGCCGCTTCTTGTTGTTCTTCTGCCATCACGGTCTTCCTTCAGATCGCAGCTTCGAGTTTACATGAATCGTTCGCCGGCATGCCTCAAGGAGCCCCACTTGCGGCGCCACGTGTTCGTCGCCAGGGCGGCCGCAGCCGGTGAGCAGGAGTGCAACAACAAAGATGGAACATGAAGATCTCTTGTTGAGACCTCACAGATTTGGGCGAGTAGCCCCATCGCGGCCGCTACTCGCGACGCTGGAGGCGTCCTGAACGGGTGCACGATTCCGAGCCGAGCCGAGCCGGGAACGGCCCCGGGCCCGGCAGCCGAAGCGGTAGGGCGGCTACTTACTTCACGCCATGTGTCATGCGGTTGATCAGCGGCGAGAACAGTAAGAACACGAAGCCTGCACCGACGGCGATGCTTGCCACGACCGTAAACAGTTCCTGCGGTGGCAGGGTCTCGATGCGGGTGGCTATCAGACCGGCGACGAGATTACCCAGTGCGGCGCCCATGAACCAGGTGCCCATCATCTGGCCCACGAGACGGTTCGGGGAGAGCTTGGTCACGCTGCTCAGGCCGACCGGGCTCAGCGCCAGCTCGCCGACGGTATGGAAGAAGTAGGTCACCACCAGCCAGGTCATGCTGACGCCGACGGCGGGGTTGGCCGCGGCGCCCTCGGGAACGTAGAGCGCACCCCAGGCCAGTACCAGGAAACCAACACCGAGCAACACGAGGCCCATGCCGAACTTCATCGGTATGGAAGGGTTCCTGGCGCCTAGACGGATCCAAAGCATGCCGATGACCGGCGCCAGCAGGATGATGAACACGGGATTGACGGACTGCAGCCAGGTGGTCGGTACTTCCCACCCGAAGAACATGCGGTCCGTAAGGTCGCGCGCATAGATGTTCATGGACGAACCGGCCTGTTCGAAACCGGACCAGAACATCGCGGCTCCGAGGAACAGCAGGAAGATCACGAACACGCGCTGCCGTTCCACGGTGTCGTGGCAGCCGAAGGCGATCACCATTGCGAAATAGACGGCGGCCACGACCACGACGATCGCACCGGTTGCCTGGGCGAAGCCGAGAATCGTAAGGCTGATCGCGCCCGTCGCGGAGAGGCCGGCGAGCGCTGCCGTCAGCACGACGGCGGCAATGAGTCCGCCGCCGAGCTGCTTGCGCGCAACGGCGATTCGCGCGGGCTCGGCAGACTCCCCGGCAAGTTCACCCGCGCCACGCAGGTAATGCAGCCCGCGCGCGTACTGGATCAGGCCGAACGTCATGCCGACGCCGGCGAGACTGAAACCCAGGTGCCAGTCGACGCGCTCGGCGAACCAGCCGCAGATCAACGGGCCCAGGAAGGCACCGATATTGATGCCCATGTAGAAAATCGAGAACCCGGCATCACGGCGGGCCGGTGCGTCGTTCTCGTAGAGGCCGCCGACGATAGCGCTGACATTGGGCTTCAGCAGCCCGGTGCCGAGTACGACCAGCACAAGGCCCAGGTAAAATGACCAGATCTCCGAGCCGGGCAGCACGAGCGGCAGGCCCAGCGAATAGTAGCCGGCCGCTATGATGACACCGCCGACAAACACCGCCTGGCGCTGACCGATCACGCGGTCGGCGATCCAGCCACCCGGGAGCGCGAGCGCGTATACGCCGAACGTAAACAGGCCGTAGATAGCGCCGCTGATCTCTGCGTCCATGCCGAGCCCGCCACGCGCCGCGTCCGTCATGTAGAGGATCAGCAGGGCGCGCATGCCGTAGTAGCCGAAACGCTCCCACAGCTCGGTAAAGAACAAGGTCATGAGCCCCCGTGGATGGCCGAAAACGTCGTCTCCGGCCGCTGGCGCCGTCGGTTTTGTCATAGTGTGAATTCTCTTTGCTGCGGGGCGCTCTCCGCACGGGAACGCTGGTGCTCTAACGGGTTAGGCAAAGTACACAAATCGGTAACGCAATGCCACCTGTCCGTTTCGCCGGCGAGCCCGTCAGTCCTCTGCGGCAACCGCCTCGTCAGGTTTGCGGCTGCGCTGCCGCACGAACAGTTTCGACATCAAAATGCCCAGCTCGTAGAGGAGGTATACCGGCACCGCCAGCAGCGTCTGGCTGATTACGTCGGGCGGTGTCAGGAACATGCCGATGATGAAGGCCATGAGGAACACGTACGGCCGGGCCTTGCCCAGCTTTTCCGGCGTCGTCAGGCCCGTCCAGACGACCAGCACCGTGGCGATCGGCACCTCGAAGGCGAGGCCGAACGCGAGGAAGATCTTGGTAATGAAGTCGAGGTAGGCGGCGATGTCGGTCATCATCTCCACGCTCTGCGGCGTGACCGAAGCGAAGAAGCCGAACACGAGTTCGAATACGACGAAGTAGGCGAACGCGATGCCCGAATAGAACAGGATGATACTGGAGCCGAGCAACGGGAAGGCAAACCGCTTCTCTCTCTTGTACAGGCCCGGTGCAACGAATGCCCATATCTGGTAGAGCACGACCGGCATCGCGACAAACAATGCGACGAAGAAGGTGAGCTTGAACGGTGTCAGCAGGGGCGATGCGACGGCTGTCGCGATCATCTTCTGGCCGGGCAGGACGTCGACCAGGGGCTTCGATACGGCCACGAAGATCTTTTGGGAAAACGGAAGCAGGATCACGAACATCCCCACGACCGCGATCGAGATCTTGATCAGTCGCGAGCGCAGCTCGATGAGGTGGGAAAGCAGCGTTCCCTCGGCGAGATGTTCCTCCTGCCGTTCGTCGACCGTGTTGTGGGGTTCGTCGCTCACGCCGGCTTCTCTTTCGCCCGTTCTTCAGCGCCCCCCTCGTCGTCCGGCGTTGCGTCGGCTTCGGCGCCCTTCGCCTCTTCCTCGACTTTCGTGGCTGCCACGGAGGGACCGGGGCCCTTGTCGTGCACCGGCGAGTAGGTGTCGTCATCGCGCGGGACGTGTGCGGCCGCAGGCCCGATCGTCAGGTCGTCCTTCAGCTCGTCGCCGAGGTTCTTCAGGCTCTTGAAGTTGTCGCCGAGATCCAGCTCGTCTTCGAGCTGGCGTTTCATGACGCGGGTCATTCGCCGCGCCTGCCCTATCCACATGCCGAGTTGATTCGCAACCTTCGGCAAGCGTTGAGGCCCGAGCACGACCAGCCCGATCATGAACAGAATCACGAGTTCGAAAAAGCCGACGCCGGACATGGGGCAGGGTCAATCAGCTGTTTTTACGAGGCTCGTCGACAGGCGTGTTTTCGAAGTTGGCGTCTTCCCTGGAATCATCCTCGAGCTGATCTTTTTCTTCTTCCGCCTCTTTCATCGCGCCTCGAAATCCCTTGACTGCACTACCCAGGTCGGAACCCAGGGTGCGCAGACGCTTCGTGCCGAAGATGGCGAGCACGATCACCAGGATGATCAATAGCTGTGGCCAGCTAATGTTGGCAAACATCCGTTACTCCCGGGGCAGAGCCCCTAATCCTCTCAAAGGCCCGGCCAGAACCGGGCGCGCATTATGTTCATGATACCCATGAATTGGCAATAAAACCGTACCAAAATCACGGATCCCGAACGTTCAACTCTCGAGCCAGAACGTAACCGGGCCGTCATTGACCAGGCTAACCTGCATGTCCGCGCCGAACCTGCCCGTCTCCACGACCTCGAGCCTAAGACGGCAAGCGGCGACCAGTTTCCCGAAATACGCCTCGCCCTTCGCGGGCGGGGCGGCTCGGGTAAAGCTGGCTCGCGTACCTTTCTTCGTGTCCGCCGCCAGTGTGAACTGCGGGACTAGCAACAGGCCGCCCGCTTCGTCGAGAACACTCCTGTTCATACGTCCTCGATCGTCGGGGAAGACCCGGTAGGAGAGAATTCGTTCCGCAAGTCGCGCGATATCCCGTTCGTCATCGTCCCGGTGCACGGCCACCAGCACGAGCAGGCCGCGCCCGATCGCCCCGACGGCCTCGCCGCCGACGGCGACACTGGCACCCGTGACGCGTTGTAACAAGCCAATCATCTATCCGCTGTCCCGACCGTTATCAGTGGCTCACGACCCTTTATTAATGCATCTGCGAGTAACAAAGGCCATAGCCAGGCAGCGACCGTGCGACATTGTCGATACCGGCCGGTGGGTACGCCGGCCCCGGTGCTCCACCGTGGCAGGCGTGTCGGTTGGCCATGGACGGCGCCCCGGTTGAGCGCCCCGCCGGCCGGACCAGGGAAGGACGGGTCCCGGTCGGAAGATTGGGACCCACTTTCCGGTCAGTAAAAGGCCAAACAATACCGCGTGATCCCACCAATTAAATATTTTTAGTAAAGTGGGACAATAGAATAATTTATCGCCAAAAAAGTCCGGTGAGTGGGGTGCTGGCGCCTTGGGTGATCGCCGCATACACTAGCGGCTGTCTTGACCCCCGCGCGGTGTGAGCCATGAAAAGACGACAATTCGTAGGCGGCTTGGCGGCTGCGGCCGGGCTGGCGGCATGCTCGAAACAGGACGGCGGCGCCGACGTACCGGCCGCGCTTCCCGGTGAGAAGTTCGAGTGGTCCATTGCAACCTCGTGGCCACCGAAGTACCCGGGGCTCGGCATCGCCGTCAACAATCTCGTCGACCGCATCGACCGGGCATCGGGGGGAAGGCTGAAAATCAAGGTGTATGCGGCCGGTGAACTGGTGCCGGCCTTCGAGGCCTTCGATGCCGCAAGCCGCGGCACCGTGGAGATGGGCCACGACGCGTCGTACTACCACAAGGGCAAGGTTCCCGCGGCACAGTTCATGACCGCCCTTCCGTTCGGCATGACCTTCATGGAGATGAACGCCTGGCTGTACTACGGCGGTGGGCTGGACCTCTGGCGCGAACTCTACGAGCCCTTCAATCTCGTACCGTTTCCCTGTGGCAATACCGGCGTACAGATGGGCGGCTGGTTCAACAAGGAAATCAACTCGGTCGCAGACCTCAAGGGGCTCAAGATGCGCATCCCGGGCCTCGGCGGCGAAGTGCTGCGCCGCGCCGGCGGTACCCCGGTGACCCTGCCGGCTTCGGAGATATTCACTTCCCTGCAGACCGGCACCATCGATGCCACGGAATGGGTCGGCCCCTACAACGACATCACGCTCGGCCTGCACACCGTCGCGAAGTACTACTACTATCCCGGCTGGCAGGAGCCCGCCCCCGCACTCCAGGCCTACGTCAACCGCCAGGCCTGGGACTCCCTGCCCCCTGACCTGCAGGCGATCATCGAGGTTTCCTGCCAGGCGATCACCACGGACATGCAGTCTGAATATACGCACGGCAACGCCATGGCGCTGGAGCAGCTCATGGCGGACCCGGACGTCGAGCTGCGGCAGTTCCCGGATGACGTGCTGCAGTACCTCAAGTCGATCGCACAGGAGATCCTCGAAGAGCTGGTTGCCGATGACCCCATGGCGGCAAGGATTTATGAGTCCTGGTCGTCATTCCTCGCGCGATCGATTCCGAACCAGCGGATCACGGAGCAGGCGTTTCTTGCGACCCGGCGCTGAAGTGCGGCTGTAGGCGCGGTTCTCGAACCGAGACCGAGTCCGATGGCGCCCCGGAGAGCGCCCTTGCCGAACGATCAATTTCCGTAGATCTTCCCGGGCAACCAGGTGACAAGTTCCGGAAACAGGGCGATCAGGAGCAGCGCGCCCAGCTGGATTGCGATGAATGGCACCACGCCGCGGTAGACCTGTTGTGTCGTGACCGACGGCGGCGCCACACCCCGCAAGTAAAACAATGCGAAACCGAAGGGTGGCGTCAAGAACGAAGTTTGCAGGTTGATCGCGATCATCACGCCGAGCCACACGGGGTCCAGTCCCATGGCAAGCAGCACGGGCCCGACGATCGGCACGACCACGAAGGTGATCTCTATGAAGTCGAGCACGAACCCCAGCAGGAACATCACGAGCATCACGAGAATGACAGCGCCCGCGACACCGCCGGGCAGGGTTTGGAGAATCGCATGCACGCCGTCGTCGCCGCCGAAGCCCCGGAAGACCAGCGAAAAAAGCGAGGCGCCGATGAGGATCAGGAATACCATACTGCTGATCTTCAGAGTCGCCTGCATGATGTCGCGTAGGCGGGAGAGGCTCAGCTCGCGACGCGACAATGCCAAAAGCAGCGCGCCCATGCCGCCGACGCCCGCCGCCTCCGTGGGCGTTGCGAGCCCGGACAGGATCGAGCCGAGTACCGCGAAGATCAGCGCCAGCGGCGGCAACAGCGCTTGCAGGATCTGCGAGATCGATACGGCGTCAGCATCGCCGCGCTCGTAGGCGGGCATCAGGTCGGGTCTGAGGAACGCTGCGCCGAGGACGTAGAGTACGTAGAGGAGCACCAGCAGCAGTCCCGGGATCAACGCGCCGGCGAACAGGTCGCCCACCGACACCGTCTTTGGCGAGAAGATGCCCATCTCCACCTGCGCCTGCTGGTAGGCGCTGGACATCACGTCACCGAGCATCACCAGGATGATCGACGGCGGGATGATTTGGCCCAGCGTGCCCGAGGCACAGATGGTCCCGGTCGCCACCTCGGCGGAATAACCGCGCTTGAGCATCGTCGGCAGCGACAACAGGCCCATTGTCACAACGGTGGCACCGACGATGCCGGTGCTTGCCGCCAGTAGCATGCCTACGAACGTTACGGAAATGCCGAGGCCACCGCGCAGGCCACCAAACAACCGGCTGAGCGTATCGAGCAGATCCTCGGCGATGCGCGCTCTCTCGAGCGTTACGCCCATGAAGACGAACAGCGGCACCGCGACGAGCGTCTCGTTCCCCATGATGCCGAAGACCCGGTTCGGCAGGCTGGACAGCAGGGCATCGTTGAAGGTCCCCGTGATGGCGCCGATCGCCGCGAACGTCAGCGCCGTCCCGCCAAGCGTGAAAGCTACCGGGAAACCCGCGAGCAGCGCCAGGATCACGGCGACAAAAAGCAGCAATGCCATCCATTCCATCAGGCGCGAGCCCGGATGACACGCAGGGACCGGATCAGCAACGCCACACCCTGCACGCCCAGTAGTAGCGGCATGACCAGCAATACCGACTTGAGCAGTGGCACGAACGGGTACGGCATACCGCCGGGCTCGCGGGAAGACTCGCCGAGTTGCCACGAGACCGCCACGAAATCCCACGACTTGTAGCCCAGGAAGGCACACACCGGGAGCAGAAACAGCAGCGTGCCAAGAAGATCGACCCATGCGCGCCGCCGCTTGCTCATCTCCCGATAGAAAATATCGACGCGAACATGCTCGTCCTGTTGCAGCGTATATGCTGCGCCGACCATGAACACGACCGCGTGCATCCACACGACCGACTCCTGCAGCCAGACCGCCCCCGCATCGAACACGTAACGCATGATGACGATGACGACGGTCACGATCACCATGACCAGCGTCAGCCAGGACGTTATGTACCCCGACAATCTGCTGATCCTGTCGAGGGTGTCGAGGAGACGATTCCGAGCCGGCGTGTGGTTCAAGGCTCAGCGCCGCCAGAATGTCGGCGTAATCAGGACGAGCAAGGTGAAGATCTCCAGGCGCCCCAGGAGCATGCCGACGATCGCGATCCACTTCGCTATATCGGACACCGACATGAAGCCCTTCGAAACCTCCCCGAGCCCGGGGCCGAGGTTATTGAGTGTCGCGGCGACTGCCGAAAACGCGGTGACCTGGTCGAGGCCCGTGGCCATCATTGCGAGCATCATCGCCGCAAAGACGATCACGTAAATCGAGAAGAAGCCCCATACGGCATCCACGACCCGGTAAGGCACCGCTTTGTTGCCGAGCTTTACCGGGATCTCGGCCGAAGGATGCACGAGGCGCACGATCTCGCGGACGCCCTGCTTGTAAACCAGCAGCCAGCGAATCACCTTGATGCCACCGGCGGTGGAGCCCGCGGACCCGCCGATGAAGCTTGCGAATATCAGCAGCACCGGTATGGCCGTCGGCCACACCGCAAAGTCGGACGTCGTGAAGCCGGTCGTCGTGGCAATGGAAACGGCCTGGAAAAGCCCGTTGACGATGGCATTGCCGGGGCCGACGAAGGTATCGAAGTACAGCAGCGCCGAGACCACCATCAGCGACAGCACGACCAGCACGAACGTGTAGGCGCGGAACTCCGGGTCCTTCGCGTAATGCTGGATGGATTTATATCGCCAGGCGAAGAAGTGCAGCGAGAAGTTGATGCCGGCGAAGAACATGAACACGATCGCGACAAGATCGACGGCCGCGCTGTCGAAATACCCGATACTCAGGTCGTGTGTCGAAAAGCCGCCGATGGCGACCGTGGAAAATGCGTGGCACAGGGCGTCGAACCAGCCCATGCCGGCGAGCATGTAGAAGACCGAGCAGGCGGTCGTGAATCCGAGGTAGACGTACCAAAGCGCCTTGGCGGTCTCGGTAATCCGCGGCGTCAGCTTGGTGTCCTTGACCGGCCCGGGTGTCTCCGCGCGATACAACTGCATGCCACCGACGCCGAGCATCGGTAGCACGGCGACCGCGAGCACGATAATCCCCATGCCGCCCAGCCACTGCAACTGCTGCCGGTAATAGAGTATGGACTTCGGCAGCGCATCGAGCCCGGTGAGAATCGTTGCTCCTGTCGTGGTCAGCCCGGATATGGATTCGAAAACCGCATCCGTGATCGACAGCGAAAGGCTGTCATCGAAATACAGCGGAGCCGCGCCGAAAGATCCGAGTACGGTCCAGAAGGACGCTACGACCAGGAAGCCGTCGCGCAGCCGCAATTCCCTGCGCTCCCGGCGGACGGGGAGCCAGCAGACCAGGCCGGCCGCCAACGTTAGCGCGAAGCCCTCGACAAAGGACAGCCAGGCCCCATCTGCGTAGAGCAGGCTGAAGAAGATCGGCGGGAGCATGGTCACGCTGAACATCATCAGGAGCAGCCCGAGAATGCGTTGTACGACGGACCAGTTCATCCCGCGCCCGGACCTCTAGACGAAAGTTACGCCGACCTGGAACAGCTGCTCGAGGCGCTCGATCTTGCGTCGATCCGTCATGAAGAGAATGACGTGGTCATCGGTCTCGATGACAGTATCGTGATGAGCGATGATGACTTTGTCATTGCGCACCAGTGCGACGATAGCGGTGCCCTTCGGCAGTTCGATTTCCTCTATCTTGCGGCCGACGACCAGCGACTCCTTGTCCGTACCGTGCGCAATGGCCTCGATGGCTTCCGCGGCGCCGCGGCGCAAAGAATGGACCTTGACGACATCGCCGCGGCGGACGTGCGCGAGCAGCGAGCCGATCGTGACCTGCTGTGGCGAGATCGCTATGTCGATACTGCCCGCCTCCACGAGGTCGACGTACGACGCGCGGTTGATCAGCGCCATCACCTTGTGCGCGCCGAGGCGCTTCGCCAGCATCGAGCTGAGGATATTCGCCTCCTCGGAATTGGTGATGGCGCAGAACACGTCGACGTTGTCAACGTTCTCCTCCAGCAGCAGTTCTTCGTCGGCGGCGTCACCGACGAGCACGATCGCGCGATTGAGCTGCTCCGAGATGACCCGCGCCCGGCCCAGGTCGCGCTCGATGATCTTGACCTGGTTCGTCTGCTCGAGCGCAAGCGCGAGCCGCACGCCGATGTTGCCGCCGCCCGCGATCACGACCCTCCGAACGGGGTCCTCCAGGCGCCGCATCTCGCTCATGAACACGCGGATATCCTTGCGGTCGGCGATGAAGAAGACCTCGTCGCCCTCCTGGATGACCGTTTCACCGTCCGGGAGCATGGCTTTGCCCTGCCGGTAGATGGCGGCGATACGGCCCTCGGTGTTGGGCACGTGGTCTTTGAGCGTTGCGATTCGCTGGCCGACGAGGAGACCGTCGCGGTCGGCGATCACACCGACGAGCCGCGCGCGACCACCGGCGAAATCGAGTACCTGGGAGGCGCCGGGATAGAGTATGAGCTGTTCCACGTATTCGCACACCAGCTGCTCCGGGCTGATACCGACGTCGATCGGAATGGCGTCCTGCGAGAAAAGCCGGGACGAATTCATGTACTCTGCCGAGCGGATGCGGGCTATCTTGGTCGGAGTGTGAAACAGGGTGTACGCGACCTGGCACGCGACCATGTTGGTCTCGTCCATGTCCGTTAGGGCGACGACGATGTCCGCGTCGTTGGCGCCGGCGCGCTCGAGCACTTCCGGGTAGGCTGCGTGGCCGACGACCGTGCGGATATCCAGCCGGTCCTGCAATTCGCGGAGTACGTCGGCACGAACGTCGACGACGGTAACGTCATTAGCCTCTTCGCGCGACAGATGATAAGCGGCGGAAGAACCAACCTGACCTGCACCGAGTATTAGAATCTTCATTGTTGTCGACAGGCTTTTCGGCGCGACGCAAAGTATCGCTGCAGGGTCTCAAGTCTACATCAGATCGAGATTGGCATAGGACAGAACCAACCATTTTGTGCCGGCCGTCTCAAAATTGACTTCGACCCGGGCGTGTGCGCCCTGCCCTTCGTAATTCAGGATCACGCCGTCGCCGAATTTACCGTGGCGGACGCGCTGGCCCAGCCTGACACCCATCTCCGTATCGGCGGACTTCCTGAGCGAACTCGCTGTCCCTGATCGCTGCGGGCGCACCGGTCGTGACACCCGGACACGCGGACGAATCTCCTCCACGTGCTCGTCGGGGATTTCAGAGATGAAGCGCGATGGTTGGGAGAAGCTGTCCATGCCGTGCAGGCGCCGTTGCTCGGCAAAGGTGACGTAAAGGGTCTGCTTCGCGCGCGTGATGCCCACGTAGCAGAGGCGCCGCTCCTCCTCCAGGCCGTTCGGGTCCGCGATCGAGCGCTGGTGCGGAAACAGCCCGTCTTCCATGCCGGACAGGAATACGAGGGGGAATTCGAGACCTTTCGCGGAGTGCATGGTCATTAGCTGCACGCAGTCTTCCCACGCCTCGGCCTGGCCCTCTCCCGCCTCGAGCGCGGCATGCGAGAGGAACTCATCGAGAGGCGACATTTCTTGCGCCGGGTCCGCCTCGAAGCTCTTCGCCGCGCTGACCAGTTCCATGAGGTTCTCCAGCTTCGTCTCGCCTCGCTCGCCCTTGTCGTTCCTGAACATCTCAACGAGCCCGCTGGCGTGGATCACGTGGTCCACCTTGTCCTGCAGGTCGAGCCCTGTCGTCTCGCGCGCCATGCGCTCGACCAGGTTCATGAACGCCAACACCGCGTTGGCCGCGCGGCCGGCGAGTTCGTCACTCGCCACCGCCGCGGCGGCGCGCCACATCGGGCAGCTGTTGGCGCGGGCGTAGGCGCGCATGATCTCGACGGTACGGGCACCGATGCCGCGCGTCGGTCGGTTGACGATGCGTTCGAAAGAAGCGTCGTCCTCGCGATGCGATATGAGCCGCAGGTAGGCGAGTGCGTCCTTGATCTCCGCGCGCTCGAAAAAACGCAGGCCGCCATAGACGCGATACGGTATGCCTGCGTTGATGAGTCCCTCTTCGAGGACACGCGACTGGGCGTTTGAACGGTACAGTACCGCGGCGTCGGCGCGAGCGTGACCCTGGTCGATCCAGTCGCGCAGGCGACCAATGACGAAGTCCGCTTCGTCGCGCTCGTTGTATGCGGCATAGAGCCGGATAGGCTCGCCCTCGGCGCCCTCGGTCCACAGGTTCTTGCCCAGGCGTTCCGCGTTGTTCGCGATGACCGCGTTGGCGGCATTGAGGATTGTGGACGTGGAGCGGTAATTCTGTTCCAGCTTTACTACGGTTGCATCTGGGAAATCTCGCTGGAAGCGGTGGATATGTTCAACGCGTGCGCCCCGCCAGCGGTAGATCGACTGGTCGTCGTCACCGACGACGAAGGGAATAGCCGCATTGTCGCCCGCGAGCAGCCGCAGCCACGCGTACTGGATTGCATTGGTGTCCTGGAACTCGTCGACGAGCAGGTGCCGGAAGCGCCGCTGGTAGTGGGCCAGGAGGTCCGGGTTGTCCCGCCAAAGTTCGTGCGCTCGCAACAGCAGTTCCGCGAAATCGACGAGGCCCCCGCGTTCGCAGGCTTCCTGGTAAGCGGCGTACAGGGCAATCATCTGCCGACGGTTCGGGTCTCCTTCGTCATCGAGATGTTGCGGCCGCAGGCCCTCGTCTTTTTGCGCATTGATGAACCACTGGATCTCCTTTGGGACCCAGCGGCTGTCGTCGATCTCGAGGTTCTTGAGAAGGCGCTTGACCAGGCGCAGCTGGTCGTCCGAGTCGATGATCTGGAAGTTTTGCGGCAGCTCCGCCTCCCGCCAGTGCCGCCGCAACAGTCGATGTGCGAGACCGTGAAAGGTGCCGATCCAGAGGTGACTGACGGGCATGCCGAGCAGCGACTCGATGCGGCCGCGCATCTCCGCAGCTGCCTTGTTGGTGAAGGTGACGGCGAGCAGCCCCTGCGGGGACACACCCTCGACGTCGATCAGCCAGGCTGCCCTGTGCACGAGCACTCGCGTCTTGCCGCTCCCGGCTCCGGCAATGACGAGGGTCGGCTCTGCGGGTGCCGTGACGGCTTGCCGCTGCGCATCGTTCAGGGATTCGAGTATCGGGGTGACGTCCATGAAGCGCGCAAGTTTAGCAGGATTGCGCGCGGATTCGGGCAGGTGCAGCGGCTGTTTACGGGCCGTGATTCTGGCGCCAGACGAGGTTCAGCGAGTAGCGGCCACGCTCGTACTGGATGCGAGAGTCGTTGGAGACATAGTCGTCAAAACGCCCTTTTAGCGCGATGCTGAGCCGGGGTGTTATCCGGTAGCTTATCGTGATGTCGCCCCTGGCCGTCTCGAGGGTCTTGGTGGGTAGTGCGGGGTTATTGAACGCAAACGCGTTCTCGTACCTGTAGTTGCGATAGTAGCCGGAGAACTCGAAGTCGAAACGGATCCCCGGCGACCAGTGGAGCTCGAACTCGTAGTGATCGCGGACGTAGTCGTTGTAGCCGAGATAGCGGTCCTCGCGATCCACGCGTTCGTATTCGAACCCTACCCACACGGTCTTCGCCAGGCGCTGCCTTGCGAGCAGGGACAGACCGACGTAGTCGTAACGAACGCCCGGGCTGCCGATCGACTGGGTGCCGTCGAGGTCGAAGGAAGGCCGGTCGCTGTAACGCCGGCTGAATTTCTCTGCCGTGATGCGCAGGAGTGAGGTGCGTGTGAACGAGAACTGCGTGTGCAGGCTGACGAGAAAGTACTCGTGATCGTACGAAGGCACGATCTCGACCGCTTCGTAGTCGTACAGGTAGCCCTTGGCGACCAGCCCGAGAGCCAGCTTTCCCCAGCGCTGTCGCAAGCGCAGGTCCGCGCCGTAGCGCGTGTAGTTCAAGCGATCGCCGATGTCCACGCCATTGACGGCGCGCGGTAAGCCGTCGTCAGGGTCGTAGTAGACGCCGTCGCGTTGCGCAAAGCGGAACGCGCTGTACAACTCGCGCTTGCGGTCGTCCTCGCGGCGGACGTACTCGTTGCCGATGCGAAATTCGTGGCGGAACTCGTCCGCATCGCGCTGATTGCGGTCCTCGTAATACTCGCCGCTGGCCCGGTAAGCCGCGTAGAAGCCTTCGAACCGGTAGGTGTTGATCATGTACTTCGCGCCCACGTCGTACGGCAGGTAACTGCCGCTCTGGACCTCGGGCACGATGAGCGGCAGGCTCGGATTGGCGAAGTCGATGTAGGGTTCGGACGGCGACCGGAAGACATTGTTGTCGCTGCCGTAGCCGATGCTGGCGAAGTAGCCGAAGTCGAAAATATCCCGCTCCTTCTGCGCCTTCACTGCTTGCTGGTACACAGGGTCTTCTTCAGCCTGGCCGCGACGAATTCGAGCGATGGCGGTACGGGCGAGGGTCGATATCTCCTCGCTGGCGCCCTGATCTCGGGCGTAGTGGAACCACTGCAGCGCCTCGTCGTTGTCGCCCGCGGCAAAAGCGTTCAGCCCGAGGTTGTAGTGCGCGAGCTGCCGCAGGGACGATGAGCGCGTCGCTTTCTGCAGCGACTCGCGCGCGCGGATGTGCTGGCCGGCCTTGTAGTGTGCTACGCCCGTGTTGTAGTGCAGCAGTGCCGAATCCATACCCGCTTCGGCGGCCTGCTCGTAACGCAGCAGCGCGGCCCAGTAGAGGTCGTCGCGGAACAGGCGGTTGCCTTCCCGGAAGAGCTCTTCGGCGCTCATGGCAACAGCGGCGCCGCCGGCCAACAGGCAGGCGAGCGCCAGGACCGCGGCCATTGCCCGCACGGGTCCGTGGATTCGGGGTTTTGGCGGTGCGTCGGTAATTCGAGGGGTTCCCGTGGTGCGTTATGTCAGATCGCAAAAATGCCCGATATCCGGTTCGAAAACCATGACGTGGCGCAAGAAAATCCCCCTGGACGGAGGGCGCCCAGGGGGATCACGGCGGAGTCCGCCTGAGGCAAGCCAGGCGGGAGGCGATCTGCGCTGACCCTAGTCGTCGGTGGGGTCGTCGTCCTCACTTCCGCCATCGTCATCGAGGTCGTCTTCCATCTCGTCCTCGTCATCGAACTCGTCGTCATCGATGTCTTCGCCTTCCTCGTGATCCTGCTCGTCGTCATCGATGTCGTCGATGTCGTCGATGTCGTCGTCGCTCTCGAAGTCGTCGTCCGCACCGTCTTCGTCTTCGAAGTCCATGCCGTCGTCGTCGCCGGGTTCATCATCGCCGAAGTCGTCGTCTTCATCCCCGGACTCGTCGTCCTCTTCATCTTCGGCCGCGTGTTCGTCCTCGTATTCGTCCTCGTCGTCCCAGTTGTCCTCGTCCTCATCGTCGTCCTCGGGGCCACGCATCTCGGCCATCTCGGCAATGTCGTCATCGAGGTCGGTGTCGTCATCGAGCACTTCCATCATGACATCCAGGTCGTCCAGGTCATCCAGGTCCGCGTCCGCCCGCGCAGCGGCCGGCATGAACGCAAAGCAGGTCAGCACCAGAACTGCGATAAACAAGTTGAGTTGACTCATGGCAATACTCCGTCAATATTGCGCGAACGCCCGGTCCGGCCTTGACTCAGGAAACGTCCACCCGCAAACGGAAGGTCCGGTTACGATCGTTGTGTTCGAGGCGGGCCAGCAGTTCGCCGCCCGCCGGTGTCAGTGCGATCAGCGTCAGCGGGAGCAGATTCTTGCCTTCCTCTAGGCTCGTCTCCCAGGTGATTTCGCGCTGCCCGGGAAAACCCGCCAGCTCGATACCGTCGGGCAGCGAGACTGTCAGTGTCGCCGAGTCCAGCGCCTCCGCGGACGAGAACACGAGACGTACGGTATGTTCCTGCTCCAAAGCGATACTCACGCCGGGAATGGCCGGCCCTGCGTCCGGCAGTTGCGGCGCCGTCATGAGCACCGTGGTAATCATCCAGATGGCGAGGCCTGCCGCAAGTGCCGAGCCGAAGCCGGCCAGCATCCAGCGGTTGCGCTGCTGCCGAGAACCCTTGTGAACGGCGCGCACGAGCGCCCGATCGTAGAATCCTGCTTCGGCCGGCGGTACCGGGTATTTCTTCAGCAGGTCGAGGAGCTCCTGCTCCTCTGTGATTCGTGTGTTGTTCATGACTTCGTTCCTGTCTGTGCTTATACACGCTCGACGTCAGGAAATGGTTCCATGTTCTTGAAGAATTTCACGTAATCTGGCTCGCGCTCGGTGTAGCCGGGACTTTATGGTACCGATTGGAATCCCCGTCATACGACGGATCTCCTCCAGCTTATAGCCCTCGGTGTCGTGCAGCAGCACGACCACGCGGTGTTCCTCGCTGAGTTCTTGAAGTGCCGCATCCAGGCGCCGGAATTTCTCGTACCGCTCACCCTCCGCCACGGGGTCGAATTCGCCGGCCAGGTCCGCGAGCCCCTCGCCAGGGAGGTGACCCTCGTCGACGAGGAGCATGCGCTGGCGCGCGAAGCGCCGATGCTGATCGACGAACAGGTTGTACATTACACGGGACAACCACGAGCCCGGTTCGTCGACGTGAACCAACTCGTCGAGCATGCCGAAAGCCTTGACCAGCAGTTCCTGGAACAGGTCCTCGGCCTCGGTCTTCGCGCCCGTCAGCCGCCAGGCCAGACGGAACAGGCGGTCGAAATGCGGTCGCACCACGCGCTCGAAGACCTCGGATTGATGTGGATCGCTCATGGCACCGCAGAGTGTATAGCGTCAGTCTGCCTCCCGGGCAAGGACATGTCCTGCTATTCTTGGAGAAAAACTGCGCTTCGAATGAAAGCAAATACGCTATTCCTGACGGCGGCCGCGATGATCGCCTTCGCCGCAAACTCGGTGCTGTGCCGGCTGGCGCTGGGCGCCGGGCTCATCGACGCGGCAAGTTTCGCCACGGTGCGCACCATCGTTGGCGCGCTGCTGCTCGCCGGCATCCTGCTGGTCAGACGCAGGACGGTCAGGGCGACACCGAACTGGCGCTCGGTAATCGCCCTGTACCTTTACATGGTGTTCTTCGCGTTCGCGTACCTGTCGCTGAGTGCCGGCACGGGTGCGCTCATCCTGTTCGGCGCCGTGCAATTGACGATGTTCACCGTTGCTTTGCGCGCCGGCGAGCATTTCTCGCCGGTCTCGTGGACGGGCCTCGTCATCGCCATCGCCGGTCTCGTCTACCTGGTATCGCCGGGCCTGACCGCGCCGGATCCGCTGGGCGCCGCGCTGATGGCGGTCGCCGGCGTTTCCTGGGGCGCCTATTCACTCGTAGGGCGATCGGCGGTTGACCCGATCGAGGCAACGGCGCACAACTTCCTGTACGCGGTACCGCTGGTGGTGGTGACCAGCCTGGTCTTCGCCGGTGAATTCGAGGTCACCGCGGCGGGCGCCGGCTATGCCGCCGTGTCGGGCGCGGTGGCGTCCGGTATCGGCTACGTCATCTGGTATGCCGCGCTGCGGGGTCTGACGGGAACCGGGGCAGCGACCGTACAGTTATCGGTGCCGGTCATCGCCGCCATCGGCGGCGTGCTCCTGTTGTCGGAAGCAGTGACGCCGCGGCTTGTTTTGGCCTCCGCCGCGACACTCGGTGGCGTCGCGCTGGTTCTCACGCAGCGGAACCGGTCGCGCTAGATGCTCAGCTGCAGCAGGAAGTAGTGGTCAACGAGCAGGGCCGCGAAAAGGACTGCCAGGTAGGTGATCGAGAACTTGAACGTGCGCGTGGGCAGTTCGACGTCTTCCCTGTCGCGCAGCATGCGGATGGCGTAGTTCAGGAAGACGGCTCCCAGCGACGCCGCCGTCAGGAGATAGATGAGGCCGCTCATCCCCGTGAGATACGGAATGATCGTGATCACGACCAGCAGTATCGTGTAGAGCAGAATGTGAAGGCGGGTGTAAACCTCGCCGTGCGTGACCGGCAGCATCGGGATGCCGACCTTCGCGTACTCCTCTTTTCGTGCGATCGCGAGCGCCCAGAAATGCGGCGGTGTCCAGACGAAGATGATCAGGAACAGCAGCAGCGCGCTGCTGGTGATTTCGCCGGTAACCGAGACCCAGCCAAGTACCGGTGGCGCCGCACCCGCAGCACCGCCGATGACGATGTTCTGTGGCGTTGCCCGTTTCAGATACACGGTGTAGATGACCGCGTAGCCGATCAGGGAGCCGAAGGTCAACACCGCGGTCAGCGGATTGACGAGCAACCACAGCACGATCATCGACAGCACGCAGGTTGCCGATGCGAACGCGAGCGCATTGCTTTCGCTGACACGCCCCTCGGGCAACGGCCGGCCGCGCGTGCGCAGCATGTGGATATCGATGCGGGCATCCAGCACGTGGTTGAAAACCGCCGCGGCAGAAGCCGCCATGCCGATACCGATCGTGCCGAACACCATCGCGGGGGTGCCGGGCCAGCCCGGTACGGCGAGAAACATCCCGACCACCGCCGTGAACACGATGAGCATGACGACGCGGGGTTTCGTCAGTTCGTAGTAATCGCGCCAGTCCGTCAATCTTTCTATGTTTGCACTCAAAATTGCTCCTCGCTCAGCCGATACGAGACAGTTTCAGCAGACGCTTGATGTCATCGACCATGTCTCGCGGCTCGATATCCGGGCTGAAATAAAGTACCAGGTTGCCGTGCGGATCAATAAGGAAGAATCCGCCAGCCGGCAGGGTTGCGGGCCTCTTGTCGTCGAGCACGGCGTGCAAGGCCGGTTCGTGCAGAGCCACGAGCCCCTGGTGCTCTTCGGCACCGAGGAGGGTATCGGGAGGCTCGGCGCCATGCAAGAACACGCGTTCGACCCGGTCCATCTCCTTGCCCAGCATGAGCCGGGCCTGCCGCAGCGTGTACAGCGCCTCGCGGCAAGCATCGCCGCACTCGCCACGCTCGGCGTACAGCAGCCGCCACGTGCGGCTGTCATGGATCGCGGAACCGGGCGTCTCGTCGAGCAGGCTGACGATAGGCTCGAGCAGCGCGCCGTGATTGGCCCGTTCCTGCGGCTGCAGCGCCTCCCCACCGTAATAGAGCCATGCGGCGATCAGCAGCGGGCCGAAAAACAGGGCCGCGATCAGAAAGAACTGCAGACGCCCCTTCTTGCGTTGCAAATCACTCACTTCCGGTATCCTCGCTTGCGGAAATTCCAGGCTAGCAGGCTGGCCAGCACGATGGCCATCGCGAACCATTGAAATGCATACGCGTAATGGCGCCCGGGCCCCATCTCCGCGGGCTCCCAGCGCCGCAACAAGCCGTAATCCTCCCCCGGCGCCATCAGCAGCACGAAGGGCTGGACCGGGCTTCCCAGCGCTGCGGCGAGTTCGTCCAGTGTCGGGTAAACCGCGTGTCGGGGCCATTCCGACGACGACTCGATGGCTACACCCATGCGATACCCTGCCCGCGGCAGGGTGCCGACGCGGCCGCGTACCGTCACGCGCCCATCGGGGAGCGCAAGCGCTGCGGCGTCTACGTCATTGCCGGATCGCTCGAGCCAGCCGCGATTCACGATCAACACCGGTTCGTCCGGCGAATACACGAGCGGCGTCAGGACGTAATGACCGTTGCGGCCGTCAACGATGATGTTGTCGAGCAGAAACTGGTGCCGCGCATCGAACACACCCTCGGCCGACAGCCGTTGCGGCGGTTGCACGTCCATGCCATGAACGAAACGGGTAAATCCCGTCTTGCGCTCGAAAGCCTGCTGCGTGGCGCGTTTCTCCTGAGCACGACTGACCTGCCACACGCCGAGGCTGACGAACAGGGCGACCAGCACGGCGCCAAGCGCGTAAGGCAGCCAGCCTTTCGATTTCTGTCGGGACCTCTCCACGCTATACTGCGCGATCCCGCGCCACTGGGTATTCAATGAAAGTCATAGTCTTGATCTTGCTGGCGGCCGTCGTGGTCAGCCTGTTTTCCGGGCTTTTCTTCCTGGTCAGGGACCGGGACTCGCCGGAGTCGACCAGGATGCTCACGTCGCTGAAAATCCGCGTCGTGCTGTCCATTACCCTGGTGGTCTTCCTCGTCGCCGCGTATTTACTCGGCTGGATCAGCGAATAGCATCGATTGCTTGACCGGGCCCGGACCCGCTCAAATCGTGCCCTGAAAGGCACCACCCAAAGCCGACCGGCGAGCGGGGTGTTTGTCGACCGAAGTAAAGCGCAGCGCAGCGAGCCATGAGGGAGCGAAATACCCCGCTCGCCGCGCGGCTGTTCCTACATCCAATAAACGAATACGTACAGGCCGATCCAGACGACGTCCACGAAGTGCCAGTACCAGGCCACGGCCTCGAAGCCGAAATGACTCGTCGCCGTGAAGTGCCCCTTCATTACCCGCAGCCAGATGATCAGCAGCATGATCGCGCCGATGGTCACATGCATGCCGTGGAAGCCGGTGAGCATGAAGAAGGTCGAACCGTAGATGCCCGTAGTCAGCTTCAGGTTCATCGCCTCGTAGGCGTGGATGTACTCCTCAGCCTGCAGCGCCACGAAGATGAAACCCAGGATGAACGTCATCGCGAGGAAAGTCTTGAGGATGCCCCGCTGGCCGGCAATCAGCGCGTGGTGCGCGATCGTCACCGTTACCGAACTGGACAGAAGTATTACCGTATTGATCAGCGGTAAGCCCAATGGCCCCATGACTTCAAAGTCACCGCCGACGTCAGCGGGTCCGTTCGTCGGCCAGGTTGCTTCGAATCCTTCCCACAGAATGAGATTCGTGAAAAAGTTGTTGCTGTCTCCGCCGAGCCACGGCACGGCCATGGTGCGGGTGTAGAACAGGGCACCGAAGAACGCCGCGAAGAACATGACCTCGGAGAAGATGAACCAGAACATGCCCATCCGGAACGAATGGTCCACCTGGTCATTGTAAAGCCCGCCCTGGCTCTCACTGATGACTGTGCCGAACCAGCCGACGAGCATGAATACCATTACTGCAACGCCGGCCAGCATGATCCAGAAGCCGGCGCCGGCGCCGTTCAGCCAGTTGGAGAGCCCCACCATTAGGAAGAGCAGCCCGATCGAGCCGACGATGGGCCAATGGCTGCCATGAGGGACGTAATAGCGGTCTTCAGCGTGGGACATGTCTTATTCTCGGTGCGTTGTCGTTCAGGACCCGTCGTTCGCCGAAATGCGAACCGTGTCATAAAAAGTGTATTGCAAAGTAATTGTGTCCACGTACTCGGGGAGGTCCGGGTCGACAATGAACTGCAGCGGCATGGCGCGCTCCTCGTTCGCCTGGAACTCCTGGTTCGTGAAACAGAAGCACTCGATTTTCTTGAAGTGCCCGGACGCGCTGATGGGCGCCACGCTCGGCACGGCCTGCGCGACCTTCGTGTCGCCGGTGAGGTTCTTCGCCGTGAAATTGGCGTAGTACATCTTGCCCGGCGTCACTTCCATGCTGTCGCGTTCCGCCGCGAACTCCCAGGGCGCGTACTCGTTGACCGTCGTTACGAACTCGACGCGAATGGCGCGCGAAAAGTCGGGGTTCTCCTCGCGGGTCACCGCCACGGAATTGGTGCGGCCGCCGAAACCCGTGATCTCGCAGAACACGTTGTAGAGTGGCACGAGCATGTAGCCGAAACCGAACATCGCGGCCGCCAGCAAAAGGAGCTTGCCGGTCAGCGAGCGGTTGTCGTCTGCAGGTTTCTTGGCTGTGCTGTCGTTCATGCGGGTCAGGCGCGCAACACGCCAATCAGGATGAAGCCGAGATAGAAAGCCAGCGCAACGGCGACGAGGATGATCGTCGTTCGCCGTACTCCCTTGCGCCGGTCCATCTGTTCATCGGTCACTCGAAGGCTTCCTGCATCACGCGAGCCTTGGGCGGCGTGTCGAAGGTGTGGTACGGCGCGGGCGACGGTACCGTCCATTCGAGCCCCCTCGGAGCCTCCCATACACGGTCGGTCGCCTTGGCGCCCTTCTTCGCCGTGAGCAGCACCCACACGAAGACCAGCTGCGAGAAACCGAAACCAAGCGCGCCGATACTCGCAATCATGTTGAAGTCCGCGAACTGGGTCGAGTAATCGGGGATGCGTCGCGGCATGCCGGCGAGCCCGAGGAAGTGCATCGGAAAGAACGTGACGTTGACGAAGATCGCCGACAACCAGAAGTGCAGCTTGCCGAGCGACTCGTTGTACATGTAGCCCGTCCATTTGGGTAGCCAGTAGTACGCACCTGCCATCAGGGCGAAGATCGAGCCGGGGACGAGCACATAATGGAAGTGCGCGACGACGAAGTAGGTATCGTGGTACTGGATATCCGCCGGGGCGATAGCGAGCATCAGACCGGAGAAACCGCCAATCGTGAACAGGAACACGAATGCCAGCGCGAACAACATCGGCGTCTCGAAGGTCATCGAGCCGCGCCACATGGTCGCCACCCAGTTGAATACTTTGACGCCCGTTGGCACCGCGATCAGCATGGTGGCGAACATGAAGAACATCTGGCCGGACAACGGCATGCCCACCGTGAACATGTGGTGCGCCCAGACGATGAACGACAGGAAGGCGATGCAGGATGCGGCGTAGACCATCGAGTCGTGGCCGAAGAGCGGCTTGCGCGAAAATGTCGGGATAATCTCCGAGACGACACCGAATGCCGGCAGGATCATGATGTAGACCTCGGGGTGCCCGAAGAACCAGAAGATGTGCTGGAACATGACCGGGTCGCCGCCGCCCGCCGCGAGGAAGAAGCTGGTTCCGAAGAACTGGTCCGTCAGCAGCATCGTGACCGCACCCGCGAGCACCGGCATCACGGCGATCAGCAGGTAGGCGGTAATCAGCCAGCACCAGACGAAAATCGGCATGCGGAGCAGCCACATGTCGGGTGCGCGCATATTGAGGATCGTGACGATGATGTTGATCGCGCCCATGATCGACGAGATGCCCATCAGGTGGACCGAGAAAATGAGGAACGGGAAGGCGTCACCGGTCTGCAGGACGAGCGGGGGATACATCGTCCAGCCGCTGGCCGGTGCTCCGCCTTCCATGAACAGCGTGGACAGCAGGATTCCGAACGCCACGGGCAGGATCCAGAACGACCAGTTGTTCATGCGCGGCAGCGCCATGTCCGGTGCGCCGATCATCATCGGGATCATCCAGTTGGCGAGGCCGACGAAGGCCGGCATGACGGCGCCGAAGACCATGATCAGCGCGTGCATCGTGGTCATCGAATTGAAGAACTCGGGATGCACGAACTGCAGCCCTGGCTGCATCAGCTCGCTGCGGATGACGAGCGCCATCGCGCCGCCGATGAAGAACATCACCAGGCTGAAGATCAGGTACAGCGTACCGATGTCCTTGTGGTTGGTCGTAAACAGCCAGCGGCGGATGCCTTTCTCCGGGCCGTGATGCTCGTCGTGTGCGTCCTGCGCCCCTGCGACTGCTGTTGTCATACCGTTTCTCTCCGTTCACGTGCCGCCGAGCGGCACCTTTTATGATTCGTTTACTGGCTGGTGGCGACGCGTTCGCCGTTCTGCTGTTGAGTCTCGACCCACGCGACGTAGGCGTCCGGCTCTACGACCTCGACGACCACGGGCATGTAGCCGTGGTCCTTGCCGCACAGCTCGGTGCACTGGCCGCGGAAGGTGCCGGTCTGCTCGGCGCGAAACCAGGTCTCGTTGATAATGCCGGGCACGGCGTCCTTCTTGATGGCCAGCTCCGGCACCCACCACGAATGAATTACGTCGTTGGAGGTGATCAGCAGGCGGACCTTGGCGCCCTTCGGCACGATCAGCGGACGATCGACCTCCAGGAGGAAGTTGTCGACGTCGAAGGGGCTGATGCCGGAGTTCTTCGGCCGGGCCTCCACGCTGGAGCGATCCAGGCTCGAGTAGAACGCGATATCCTCGTCCTGGTACTTGTAATGCCACTTCCACTGGTAGGCCGTCACCACCACCGAAATATCGGGATCGCGGGAATCCTCGAGCTTTATCATCGTCTCGGCGGCAGGCACGGCCATCACGAGCAAGATGATGACGGGGATGATCGTCCAGGTGACTTCCGCCGCGGTACTGTGCGAAAAGGTTGCGGGCTTCACGCCTTTCGACTTCCGGTGCTTCACGAGCGAGATGATCATGACGCCGAAGACGACGACGCCGATTGCCACGCACCACCAGAACACCATCATGTGCAGGTCGTAGGTTTCAGCGCTCAGCTCGGTAACGCCCCTGGGCATATTGAGGGCCCAGTCCGCGCTTGCTGCGCTGGCCCACAGGGTTCCGAGCAGGCTGAGTAGCGAGTTTCGAATCATTGTGTATCCACTCCACAGACCGACATGGGCCCGCGCTCTTAATCTATTTATGAATCATCAGGTGGCAGGTTGAGGTTCGGGACAGCCGGATGCCCCGCTCAAGAGCCACGGCAGTGTACTGAAACGTGCTGGCGCAGGCAATCCTGTACCTGCATGAGGGAATTTGAAACCGATTAGATTACAACGGCTTATCGCAGGGCGCCGACCAGTTGTCGAGATCGCGGAAGCGGGGCCCACAAGTCATTGCCGACGCAAGGGAATTCCTCTCGCATCGACTGCAATCTCGCCGCTGCGAGGGTTTGCTCCAATGCCCCAGCAATGCCCGAAGACCAGCTCGAGAGTCAGCGAGCGCGTTTCGCCCGCGGGAAAAAAGGTACCGGTAAAACGACGAAAACGCTCTCGCCCCGTCAGGCCCCGATGCCGATGACGCAGGCTGTTGCGTGCGCCCGCCGCGGTCAGGTCACGAAACAGGGCCGCAGTGTTGCGATACGTCACCGACAGCCGGTCGACGTCCAGCACCGGATCTCTCAGTCCAGCGCGCACCAGCGCGTCCCCCACATCGTGCATGTCCGGGAAACGGTTCACGTGCCCGCCCCTGTCGATCGCGCCCCAGGCTTCGCGAAGCTCCGCGAAGCTGTCCGGGCCCAGGGTCGAGAAAACGAACAGGCCGTCCTTGCGGAGCACGCGCGCCACGGCGGTGAATACCGTGTCGACATCGTCGATCCAGGGCAGCATCAGGTTCGAGAAGATGACATCGATACTCGCATCCGCGAATGGCAGCGAGCGGGCGTCCGCCTGCACCGGGTAGCGCCGGGACAGCAGCGTCTTCTTGTCGCGCACGACACGCAGCATGCCTGCGGAATAATCGACCGCGATGACCCGGGAACGCCGAAAGCGCTTTTCCAGCAGCGGTATCGCGGCGCCGGTGGCACAGCCCAGGTCGACCACGGTGGCCGCCCGTGTGGTCATCGGTCGCATGCGCTCCAGCAGGCCCTCGCGGGCCACACGGTGAACGAAGTCCGCTTCGTGGAAACGGCCTGCGGCGAGATCGAATCGCCGTTGAACGTCCCTGGGACGCAGGCTGGAATCTTGCTTGATGGCGCTCATCTCATGCTGGCAATTCGGGGACGCGACACGGTAGCACGCTTTCCGGCGAAATCGCGCGAATTCGGGAGCCGCATCGCGGCGCCACGGCAGCGAGGCTATGCCCATGGGAATTCGGCGACTGATGCTGCTGCCCTGGCAGCTCGCCTGTGTTACGGCCCGCGCGCTCGAGGGTGCCGTGATGCCGAGGTGCTGCATATTCTGCGGAACGGCTAGGCGCCATTTCGAACCCGCAATCTGCGAAGGCTGCGAGGGCGACCTGCCGTGGATCCGCGAGCAGTGCCTTGGTTGCGCGCGGCCGCTCGTCGCCGAGCCGGGGGCCGGTGTCACGTGCGCCGAGTGCCAGGATCGTCCCACGCCTTTCGAGGTTGCCGTCGCGCCGCTGGCGTTCGAGTTCCCGCTCGACGCAGCCGTCAGGCAGTTAAAGTACCATCGTAAGCTGTACTACGCGGAACCCCTCGGGGAGATGCTGTGCAAAGCCGCCGCAGCGCTTCCCGCCGACATCGACGCGCTGTTACCGGTACCGCTGCACTGGACGCGCCACGGTGTTCGCGGTTTCAATCAGGCGGCGGAGATCTGCAAGCCGCTGCAGAGGGCAACCGGCCTCCCCGTTGTGCGGAACGTGAAGCGATTACGGCGAACGCCACACCAATCCACCCTCGGTGCGCGCGAGCGGCGCCGAAATCTTGCCGGGGCGTTCGCGGTGCGCGGCGAGATCATGGCGCGTCACGTGGTGCTCGTGGACGACGTGATGACAACGGGCGAAACCTGCGCGCAGCTCGCGCGCGGGTTACATGCGTGCGGCGTGCCGAAGGTCAGCGTGCTGGCGTTGGCACGAGCCTGAGTCCCAGCGCAACGTAGGATTGCAGAACCAGCGATCCTTGTGTTTTAGTCCCGCTGTGCGCAATGGGGGGCAAAAAGCAAGAACAGGCGTGGGGCTGCTATTGGCCACTCTGTGCCCTATCATCGTTCAGGCGCAAGGTGAGGCGCAACGTCCGGAGTCCGCGGTCGATGCCCCGGAACGGTTTTCGATAAGCGGGAGTTTCCGGCTGCGCTATGAGTCCATGGACAACACATTTCGCCTCGTCGGCCCTGGACAGGATGAGCTGCTCTTGTCACGGCTGCTCGTGCACGCGCAGATCAACGGCGAGCGATTCTACGGGGGGTTCGAACTCCAGGATTCCCGGGCGTGGTTGGAACAGGATCTGACGCCCGTCGGCACCGATGACGTCAACGCGCTCGAGCCATTACGTGCGTACTTCGGCTACAGGAACGAGGAATTGGACATCCAGGTCGGCCGGCTGACGATGGATGTTGGCAGCCGCCGCCTGGTGTCGCGTAATCGGATGCGCAACACGATCAACTCCTTTACGGGAGTCAACGCAAAGTGGTCGAAACCCGGGGGCGTCGGCTTGCAGGCGTTCCTGACGATGCCGGTCGCCCGCCTCCCCGACAACCTCGAACGAGACCGCTTGAGGAACAACGAATTCGAGCTCGACCAGGAACATTGGGAACGGATCCTTTGGGGCTTGCACGTGTCCCACGTGCGTGTCGGCAACCAGCTTGATACGGAATGGTATCTGTACGGGATCCGCGAGAAGGACCGGCCGAGCCTGCCCACGCGGAATCGTGACTTCCTTACTGTCGGCTTCCGTGCCCGCAATTCCGGTGAAATATGGGCGTACGAGCTGGAGACTGCGATCCAGCACGGCAAAAGCCGCGCCAGCCTGCTGCCTGTCGACACCACGGACCTCGATCACCGGGCGTGGTTTGTTCACGCGGAAGCGAGCCGCAAGCTGCGGGGCAGCTGGGAGCCTCGCGTGATCTTCCGTTTCGATTATGCCTCGGGCGATGAAGACCCGGACGACGGCGAGTTCAATCGTTTCGATACCTTGTACGGTGACAGGCGCTGGGAGTTCGGACCGACAGGCATCTACGGCGCGTTGACACGCAGCAACATCCTGTCGCCCGGAATAGCCCTGCGGTCGAAGCCGGGTCCGTCAACGGATTTCCGAGTGGATTACCGGCCCGCATGGCTTGCCAGCGACCGCGATTTCATGCCGACGGCCACGCTGAGAGATCGTGACGGCAACTCAGGGTCATTCATCGGCCACCAGGTTGATTTGCGTTGGCGATGGTGGTCAGCTTCGCGAAATCTGGCGGTCGACTTCACAGCCGCCTACCTGTGGAAGGGGGGGTTTCTCAAGAATGCCCCGGGGGCACCGCCGCCCTCCAATACGGCATACGCCTACATTTCGATGGCGATGGCGTTCTGATCAGGACGAGAACGCCCGCCGCCAGCCCGACAGGCCGCCATCGAGGTTATGGACGAGCATGTAACCGCGCCTCATGAGCGACTCCGCGGCGAGCAGGCTCCGGCTTCCCGTTGCGCAATAAACGATCAGGTGCGATGAGGTCGGGAACGGCACACCACTTGCAATCAACTCGTTCAGCGGCACGTGTTCGGACCCGGGCAGGCTGTCTGCGAGACGCTCGTGCGTGTCACGCACGTCAATGAGAATGACTTCCTGCGCGCTGAACAATTCAGCGGCCTCGGCGGGCGACAGCTGCGGTACCAGCGAATCCGCCGCGGCGCCAATGCCGCAGAACGCATCGTAATCAACGAGTTCGGTGATCGTGGGCTTGCCCCCGCAGATCGCACACTGCGGGTCTCGCTGCACATTGAAACTCGAGAACGCAAGCGCCAGCGCGTCGTAATGCACGAGCCTGCCGCTCGCGACGTCGCCGAGCCCCAGCACGAGCTTGATGACCTCGGTCGCCTGCAGCGTGCCCATCACGCCGGGCAGGATGCCGAGCACACCGCCCTCCGCACAGGACGGCACCACGCCCGGTGGAGGTGGAACGGGATACAGGCACCGGTAGCAGGGTCCGCCGCCGTGGTTGTAAACAGCCAGCTGACCCTCGAAGGCGAGTATCGATGCCGACACCAGCGGTTTGTCCTCGAGCACGCAGGCGTCGTTGACGAGATAGCGCGTCGCGAAATTATCGGCGCCATCGGCGACGACGTCGTAAGCGGAGATTATCTCCCTCGCGTTATCACGACTCAGCGCACGCGCGTGCTCGTCGACGGTGATGTGCGGGTTCAGGTCGCGCAGCCGCGCGGCTCCGCAAGCGAGCTTGGCTTCACCGACCTGGCTGCTGACGAAGAGCACCTGCCGCTGCAGGTTCGACGCTTCCACGGTGTCGAACTCGACGATGCCGATACGGCCGACACCGGCGGCGGCCAGGTACATCGCGAGCGGCGAGCCGAGACCGCCGAGCCCGACGAGCAGTACGGATGCGCGCTTGAGCCTCGCCTGACCCTCCGGACCCACCTCCCGAAGGCTCAGGTGCCGGCTGTAGTGCGCCAGCTCGCTATCCGTGAGTGTTTCCAGGTTTCCTGGCACCGAAGCCCCACCCTTTTCAGCCTGTCGAACGATTGCGATCATAGCAGCTGCCGCACACCTCGATTCTGCTACTATTTTTCCATGGCCGATTCCGAATCTCTCGACAGGCGTAAATTCATCAAGGCTTGCGTGGGCGCAGGAGCCGCCGTGGCTGCGGATCCGTCACTGATGGCGCAGCCGGCGGGCGAACTCGTGCCGGCCGAGCGGGCCAGGCTCGTGGACGCCGACGGCAACACGCTTACGCCCGATGCGTTGACGGTGGGGCAGAGCTACGTATTTCACTACCCGTACGTCACGACCCCGTGTTTCCTGATCGACCTGGGCTTGCCCGCGGAACCGGGCGCCGAGCTCGAGACCTCGGACGGCCGCCCGTATCGCTGGAGTGGCGGCGTCGGGCCCGGCCGGTCTATCGTCGCATTCTCGGCGATCTGTGCCCACCGGATGAGCTACCCGACGCGCAAGGTCAGCTTCATCGACTACCGGCACAAACCCATGAATACCGAGGCCGTCGGCGAAGACTGGTGGTCGCGCGGGCAGGTCATCTATTGCTGTTCGGAAGGCAGCGTCTACGACCCGAGCGACGGGGCGCGGGTGCTCGCGGGGCCTGCACCGCAGCCGCTGGCGGCCGTGCGCCTCGAGTACGACGACGACGATCGGGCCCTGTTCGCGACCGGCGTCTACGGCGGCGATATGCTCGAGCGGTTTCTTACCGAATTCGGTTTCCAGGTTGCGCTCGCGCACAAGCGGGATGACATCCGGAGCCCGGCGCGGGATGTGACTACTGTCTGGCCAATGAACGAGTATTCGCGCACCGGCGCTTGCTAGGAATCGTCGCGCTCTGCAAGATACTCTGCGATCTCCGTGTGGCCCGCGGATCCCGCAATCTCCGCAGCGGTCTTGCCGTTACGGTCGCGGGCGGAGCCGTCTGCGCCGTGAGTGACGAGGAGCTTCACGATCTCGAGATCTCCGCTCGCGGCGGCTATGTGTAAAGCGGTTGCGCCGTCCTCCTGGCGCAGCGCCAGGTCGGCGCCGGGCCTGTCGAGCAGCAGGCGCACAATGTCTGCGCGGCGCCTGTCGACCGCTCGCATCAACGGCGTCCATCCGTAGGCGTCGCGAACCCCCTGGTCTGCTCCGGCATCGAGCAGGACCTCCGCCACTTCCGTGTAACCCTTGACCGCGGCGAGGGCCAGCGCGGTCCAGCCGAGCTTTGCCTTGCTGTCCGTATCTGCGCCTGCTCTGACCAGCAGGCTGGTAACCATCGGGTCGCCGCTGAGTGATGCAAACATCAGTGCAGTGGCACCGCCGTCATTACTGGCATTGACGTCGGCGCCTGCCGAGATCAGACGGGCGACCGCAGCGACGTCACCTTGCCGGGCCGCGGACATCAGTGCCGTCTTCCCGTTGGTTTCCTCTCCCGGCAGGATCTGGTTGCCGACCGTGGCAAAAGGCAGGCCCATGAACAGCAGTGCAATGAAAAACCGGCCGGCAAATGCCGGCCGGTTGGTCCTCAGTGAAAAGGCCCGTTGTGGCTCAGGTCGTGGCGGCACTCGACGCGCCCGGCGCTGCCTCGCCTTCCGCGGGTGCGGCACCGCCCTTGATCTCTTCGTACCAGAGGCTGTGGTGCTGCTTGGCGAAGCCTTCGTCGACCTCGCCGCTCACCATGCCTTCGAGTACGCCCTCGGTACCGACACTGCCGAGGTACATGTGACCAAGTGCGACAGCGATCAGGAACAGGCCCGACGAGGCGTGGATGATGTGCCAGAACTGCATCGATTCGCGAACCGTTTCGAGGTTCGGGAACAGCAGGTAGAAGCCGGAAACGGTCATTGCGACGCCGCCCACGAACACCAGCCAGTAGAACACCTTCTCGCCGGCGTTAAAGAAGCCTGCGGGCGGATGACCATCACCGATGGCGCCGCCCAGCGACTTAAGCCACTCGAAGTCGTAGCTCTTCAGACCGTTCTTGCCGATCCACATGAGCAACAGCAGGAAGAGGCCCGCGGCGAACGGCAGGGAAAGGTAATCGTGTATCGGCTTGGCCAGCTGGGCCCAGGCGGCAAAGCCCTCCTTGCCCATCAGCGGGATAAGCACGTTCTTACCGAAGATCAGGCTGAGGCCGGTAATCGCCAGGATGATGAACGAGATGGCGACATACCAGTGCATGATGCGCTCGAAACTCGACCAGCGCGTCACCGTTCGGCCGGTACGCGTTTCGAGCTTGTCCTTACCCTTGACGACGTGCTTCGCAGCCAGCAAAAGCAGCACGACGATGATTAACGACCCGCCGTAGAACGAAACCGGGCCATTGCGAACCGCGCGCCAGTTCTGGCCACCGTTCTGGATCAGTACCCCGGTTTCCTGCCCCGAGACAGCCGAGTAACCTTCGACCCCGCCGCGCACGGCGCGCCAGTATTCGGCGCGAGGATTGACGGCTTCTTCGTCCTTCGACTCCTGGGCCTGGGCTGATTGCAATAGTCCGGCTTCGTAGGCGAAATACCCTGTCAGCGGCAAAGCCATGGAAACCATCAGCGATACTGCGACAGTAACGAGGACGGCACGACGGCGGCCCCGTGGTTTGCTAGTTTGTTGTTCGCGCATTGACCAGGCTCCTATTTGCGCCGCGACCCCAGCCGGGCCACGGCCGCCATTCGCTTCACTGGACCGGCCTGGCTACCGATCCGACTGCCCTTTCGCAAAACGCCCCTGCAGTGTCTCGATCTGCTGCGGATCCTGCTGCTGTGCCAGCAGCGGATCCACACCACCCTTGTAGACACCCGGTTCGTGCAAAGTGACGTTCGCCCGTTCTGCACAGGCGGTCAAGCTCATCGACATAACAGCAAGGGCCAGCGCCATTGCCAGCGGGCGCTGCCCCTTCTTCTTTACTGTTGTCACCATCTCTAT
>JBFFEB010000021.1:0-45969 GCA_041559075.1 Woeseiaceae bacterium | reverse complement strand
CTCGAAACCGAATTCCCGCAGGCAACGCAGCATCAATGCCGCACTGGTCGCGCCGTCAACGTCGAAATCCCCCACGACCGTGATGCGGGTTGCGCGCTTTGCCTGCAGAAGGTCGACCGCCGCGTCGACGTTTTCGAGCAGGCTGACCGGGGCCAGGCGCGACAGGGCATAGTCCAGCTGCGCGGGATCGGCCACGCCGCGCGCCGCGAACACCCGCGCACTGATCGGATCGAGTTCGGAGAGGGCGGCGAGCACCTGCGGATCGGCCGCGGCGCGGGTAACCACGGGACGGCCGTTATTCACGCGACAGGGCCCTCGAGCAGGCGCGCCGTTCGGCGCCACACGCGAAACCGGTCGGAACGGCGCAGCGTTACTCGGACGCCATCGACACTGATCAGCACAGCGCTGGTCAGTTTCCGGCTGCGAAACGCGTCGCGCAACGCCGCGAGTTCGGATTCGAGCGCCCCGCCCGCGTCGCTCACGGCCGGGACGACAGCGACGAATCCGCCCGGCGCTGCGTCGACGCAGGCACCGATCGTGCCCGGCCACGGCTCGGCACTGCCGCCGACGCTCGCCCAGTAGCCTTGCAACAGCGGCTGGGCGCCGTAGAGGGGCGGCATCTCGCTCGCGCATTGCGCCGGGGCATAGCCGCCGCCCCAGATCCACAGCGAGTTCACGGGCGGGCGGCCCTCTGCCAGGCGTTGCGCATTAATGGGCTGAGCGTGCAGCGTCATCTCTATTTCCGAGATCAGGTTCAGCGTGTCCGCGGCGACGTCGGCCGGCGGTAAAGCACCGTCGGGGTTCCGACCGTCCAGTGCGGCCGCGGGCATGCCCGGCGTGACCATCGGCCGGCCGGAGCGGATATAACCGGAACTGCCGATCCGCGCGAAACCGAGCTCGCGCTCACTGCCGAGGGTCTCCTGCAGGGCGTCGAACAGGCGCTGCAGCTCCGAGCCGCTGACGTCGCCCGGGCCGAGTACCTGCAGGAACAGTCGATCGAGCCGGGGTTCCATGTAGACCGGTTCCGCGGCGGCGATCCAGGCGCCGGGGCGCTCGCCCGTCTGGCCCCACATGCGCAGTGCGGCCAAGCCTTCCCGGGGGTAAGCCCGGCCGATTGCGCGCAGGACCTCAGCGAGAGGATCCGCTGCAGCAGGCGCTTCCGCCAGCCGCCCCCGCGACAGCCAGCGCAACAGAGAACGGTCGCTCAGCCGACCCCGCACCGACGGCAACAGCACGACGGCATCCGGACTGTGTTGGGAATCAGGCACGCTTTTTGGGTCCGATCTCGCTATTCGCTATGATTGCGCGGCGGCAGCCCATGGTAACGGAAACGGGATTTGAAGTTTACGCGCGAATTTTCCTCGGTAACGACGATCCGCAGGGTGTCCGGCAATGCCATCGTCGTTGGCAATAATCGCTTCACCGAGACGATCGCACTGACGCCTGACGGCCTGGTCGACGACTTTTCGCCGCCTCCGCTCGACGAGCTCGCCATATCGCATTTCGAGATGCTTCTCGAGGATGAGCCGGAACTCCTCATTCTGGGCACCGGCGCCCGCGCGGTATTTCCGCCGCGGGAACTGACGTTCGCATTTGCAAGGCGGCGAATCGGGCTCGAGGTCATGGACACCGCCGCGGCCGCGCGCACCTTCAACGTACTGGCGGGGGAAGGTCGTCGGTTGGCGGCGGTGCTCTACCTCTGAATCAATCGAAAATGGTGTCGCCGGAGATGCCGTTGCTCTCCAGCATCGCCCGCAGATTCCTGAGCGCCTCGAGCTGAATTTGCCGGACCCGCTCGCGAGTCACGCCGATTTCTTCGCCGATGTGCTCCAGCGTCTCGCGGCGGTATCCATGCAGCCCGAAGCGGCGCTCCACGACCTCACGCTGTTTGGCGCTGAGTTCGCAGACCCAGCGATCGACGATATCGTTGACGTCGTCCTGTTGCGCACAGCGCGGCGGTTCCGATTCGCGCCTGGCGCGCAGGCGATCGACGGGGCCTGCCCCGCTTTCGTCGACGTTGCCCGATCGCAGCGTGACGCGCTCGTTCAACGCCAGCAGCCGCTGCACCTCGGCAACGTCACGCTGCAGGTGCTCGGCGATGTCGGCCGCGGTTGGCTCCTTGTCCTTGTGCTGGCTAATGCTGCGTGCCGCGCGCAGGCAGGTATGAATGTCCTTGATGATGTGGATAGGCAGGCGCACCGATCCCGACTGGTTCATGATCGCGCGCTCGATGGTCTGGCGGATCCACCAGGTTGCGTAGGTCGAGAAGCGGAATCCACGCTCCGGATCGAATTTCTCCACGGCGTGTATCAGGCCGAGATTACCTTCCTCGATGAGGTCCAGAAATGGCAAACCGCGATTGATGTAGCGTCGGGCGATCTTGACGACCAGCCTCAGATTGCTCTCGATCATGCGGTGTCGCGCCGCTTCATCACCGCTCCTGGCAAGGCGTGCGTACTCTTTTTCCTCGTCGGCGGTCAACAGCGGGGGAACGCCGATCTCGGACAGGTAGAGGCTCGTGGAATCGTGCGGGCGCGCGGCGGCCCTTCCGTTCGGCGGCGCCTCTTTCGACTCGTCGACCTGCACTCGCACTTTCTGCACCCGCTGATACTCCCTCGCTGGAAGCGCGATGCGGGAAATCAGGTGACAGTCGAATTACCTCGCAGGCAGATACTGTCGCGGGTTAACCGGCTCGCCGTTGCGCCTGATCTCGAAATGCAGTCGCGGCTTCCGTTCCGGCCCCTCCCCCATGGTCGCGATCTGCTGGCCTTTCCGAACAGCCTGTCCCTCCTTGACCAGCAGTTTCGCGTTGTGCCCGTAGGCACTGAGGAAGGTGTCGTTGTGCTTCAGAATGATAAGCTGACCGTAGCCGATGAGTCCACCGCCCGCATACACGACCCTGCCCGGGGCCGCGGCCACTATGGGCTGCCCGGGGCGGCCATCGATCAGCACGCCGGTTCCGCTGCCCGGTTTCCCGCCGAATTCCACGCTGATTCGCCCGCTGGTTGGCCAGCTCCACGCGGGTGGCGGCTGCGTGGGGATCGACGGCAGGGACTGGCGCCCCGACCCCTGCGTGGGAGCGCTACGCGGGTTTGCCCCGGCCGGCGGCGTGAGGCGAATCACCTGCCCCGGATAGATCAGCGAACCGTCGCCGAGCCGGTTCCAGCGCGCAACGTCTGCCGGGTCCTTGCCGTAGCGCCATGCGATCGAATGCAGGGTCTCACCCTTGCGGACGATGTGCTGCTCCGGCTTTGCCTGCCAGCTGGAGCTCGATCCGCACGCAGCGAGCAAGAGGCTGGCGAGTACGACCACGACGATACGCGTGCGCATCAACCGCTCGCCATGAGATACCCGATGACGAGGGCGCTGACGGCGACCAGTCCCCAGCCGATGCGCTCGATGTAGCGAAGCAGTGTCGCTTCGAGACGCACGCCGGCGTACTTGACGACGGCAGCGACCAGGAAGAACCGGGCGCCGCGGCCGATGACGGAGGCGATGACGAACGCGGGGAAATTCAGCACCGCCACGCCCGCCGCAATCGTGAAGACCTTGTAGGGAATCGGCGAGAACCCGGCGACGAACACGGTCCAGAAACCATAGGCATCGAACCAGGCCCGTGCCGTTTCATACGCGCTCCAGTAGTGCGAGCCGCGAAGCCATGGCTCGATGGCCTCGAATGCGAGCAGCCCGATGACGTATCCGGCGATGCCGCCGGCTACCGACAGCAACGACGCATTGAGCGCATAGCGCCAGGAGCGCTCGGGCATCGCCATGCACATCGGCGCGAGCATCACGTCGACCGGGATCGGGAAAAACGACGACTCCGCGAAACTCATCGCACCGAGGTACCACTCGGCGTGGCGATGCCGTGACCAGCGCATCACGCGCTCGTAAAGGGGTCCGAATAAGGCCATCCTGGCTACCTGCCCTTTGCTGCCCGAAAAGCAGAATTAACGTAATGAATATCCTGTAACATATTAAATTAACTAATAAACCTTTTAAGCTTTCACGAGCGGAACGAAGCTCACGCCACCGATCGCTTGCTGCTCGTAATGGTCACGATGCCGCGTCATCACCGTGAGTTCCTGGTAGCCCGGCGCCCCGACGGGCATCACCAGTCGCCCGCCGTGCGCGAGCTGCTCGAGCAGCTTCTCCGGCACAACCGGCGCCGCCGCAGCCACGATAATGCCGTCATAAGGTGCATACTTCGGCCACCCCTCCCAGCCATCGCCGGGCCGGAACTGCACGTTGTAGATGTCGAGGTCCCGCAACCGCTGCCTGGTCTTGCGCAACAGTTCGGGAATGCGCTCCACGGAATAGATTTTCTTGACCAGCGGCGCGAGCACTGCCGTCTGGTAACCGCAGCCGGTCCCGATCTCGAGTACCTTCTCACCTTCGAACCCGTCCAGCAGTGCCTCGGTCATCCTCGCAACGACATACGGTTGGCTGATTGTCTGGCCGTGACCGATCGGCAGCGCCGTGTCCTCGTATGCGCGGCTCGCCAGGGCTTCGTCGACGAACAGGTGACGCGGCACGTTACGAATCCGGCTCAGCACCGCCTCCGAGCGTATGCCGTGCGAGCGAAGCCGCTCGACGAGCCGGTCGCGCGTGCGCGCGGAGGTCATCCCGATACCGGCGACACCGCCTTGCGGGCTAGTCATTCGACAGCCAGTCGGTGATCTGCGGCAGGGACTCGTGGCGCGTGAGATCGACTTTCAGTGGCGTCACTGCGACCGCGCCCCGCTCGATCACGTTGAAATCCGTGCCCTCGCCCGAATCCGCACCGCGGCCCGCCGGGCCCACCCAGTAGATAGTCCGTCCATGGGGGTCCTGCTGCCGCACCACCGGCTCGGACTTGTGACGAAAACCCAGGCGCGCCGCGACGATACCGTTCAGCTCGTCATACGGCAGGTCCGGCACGTTGACGTTCAGCGTCACATCGGACGAGAAGGACGCACGCTCCAGCTTCTGCACCATCTCCGTGACCACGCGCGCCGCGGTATCGAAATGTTCCAGGCGCCCGTTGCCGGCCAGCGACACGGCGATCGCGGGAAGACCGAGAAAACGCCCTTCCATGGCTGCCGCCACGGTGCCGGAGTAGATCACGTCGTCGCCGAGGTTTGCGCCGTGATTGATGCCCGATACCACGAGGTCCGGTTCGTGGTCGAGGAATCCTGTGAGCGCCAGGTGGACGCAGTCCGACGGCGTGCCATCGACGCAGTAGCGGTTCTCGGCGATTTTTTGTACCCGCAGCGGCATGTGCACGGTGAGGGAATTGCTGGCTGCCGAGCGATTGCGGTCCGGCGCGAACACCACGACGTCCGCAACCCTGGCGAGCGCCTCGGTCAGTACGTTGATGCCTGTCGCAAGATAACCGTCGTCATTACTTACGAGGATTTTCATTATTGCTGGGCGGGAATCGATCGTTTGGCTGCTCGCGACGCGCTCACTATACTCAATGTTCCCTCTGCACCATAGCTTTCAGGAACCGATACAGTGACGGATGATGACAGAGATCTGTTCCGCCGGGCGCTTGCCGACACAAAGCCGCTGCAAACGACCCGGCGGGCCGAGGAGGTCGTTCGCAAGCCCTCGCCGCGCGCTCGTTTCAGGCGCGCAGACGAGGCGGCGGTCCTGCGCGAAAGTCTCGAAGCAGGCATCGACGACACCGAGAGCCACAGCGGCGAGAGTCTGCGATTTCACCGCCCGTCGGTCGGGAAACGCACCATGCGCAAACTCGCGCGAGGCAACTTCAGTGTGCAGGACGAGATCGACCTGCACGGCATGACGGTCGCCGAGGCGAAGCCCAGGCTCGCCGAGTTCATCGAGCGCTGCGCCCGCGATGGCAGGCTTTGCGTTCGAATCGTACACGGCAAGGGGCTGGGTTCGGGCGCACGCGGGCCCGTGCTGAAACAAAAGGTCAACCGCTGGTTGCGGCAGTGGGACACCGTGCTGGCCTTCGTTTCCACGCGCCAGGTCCACGGCGGCAACGGGGCAGTGTACGTGCTGTTGCAGCAGCCCTGAGGGTCGCGAACTGAAAACCGCTGCTACAGGATGATGATCTCGCGCAAGACCGCGGTCGCGAACGCGCCCGGCGGTAGGGTGAATTCGAGCCACAGGGCGTCGTCTGCGAATTCCCAGGAGAGGTCCGTTATGCGTAGCCGCAGAGGGCGCTGCGAGGCTTTAACGGCAAGGCGCTCAAGGCCGGTTCTGAGGTCCGCATGAGCATCCGTCGCTTGACGTTCCAGCGTCTCTATTACTCCGCCCGAAATCTCACTACGTAGTCCCCACAACGTCGCCGTGGGGTGAATATCCAGTTCGCTGGCGCGGCGCTCGATCGTGTCGTCGATCACTTCGGTGCGGAACACGCTGCCGGAGCCGTCGAGGTTGATGCGTTCGCCCGGCAGGATGCGCTCCCAGCTGCCATCGGTGACCCGTGCGGACAGGATCTCGTTGAACAGGAACGAGCGTGCGGCCGAGATCGCGATACTGCGCTTGTCGCGCTTGAGGCGCGCGCCCGCGAACAGCCGCCGTGCCAGATCGACGTTGCCCAGGCCGTGGCCGAAACGCTGCGGGCCGAAGTAATTGGGCACGCCGCAGGCCGCGATGCACGCCAGGCGTTCCTCCACGGCATGCCGCATTGAGGGCGCCTGCGGCGTGCGGAGCGCGATGCAAAAGGTGTTGCCGGCGTGCGCGCCGCGGCGCAGCTTGCGATCGTGGCGGTGTACGGCGAGGATCGTCACCCCTTCAGCCGCGAACGATCCCCAGTCCACGCTGCCGCGGCCGGGCACGCTGAACCACTGCTGCGTGATCGCGTGCCGATCTTTCATGCCGGCGTAACCCACGTCTCCCGGGCGGACGCCGGCGTGCCGGGCTACACGCCGCGCCACCCAGTCGGTGTTCGCGCCGACCTTCTGCACCCACAGGTAATCATGCTCGCCGGAACCGCTGAGTTCGAAACCGAGATTCTCGATGACGCGGAAATCGGATGGCTTGCTGCGGATCGACGCAGCGAACAACGGCGCCCCATGCGCACGAGCCCACTCCGGTGGCGCGGCAGGGGTTGCCGGCAAGGCCGCCTCAGTCGCCGCTGGCGGCGTCAGGGACGACCTGGTAGAAGGTCTCCCTGCGGCCGATCAGCCCGAGGTCGGTGCGGGCACGTTCCTCGGCCGCTTCCAGGCCCTGCTTGAGATTCACCACTTCGGCGTCGAGCGCGGCATTGCGCTCACGCAGCCGCTGATTCATCGCACGCTGCTCCTCGACCGCCTCGCGCAACTTCATCGTCTTGCGATAGCCGCCTTCGGACAACCACAGCTGCGCCTGCAGCAGCACGGCGACTGTGCCGAGCACGATCAGCAGCCAGCGTAGGTTCGACAAGCAGATTCCCCGGGTTGTGTGGTCAGGCCTTTACAGAGAACGCGCCACGACCGGCGTATTGCGCGCTCCCGCCCAGTTCCTCTTCGATGCGCAGCAGCTGGTTGTACTTGGCGATGCGGTCCGATCGCGACAGCGACCCGGTCTTGATCTGCGTTGCCCGGGTGCCAACCGCGATATCGGCAATCGTGCTGTCCGAGGTCTCCCCGGACCGGTGCGAGATCACCGCGGCGTAGCCCGCCTCCACTGCCATAGTAATTGCATCAAGAGTTTCGGATAAGGTACCGATTTGGTTGGGTTTTATCAATATCGCATTTGCGATCTTTTCGTCGATACCGCGCGCCAGTATCGCGGTGTTGGTCACGAACAGGTCGTCGCCGACGAGCTGCACGCGGTCCCCGAGGGCATCGGTCAACACACGCCACCCCGCCCAGTCGCTCTCGTCCATGCCATCCTCGATGCTGATGATCGGGTAGCTGTCCGCGAGTTCAGTGAGAAATTCGCTGAACCCGGCGGCATCGAAACGGCGCCCTTCGGAGACGAGATTGTACTGACCGTCCTCGTAGAACTCGGAACTCGCGACATCGAGGCCCAGCAGAATATCGTCACCCGCCGTGAAGCCGGCCTTGCCGATCGCCTCCATGATGGTATCGAGCGCCGCGCGATTCGACGGCAGGTCGGGCGCGAATCCACCCTCGTCACCGACCGCGGTATTCAGTCCCTTGCCGCGCAACACGGCTTTCAGCGCGTGGAAAATCTCGGTGCCGTAACGCAGCGCTTCCGAAAATGACGGCACGCCGACGGGCAGGATCATGAACTCCTGGATATCCACGCTGTTGTCGGCATGGGCACCGCCGTTGATGATGTTCATCATAGGCACCGGCATGGTCGTGCCGTCGCCCAGGTGCCGGAACAGCGGCATGCCAGCCGACTGCGCCACGGCGCGGGCCGTGGCCAGCGACACCGCGAGCAGCGCGTTGGCCCCGAGTCGCCCCTTGTTGTCGGTGCCGTCGAGCTCGATCATGCGCTCATCCAGCGCACGCTGGTCCTCGAAATCCGTCCCGACGAGGGCGTCGCGCAGCGCGCCATTAACGTTGGCGACGGCTTTCGTGACGCCCTTGCCGAGATAGCGCGACTGGTCGCCGTCGCGCAGTTCGACCGCTTCCCGTGACCCCGTCGAAGCGCCCGAGGGGACGGCCGCGCGCGCCATGTTGCCGTCTGCGAGGGTCACGTCCGCCTCGACCGTGGGGTTACCGCGCGAATCGAGAATTTCCCGACCGCGAATTTCGCTGATCCTGATCATTGTTGTGTCCTTGGGGAATTATTCGGCCAGTCCGAGCTCCGTCTCGAGATAACCGCGTTGTTTAACATTCCTGTCGATCGAGACGAGGGCCTCGAGCAGCTCCGCCATGTGCCCGAGCGGCAAGGCGTTCGGGCCATCGGACAGTGCCTCGTCCGGATTCGGATGCGTCTCCATGAACAAGCCCGCTATGCCTGCGGCGGTAGCTGCACGAGCAAGCACCGGGATGAATTCGCGCTGCCCGCCGGAAGCCGAGCCCCTGCCCCCGGGCAACTGCACGGAGTGGGTGGCATCGAACACTACCGGGCAGCCCGTGCCGCGCATGATGGCAAGGCTGCGCATGTCCGAGACCAGGTTGTTGTAGCCGAAGGTGAAACCGCGTTCGCACACCATGATGTCCTCGTTGCCCGTCGACTTCGCCTTCTCGACGACGTTATGCATCTCCCATGGCGACAGGAACTGCCCTTTCTTGATGTTGACGGGCTTGCCGGTAGAAGCGACGCGCAGGATGAAATTCGTCTGCCGGCACAGGAACGCCGGCGTCTGCAGGACATCGACCACCGCGGCGACCTCGTCCATGGGGGTATCCTCGTGCACGTCCGTGAGGACCGGCACGCCGACCTGCGCGCGGACCTCGCCAAGGATGCGCAGTCCCTCCTCCATGCCTGGGCCGCGAAAACTGCCCGCCGAGCTGCGGTTCGCCTTGTCGAACGAGGACTTGTAGATGAACGGCACGTCGAGCCTCGCGCAGATCTCCTTCAGCGTGCCCGCCGTGTCGATGGCCATGGCCTCGCTCTCCACGACGCAGGTGCCCGCGATCAGGAAGATCGGCCGATCGTTGCCGACTTCGAAAGTCGTCAGCTTCATGCCTCGGCGACCCTGGGCAATTCACCTTCGTGGTGTCTTCGCGCCGCGGATATGAACCCCTTGAACAAGGGATGGCCGTCCCGCGGGTTGGAGGTGAACTCCGGGTGGAACTGGCTGGCGAGAAACCACGGATGACCGGGAAGCTCGACTACCTCGACGAGATCGTCGACCGAAACCCCGGAGAAACGCACCCCGGCCTCTTCCAGCTGCGCGCGGTAGTTGTTATTCACTTCGTAGCGGTGCCGATGCCGTTCCTGGATCGTGCCGGCCCCGTAGGTTCGGGCCGCCAGCGAGCCCTCGACGAGCCTGATCTCCTGTGCGCCGAGCCGCATCGTTCCGCCCAGCTCGGACTGCTCGTCGCGCTGCTCGACGTCGCCGCTCGCGGTCCGCCATTCGGTGATCAGGCCGACAACCGGGTGCGGCGTTGACCTGTCGAACTCCGTGCTCATCGCCCCGTCGAGCCCGGCGAGGCTGCGTGCCGCTTCGATGACGGCCAGCTGCATCCCGAGGCAGATCCCGAGATACGGGATGCCGTTCTCGCGTGCGAACTGCACCGCGCGGATCTTGCCCTCGATGCCGCGATCGCCGAAGCCGCCGGGGACCACGATACCGTCCATCGTGCGCAGGCTGTCGGTGCCGTGGTCCAGGATATCCTGCGACTCGATGTAATGGATGTTGACGCGTGTCTGGGTATGGATGCCACCGTGCAGCAGCGCCTCGGACAGCGAGATATACGAGTCCTTGAGATCGACGTACTTGCCGACCATCGCGATGTCGACCTCGCCTGTCGGGTTGCGCTTCGCCTCCACGATGGCCTGCCATTCACTGAGATCGGCCGCCGGTAGGTCGAGGCGGAACTGCCGTGCAACGATGTCGTCCAGCCCCTGCTCGTGCATCATCTCGGGAATCTTGTAGAGGTCGTCGACGTCGTAGGCCGAGATCACTGCGGCCTCCTGCACGTTGGTAAACAACGCAATCTTCTTGCGCTGTTCGTCAGGCAGCGGCTGTTCGGAACGGCACACCAGGATGTCCGGCTGAATACCGATCGAACGCAGCTCCTTCACCGAGTGCTGCGTCGGCTTGGTCTTGATTTCCGAAGAGGTCGCGATGTACGGCACCAGCGTCAGGTGCACGTAGACGACCCGGTCGTGACCGAGCTCCACGCCCATCTGGCGAATGGCTTCGAGAAACGGCAGGGACTCGATGTCGCCCACGGTGCCGCCGATCTCGACGAGGCAGATATCCGCATCTCCGGCCCCGCGGCGGACGCTTCGCTTGATCTCGTCGGTGATGTGCGGGATCACCTGCACGGTCGCACCCAGGTAGTCGCCGCGACGCTCCTTGCCGATGACGCTCTCGTAGATCCTGCCGGTCGTAAAATTACTGTTGCGGCCGGTAACGGTGCGCACGAAGCGCTCGTAATGACCGAGGTCGAGGTCGGCCTCCGTACCGTCATGCGTGACGAACACCTCGCCGTGCTGGAACGGGCTCATCGTGCCCGGGTCGACATTGAGGTACGGGTCCAGCTTGATCATACTGATCGAGAGACCGCGCGCTTCCAGGATCGCGCCCAGGCAGGCCGAGGTAATACCCTTGCCGAGGGACGACACCACCCCGCCGGTGATGAATACATACGATGTCATGATGAGCCCGGTTGCTCCTGCGGCGGGAAAAGATAAGGGCTGGATTCAAAGCACTGCTCGAGGCCAGTGTGCTTCTCTCCAACCCTTTGAAAGTCACGCCGTCGTTGGATAAAAGACGGTGTTAAAAGGTAACAGATCACCTCTGCCGAAACAACGCGGTGGCGGCTCCTTCAGTACAGTTCCGGCCGGCGGTCCCAGCGCACGGTCGTGCCCGGCTCGCTGGTCGCGCCGGCCGCGACCCAGAGGTCCGCCACCGCAACCAGCTCGTCGCCCGCGAAAACGAGCGGCAAGCGGTCCCGCATCCACGGCACCACGCCCTCGTCCTGCAACAACTTCTTGAGCTTCTTCGTGTGTGCCTGGCCCGCCGGCTTTAATTGCTCTCCGCCCGTGCGCATCCGCACGCAAAGGCCGCGCCGTACCGTGGCAGCCGAAAGGCCACGGGGTGCACCGGGCACCAATCTCAGTGTACCCATACCCTCGCCCAGCGCGACGGGCGTTTCCGCAAGCGCCGTGCCCTGCGGCGGCCACGCCGCTGCGCCGAGAGGCGGCAACAGGTAGAGACGACCCCGGTAGCGCCGCAGTTCGCCGCCCGGCCACTCCACCAGCGGCTGCGCATCCTGTTTCGCATGAAGCACGCTGTCGATGACCGTCGCAAGCCGGGCCGCACCCGGCGGGGGCAAGCCGGCGCGACGGATCGCGTGGCGAAGCAGGTTCCGCTGCCGGGCTTCGGGGAGCTTGATGAGACCTTCGACCTCGATCCTGGTTGCCCGGTTTCCCAGTCCCTGCAGATCGATCGCCGCAAGGTCCTCCAGCATCGACGCGGCCTCACCGGCGAGATCGGCACTGCGGGCGATCCGCTCGACGGCACCGGGCCAGCGCCGCTGCAGCGCGGGCAGAACCTCGTGCCGCAGGTAGTTGCGATCAAAGCGGAGATCCTCGTTCGACGGATCCTCCAGCCACCCGAGGCCGCGCTCCTCCGCGTACGCTTCCAGATCCGCGCGGGAGACGTCGATGAGCGGTCTGACCAGCCATCCGGCAGCAAACGGTGCGGCCACACCGATACCGGCGAGACCGGCCGGGCCGCTGCTCCGCATGAGGTTCAGCAGCAGCGTCTCGGCCTGGTCGTTGCGGTGATGAGCGCTGAGTAACCAGTCTCCGTCATCGATGTGCCGCTCAAGCACCGCGTAACGCGCCTCGCGCGCGGCGGCCTCGAGACCGCTGCCGCGGGTCGTGTCAACGGCAACGTGCTCGGCCATGAACTCGATACCGAAGCGGCCGGCAAGTTCGCGGCAGTGTTCGCTCCATCTCGACGACTCGGCCTGCAGTTGATGATCGACGTGGATGGCGAGCAGCCGCTTGCCATGCTGGTCGCGCGTTTCCGAAAGCGCGTGCGCCAGCACCGTCGAATCGAGCCCGCCGCTCAGCGCGATCAGGTAGCGACGAGGCTTGTTGGCGGTGGTCTCGAGCGCGTCGAGACGCTCCAGGAGCACGTCGGGACCGAACGTCACGCCTCTTTGAAGGCGCCGAACCCGGCGAGCCGTCGGTGGCGGTTTTCGAGCAACTGGCCGGGCCGAACGGTTTCGAGTTCGTCCAGCGCCCTGATTAGCGCATTTCGGATGACCTCCGCGGCCTGCTCCGGATTACGGTGCGCACCGCCGAGGGGTTCTCGCAGCACTTCGTCGACCAGGCCGAAGCTCTTGAGGCTAGCCGCGGTGATGCGCATCGCCTCGGCCGCCTCCTGCGCTTTTTCGGCACTCTTCCAGAGTATCGACGCGCAGCCCTCCGGGGAGATGACGGAATAGATCCCGTATTGCAGCATCAACAACTTGTCGGCCACGCCGATCGCGAGCGCGCCGCCAGACCCCCCTTCGCCGATCACGACGCTGATGATCGGCGTTTTGAGACTCGCCATCAGGTACAGGCTGAACGCGATCGCCTCGCTCTGGCCGCGCTCCTCGGCGCCGACGCCGGGATACGCGCCGGGCGTGTCGATGAAGGTCACGACCGGCAGCGAGAACTTCTCTGCGAGACGCATCAGCCGCTGCGCCTTGCGGTATCCCTCCGGCTTCGGCATGCCGTAATTTCGCCGCACCCGCTCCTTGGTATCACGCCCCTTCTGGTGGCCGATGAACATGACGGCACGCCCGTCGATCCGCCCGACGCCGCCGATAATCGCCGGGTCGTCTGCATACATGCGGTCGCCGTGCAGCTCCTGGAAATCCGGCGCGATCATCTCGAGGTAGTCTTGCGTATAAGGCCGCATGGGATGCCTGGCGACCTGTGCGATCTGCCAGGCGCTGAGCTTTGCGAAGATGCTCCGGGTGAGCGCCTCGCTCTTGGCACGCAGCCGGGTGACCTCCTCGTTGATATTGATCTCGGAGTCATCGCCGACGAACCGCAGTTCCTCGATTTTTGCCTCGAGCTCGGCGATCGGTTGCTCAAAATCCAGGAATTTCAGATCCATGGCGCAGGACTCTACAGGATTTCCCGGCCGGGCGCGTACAGCAGGCGAACGTTGTTGCTGCCGAGGAGTTCGCCGAGTTTGTCACGCAGCTCGCGGCTCGGCCGCACCGACCATTCCGCACCCAGCTCGAGCCGCGCTTTCGCATCGTTGCCGAAATACTGCACGGCCACCTCGCAATTCCCTTCGCGGTAGGGCAACAGTACGTCGTGGAGCTTCATGAGCAGTTGTTCCCCCTGCCCGTTCGGCGCCAGCCGCAGCAGCATGCTTTTCGCCCGGCTCTCGATCACGCGATCGATATGCAGGACGTTCCTGACGTTCAACGACCAGGCGCCGATGAAATCGTCATAGCGCAGCGGCCCGTTCACCACGACGATCTCGTCCTTCACCAGCAGGTGCCGGAACTCCTGGAACGTTTCTCCGAACAGGCTCACCTCCATGCGGCCGCTGTCATCGTCGAGCACCACGTTGATACGGCTGCCGCGTTTCCGCAGATCGACGATGAGTCCGGCGACGGTCACTTCGCGACGCGACTGCGCGTAATCACGCTCACCCCGGGCCGTCTGCGGCGGCGGCTCGGCCGCGAGATCCGCGAGGTTGCCGTCGACGAAACAGCGTGCATCGGCTCGCACCGCGTGAAACGGGTGGCCGGTCAGGTAGAGCCCCAGCGCTTCCTTCTCGTTGCTGAGCAGCAACCTCTCGGGCCATTCGTCCATATCCACCGACTCTGCAGCAGCGTCCTCGGCCGGCGGCGCCTCGAGACCGAACATGTCGTTCTGGCCGGCTGCCAGTGCGCGCGCGTGCTGATCGGCGCTCTTGAGCGCCTCCGGCATCTGGTGCATCAGGGCACGTCGCGACTGGCCGAAGTCGTCGGTGGCACCGGACTTGATCATCGCCTCGAGCGCGCGGCGGTTGACCTTGTCGTGATCGACACGGCGGCAAAACTCGACGAGGCTGACGTACGGACCATTAGCGTCGCGTTCGGCGATGAGCGCCTCGACAGCCGATCGACCGACGCCCTTGATGGCGCCGAGCCCGTACAGTATCGCCCGATCGCCAGCGACGCTGAAATGGTAGGAAGAGCGGTTGACGCTCGGCGCCTCGAGCTCCAGCCCCAGCTTCCGGCAGTCGTCCTTGAGCGTCACCAGCCGGTCGGTGTTGTCGAGGTCCGCGCTCATCACGGCCGCCATGAATGCAGCCGGGTAATGCGCCTTGAGGTAGGCGGTCTGGTAGGACAGCATCGCATACGCGGCCGAATGCGACTTGTTGAAGCCGTAACCCGCGAATTTCTCCATGAGGTCGAAGATGCGCGTCGCGGTCGGCTCGGCAACCCCTCTTTCGGTCGCGCCCGAGATGAAGATCTCACGCTGCTTGGCCATCTCCTCCGGCTTCTTTTTGCCCATCGCGCGTCGTAGCAGGTCGGCACCGCCCAGCGTGTACCCGGCGAGGACCTGAGCGATCTGCATGACCTGCTCCTGGTAGAGGATCACGCCGTAGGTTTCTTCGAGTACGGGCTTCAAATCCGGGTGCAGGTAGTCGACCTCCGACGGGCTGGACGAGTGCTTGCGCGCGATGAAATCATCGACCATGCCGGACTGCAACGGACCGGGCCGGAACAAAGCAACCAGCGCAACGAGATCCCCGAACTGGTCGGGGCGCAGGCGCTTAATCAGATCGCGCATGCCGCTCGACTCGAGCTGGAAGACCGCGGCCGTCTGCGTGCTCTGCAGCAGCCTGAACGTTTCGGCATCGTCCATGGGCACACGACTGATATCGAGCTTCGCGTCCCGATAGGTCGCATTCACGATGCGCTCGGCCCAGTCGATGATCGTAAGCGTCTTCAGGCCAAGAAAGTCGAACTTGACGAGGCCGATGGCCTCCACGTCGTCCTTGTCGAGCTGCGTGACCAGGCTGCTGCCACCGTCTTCGCAATAGAGCGGTGCGAAATCGGTGAGCTTGCCCGGCGCGATCACGACACCGCCGGCATGCTTGCCCGCATTCCTGACCAGCCCCTCCAGCGACTTCGCGAGATCGATGAGGGCGGTCACCTCCTCGTCATCGCGGTACATGGCGGCCAGTTCTTCGGACTGTTCCAGCGCCTTGTCGAGCGTCATGCCGATCTCGAACGGCACCAGCTTCGCGATGCGATCGACGAACCCGTACGGGTGGCCGAGCACGCGCCCGGTATCGCGGATGACCGCCCGAGCGGCCATCGTGCCGAACGTGATGATCTGCGCAACGCGGTCGCGGCCGTAGCGCTCGGCCACGTACTCGATCACGCGATCACGCCCTTCCATGCAGAAGTCGATATCGAAATCCGGCATCGAGACGCGTTCCGGGTTCAGGAAGCGCTCGAAAAGCAGATCGTGCTCAAGCGGGTCGAGGTCCGTTATGCCGAGTACCCAGGCCACCAGGGAGCCGGCTCCGGAGCCCCTACCCGGCCCCACGGGGATATCGTTGTCGCGCGCCCAGCGGATGAAGTCGGCCACGATCAGGAAGTAGCCCGGGAAACCCATGCTGCGGATGACGCGGAGTTCGGTGTCCAGACGTTCGAGGTACGGCGCCCTGAATGCCGCGTGCTCGTTTGCCGGGATTCCCTGTGCCGCGAGGACGTCCTCGAGCGCCTCCTCGAGTCCGCGCCGCGCCTCGGCTTCCAGGAACTGCTCTTCCGTCTGTCCGTCCGGCAGCGGGAACGCCGGCAGCACACTCTCCCCGAGTTTCAGGTCGAGGTTGCAGCGCCGCGCAATCTCGAGCGCGTTCTCCAGCGCCTCCGGTATATCGGAGAACAGTGCGGACATCTCGGCCGAGGATCGCAGGTACTGCTGGTTGCTGTAGTGCCTGGGGCGGTCCGGGTCGGAGAGACTGCGGCTCTCGTGGATGCACACGCGTGCCTCGTGCGCGTGAGAATCGTCCTGCTCGATGAAGCGCACGTCATTGCTGGCCACGACCGGTACCTGTTCCTCGCTCGCCAGGATCAGGCTCGCCTGCACGCAGGATTCCTCATCGCTGCGGCCGGTCCGTACGAGTTCGAGGTAGTAACGATCGCCGAAAATATCTCGCCAGGCGACGAGCCGCTCGCGCGCTTCGTCCAGGTGCCCGAGCAGCAACGAATGACCGACATCGCCGTGAACACCACCGGACAGGGCGATCAGGCCTTCGCAGCTCGTGCGGTCCAGCCATTCGCGGCGAATCATGGTCTCGCCGCGCACCCGTCCCTCCAGGTAGGCACGCGAGATCATCCGGCACAGGTTGCGGTAGCCACGATCGTCCTGGCAAAGCACGATGAGCGTGAACGGCCGGCCCGGATCGTCCGGGTTCGCGACGCGCAGGTCCGCTCCGATGACCGGCTTGACACCATTCGCGATGGCACGCCGGTAGAATTTCACGAGCCCGAACAGGTTGTTCCTATCCGTCATTGCAACCGCCGGCATGCCGTCGGTCGCGGCCTTCGCCGTCAGCGCCGGAATACGCACGGTGCTGTCGACGAGGGAATACTCGGTGTGGACGTGCAGATGCACGAACGGGGTAGCGGTCACGCGAGCGCCCTCACGGGCGAGAAACTGCGGCGGTGCTCGGGGCACGGGCCAAGCTCCCTGAGACGGGCCCGATGCAGTTCGGTGCCGTAACCTTTGTGGCGCGCGAACCCGTACTCCGGAAACCGCGCGTGCATGACCAACATCATGCGGTCACGCTCGGTCTTGGCGATGATCGACGCCGCACTGATGGCGTCGACCTGCGCATCACCGCCGACGATCGCCAGCCCGTCGATGCTGCCGTCACGGAAACGAAGGTCCGGCAGCCGGTTGCCGTCGACCTTGACGCCCCGCGGCATCACGGCCAAGCGCAAGATGGCGCGCCGCATTGCAAGCATGGTTGCGCCCAGAATGTTCAGCGCGTCGATCTCCGCACGGTCCGACCAGGCGACCGACCAGCACAGGGAATGGCGTTTGATATCGGCCTCCAGCGCCTCGCGGCGGGGCGCACTCAGCTTCTTGGAATCGCAGAGGCCTTCGATCGCGCGCTCGGGATGCAGGATCACGGCTGCGGCGACCACCGGACCGGCCAGCGGACCGCGTCCTGCCTCGTCCAGGCCTGCGACGAGACCGGTCAGGAAATCTGCTTGCAGCTGCTGCATGATCGGTTTGCGGGCCCGGCTATCCCTGTGTTGTGAGGCTTATGAGCGCGTCGGCGGCGCGCGCATCCGAATTCATTGCCAGTTCGGCTCGCAGTTTAGCAAATCTCTCCGTGATGGCTGCGCACCTTTCGGGGTTGTGAAGCAGGTCGATGATCCCGTCAGCGATAGCGGCGGGTTCCGCGTCACCCTGGATGAACTCGGGGATCAGCGTTTCGCCCGCGAGCAGGTTGGGCAGGGTGAACTCATTCACTTTCACGAGCCCGAATGCACGCACGATCAACGCCGTCAGCGGCGAAACCCGGTACGCGGCCACCGTTGGTTTACCGAGTAACGCCGACTCGAGCGCGGCCGTTCCCGATGCCAGCAGCACGAGATCGGCGGCGGACATGACCTCGATCGAACGGCCGTCGACGATGGTGAAGTGATCGGCCACCGCGTGCTGCTGCAGGGACACCTCGATAACGGGCCGCAGCTTCTCCGCCGCCACCGGGGTAACGAAATGCACGCCGCCCTCGCGCGCCGCGATGTCCGCCGCCGCGTCGGCGAAAATGGGGACAAGGCGGGTCACTTCGCTGCCGCGGCTGCCGGGCAGCACCGCGACGATCCGTCGGTCAGCCGGGAGCCCGAGCCTCTCGCGTACGGCCGGCACGTCGATGTCGGGCGAGAGTGCGTCGGCCTTGGGGTGGCCGACAAAAACGGCACTCACACCCTGCTGCTCGTACAGCGCGGGTTCGAACGGCAATATGCAGAGTACACAGTCCGCCGCCCTGCGAATCTTGCGGATACGGCCTGAACGCCACGCCCAGATCGATGGGCTGACGTAATGCATGGTGCGGATTCCCGACGCTTTCAACGCGGCTTCGAGCCCCAGGTTGAAGTCCGGCGCGTCGATGCCGACGAAGACATCGGGTGGCGACGCCCGCCAACGCGAAATCAGCGTACGCCGCAAGCGCAACAGCCGCGGCAGATGCTTCAACGGCTCGACGACGCCCATGACCGCGAGTTCCTCGGCATCGGCCCAGCGATCGCAGCCGGCGGCTATCATCTCGGGGCCGGCGACACCCTCGAACACGGCGTCGGGGATGCGCTCCCTTACTGCGGTTACGAGTCCCGCGCCAAGCAGGTCACCCGACGACTCGCCAGCGACCAGTCCAATGCGAAGGGGCACGGGCTCAGCGAATGATGCCGCGCTCGGAAGCGCGCAGTGACTCGAGAAACACCGCGACTTCCGGCTGCGACTCGACCAGTTTCTCGATTTCAGCGATGGCCTCGGCGAGCTTCAGCCCCTTGCGGTAGACCAGGCGAAACGCATGCTTGATATTTCGAATCTGCGCGTCGCTGAACTCCCGGCGTTTCAGGCCCTCGCTGTTGATCCCGCGCGGTACGCCGGGCTGCCCGGACACCATCGTGTAAGCCGGCACGTCCCGGTTGACACCCGAGTACATCCCGAGGAACGCGTGCGCGCCGATCTTCGTGAACTGGTGGGCACCCGAGAACCCGCCGAAGATGACCCAGTCGCCAACGTCCACGTGGCCCGCGAGTGTCACGTTGTTGGCCATTATCGTCTTGCTGCCCACCATGCAGTCGTGCGCAATGTGCACGTAAGCCATGATCCAGTTGTCGTCGCCGAGGATCGTATGTCCCCGATCCTGCGTAGTCCCTCGGCTTATGGTGCAGAACTCGCGGATGGTGTTGCGGTCGCCGATCGTGAGCTGCGTAGGCTCACCGCGGTATTTCTTGTCCTGCGGATCGTCGCCGATCGACGCGAACTGGTAGATGTGGTTGTCGCAGCCGATCTCAGTGGGCCCGTTGATGACGACGTGGCTGTCGATACGTGTCCCGCTGCCAATCGAGACGTTATCACCGATGATTGTGTAAGGACCAATACTCACATCGTCGCCGATGCTCGCGTTGGCGGCGACGATCGCCGTGGCGTGGATGCTGCTGCTCATCGTGGTTTACTCGCCCGCCTTCTCCAGCTTGTTGACGCGCTCGATCAACTGCCCTAGCCGCCGGAAACGCGCGACCTTGCGGCTCCATTCCCTCGCCGGTTCCGCCGTGAAGCTCGCTGCGTACACGCCGGGCTCCGTGATGTCCTTCGAAACCACGGCCTTGCCGCTGACGACGACGTCGTCGCAGATCGTTATGTGACCCACAACACCGGTCTGCCCGGCGAACAGGCAGCGCTTGCCGATCGTCGTACTTCCCGAGACACCGCTCATGGCGGCGATCGCCGTGTGCGCACCGACATGCACGTTGTGCGCGATCATGCAGAGATTGTCGATCCGCACGCCGTCCTCGATCACCGTGTCCTCGATCGCACCGCAATCGACGGTCGTATTGGCGCCGATCTCGACGTCGTCACCGATACGTACGCCGCCGAGCTGTGGCACCTTGATCCAGCCCTCCGGCGTCATCGCGTTGCCGAAACCGTCGGCACCGATGACCACGCCCGGGTGCAGGATGTCGCGTAGACCCAGCTTGACCTTGCGTACCAGCGTGACATTGGCGATCAGGCGACAGTCGTCGCCGACCACGCAGTCCGGCCCGATGACAGTGCCTGGCCCGACGTACGCGTTGTCGCCGATCGTCGTCCGGTCGCCGATGCAGACATTGGCCGCGACGTGCGCCGTCGACGAAATATTGGCACTCTCCGCAATTACTGCCGAAGCGGCGATGCCCGGTGTGCACCGCGGTAGCGGGTGAATGACCGCCGCCATGCGGGCGTAATCGGCATAGGGGTTGTCGCTGACGAGCGAAGCCGTCGGCGAGTCCGCGACTTCTTCCGGACGCAGGACAACGGCTCCCGCCTGCGTGGAGGCCAGTTGCTTACGAAATTTCGAATTGGACAGGAAGCTCAGCGAACCGGGGCCTGCATTTTGCAGGCCCGCGACGTTGTCGATGGTGATGTCAGGATCACCGACGAGCTCGCAGTCGAATCTTGCCGCGAGTTCTCCGAGCTTGATCGGCATCAGCCTGGCAAGCGCTCACGCTGCAGGGCAACGCCTCAGCGCGCGCCCTGTGCCTGGAAATTGGCCTCTACCGCGCGAAGAACTTCTTCCGTGATATTCACCGCCGTGCTCGCGAACAGGACACCGTCGCCGACGATCAGATCGTAACCCTGAGCCTGCGCGTAATCCTGCACTTCCTTGAGCAGCGACCGCTGCAGGTTACCGAGTTCCTCGTTCTGCCGCAGCTCGAGATCCTCGCGGAATTCCTGCTGCAGGCGCGCAACATCGCGCTGCAGGTCCCGCAGGTTTTTCTCCGCGTTGCGCCGCTCGGTTTCACCCATCACGGCGACGTCCTTCTGGATCTTCGCGGTCAGGTCTTCGAGTTCTTTTTGCTTCGCGATGAATTCCCGCTGGCGGGGCGCAAACTCTTCCTGCAGTGAGTCCATTACCGCCTTGGTCTGCGGCGCACGATCCAGCAGGACGGGCACGTTGACCACACCGATCTTCACTTCCTGCGCAACAGCCGGCAATGCAATCACTACACCGAGAGCAATGCCCGCAGCTGCTTTAAACAGGTTTTGCTTGATAAAACTCATAGAGTGTCCATTCCTTAAAATGCCTGACCGATGGAGAACTGGAATCTCTCCACCTCGTCTCCGAAATACCGGTCGTTGCCGGCGTAATTGTTGAGCGGATAAGCGTAGCTGAACCGGAACAAGCCCATCGGCGCAAGCCATTGCACGCCGATGCCGACTGAAGAGCGTAGCTCGTCGAATTCCGGCTTGTACTCGATCGGACTGCCGAGCTTGTCGGTAAATTCCACCTCGCCTGTATTGAATACGTTACCGACGTCGTAAAACACCGCCGCACGTGCCTGGCTGGCCCACTTGTCCGGAAGCGGAATTATAAGCTCTAACTGACTGGCAACCAAAACGTTGCCGCCGTACGGGTTGCCGAAGCTGTCGCGCGGACCCAGCCAAGACTCCCGGAAACCGCGCACCGAACCGGGTCCGCCACCGAAGAACTGCTTGTAAGGCGGCAAAGCAGTGGTCTCGCCGAGCGCCTCGCCCAATGCGGTTTCGAGGTTGTAGCGCAAAACGAAGCCACGCCAGAGGGGCCAGTATATCGTCGCGTTGTAGCGCGCGGTGAAGTACTCGACCTCGCTTCCGGGAACCGTACCCGACAGAAAGACCTGATGGCGCATTCCGCGCGTCGCGAACAGCGCCCGGTTGCGGCTGTCGTATGTCCACCCTGCAATCATCTCGTAGGCATCAAACTTGGTTCCGAAGAAGACGGCGCCGCCGCCGATGTCCTGGATAAACGGATTACCATTGTTTGCGACCCAGTCCTGAGATTGTCGCGTGCTGGACGTGGACGACAGCAACTCCGAACGCTGGTATGCAAGACCGAACGACAAGGACTGGAATTCGCTGATCGGGTAGCCGTAATTGAGAGACGCGCCTGCAGTCGTCGTCGAGAAATCCGACGCGGCCGAGGTGAACTGCGTTATATCGCGGTAGTTGAGACTGATCGTACGCTGCACACCGTCCATCGTCCTGTACGGATCGGTGTGCGAAATATTGTAGAACTTGGAGAAGCGACCCGTCGAAACTTCGAGAGCTACCCTGTTACCGGTTCCCAGGAAGTTGGTGTGCACGATGCTGCCGTTCAGTAGCAGCTTCTGCGACTCCGAATATCCGATTCCGCCGGAGAACTGCCCCGGCATGCGGTATTCCATAAGGAAGTCCACGTCGACGAGATCCGGACTGCCGGGCACGGGTATCGTCTCGGTATCCACGGTCGGCTCGACGTACGGCAGGCGCTGCAGGCGGAATTTCGACCGGTCGATCAGTACGTTCGATAGATACGCGCCTTCCATCTGCCGGAGTTCGCGGCGCAACACTTCGTCGTCGACTTCATCGATGCCCTTGAAGTTGATGCGCCGGACGTAGACGCGGCTCTTCGGGTCCACGTAAAACGTAATCTCGGCGGTCTTGTTCTCGTGGTCGAGCTCGGGGACCGGCTCGATCTCGGCGTTGGCATAGCCCTGTTCGCCGAGTCGCAGCGACATGAATTCGGCGGATTGCGTCAGCAAACCGAGATTGAAGGTCGAGCCGGGTTGCGCGAGTACCATCGCACGCAGGTAGGCTTCGGGTACGACCATGTCGCCGACCAGCTTGACGTCCGAGATGGTGTACTTGTCGCCTTCGTTGATCGTGATCGTGACGAAGATGTCTTTCTTGTTGGGCGAGATGGCTACCTGGGTGGACTCGATCTTGAAATTCGCAAACCCCCTGTCCATGTAGAAGGAGCGCAGCGTTTCCAGGTCGCCCTCGAGTCCATGTTTTTCGTAGCGGTCGTCCTGGCGCAGCCAAGACAGCCAGTTGGCCGTGTCGAGGTTGAAGTCCTCGCGAATGTCGGCCTCATCGAAGGACTCGTTCCCGACGATGTTGACCTGCCTGATCTTGGCGCGGTCGCCCTCCTTGACGTCGATCTTGATGCGTACCGTATTGTTCGGCCGATCCTCGACGGTCGTGTCGACCTGCACGCCGTATTTGCCGCGGTCGTAATACTGTTCCCGCATGAACATCGCGACGTTATCGAGTGTCGATCGATCGAATGTCCGTCCCTTCGCAAGGCCGACGCCACGGAGGGACTCCATCAAGTCCTCCGTCTTGATGTCCTTGTTGCCCTCGATCTCGAAACTCTCGATCGACGGCCGCTCCTTCACCGCAATGATCAGCGCGTCGCCATCCCTGCGCATCTCGATGTCATCGAAGAGGCCCTGGGTATAGAGCGCGCGAATCGCTTCGCGAACCCGCACGTCATCGATGGTATCGCCGATGTTGATCGGCAGGTAATTGAAGACGGTCCCCTCGGATATCCGCTGCAGACCCTCGACCCGCATGTCCCTCACGACGAACGCTTCGAAGTCCGCGAGGGCCTGCATCGACCAAAAGACGAGCAGCAGCGCGAAGAATGCGACACGCCGGCTCTCGAGAGCCGATTCTCCTTTACAACTCATTCCTCGCTTCCGGGTTCCGACATGACTAACCGAAAATTCTCGCAAGATCATTATAGAACGCGAAGCTCATCAGCAAGATCAGCGCGAAGATACCGATCTGCTGGCCCACGATCTGGGCGCGTTCGGACAGCGGGCTGCCCTTCAGGCCTTCAATGGACTGGTACACGATCTGGCCGCCATCCAGTACCGGGATCGGCAACAGGTTGAGAACCCCGAGGCTGATGCTGACGATCGCGAGGAAGCCGAGGAAGTAATCCAGCCCGCGCTCCGCGGATTCCCCGGCGAACTGCGCGATATTGATCGGTCCGCTGATGTTCTTGATAGAAACGTCCCCCGTCACCATACGCGCGAGCATACGCAGCGTAAACACGGTTGACGACCAGGTTCGCGCCATGGCCTGAGTAAGGGAGTCGACCGGCCCGTAGCGCCGCTGGTAATAGAATTCGCTGAAATCACCGCTGTGAGCGACGCCGAGCCGACCGCGCACTTCGCCATCGACCTCCTGTTCCTGGATTACGAGCGTGACCGACAACCGCTGGCCGTCCCGCACGTAGTCGACCGAGACCTGCTGGTTCGCACGCGGCTGCACGGCCTCGACGAGGTCCGCGAAATCGAGAATCGGCTCACCGTCGATTCCGACGATCCGGTCGCCGGGCTCCAGACCCGCCGCTTTCGCCGGACCGTCGTCTTCGACCCGGCCGATGTCGGCCGGCAGGTCGCCGGCACCGAAGGGCCGGAACCCGAGCCCCTCGAACAACATGCCGGGCTCCGTCAGCCGCCTTGCATCGGCGCCGACGTCGATCGTGACCTCGCGCTGCCACCCGTCCTCGGCCTCGAGCGTCAGCGGAACGCGACCGTCAGAGACCATCTGGTCGAGCATCGCGACGAGCGCCGATTCCCAGTCCGCGGTCTCGACCGCGCCAACAGCGACAATCCGGTCGCCCTGCTCAAGTCCGGCCTCCGCCGCGTATGAATCCTTCGACACCTCACCGACGGCTGGTACGAGCGTGGGGATGCCGTAAAGAAACAGCGCCCAGTACGCCACGATGGCGAACAGGAAATTGAAGGCTGGTCCGGCGAGAAGTACGGCGATCCGCTGCGGTACCGGCCGCTGGTTGAACGCCCGCCCCTCGTCCGCTTCGGGAATGGGGCCCTCGCGGGTATCCAGAAAGCGGACGTAGCCGCCGAGTGGAATCGCAGAAACACAGTATTCGGTGCGATCCTTGCCGCCGATGCGGGTCCAGATGGGTCTGCCGAACCCGATCGAAAACCGCAGCACCTTCATACCCGTCCAGCGCCCCACGATGTAGTGGCCGTACTCGTGAATCGCCACGAGGACGCTGATGGCGACGATGAAAGCCAGCAGATTGCCGAGAGCGCTACCCATACGGTTGAATGTTCCTTTTCTAAATCAGAGGGTTGGGTTCAGGATGGCGGTCAACGACCGGCTCCGCCGCGACATCCCCGTATAGTGGACTTTCGCAGAAGCCGCCGGTTCCCGCCAGTATCGCGCCGAGCGTGCCGGCCCGCGAATGAACCTGCCCTGAACACGGCATCACTGCAGGCCCGTCCAGCCGATGCCAAGCGCGAACAACGGCGCCGCGGCTGCCACGCTGTCGACACGATCGAGAACGCCACCGTGGCCCGGGAATAAACTGCCGCTATCCTTGAGTCCCGCCGTGCGCTTGAACATGCTGACCGTCAGGTCGCCCACGATGGAGGCACAGGCGACGGCGAGGCAGAAGGGCACCAGCACGGCGATGCGCACGTCGAACAGCCAGGCCCCTGCCGCTGCCAGCACGGCCACCGTCAACAGGCCACCGATGACACCCTCCCAGGTCTTGCCGGGGCTGATCTTCGGCGCGAGCTTGACCCGGCCAAACAGCTTGCCGGCAACGAAGGCCCCGGTATCGGCGGCCCACACGATCAGAAGGGCGGCGAGCAGGACGATCGGGCTCTCGAGATACAGAACGACGAGCGCCTCGTACAGCGGCAGCAGAACCAGCACCCCCGCAAACCAGCGCACGACACCGGGAATGGCCGTCGGGTAGAAGAACGTCCAGACGAGCGCGCACACCCACCATACGAGGGCCACGCGAAACACCAGGCCGTTGATCTCCGGAGCCATCCATGTAACAACCGCCATCAGGACGGCGATGAAGACCACGTAACCGGCCCTGAGCGCAGTTGACTGCGTGCCCAGGAAACCCGACCACTCCCAGCCCCCTGCCAGGATCAGGGCCGCCACCACGACTTGCGCCACCGCCTGCGGCAGCACGAGCAGCACGAGCAGCAGCGCAGCGACCGCGATGACCGCCGTCATGACACGCTCTTTCAGCACTTCACAGCCTCGAGTTGCTCACCGGTATGCCCGTAGCGCCTTTGCCGCTGCGAATAGTGCGCCAGGGCGGCCTCGAATTCGGCCGTTGAGAAATCCGGCCACAGAACGTCGGCGAACCACAGCTCGGCATATGCCAGGTTCCAGAGCAGGAAATTGCTGATGCGATGTTCGCCGCCCGTGCGAATGAGGAGGTCCGGATCGGGGCTCGTGCCAAGCTGCAGCTCGGCGGCAAAGGTTGCCTCGTCGATGGCCTCGACGCCGAGCTCGCCCGCAGCCACCCGTGTCGCGATGCTGCGCGCCGCGTCGACGATATCCCAGCGTCCGCCATAGGCGACGGCGACCTGCAGCCGCAGGCCGGCGTTATTAGCGGTGAGGGCCTCGGCGTTTTCGATCTTCTCGATCAACTTGCCGTCGAGGCGATCCCGCTCGCCGATGAATCGTAGCCTGACATCGTTCTTGTGGAGATCCGCTACTTCGCGGCGCAACGCCTCGAGGAACAGGGACATGAGCATGCCGACTTCTTCGTCGGGGCGCCGCCAGTTTTCGCTGCTGAAAGCGAACAGCGTCAGGAATTCGACACCGTGCCGGGCGGAATTCTCGACGATCGTCCGCACCGACTTGACGCCCGCGCGATGCCCCGCATGGCGCGGCAGTGAGCGCTTGCGTGCCCAGCGGCCGTTGCCATCCATGATGACGGCGATATGCCGCGGTACCGTCGATCTCGCCGGTGCTGTCGGTTCGGATCCGGACACTCAGACTTCCATGAGCTCGCTTTCTTTTTCCGCAAGCGTCTTGTCGACTTCAGCGATGTACTTGTCCGTGATGGTCTGGATTTCATCCTCCGCACGGCGCTCGTCGTCTTCGCCGATCATCTTTTCCTTGAGGAGTTCCTTGACGTCGTGAATCGCATCGCGGCGAATGTTGCGGATGGCGATTCGGCCACCTTCGGCTTCGTTGCGGACGACACGGATCATGTCCTTGCGCCGCTCCTCGGTGAGCGGCGGCAGCGGCACGCGGATCACCGTGCCGGCGGTCGCCGGATTCAGACCGAGATCGGACGTCATGATGGCTTTCTCGATCTTCGCGACCATGTCCTTTTCCCAAGGCGTTACGATCAGCGTACGGGAGTCTTCGACGCCCACGTTGGATACCTGGTTCAGGGGCACCTCGCTACCGTAGTACTCGACCGTGATGTGGTCGAGGAGGCTCGTGTGCGCGCGTCCCGTACGTATCTTGGTGAGTTCCTGTCGGAGCGATGCCACGCTCTTCGCCATTCGCGAACTGGCATCCTTTTTGATTTCATTCAACACGTCTTTACCCTCAGTCTCTGTCCGACCTGTCTGCCTACGCGGTAACCAGGGTACCGACGCTGTCGCCCGTCATGGCCTGCACCAGAGCATTCGCGCGCGTCAGATCGAAAACGCGCAGCGGCAGCTCGTTGTCCCGACACATCACGACGGCGGTCGCGTCCATGACCAGCAGCTTGTCCGCAAGCAGCTGGTCGAACGAAACCGTCTCGAACCGGCATGCATCCGGGTTCTTTACCGGGTCCGAGTCGTAGACCCCGTCGACCTTGGTTGCCTTGAGAAGAATGTCTGCACCGATCTCGATGGCACGCAGACTTGCGGCCGTGTCCGTCGTGAAGAACGGATTGCCGGTGCCCGCGGCGAGGATCACGACCCGCCCTTTTTCGAGATGCCTGACCGCGCGGCGGCGGATGTAGTCCTCGCAAACGTCGTGTATCTGGATCGCAGACATCACGCGCGCGTAGACGCCCAGCGATTCGAGGGCGTCTTGCAGAGCCAGTGCATTCATAACCGTTGCCAGCATGCCCATGTAATCGCCCGTGACGCGATCCATGCCGGCGCCAGCGAGGCCGGCGCCGCGGAAGATGTTGCCGCCGCCGACGACAATGGCGATCTCGACGCCGTGTTTCCTTGCGGTCGCGATTTCCTCCGCTATGCGCTTGATGGTGCGAGGCTCGATACCGTAATCCAGGTCGCCCATCAGCGCTTCGCCGCTCAGCTTGAGCAGCACGCGACCGTACGGAACTGCCGAGTCACCCATGTACACGCCCTTGTCGTCGTCGGTTTTGCGCGCCGTTCCGCGCACGGTTTCCTGCACTGTTTCCTGCACTGTTTCCCAGACCGTTTCCCGGACCCGCGTCCGGCGGCCGTTGATTCTAGCGCATTAGGCGCTCGCCATCTCCTCGAATCAAGGAGTTAGCATCGAATCGCGAGCCGGGCCTCAGCCCTTGTTCTTCGCGTCCTCGATCTGCTTCATGACCTCGTCGGCGAAGTTTTCCTGCTTCTTTTCGATGCCCTCACCGACCTCGAAGCGCACAAACGAGGTGACCCTCGCACCGGCCTTGTCGAGCAGCTTGCCGACGCTGATCGTGTCGTCCTTGACGAAAGGCTGGCCGACGAGCGTGATCTCCTTGAGGAACTTGGCGATGCGGCCTGACACCATTTTCTCGACGATCTCCGCCGGTTTGCCGGATTCGGCGGCCTGTTCCGCGAAAATGCGGCGCTCACGTTCCAGCGTGTCCGCCGGTACGCCGCTCTCGTCGACGCAGCTCGGGTTGATCGCCGCAACGTGCATCGCGATATCGCGCGCCAGGTCTTCGTCGCCACCGTCGAGCGCGACCGCAGCGCCGATCTTTGCGCCGTGCGTGTAGTGACCCAGAGGGCCGTTCGACGCGATGACCGCGATCCGCCGAACGGTGATATTCTCGCCGACTTTTGCAATCAGGTCGGTGCGCGCCTGCTCCACGCTACGGCCGTCGGCCAGGGTCTCGCTCGCGAATGCCTCGACATCGGTTGTCCCCGTCTCGAGAGCCGTTTCGGCGACAGCCTCGGTGAAGGCAGCGAAATGCTCGTCCTTCGCAACAAAATCCGTCTCCGAATTCACTTCCACCATGACGGCCTTGCCACCCGCCGCCTTGATCACGATTCGACCGTCTGCAGCAACCCGACCGGCCTTCTTGTCAGCCTTGGCCTGCCCCGATTTACGCAGCAATTCCGCAGCTGCCTCCATATCGCCGTCCGTTTCAACGAGCGCCTTTTTACACTCCATCATGCCGGCGCCGGTGCGCTCGCGCAGCTCTTTCACCATGGATGCACTGATCGACATCACTGTACCTCTTGATCTCTAGCTATCTGTTGGTTCGACGGGCGGGACGACTTACTCGTCACCCTCGGCGTCGTCCGCCTTCTTCGCCGTCTTCTTCTTGGCCGCCTTCTTGGCTGCCTTCTTAGCCGTCTTCTTGGCCGCCTTCTTCTTGGCTACTTTTTTCGCCGGCGCTTCCTCGACAGCTTCGTCCTCCGCGGGTGCAGCCTCTTCGCCAGCCTCCTCTATTGCCGCTTCATCGGCCGCAGTCGCGTCCGCTGCCGGCGCTTCGACCTGGGCAGCCTCTTCGACTGGGCCGGCGACTTCGACGTCGGTCGCCTCTTCGACTGGGCCGGCGACTTCGACGTCGGTCGCCTCTTCGACGGGGGCGGTGGCTTCATCGGCCGCAGCCTCTTCGGCCGGGGCAGCCGCTTCCTGCTCCGCCTGATCCTCAAGTTTCTTCGCCGGCGCTTTTTTCTTCACAGCCGGCTTACGGGCCGGCTTCTTCGCGCCTTTCCTCTTGCGCTCAGCTGCCTTCTTGACGTTGCCTTCCGCATCGAGTTCGACGAATTCATCTTCACCGAGCACGACCTCCGGTAGCGACGCCTTGCCCTCGACGACGGCATCCGCGATAAGCGCGGAATAGAGTTCGATCGCTCGCATGGCATCGTCGTTACCCGGGATGATGTAGTCGACACCTTCGGGCGAACAGTTGGTATCCACCACCGCGACGACCGGAATTCCGAGCTTCCTGGCCTCACGGATGGCGATGTCTTCGTGCTCGACGTCGACGACAAACATGACGTCCGGGATGGACTTCATTTCCTTGATGCCGCCGAGGCTCTTCTCGAGCTTCTCGCGTTCGCGGTTGAGACCGAGGATTTCCTTCTTGGTGAGGCCCTCGAAGCCGCCTTCCGCAGCCATCTCCTCGAGCACCATCAGGCGCTTGACCGACTGGCGAATGGTCTTGTAATTCGTCAGCATGCCGCCGAGCCAGCGCTGGCTGACGAACGGCATTTCACAACGAATCGCGTGCTTGCGGACGGAGTCGCGCGCCGCACGCTTGGTGCCCACGAACAGCACCTTACCGCCGTCCGCCACCGTCGCTTTTACGAAGGCGCAGGCTTCACGAGCCATCGGCAGGCTCTTCTCGAGATTGATGATGTGGATCTTGTTACGTTCGCCGAAGATGTAGGGAGCCATCTTCGGGTTCCAGTAGCGGGTCTGATGCCCAAAATGCACGCCAGCCTCAAGCATCTGGCGCATGGTTACGTCTGCCATTTCGATTCTCCGGGTTAGGCCTCCACATACCCCATCTCACAACCCCTTTTTCGGCGGGGCACCCAGTGCGACGTGACGGTATGCGTGTGGATTGATTGCCTCTAGGGCGCGCGCTTTATACCATAGCCGGTCGCCGCCAACAACGCGTATTCGAACCAAAATCGCGTCGGGCGGTGCGGACTCCTGACACGACCAAATCCTTATGACCGTAACGATCAAGACTGCCGACGAGCAGGAAAAGATGCGAATTGCCGGCCGCCTGGCCGCGGACGTGCTGGACATGATCTCGGATTATGTAAAGCCGGGCGTCTCGACCGGGGAGCTGGACCGCATCTGCCACGACTACATCACCGAGGTACAGGGCGCGATCCCCGCCCCGCTCAATTACCGCGGCTTCCCGAAGTCGGTCTGCACCTCCATCAACCATGTGGTCTGTCACGGCATACCGGGCGACCGCCGGCTCAAGGCCGGGGATGCCGTCAACATCGACGTCACCGTCATCAAGGACGGCTTCCACGGCGACACCAGCCGCATGTTTTTCGTCGGCAAGCCGGGAATCCAGGCGCAGCGGCTGGCCGATGTCGCTTTCGAAAGCATGTGGCTGGGTATCGAGGAATTGGCGCCGGGTAAGCATCTCGGAGACGTCGGCGCCGCTATTCAGCATCACGTTGAGAAGAACCGCTTCTCGATCGTGCGCGAGTACTGCGGCCATGGCATCGGGCGAGTGTTTCACGAAGACCCGCAGGTCCTGCATTACGGCACGCCCGGCACGGGCATGGAACTCCGGGCCGGCATGACCCTGACCGTGGAACCCATGGTCAATGCCGGCAAAGCCGCGGTGAAGCTCCTGCCCGACGGCTGGACCGTGGTGACCAAGGACCACAGCCTCTCCGCGCAGTGGGAACATACGGTCCTGATCACCGAGTCGGGCCACGAAGTGCTGACGCTCGGTGCAGACGCACGCTAACAGCCGCGCCTCGCTGGCCGCGATCGACGCCGACCTGAAGGCGCGATTCCTCGCCGGCGCGCCCGTCGTCGACCTTGTGCACGAGCGCGCGGAGGCTATCGACGACCTGCTTCGCGACCTGTGGCAAACGCGCCTCGGCGCGCTGGCGGGCGACATGGCCCTGGTAGCGGTCGGCGGCTATGGCCGTGGCGAACTGCACCCTTGCTCCGACGTCGACATCATGCTGCTGCTGCCAGACACCATCGACGCCGACGCCGAGCAGGCCCTGTCGGACTTCATCACATCGCTGTGGGACATAGGCCTCGAAATCGGGCACAGCGTGCGAACCGTGCAGCAATGCGTCGAGCAAGCCACCTCCGACCTGACGGTCGCGACAACGTTGATGGAGGCGCGGCTGATCGCCGGTCCGCAGGAACTGTTCGATGGCATGCAGGAAGCGGTCGGCCCCGAGCGCATCTGGCCGCCCCGGGAGTTTTTCGCGGAGAAGCGCCGCGAGCAGATCGAGCGCCACCATCGCTACCACGACACCGGCTACAACCTCGAGCCGAACGTCAAGGGCAGCCCGGGAGGGTTGCGCGACATCCAGATGATCGGCTGGGTCGCGAAGCGATATTTCGGTGTCAGGACCTTCGACGAGCTGGTCCCGCACCGGTTCCTGTCGCCGGGGCAGCTGCGCCGGCTCACCGACAGCCAGGCGTTCCTCTGGCGCGTGCGATACGCGCTGCACATCCTCACGGGGCGCGCCGAGGACCGGCTGCTGTTCGATCACCAGGTGAAGATCGCACAGATGCTCGGCTACGAGGACGCCAGCTACACGCTCGCCGTCGAGCAATTCATGCAGCGTTACTACCGCACGGTCATGGATCTGTCGCGGCTCAACGAGATGCTGCTGCAGCTGTTCGAGGAAGCCATCCTCATGGACCCCGACGCCCCGCCCGAGCCGCTGAACGAGCGCTTCCAGGTCAAGAACGGCTATCTGCAGACCGTGGGGGAAAATGTCTTCCACGACGACCCGTCGGCGCTGCTCGAACTGTTCCTGCTGCTGCTGCAGAACCCCGACGTTCGCGGCGTCAGCGCGTGGACGATCGGCCTCATCCGCCGCAACCTCTATCTTATCGACGAAGAGTTCCGCCAAAACCCTCGCAACCACCGCCTGTTCCTGTCGATCCTTCGTGCCCCGGCCGGGGTCACTCACGAACTCCGGCGCATGAACCTGTACGGCGTGCTGGGTCTCTATATCCCCTCGTTCGGCCGCATCGTCGGCCGCATGCAGTACGACCTGTTCCACACCTACACGGTGGACGAACATACGCTGTTCGTCGTCAGCAACCTGCGCCGTTTCGCGCTGTCCCGCTACGACCACGAGCTGCCGCACTGCAGCCGCATCATGCAGTCGCTTGAGAAGCCCGAAATCGCCTACCTGTCCGGCCTGTTCCACGACATCGCCAAGGGCCGCGGCGGCGATCACTCGGAACTCGGGGCCGTGGACGCCGAGGCCTTTTGTCTCGAGCACGGAATGAGCAAGTACGAAGCCGGGACCGTGGCCTGGCTTGTCCTGCACCATCTTGCGTTGTCAACCACTGCGCAGAAGCGCGATATCGGCGATCCCGACGTGATCAACGAATTCGCGGCACTGGTCGGGGACCAGATGCACCTCGATTTCCTCTATGTGTTGACCGTTGCCGATGTGCGCGGCACCAACCCGAAGCTCTGGAATTCGTGGAAGGCATCACTGTTCCGCGACCTGTACGAACTCACGTCCCGCGCTCTGCGGCGAGGTCTCGAGAACCCGATCGACGCGGACCAGCTGATTCTCGAAAAGCAGACTCGGGCACGCGAACATCTGCACAAGGCTGGCATCAGCGACGATCGCATCGACACCGTCTGGCAGTTGATGAACGACCGTTACTTCCTTCGCCACCGCAGCAACGAGATTGCCTGGCACACCGAGTGGCTGGCCGACTCGGACACCGCCTCTGAAATTGGCCTGGTCGACGTTCGCAGGCAGGCCGGTGGCGACCGAGTCGAGGCCGTTCTATACACGCCGCGGAGCAAGCACACCTTCGCCCACGCCGCCGCGGCGCTCGGCGAACTCGGCATGACCATCGTCGACGCGAGGGTCGTGCCGCTGCGCAATAACTACAGTCTCGATTCCTTCGTCTTCATGGAACTCGACAAGCGCATGGACATCGACGAGTCGCGAATGGCCAAAATACGGCGTTCGCTGACGCGTGTGCTGACCGCGAGCGACGACGATGTCGCCACGGTGACGCGCACCGTTCCACGGCAGGCGAGGATGTTCAAGACCAAGACGGAAGTAGAGTTCAGCCCGGATACGATGCGCGGCCTCACGGTCATGGAACTGGACGCCGCGGATCGTCCAGGGCTGCTCAGCAAGGTTGGAAAGGTATTCATCGACGAAGGCATCGACATCGACGCCGCGAAGATCATGACGATCGGCGAACGGGCCGAGGACGTTTTCTACGTCAGTGACGAAGCGGGCAAATCGCTCGGCGAACAGGCAAAATCGCGATTGCGGGAAGCGCTGATTCGCGCAATCGACGAAGACGGCGCGCCCTAGTGACCACAGGAACAACGGACACCGATATGACAGAACTCATAGCCATCGTCGAACGCGGGTTCGAGCTCGGCGGCAGGATGGACAGTAACGCCGAGTTCCGGGAGCTGGCGGATGCCGTAGAAAGCGCCATCGCAATGCTCGACTCCGGCGAAGCGCGCGTCGCCGAGAAGACCGGCGAAGATTGGCACGTGCACCAGTGGCTGAAGAAAGCCGTGCTGCTGTCGTTCCGACTCAACGACAACACCGTCGTCGAGGGCGGGCACTCACGCTTCTACGACAAGGTGCCGCTAAAGTACGCGGATTACGACGCCGGCAGATTCGCCGCCGAGGGCGTGCGTGTCGTGCCGGATGCCATCGTCCGGCGCGGTGCCTACGTTGCGCCGGACGTCGTCCTGATGCCCAGTTACGTGAATATCGGGGCCAACATCGGCAGCGGCACGATGGTGGATACCTGGGCGACGGTCGGCAGTTGCGCGCAAATCGGCAGGAACGTGCACCTGTCCGGCGGCGTCGGAATCGGCGGCGTCCTCGAGCCGGTGCAGGCGGGCCCGACGATCATCGAGGACGACTGCTTCATCGGCGCACGCTCGGAGGTCGTCGAGGGCGTCGTCGTCGAACAGGGATCGGTGCTGTCGATGGGCGTCTATGTCGGGCAGAGCACGCGCATTTACGAGCGCGAAACCGGTGAAGTCACCTTCGGGCGCATACCCGCCGGTTCTGTCGTTGTCCCGGGTAACCTGCCATCGAAGGACGGCAAGTACTCGCTATATTGCGCGGTCATCGTCAAGCGCGTGGATGCCAAGACCCGTGCCAAGACGGGTCTCAACGAACTGCTGCGAAACGCGGAAAGCGAGCTACTTGGCGACGCGGGATAATAAGGGACGATTCAATGCTGACCGTTTACGGCATCAAGAGCTGCGATACCTGCCGGCGAGCGAGGAAGTTCCTCGAAGACAGGAACATCGAATTCCGGTTTCACGACCTGCGCGAGGACGGCCTGGACATACAGATGCTCGAGCGCTGGTCCGCACGTATCGACTGGGAACGCCTGCTCAACAGAAAGAGCCTGACCTGGCGCAAGATACCCGAGGCCGACCGCACGGACATCACGAAGGAACGAGCTTTCGCCACGATGCTGGACCAGCCGACGCTGGTCAGACGCCCGGTGCTCGAGCACCCCTCCTACTTCGCGGTCGGCTTCTCCGAGAAGCGATTCGCCGAGTTTCTGGAAAGGAGCGGTTGACGGACCATAGCCGCCCTTCCGCTCAGCCGATGCGACCGGTGATGTAGTCTTCAGTCAGTTTGTGCTGCGGATTCGTGAATATCTTATCGGTCTCATCGACCTCCACGAGGCGTCCGAGGTGGAAATAGGCGACACGCCTCGAAACGCGTGCCGCCTGCTGCATCGAATGCGTCACGATGACGATTGCGTAGTCCTCAGAAAGCTCGTCGATCAGGTCCTCGATACGCGCCGTGGCAATCGGATCGAGCGCCGAACACGGTTCGTCCATGAGGATGACTTCCGGGTTGACCGCGATAGTGCGCGCTATACACAGCCGCTGCTGCTGCCCCCCGGAGAGCCCCGTGCCCGGTTCGTCCATGCGGTCCTTGACTTCTTTTAACAGCCCCGCACGGTCGAGGCTGGTGTGCACGATGCCGTCGAGCTCCGCCCGATCCGCGGCGAGGCCGTGAATGCGTGGCCCGTACGCGACATTGTCGTAAATGCTCTTGGGGAAAGGATTGGGTTTCTGGAAGACCATGCCGACGCGCGCTCGCAACGCAACGGGATCCAGGTCGCTCCCATAGATGTCCTGCCCGCCCAGTGTGATCCTGCCGGTTACCCGTGCCGATTCGATCGAGTCGTTCATGCGATTGAGGCACCGCAGGTAAGTCGACTTACCACAGCCCGACGGGCCGATGAGCGCGATGACCTCACCTTTGCCGATCTCCAGTGTCACGTCCTGGATCGCGTGATTGGAACCATAGAAGACGTTGACCTTCTCGGTAACGATGAACGGATCATCGCAACGGACATCACCGACCGTTTGTTCGCCGAGTTCCAATACCTGCTCGACAACTTCCCTCGGTGCGGCAGCGTTCGGCGTTTTTTTCACGGGTCGCGCCGCGCGTTCCGAAAGTTCGGCCCCGGCCATCGCCTCGTCTTCGGTGATCTTGGTTTCCGTCATGCTGGCCATTCTCATACAGGTCCCTTTCAAGCTCAAATATCCCGCCTACCATTTGCGTTCCATTCGTTTCCGAATGATTACGGCCGCCAGGTTCATAACCAGAAGAAAGCCCAGCAACACGATGATTGCGGCTGAAGTTCTCTCTGCGAAAGCCCGCTCGGGACTGTCTGCCCAGAGATACACCTGGACGGGCAAGGCCGTCGCGGGATCCGTAAATCCACCGGGCACATCCACGATGAAAGCCACCATGCCGATCATTAGCAGCGGCGCGGATTCACCCAGCGCGCGGCTCATGCCGATGATGGTGCCGGTCAGCATGCCCGGTAGCGCCAGAGGCAGCACGTGATGGAAAACGACCTGCATCTTCGACGCGCCGAGTCCAAGCGCAGCTTCCCTGATCGACGGCGGCACCGACTGAATTGCGGCTCGCGACGCGATAATGATCACCGGCAAGGTCAACAGGGAAAGAACGAGCCCGCCGACCAGCGGCGCCGAACGCGGCAACGCCATCCAGTTGATGAACACTGCCAGACCGAGTAGTCCGAACACGATCGACGGAACCGCCGCCAGGTTGTTGATATTGACCTCGATGAGGTCGGACCAGCGGCTCTTCGGCGCAAATTCCTCGAGATAGATCGCTGCAGCTACGCCGATCGGGAACGCCAGCACAACGGTCACGACGAGCATGTAGAACGAACCCATCAGAGCACCCTTGATGCCCGCGAGCTCCGGTTCCCGCGAATCACCGTTGCTGAATAGCGCCTTGTTGAAGTGTTTCTCGATACGCTCGGCGTCGCGCAGCGACTCCACCCATGCCACCTGGGCGTCGCTGATCGGGCGCAGCGATTCGTCGATCGTCGGATCGATATTGCCCTTGACGAGCATGTCCACGTTCGATGAAGCGGGCACCCACACCGATATCGTCGAACCGACCAGCGAGGGATCGGCTCGCACCCTATCGCGTAACTGGTAACCGGCTCCGATGCTCACGAGACGATAGAGTTCGCGCCGTTCGCTGCGACCGGTGACGCCGGGAAACTCCTCCCTCAGGGCGCTCCGAACCAGCCCATCGAAATCGGCATAGGCCAGGTCAAGTTCCCCATCGGGCGCGATGACACTCGCCGACAGCTCGACATCGAGCTTCATAAAGGTCTGCATGAACGCCGACGAACCCTGGAATACCAGCGTCGCAAAAAAGACACCGAGGAATATCACGCCCACGGCTGTCGCAAGCATCCCGGCAGCGCGAAACGCCCTTTCCTTCCGGCGCCGGCGTGCCAGCCCTGCTTCTACGATCTCTCGCGATGTCATCCGGTCGATTGCCATGCCCTACTCGTACTGTTCCCGGTACTTGCGAACGAACGTGAGGCCGATCACATTGAGGCAAAGGGTCACGACGAAGAGCATGAGCCCGAGCGCAAAAGCAGCCAGCGTCTTTGCACTGTCGAATTCCTGGTCGCCGACGAGCAGCGTCACGATCTGCACGGTAACGGTGGTTACGGCCTCGAACGGATTCGCAGTCAGGTTGGCCGCGAGTCCCGCAGCCATGACAACGATCATGGTTTCGCCGATCGCGCGCGAAACAGCGAGCAGTATGCCCCCCACGATACCGGGAAGCGCCGCCGGCAGGATTACCTTGACCATGGTCTCGGACCGCGTGGAACCGAGACCCAGAGCTCCATCGCGCATGGCGGTGGGTACCGCGTGAATGGCATCGTCCGACAGGGAGGAAACCAGCGGGATGATCATTATTCCCATCACGAGGCCAGCCGCCAGGGCGCTCTCCGACGCGACGTCCAGGCCGGCCGACTCTCCCGCCACACGCACCCAGGGCGCCACGGTCAACGCGGCGAAAAACCCGTAGACAACCGTGGGAATGCCGGCAAGGATCTCCAGCAAAGGCTTTGCCACCGCCCTGACGCGGGAGGACGAGTACTCGGCAAGGTAGATCGCGGTCATGAGCCCGACCGGTACGGCTACGACCATCGCGATGGCGGTGATGAGAAGCGTTCCGGCGAACAGGGGTACCGCCCCGAAACTGCCTGACGAACCGACCTGGTCGGCGCGAATGGCAGTCTGCGGACTCCATGTGACACCGAACAGGAACTCGGTCAGCGGTACCTCCCGGAAGAAACGCACTGCCTCGAACAGCACGGAAAGCACGATACCGATCGTTGTTAGAATCGCGATGCTCGAGGCGGCAATGAGCAGGTAGAGGACAGTCTGCTCGACGCGATTGCGGGCACGAAACTCCGGCTGAATCCGCCGCAATGCGACTGCCCCACCGATGCCGGCAATCCCGAGCGTCAGCGTTGCGAGGATCTTGCGGCTCGCGGCAAAGTATTCATTGTAGCGCGCGGCGGCATCACGCATGACGGCATCCGACTCGCCGCTGATCACGTCGCCGGCAGCGAGATTCTGGATGTTGTTGACGAGCAGGTTGAGTTCGCCCGCCGACATCGCCTGTTGAGCTTCGGGCAGGCTCGCGACGACCAATGCAACGACCACTTTCGGCTCGAGCAGCACCCACAACAAGAACATGCCGAGCGCCGGCAACACGCATGAGATCAGCGTGAAATAGCCGTAATAACCCGGCAACGAGTGCAGCCGGGACCCGTGCCCGGGACCGCCGACCATGGCGAGCGAACGGCGGCGCCCCATGTAGAACGCCGCAGACGCCATGGCGGCGAGCAGGAGTATCAGCGTCATGTTCTGCATTGGCGCATTAGCTCTCGTCGTCTAGCGAAGCCGGCGGCCCATCTCGGGCCGCCGGCCTGGTGGAATACAGCGGTACCGCTACTGGCTCGTCATATCCAGCGATTTCAGTTCCCGGACGTTCGCCGCGACTTGCGCCCGCTCTTCTTCCGGCATGGGGATCAGGCCGCGGTCCGACAGGTAGCCCTCATCACCCCAGGCGCGCTCGCTCGTGAATTCGCGCAGGAACCCGCGGAGCCCGGGAATCACGTCGACGTGCGCTTTCTTCACGTAGAAAAACAGCGGGCGCGATACCGGGTAGTTGCCGTCAGCGATTGCGTCGAAGGTCGGTTTGACTCCGTCAACCGCAGCTCCCTTCACTTTCTCTGCATTCTGGTCGAGGAAACTGAACCCGAATATGCCGAATGCATCGGGGTTGGCCTCGAGCTTCTGCACGATCAGGTTGTCGTTTTCACCCGCCTCCACGAATGCACCGTCCTCCCGGATAGTGTGGCAGATGGCCTTGTAGCGATTCTTATCGGTGTCCTTGAGTGCCTTGATCCAGGGCACGGTCTTGCAGCCGCCCTCCATGGCCAATTCGACGAACGCATCACGCGTACCGGACGTGGGCGGTGGACCCAGCACCTCGATGCGGGTTGCCGGCAAATCCGGGTTGACGTCAGCCCAGGTCTGGTAGGGATTCTCGATCAGCTCACCGTCTTTCTCGCCCGGGACTTCTTTCGCGAGTGCACGGAAGATTTCGGCGCGAGACAGTGACACGGCAGGCGCATCGATGGCGTTTGCCATAACGATTCCGTCGTACCCGATCTTGACTTCGATGATCCCGGCCACGCCGTTTTCCGCGCAGGTGTCGACTTCGGACTGCTTGATCGCACGCGAGGAGTTGGCGACATCGGGGTAATCCACGCCGACACCGTCACAGAACAACTTCAGTCCGCCGCCGGAACCCGTCGATTCGATCTTCGGTGTCTTGAATTCCGTGCTGCGGCCGAAACGCTCCGCAACGACGGTCGAGAATGGATAAACGGTCGACGAGCCGACGACGTAGACGAAGTCGCGCCCGGACTGAGCCACGACGGTACCGCCGATGCCCGTTGAAATCAGTATGCTTGCCAGCACCACCTTTGCTGTGCTTCTCTTTGCCACGATCAATCCTCAGGGTTCCTTGGGCTTTGTGGCGCACAGCTTAGCGATGAAATGTTACCGAATTGTTGCAAAACGGCGCTCAATAGCGACTACAATGTAGCAACGGAATTTCTAATTTTTCTTTTTATTTCAGCTTAGTAGAAACTACTCCTCAATTGGTTGTGAAGGCCTGGGAAGAGATCACTTGCTAGATCCCGTACTGAGTTTATTGTTCGACCTGATGAGGCGCCGCTCCGTGACGCCCGATGACGCCGGGTGCCAGGCGCTCATTGCGGCGCGGCTCGGGAATCTGGGCTTCGATTGCGAAACGATGGTGTTCGGCGATGTCACCAACCTGTGGGCACGCAGAGGTGCGGCCTCACCCGTATTCTGCTTTGCCGGGCACACCGACGTCGTGCCCCCGGGTGACGAAAGCGTGTGGCAGTCTGATCCCTTCGAGCCCGACATCCGTGGCGAAGAGGTGTACGGCAGGGGCTCGGCCGACATGAAGAGTGGTCTGGCGGCAATGGTCGTGGCCGTCGAGAGATTCCTCGAGGCTCACCCGGACCACGCAGGGAGCATCGCTTTCCTGATCACCAGCGACGAGGAAGGCCGTGCCCGCGACGGCACCCTGAAGGTGATGGAGACGCTCGCGGGACGCGGCGAGACGATCGACTGGTGCGTCATCGGCGAACCGTCGAGCCATACGCAATTGGGGGATGTCGTACGCATCGGCAGGCGGGGCTCCCTGAGCGGCATGCTGGAAGTGCGCGGCGTACAGGGGCACGTCGCGTATCCACATCTCGCCGACAACCCCATCCGCCGCTTCGCACCCGTACTCGCCGAACTGCACGGGATCGTGTGGGACGAGGGAAACGCGTTTTTCCCGCCGACGAGCTTCCAGGTCGTCAACATCCAGAGCGGCGTCGGCGCTCCCAACGTGACGCCGGCGCAGTTATCCGCACGTTTCAACTTCCGCTATTCGACTGAGTGGGATCATCACGGGCTGAAGGAGCGCGTCCACGCCATCCTCGATGCTCACGATATCGACTACGAACTCCGCTGGCACCTGTCGGGTGAACCCTTCCTTACCCAGCCCGGGCGCCTGATCGAAGCTGTCAGCGAGGCGGTCGAGGAACATACCGGCCGTGTGCCGGAACTCTCAACCGGCGGCGGGACCTCGGACGGCCGGTTCATATCACCCGCGGGTGCCGACGTCGTCGAACTCGGGCCGATCAGCGCATCGATCCACAAGATCGACGAGCACGTGCGCATGGAGGATGTCGGCGCACTGGCCTCGATGTACCGGCGCATCCTGGAGCTATTGCTGAGCGAATCCGCTGTCAGCTGCTCCTGAAATTGTTCCAGACGCCTGCGGTACCCAGCGCGATCAACCAGACAAGCACCCAGGCCGGCATGGACAGGCCGAGAAACTGCCATACGATCTCGGCGCATTCGCCGGAGCCCTGGAAAACCTTGCTCAGCATCTCGGTGAACGGCAATGTCTGGATCATGTAATCGAGGCCAGGGCCGCAGGACGGCACCTGGTCGGGCGGCAACTGCTGCAGCCAGGCATGCCGGCCGGCTACCGTGGCACCCGCCACCGTCACTGGCAACAGCAAGAGTCCGTAAACGATCCGTCCTGCGCCGGACGGGTTGTGCAGCGCCGCGAGCAGGAATATGAGGCCGATTGCGATGACGGCGACGCGCTGAAATACGCACAGCGGACACGGGTCCAATAGCAGCACGTACTGGGCGAACAAGGCAAAGCCCATCAGTCCGCAGCACACCGCGAATCCTGCAAGATTGACGACCCGCCGTGACGGCAGCTTCTCCAGAGACACTTGTGCTTACTCCTCGCCGACGCTTTCGGCGATATCGGTGTGGCGGATATCCCTGCCCTCCACCATGTAGATCACGTATTCGCAGATATTCTTCGCGTGATCACCAATCCGCTCCAGCGAACGGGCGGCCCAGGTCACGTTCATGACGCGTTTGATGCTGCGGGGATCTTCCATCATGAAGGTAATGCATTGCCGCGTGATTGCGTCGTACTCGTCGTCGACGAGTTCGTCTTCCCTGACCACCTCCAGCGCCTCGGCAACATCGAGACGCGCAAACGCGTTCATGGCATCCCGCAACATGTGTGACACGTGGCTGCCGAGGTTTTTCAGTTCCCGGTACGAATCCGGCGGCCGATCCATGCCGGCCAGCTTGGACGCGAGGAACCCGATCTTCTCGGCTTCGTCGCCAATGCGCTCGAGGTCCGTGATCGTCTTGATGATCGCGACGATCAGTCGCAGATCCCCTGCCGTGGGCGCACGCGTCGCGAGAATCCGGCTGCACTCCTCGTCGATATCGACCTCGAGGTTGTTTACCTTGTAGTCGTCTCTCGCGACCTTCAGCCCGAGTTCGCTATCGCCGCTGACGATGGCTGCGATCGCCCGCGATAGCTGCGTTTCGACCAGGCCACCCATGCTGAGGACGGTGTTGCGCAGGTCCTCGATGTCCTTGTTGAAACGTCGCGATATGTGGTCGGAGAACTTGGAAGCTTCCATAATGATTCCACGCTGGCCCGATCGAGCCCAATGTCACTCTAAGTCGAACGGTACGTCAAGTTACTGCCCGGGAGTATTGTACCAGTATCACTTCCATTTCCATTGCGCGTCGAGCATCACGCGATCGTAGTCCCGCTTGTTGCCGGAGCTGACGTCTGTTTCATTGATGAAATACTGCGCGCCGACCGTCCAGTTCTTGCTGACGCCGAAATCGAGCTTGAAGAAGTGACCGTTGTTGTCCGTTCCGCCTCCGGCGAAATCGGAGTCTGTCAGCAGGCCGAGCACTGCGTCCGCTTCCTTCTCGGCATAGAAATACGAGAACTGGACCTGGCCCCTGTCCTTGGCCTGACCCAGGCGAGTGCCGATAGTCCATCCGGTGTCGTTCTCCGATGCGTCGCCGTTGTTCACGAAATCGAAAAACACGGTTGTCGGCCAGCCGCGGAGTTCGAATGCCGCTTCCGCGAAGACCTGCGTGAGCATGTAGTCGTACAGGTAGACGCACCCTGCGCCGGCGACGCTGCCACAGGGCTGGCCGTCTGCCTGCACGGCCGTGTTACCGAAGTAGTCGCCCGGGTCAGAAGGGTCGCCGAAGGTTGTGCTCTCGCCCTTGGTCGGTATCGAGTAATACGCCAGGCCGCCCGTTAGTCTGGCGCCCGCGAATTCTCCCACGGCGCCGAGTTGCGCGCCCCAGCTGAAGGAGTCGTTGCCCCTGCGGCTGTCGCTCTCCAGGAACGTACCGATGGCGTTGACGAAAAACCAGTCACGCTTCCACGCCATGCCGATTCCTTCCGGCGTCCAGTCCCCGTCCCACATCAATGCCTGTTTGCCGACGCGGTACAGCGGGTTCTTGAACTTGCCACCGATCAGGTGCAGGTCGTCCGTGACCGCCCAGTCGGCGTAAGCAAGATTGAGTCGTACGTCCTTCGACGACCCGCCCCCGCCCAGCGTCTGGTTGGTCGATACGGGATCGTCGCCGCCGGTAGCCAGCCCGAAGCCCACCTCGACGTCGTCGGTCACGTCTGCACGGACGTTGAAGCGCGCACGAATCCGGTTACGGCGGCGCGTGTCGCTGCCTTCGGCGTCGATCCTCTCGTAGCGATAGCGAAAATCGCCATCCAGGCCGATGCGGTCCGGCCAGCTTTCGCTCGCCACGGGCGTCGTGGCGGCAGCGACCTCGGTCACCGTCGACTGGACGTCGGCAATGGCGCTTGCCGACTCGTCCTGCGCGCGCCGGAGATCCGCGTTTTCGGCGGCAAGCTCCTCGAGGCGTTGTGACAAGAGTGCGAGTTGCTCGCGCAGTTCCTGGATCTCTTCCTCGCTGACGGCGCCGAACGCGGCGGACGAGACGAGCAGGCTGGCAGCGAGGATCGGGATTAGTAAACGTTTCATGGGTTGCTCCGGACAGTGACGAAGGCAGCAATGCGGCTGCTCGGTGCGAATTCTGACGCGGATTCTTTACAGAATTGTGACCAAGATTACGGGAATGTTGCGGAGATGTTTCCCCGCCTGGCACAGCAGAGCGGGAGCCGCTCAACTGCGTTTGCCGCCACTGGCGATGGGAACAGGGGGCTCCAGCACGAGGCGCTCGGTCGGGAACCGGCAGCGGAATTCGCTGCCCGTGCCGAGTTCGCTGGTAATCTCGAGTTCCCCATCGTGCCGACCGAGCACGTGTTTGACGATTGCAAGGCCGAGCCCCACGCCCCCGTCTTCGCGGGCACGCCCGCGATGCACGCGGAAGAACCGTTCCGTGAGCCGGGGTATCTGGTCCGCCGGGATGCCTTCGCCGGTATCGCTGACGATGATTGCGCCCCCGTCACCATCGACCTGCCAGGTCAGCTTTATGTGTCCCTCTACGGGCGTATGCCGGACTGCATTCGAAAGCAGGTTCGAAATCAGCGACTCGATCTCGTTGCCGGAAGCCAGCAGCTGCGCTCTCGACAGCGAATCGACCGCTATCGCCGCGACCCCGTCCTGCCCCTGGAACGATTTCTTCGCTGCCGCAAGCAGCCCCCCCACATCCACGGCTTCGTCCTTGCTCGCGCGGCCGGCACTTTCGAGTCGCGACAGCTCCAGCAGCTCATTCACGACCGTGCTCATGCGGCGGGCCTGCTGCTGCATCTGGCGGACGGGCTGTCCCCAGTTCTCCTCGAGGACCGGATCTTCGGCGAGGCTGTCGAGATAGCCACTGATCACGGTCAGCGGCGAACGAAGTTCGTGCGACGCGTTCGCGACGAAGTCGCGGCGCATCCGGGTCAGTCGGATTCGCTCCGTGATATCCCGGAGGAACAGCAGCTTCTGATTGGCCCCGTACGGCACCACTCTGCAGTCGAGCCAGGCCTCGTCCCTGACCGGCGACGGGATCTCGATTTCGCGTGCATACGAGTCCGATTGGAGCAGTTCCGCGAGTTTCGGGTCGCGCAGGATATTGTCCACGCGCTGACCGCGGTCCTTCTTGCGTTTCAGGCCGCCGAGTTGCTTCGCGGCCTTGTTGCACATCACGATCTGGTTGTTCTCGTCGAGGATGACCGCGCCGTCGGGCATCGCGTCCGTTGAGCGGCGAATCTCCTTCAGCAGGCGCCGGTATTCCCGCTTTGCGCGGAGCATGCGCTCATGCTCGTAGTTGAAGCGCGCGAACATCTGCTGCCAGATGCCCTCACCGTAGCGGAACTGTCCGAAATCCCGCGTATGCAACGCACGATTGAAGGCGAGCAGCCGCCGTGTCTGCCAGAACAGGATCGCGAGCGCCGCAACCAGCAGGCCCCAATCGGCGTGACCGTAAATCCAGCCGATCAGCGCCCCTGCTGCCAGGACCCCGGCGACACCCGCGACGAATTTTCGCGATGACCCGGGCATGCGTCAGGCGTCGCGCACCGAGAAACGATAGCCGGCACCGCGTACCGTCTGTATGTAGGCATCGGCACCCTGCCCTGCAAGCGCCTTGCGCAGCCGCCTTACGTGCACGTCAACGGTCCGTTCTTCCAAGTACACGTTGGCGCCCCAGACGCGATCGAGAAGCTGATTACGGCTGTATACCCGGTCGGGATGAGCCATCAGGAAACCTAACAGACGGTACTCGGTCGGACCGAGCCGGATCTCCGCGCCGTCGGCAACCACCCGGTGCCCGGCCGCGTCCAGCTCGAGCACGCCTCCGCGCAGTACCTCGTCGTTTACCGACCGTGACCGCCGCAGCACAGCCTGGATTCGAGCGATCAGTTCCCGGGGCGCAAACGGCTTGGTGACATAGTCGTCCGCTCCGCCCTCGAGGCCGGCCACCTTGTCGTACTCATCGGCACGCGCGGTCAACATGATTATTCCGAGGTCTTCGTTACCCTGCTCCCGCTTCAGGGTGCG
>JBFFEB010000020.1:0-48132 GCA_041559075.1 Woeseiaceae bacterium | reverse complement strand
GCCGTGCATGCGTTGGGCGGTGACGACATCGAAGAGATGGGCATCACCAATTTCTCCGACTACGTGCTGCAGCTGCCGTCCGTCACGGCCGGCGGCAGCGGACCGGGCCAGAACACGATCTACATCCGCGGCATCGCGTCGACGACACCGAATCTCACGACCGCCGGCGTAGCCGGACTGGCGCCGAATGTCGCCTTCTACCTGGACGACCAGCCGCTGGCACAGCCGGGCCGAAACCTCGACGTCTATGCCGCTGATCTGCAGCGTATCGAGGTGCTGTCCGGCCCGCAGGGTACGCTGTTCGGGGCAAGCTCCCAGGCGGGCAATGTACGCCTGATCACGAACAAACCGGATCCAAGCGGCACCTTCGGCAATGTCCGCGTGGGCGCCGGCGCGATCGACGGCGGCGACGCCAACAGCAATGTCGAAGCCATGCTGAACGTGCCGCTGGGCGAAAACTTCGCCGTGCGGGGCGTCGTGTACTACGACCGGAAAGGCGGCTGGATCGACAGCGTCGCCGGCACCCTCGACGCCAGCGAGAGCGCTCGCTTCCGCCCGGAGGGAACAGCGCGCGCCAACGGCGTGCCCGTGAGCGCCCAGCGCGCCGGGTTCCAGTCCACGGCAGACCTGAGCGGCGTCACGTTCCTGCCGGCCGACAACAGCAGCCTGGTTGAAGAGGACTTCAACGAGACGACCTACACCGGCGGGCGTCTATCGGCGCGCTGGGACATGAACGACAACTGGCGCTTCGATCTTGCCTACGCGACACAGGACATCGAATCGGACGGTGTGTTCTTCGCCGATCCGAACCTAGGCGACCTCGAGATCCAGCGTTTCTCGCCGGACACCATCGACGACAGCTTCGACAACCTCAGCTGGACGGTGACCGCTCTGTTCGGTGAACTCGAGGCGATCTACACCGGGGCGTACACCGACCGCGAGACGGACCAGATCACCGACTACACGGACTACCTGTTCGTCGGTCAGTACCTGCCGTATTACATCTGTGACGGTGCTGTAACGTATCCGGGCGCAGCGGATCCGGCCGGTACCTGCCAGCCGCCGAACCTGTTCGTCGACAGCAATACCCAGACAGAAGTCCAGACGCACGAAATACGCTTCACGACAGACCAGTCGAGGCGCTGGCGCGTGACGGCGGGCGCATTCTTCAGCGACCTCGAACTGAAGGAGCGCAACGACTTCACCTACCCCGGATCGCTGAATGCAATTTCCTTCGACGGCGTTACGACAGGCTTCGGACCGAACTACCCGCTAACTAACGGCGACTTTCCCTGCCAGCCAGGCGTAGAACCACCGACCTGCCGGGCCGCCCCGGGTTACTTCAGCGATGCGGGACCGTTCCCCGACGGCGTCATCTTCCGCAACGATATCCTGCGCACGGACGAGCAGCTCGGCATCTTCGGCGAACTCTCCTTCGACCTGTCGGATCGGTTCTCCGTGACGGTCGGCGGACGCTGGTACGACATCGAGGTCGACTTCGAGGGCAGCGCAAACTCGTCGTTCTTCAATTTCGGCCAGACCGTGGACTTCCAGGCATTCGGCACCAATATCTCGGCGCAGTTTGCACCTGACAATACGGTGGGCGCGCCCGACAAGGCGTCTGCCGACGGCACGATCTTCAAGGCCACGCTGGACTGGCGCCCGTGGGACGACAAGATGTTGTACTTCACGTGGTCGGAAGGCTTCCGTCCCGGCCTGCTGAACCGGCCGGGTGGCGCTGCGGGTCCTGCCGGCTTCACCGTGCCGTTTGCAATCGATACGGATGACGTGACGAACATCGAGATCGGCACCAAGGCGGACTTCTTCGACAGCACATTCCGGCTGAATGCGGCGCTGTTCTTCGTCGATATCGAGCGCCTGCAGACGACGATCTTCGACCCCAGCATCACCAACCTGTTCTTCTCGGATAATGCGGCCGATGCGGAGGTGACAGGGTTCGAGGGCGACTTCAGCTGGCTGCCGGCCTTCTCCGACAGGCTAACCGTCTCGGGCTCGTTCTCGTTCCTCGATACTGAACTCACTAAAGTGATCACGCCGACGAACGACGTTCAGGCCGGTGACGAGCTGGCGTTCGCGCCGGAGTTCCAGGGCACGCTGCGCGCTCGCTACGAGTGGGACGTATTCTCCGCCGGCTGGGTGGCACATATCATGCCGATGGTGTCCTGGTCCTCCGAGTCGTTCAGTGACATCATCCTCATCAACCGCGACGAGATCGACAGCTGGACGATGTGGGGCCTGACGGCCGGGGTTAGCAACGAGAAGTGGTCTTTCGAGTTGTTCGGCAACAATCTTTCGGACGAACGCGCCGAGGTTGCACGGAACTTCGTGTTCGACCGACAGCGCGTGACCTACGCGCCACCAAGGACGATCGGGGTCAGGGCAAGCCTGAACTTCTAATCAGTCCTCCGGCCTGTAATCTGTACGATACGGCGCCTCCTTTAAGGGGGCGCCTTTGCTCATGATGGAACAACGCGTGGAAGCAGAACGCCCGGTTCCAGATCTCGGCCCGATCCAGGAAAAGATCGTTGCGAAACGATTCGACGACGCGCTGGCCGATCTGGATGAGGTGCTACAGACCGAGCCGGCCAATCCCGACGCGCTCTACATGAGCGCCGTTTGCCGGCGCTATTCGCGCGACTTCGACGCGGCGCTTCAGCTCATCGAGCGACTGAGGGAGATCTGGCCGGAACACGGCCGCGCCCACCAGGAGGAAGGCCATACGTACCGCGACATGGGGCGCCCAGACGATGCTCTGCTCGCGTATGCCCGAGCCTGTCGCTTCAACCCGGCGCTGGTCGCAAGCTGGCGGGGCCGGCTCGAGATACTTCGCGGAAAAGGCCTCGATCAGCAGGCTGCACAGGTCGCCGCGCAACTCGACGCGCTGCGGGAAATGCCGAAGCCTCTGCTGGCCGTCCTCGACCTGATCGGCCAGCGCAAGCTGCTGCAGGCGGAGGACATCTGCCGCCGGTTCTTGCAGAAGATTCCGCACCATGTCGAAGGCATGCGGCTGCTGGCCGACATCGGCGTCCGCCTCGGCGTCCTCGACGATGCCGAGTTTCTGCTGGAAAGCGCACTGAAGCTGGAGCCGGACAACAAGCGCGTCCGCATCGACTACATACAGGCGCTGCGCAAGCGACAGAAATTCAGCGCCGCGCTCGCCCAGGCCAGGTTGCTCCTGGACTCCGCGCCCGATAATCCGCAATTCAAGTCGCTTTTTGCAGTCGAGAGCATGCAGGCGGGTGACTACGAATCGGCTTTGTCCACCTTCGAGGACATTCTGCAGCAGCTGCCGGCGGATCCCGTCACGCTGACATCCAAGGGACATGCGCTCAAGACCTGCGGCAACTACGAGGAGGCCGTCGAAGCCTACCGAGCCGCGATCGAGAGCACGCCCCATCACGGCGAAGCGTATTACTCCCTCGCCAATCTCAAGGTCTATTCCTTCAGCGACGCGGAAATCGACCGGATGCATGCCCAGGAACGCAACAGCAACCTGTCGCACATGGACCGGGTCCACCTCTGTTTCGCGCTCGGCAAAGCCTACGAAGACAAGGGAGATTTCGCGACGTCCTTCCATTATTACGAACAGGGCAACCGGCTCAGGAAATTCCAGACGACTTACAAAGCGGAGCAGATGTCCCAGGACTTCAAAGCGCAGCGGGACGTGTGTACGAAGGAATTCTTCGAGCGCCGGGCCGGCACCGGCTGCGACGCACCCGACCCGATCTTCGTCGTGGGCCTGCCACGCGCCGGATCCACCCTGTTGGAGCAGATCCTCTCTTCCCATTCGCAAGTCGACGGCACCCTGGAACTACCGAACATCCTGTCGCTTTCGCAGCAGTTGCGGCGCAGGGCAAGGCAGGGCTCGTTGCCGCCTTATCCTGCAATACTGGAGGAAATAGCGGACGAGGAACTCGAAGCGTTCGGAAGAGCGTACATTGACGACACGCGCATCCACCGACAGGATGCACCGCTTTTCATCGACAAAATGCCGAACAACTTTCGGCACATCGGCCTGATACACCTCATATTGCCGAATGCAAAGATCATCGATGCGCGGCGGCATCCGATGGCGTGCTGCTTCAGCGGCTTCAAACAACTGTTCGCGGAAGGTCAGGAGTTCACCTACGACCTCACAGACGCGGGACAGTACTACCGTGACTACGTCGAGCTCATGGATCACTGGGAAACCGTGCTGCCCGGCAAGGTTCTGCGAGTGCTCTACGAAGACGTCGTCGCTGACACCGAGGGGCAGGTGCGGCGTATCCTGGACTACTGCGACCTACCCTACGAAGACGCCTGCGTGAGATTCCACGAAACCCGACGTTCCGTCCGCACACCGAGTTCAGAGCAGGTGCGGCAACCCATCTACACGAGCGGCCTCGCACAGTGGCGGAACTTCGACCCCTGGCTCGACCCGCTCAAACTGGCGCTTGGGGACGTGCTGGTAAGCTACCCCTCCCCCGCGCAGACTGACGGCGATAACGCGAGGAGCTGATCTTGGAAGACGATCACCTTACGCAACACGACCCCGACGAGATCGGCCATGAGATCGGGGAGCACAACATCGAGGTGCTCGGCCTCGACATCCACAACCCGGTATTTCTCGTTTCGGCCGTTCTCTCAGTGGCACTCGTCGTCATGACGATGTTGTTCCAGGACCAGGCAGCCATTGTTTTCGGCAACCTGCGAGTCTGGATAACGTCGGCTTTCGACTGGTTCTTCATGATTGCCGCGAACATCTTCGTGGTGTTCGGGCTCGGTATCGCCGTGTCGAAGCTCGGCCGAGTGCGGCTCGGTGGCCCCGATGCGAAACCGCGTTACGGTTATCCCGGGTGGCTGGCGATGCTGTTCGCGGCGGGTGTCGGTATCGGCCTGATGTTCTTCGGCGTGCTGGAACCGGTAACCCATACGTTGAGTCCACCGCTCGGCATCGATCCCGCCGATACAGATGCCGCGAGGGCGGCCGGCATGTCATCGGCAATCTATCACTGGGGCCTGCACGCGTGGGGAATCTACGCCATCGTAGGCCTGTCTCTCGCCTTCTTCTGTTTCAACCGGCAGATGCCGCTGACCCTGCGCTCCGCGTTCTTCCCGCTGCTCGGGACGCGTGTGTGGGGCCCTTTCGGCCACTTCGTCGACACGGTCGCCGTGCTTGCCACATTGTTCGGCCTGGCAGTATCACTGGGTTTCGGTGCAGAGCAGATCGCCGGCGGCTTGCACTACCTGTTTGGGTTCCCGACGAACAATCTCGTCAAGATCATACTCATCATCATCATTATCAGCATCGCGCTCGCGTCGGTCGTCGCGGGCCTGGACAAGGGCGTAAAGCGGCTGAGCGAACTCAACATGGGGCTTGCCGGCCTGCTGATGTTGTTCGTCATCATCGCCGGACCCACGCTCGTGATCCTTACGACCATGGGCAAGGCCGTTGTCGATTATCTCTATCATTTGCCCAGCCTGAGCAACTGGATCGGTCGCACCGACGATGCCTTTTTCCATGGCTGGACGACGTTCTACTGGGCATGGTGGATTGCCTGGTCACCGTTCGTAGGTATGTTCATTGCCCGCGTCAGTTATGGCCGAACCGTGCGCGAATTCATTACCTGGGTGCTGATCATTCCGACCATCATCGGGGTCTTGTGGATGTCTACATTCGGCGGCACAGCGCTCGATCAGCTGTTCACGAGCGGCTATATGGGCGTCGCCGAATCGGTCCCGGAGCTAGCGCTGTTCAAGATGCTGGAACAGCTGCCCTTCACCGGTATCGTGTCGACCATCAGCGTGTTCCTCATCGCAATCTTCTTCGTTACTTCGGCTGACTCCGGTTCGCTCGTAATGGATATCATTACCGCCGGCGGCAAGCTGGACGCCCCGGTTCAACAGCGTGTCTTCTGGTGCCTTCTGGCCGGGATGGTCGCCATCGCTCTGATGCTCGGCGGAGGCATGGCATCGCTGCAGGCATTGACGATATCCGTCGGCCTGCCGTTCGGCGTCGTCCTCCTGCTGATGTGCCTAGGTCTGCTCAAGGGACTGCGCGAGGAACAGCTACCTGGCTAAGCGCAGTCAATCCAGGTCAGGCAGGCCATTCAGGGCGATCAGGTAGTAGCTGACGATGCCGAGCACTTCCTCGTTCTCGATGACCGGCGCGTGGCTGATGCCGAAGGTGTCGAACAGGCGGGCGCAGTAGCGCGTGTTCATATCCGGCCTGAGGGAAATGACCGGCTTTGCCATTATCTCGTAGACGTTGACCCGCTCGGGCGCACGGTCTTTCGCAATGACCTGCTTGGCAATATCGGAAAACGACAGCATCCCGTATTCGTCCTGCTCGTCGCGCTTCTCCACGATCAGGACTGTTGCTTTAACACGCTTCATCACGCGCATCGCTTCGAGGACGCTGGTCCGGCCTGCAATGAACGTGACGTCCTTGCGCATGATGTCACGGACGGGCAACCAGATTGGCTGACTCATAACTGCTCCTCCACTATTTCGACCAGTTCTTCCGCCTGGCGCATTACTCCGATCGCATCTTCCACGTCGATCTGCATGGCAAGGCCCGTGCCCGGTTTCTCGTCGAATTCTCCCACCGAGCCGATCTTCTCGAGAATCTCACGGGACATATGGCGCTCTACCAACAACATGACGACGTCGGTCTGGCTGGCTAGCGACAGTCCAAAGAAACTCTTGTGGCCTTCGAATCCTTCGCCGCGCGCATGATTGATCACCGTACACCCTGTCGCACCCGCTTCGCGAGCAGCGTCGATAATTGCGGTCGTCTTCGAATCATCTACAAAGACGATAATTAACTTGAAATGCATCAGTTTGCCTCCTTGGAAGTCGATTCTGTCCCATGGCTCTGCCTCGATTTGCGGCGGTGTGCAAGCTGCTCCCGGAGTGCCGACAACTGCGCGTAGGCAAGGACGGAAATGATGGGAAACAGGCATGTGAACGCGACGAGGCCGAATCCGTCAAGCAGCGGGCTGCGGCCGGGCACGGTCTCCGCGAGCCCGAGACCCAGCGCGGCGACCAGCGGCACGGTTACCGTCGAGGTCGTCACGCCACCGGAATCGTAAGCGAGCGGAATAATCAGTCGCGGCGCCCATATCGTCTGGACGACGACGATGATATAGCCGGCGAGAATGAATGCCTGCAGCGGCAGGCCGGCGATGATCCGGAAACACCCGAGGCTGACGCCCACGGCCGCGCCGATCGCTACCGCGACCCTGAGACCCCACACGTGAATCGCGCCACCCGACGTCTCGTTAGCCTTCATGGCCACCGCAAGCAGTGCCGGTTCGGCGATCGTGGTTGCGAATCCGATGGCAAAAGCGAACACGTAAACCCAGGTGTAGTTGCTCCAGTGGAAGTCGAGCGCTTCCGCACCTTGCAGCAGGAATTCGGGATGCGTCAGCTGCTGCGCCATGAGCCGACCAAGCGGAAACAGTGCCTGCTCCAGCCCGACGAGGAACAGCCCGAGGCCGAGTATCGTGAAAACAAGGCCCACGAGAAGACGCTTGACGTCGCGTATGGGCTGGCGAATGACGAACACCTGGAACAGGAAGATAAACAGCACGATCGGCAGCACGTCGAATGCCGTCGACAGGATGGTCTCCAGCGCAGACCCGGTCAGATCCACTTGACGATACTCCCGTAGGCCATGACGAACACCATGGGTGTCAGGGAAGCGAACGCGATCAGGCCGAAACCGTCCGTCATCGGGTTGCGGTCGCGGAGCGACGACGCCATCCCCACGCCGAGTGCGGCGACCAGCGGCACGGTAACGGTGGACGTGGTGACGCCGCCCGAGTCGTAGGCGATACCGACAATCTCCGGCGGTGCTACAGCGGTCATCGCGATGACCATGACGTAACCGGAAATGATCAGCAGCGGCAGCGACCAGCCCAGCAGGATCCGGAGCACGCCGATGAGCAGCGCCGTGCCGACGGATAACGCCACGGTGATGCGCAAACCGAGGACGTAGCGCGCCCGGGCTTCGTCGGTATCGCCGATCGCGCCCGCGGCCGCCGCTACCTGGGCCGCTTCGTTCGCCACTGCCGTGAGCGCGGGTTCCGCCACCGTGGTGCCGAAGCCGAGCAGGAACGCAAACGTCAACAGCCAGAAGACACTGCCCTTGCGAGCCAGCGCAAAGGCCAGCGATTCGCCGATGGGAAACAGGGCGAGCTCGAGACCGTAGACGAACAGGGTCAGTCCGAGGAGCACCATGATTGCGCCGCTGAAGATCTGCAGCGAATTGTCCAGGGGCTGCTCGAGAATGAAATGCTGGAAGAAACCGATAACGAGGATGATCGGCGCGAGATCACGAGCACTCCTGGCAACGTGCTTCCAGAGAGTGCGGAGGACTTTGGTCATCGTTGCCCGGTGATAGCCGTGAGACGGGTTACGGCAACAGTGTACCCGATGCGTACGCGTCGATGAGCGCTGCAACGCCCGCGACCTGCTTCCCGGATCTCAGGTCGTAATCCCCGTCCGTGTACCCCCACCAGTCCCAACAGCCCTTGGGATTGAACAGTCTCTTCTCGAGCTGCGGGTAGGCGATGATGAGACCGTTCGACTCGGCCCACTCGTTGAAGCCCGCCCAGGTCACGAATCGGTCCTCGACGAATTCGGCGCTTTGCACGCAGCCATGGAAGACGATGTGCAAACCGCAATCTCGAGCATCGCCGCGGCAAGCATCGGGGATATACAAGTATCCGGACTTCGCGACGTGGCTCCCGGAAGTGAAATAGGTGGAAAAATCCGCCTCGACGAGATTGTCCGGACTTGCTTCAGGCTTGCGCGGGTTCAGGTCGCCGTAAAGGTGCTTGAGAATCGCGCCTGCCGCGTCGAAATCACAGGCATTGATGTAGTCGCCGCCCGGCTCCAAGCAAGCGCCCCCGGCGTCGACTGTTGGCCAGCCATGCGCGGCCTGCACGTCGTCGACGAACACAACCTGCTCGCCCGGCACGAAGGCCCGGTAGAAATCCGCGAGTGCCCTGCCTGCTGAAGGTGCCACGACGGAATCGGCGGGGGAATGGAAAATCCAGACCCGGGCCGATTCCAGTTCGTCCAGCGGCGCGATTTCACCGGCATCGGACTTCTCCTTGACGAATTCGACCAGCGGCTCGATCGCGAGGCCGTCTCCGGTCATGCATCGCGAGAGCGCGACCTGGACGTCGCCTTCTGCACAATGGTAAGGACCCGCGGCGATGACGCCGGCCCCACCGATCCTGTCCGCAAATGCGACATGGGACTGCACGGCCATGAATCCGCCGGCCGATACGCCCGACACGGTGACCCGGCCTTTGTGCGCGGCGTCGAACTCGGTGATCTGCGCCACCGGAGACGAGTCTCCGGAATCGCCGCCGCAGGCGGCAAGACCCGCCAGCAATGCGATGCTGAATGCCGTCCGGAGATCAGACCGAATCGAGAAATGTCGTAATGGCATCGAGCGCCTCCTGTTCGTCGAGCAACGGTGCGTGCCCGCGTTTGGGGATCGGAACGACCTGCAGGTCGGGCTTGCGCTGGCGCATTTTTTCGATTATCGGCATGGTCAGGATATCCGAGAGCACACCGTGTATCAGCAAGGTCGGCACGTGGGCGAGTCCGTCGAACATAGACCACGGATCGACGTCGAGACCGGATATGCCTTCGCGGGCCGCGTGGCCGATGTTGCGGTCGAAATTGAGATCGAGGCGCCCGTCATCCAGCATCCGGTAAGTCGATTCTGCATAGGCCCGCCACTGCTCCTCGTTCCAGTTCGGAAAGGCGATCGAGTAGACCGACTTCGCCTGCATGATCGCTTCGGCCAGGCTGCCGACGATGTCGAGCCGTCCCGCGGTTGCAACGACCCTGGCGATACCGCCCGGGTCCGCCTCCGGACCGATGTCGTTCATCACGGCGCCGGCGATGCGGCCCGGTCGCTGGTAGTTCAGGAGCATCGCCATCCAGCCGCCGAGTGACGTACCGATGACGACCACTTCCTCGACCCGCAGTGAATCGAGCAGCCGCCAGATGTCCGCCGCGTACTGGCCGGGATGATAATTGCGCCACTCGGGGTCGTACTGGGACTTGCCCCGTCCGCGTAGGTCGGGCGAAATCACGCGCCGGGTCTTGCCGATCTTGGTCGCAAGCGGCTCGAAATCCCGGCTGTTGCGTGTCAGGCCCGGCAGGCACAGCACCGGGGGACGCTGGGAAGCATTGGGGTAGTCCCTGGAGTAAAGACGCAGTCCGTCAGCCGCCTCCACATAGCATTCCTGGTACATGCCGTGCATTCCGTCAGTCATCGCCGAGCCACGCCTTTATACCGGCCATCGCTTCCCCAGTCACGACCTGTTCGACAAACCGTTCACGCTCCCGTGCGAGCCGTGACTCCAGGTCCGCAGGCCGCATCAGCCGCCGGGTAGAACCCACGCTGCCCGGTTTTTTACCGAGCAGTTGCTCACTGAGTTCCTTAACCGCCCGATCCAGTTCTGCATGCTCTGCATAGGCCGTCGCAAGCCCCCAGTCGAGCGCCTGTCTGGCGGTGATGGTCTGATTCAGGAGTTGTACGGTGGTCGCCCGGGTGCGGCCGATGAGATCGGGCAGCATCGCTGTCCAGCCACCATCGGGGCTGAAACCCGCTTCCACGTAATACGGCGTAAACGAGGCTCGATCGGTTACCAGCACGATGTCGGCCGCGAGCACGAAGCCCAGCGCTCCCCCGGTCACCTGCCCGTTCACCACTGCAAGTACCGGCAAGCGGCAATCATAGAGATGCATGATGGTGTTATTCAGAAGGCCGACGAGTTCGTCCGCATACTGCGCGATATCCTGCGCGTGCTCGCGGAAACTATTCAGATCGCCACCGGTCGAAAAGGACTGGCCTGACGCGCGCAGTACCAGGATCTTCGCACCCGGATCTGCTTCGCAGACGGCGATCGCATCGCAGAGGTCCCTGAGCAGCCCGGGCACGAGGCTGTTGTGCCGCTCGGGCCGGTTGAGCGTAACCGTCGCGACCGCTCCATCGATCTGCGTCAACACGAACCTGCGATCGCCGCTCGTCATTCCGCGCGACACGCAGGCGCAAAAAAACGGGCGACGGATAGCTCCGTCGCCCGCAGTGACACAGATCCAATCAAGGCATCTGGTAGGGGGGGATTCAGGCGCTCTTCTTTACAGCCTTGACGACGTTTTCCTTGGTTGCTTCCTGCAGCTCTTCCGTTGCGGTCGACGCAGCGGCAGACAGGAGGTCGATGTATTCCTTGGTGCGACCCTCGACGACCTTGGCAAACGCCGAAACGTTGTCCATCTGCTTGTTGAAGAATTCCTCGGGCTCCGAGACCTTCGTGGCCAGGCGAGCCTGCTCCACGCTGAAGTCGACGACGTCGTTCATCAGCGCGAGATTGTAACGGGCGAACTTCTCCCAGCCTTCGACGCTTGCAACGCTCTTGGCCTGCAGCTTCTCGATGGCTTCCTTCTGGTACTGCGTAAACTGGTCGAGCTGTTCGCTGAACTGCTTCTGGATGTCGATCATGACGATTTACTCCTGTTGGGGGACTTGTTGCAGTGCAGTATAACGCCAGGTTTGTTGCGTTGCAACAATTTTTTTCGGCTTTTTGCTTATCGGTATATTTATTTTTAAAACAGATACTTAGCAATTTCATGACAGCAAGTTCTGATGCCCGGTGTCTGTATGCGCGCCGGGTGCGCTGCAGAAAATCAGCCGAAAACATAGATCCCCGGTGCGTCGCGCAGCGGCTTGTAGCCCGCTTTCGCCTTTCCCATCTTCGGCGGCTGCACGCGCTCGCTGCTGCTGCGCGCATCCAGCCACGCATCCCAGGCTGGCCACCAGGAGCCGTCCACGAGTTCGTTCTGCGACTGCCACTGCTCGGGGTCTATGTACAGGTCGCCGGGATTGCGCGTCGCGATCCAGTGTTTGCGACGCGGATGGTCCGGGCCGCAGGCTATGCCGGCATTGTGTCCCCCCGTCGTCAACGCAAAGGTCATCTCGTTGTTCATGAGCCGCATCGCCTTGTACACGGATGTCCACGGCGCGACATGGTCCGTCGCCGTACCCAGCACGAATGCGGGCACACGGATATCGCCCACGCACACGGGCCTGCCGCTGACCTCGTAACGCGCCTCCGCGAGATTATTCTCCATGTAGCAATTCCGCAGATACTCGGTATGCATCTTGTAGGGCATGCGCGTCCCGTCTTCATTCCATGCCATCAGATCGTTGAGGCTGCGATCCTTCCCGAGCAGGTAACGCTGCATCATCGGGTCGTAGACGAGATCCGAGACGCGCAATGCCGCGAATGCGCCCGTCATGTTTTCCATGGCGAGGTAGCCCTGTTTGCGCATCAATGCGTCGAGGAACGTGAAGGTTCCCTCGCCGAGCATGGTCGTAATCTCACCCGCTTCACGGAAATCGATCTGTGCAGCGAACATCGACATGGTCTGCAGCCTGTCATCGCACTCACGCGCCATGTAGGCCGCCGCGATCGACAGCAGCGTTCCCCCGAGGCAATAACCGACAGCGTGCATCTTGCGCTCCGGCACGATTGCGCTGACGGCGTCGATCGCGGCCATAACGCCGTCGTGCAGGTACTCGTGCATGCCGAGATCCCGGTCTCTCTCATCGGGGTTCTTCCACGACATGATGAACACCGTCTTGCCCTGGCTGACCAGGTACCGGACGAGGGAATTCTGCGGTGACAGGTCGAGGATGTAGTACTTCATGATCCATGCGGGCACGATGAGAACCGGCTCCGCGACAACCTCCTCGGTCTGCGGCGAGTACTGGATCAGTTCGAACAGCCGGTTCTGGTAAACGACCTTACCGGGCGTAATGCCGATGTCCCTGCCCACCATGAAGTCTTCCAGGCCCTGCGGGAGTTCACCATTGCGCTTACGCCGCAGATCCTCGGCCAGGTTGTGCACGCCGCGCCTGAGGTTCGCGCCGCGCTCCTCCCTGGTGGTCGTGAGAAACTCGGGGTTGATGAAGGCGATGTTCGCCGGAGACGCAATTTCGACGATCTGGTTGGCGAGGAAACTGACCAGCTGCTCGTGCTCCCTGCTTACGCCATCGACACCTGTCGTCGCTTCGGCAGCAAGGCCCTTGGCGAGCCGATGCCCGTGCGCGAAGACGCTGAACGGCCACTTCTGCCAGTCCTCCGAGAGCATCCGCCGGTCCATTATGGTCGGCAGGTCCTCGGTGTCCTGTTTCGCAACCTTGCTGTGGATCTTCAACAGTTCCACGCCGTTGCGCGCGACGCTCTCGGCAAGCGACAACAATTTGCCGGGCGACAGCACGAGGTGCCCGGCCCAGTCGACGACGGCCGCCGCCACGTCCACCGGAGACACGCCCTTGGTGGCTACTGCAAGCTGGCCCCGCAGCTGATGATCGATCTCACGCGCCTTGTCCGGCGGCAACAGTCGCTTCTTCTCGGTCTCGTCACTCATCGTCTATTTTCGCCTTGGTATCCCGAAACGCCTTCTGCATGGCCTGCCATGCTTCCATATTCTGCTTCGCAACGTCTTTCATAACGGCAAAGGGACCGCTCCTCATCAATTCCTGCATCTGTTCCTGCAACGTGGACTGCTGCTGGAGGAAGGTCTCGAAACTCTGCTGCAGGTAGCTTCCCAGCACACCCTGCATGGGATGATCGTAGAAGCGGATGATCTGGGTCAGCATCTGGTCGGACAGCACCGGCTTGCCGCCCAGTTCCTGCTCCGCGACGAGCTGCAACAGCACGCCGCGCGTGATGTCGTCGCCGCTGCCATCCTCGACGACGCGAACATCCTTGCCGGCGGCAATCAGCTTGCGCACATCATCCTTGTTGATGTGCCGGCTCGCCTCCGTATCGTAGAGACGCCGGTTAGCGTACTTGCGAATGATTCGTGGTTTGGCCATCGCCGTATCCGCCGGGGCTCGTATGTTGCGTTGCAGCATGATAGCAGCAGTTCACGCCCCACGGTAGCACGCAATCGTGGCGGTCAAACCATGACGTCCGCTACGTAGACCAGCGCCCGGCCGTCGCTGATCACGTTACCCTCCTCACCGACGCAGCGGGTACGCAGGTCGACAAGGCCCTTTTCCGGCCGCAGGCGCGTGATTTCGACGCTCGCCGTCAGCATCTCGCCGAGTCGCGCCCTGCCGAAGAACGAGCACTCCTGTTTCAGATAGTTCGTGCCCTGCCCGGGCAGTTCGACGCCCAGCAGCTTGGAAAAGAGTGCGTTCACCAGCGGCTCGGGTATTTCACCAGTCGCCGATTCGTGCCCACCGAGTGAAACGTAACGGGCCACGTCATCCGTGGTGAATGTGCGCGTCAACTGCGCTTTCTGACCGACGGCGAATGACATCAGCGACGCCCCGCGTGCTCGAGCGTCGCTTCGCCAGCACACGTGATCACGCCATCCCCGATACGCTCACAGTTGACCTCGGCAACGACGTGGCGGCCGTCGTCGGACCTGCGGATCACGGCGAACCGCATTGCGTCGTCGGCATAGGTCGGTGACGGGAACATGAGCTTCTGTTCCACCAGGCGGCCGCCCGGCACCAGTTCCTCCAGCATGCCGCGCAATACTGTAGCGAGCAGCATCCCGTGTGATACCGTGCGGCCGAATCGCGTTCTCGCAGAAAACTCCGGATCCACGTGGATCGGGTTGTCGTCGCCGGAGAGCTCCGCAAAAGCGTCGAAATCGGATTGCGTCAGCGCTTTTTCCAACACCAGCGTATCGGCCTTCCGGGTCATGATGCTCCCTCCGGGACCAGCAAATGTTTCTGGATCTTGCCAGCCGCGGTGCGCGGGAAGTCATGCACGGTTACTAACTCTTTTGGCACCTTGTAAGGCGCGAGACGTTCACGGCAGTAGGCCGTGATCGCCGCTGCGGGAGGAACCTCGTGGCCTGGCTTCGGGAGGACGTAAGCTCGACCGACTTCGCCCCATTTCTCGTCGGGGATTGCCACCACAGCCGCCTCGAGAATAGCGGGGTGTGCGGCCAGCACGTTTTCTACCTCTGCTGGGTACACGTTCTCACCGCCCGAGATGAACATCTCCTTGATCCGGCCCGCGATGTAGTAATAGCCGTCCGCATCCTGCCGGCCGATGTCGCCGCTCTTCAGCCATGTCCCATCCGCAAACGCTTGCCGCGTCGCGTCCCGGTTACCCCAATAGCCCGGTGTGATTCCGGGGCCGGCAAACCACAGTTCGCCCTCGTCGCCCTGTTGCACGTCCCTGCCGCCCGCGCCGACGAGCCGGACGCGTGCAAGCACCTGCGGTTTACCGACGGAGCCTATTTTCCTGTCGACCATTGCGGGGTCCATGATGAAGACCGTCGGTCCCGTCTCGGTCATGCCCATGCCGTTGCAGACGCGGGCGCCACGATCTAGGTAGGCCCGGATCAGATGATCGGGCATGGGGGCGCCGCCGCAGCCCCAGTTTCGCACACGGCTGAGATCCAGCGCCGGGAATCCGGGGTGCAAGCTGATCTGCTGATAGACCGCCGGCACGGCGAAAAAGGTATCGAGCGCCCCATCGGCCAGCAGACGAACGACGCGTTCGACATCGAAAGCCGGGAGCACGAGGACCTCACCCCCCTCGATGAGGGTCGGTAAGGTCACCAGGTTTATTCCCGCGGTGTGAAACAGCGGCAGGTAGTTGAGGCAGACGTCGTCCCCCGATATCGACATGGCCTGGCGAATATTGACGTAGTTCGCAAGCGCCATTGCAGGCGTCTGGATGACCGCCTTGGGCTTACCCGTCGTGCCCGACGTATAGATCAGGTACCAGGTGTCATTGCCGCGCCAGAACTCGCGGCCTGCAAAAGGCTTTGCATCGCCGCGACGCGCCGCGTATCCCGCGGCCGACTCGTCGTCGAAACCGACCAGCTCCATCCCGGTACCGCCGAGTGCACTTGCCACTGTGCCGTCCTCTTCACCGAAGAACAGCAACTTCGGCGCCGCGTCGACTACCAGCGGCGCCAGCTCACCGGCCGGCATGCGCCAGTTCAGCGGCACCAGCACGGCACCGAGCTTTCCGGCGGCGAACAGCAGCTCGAAGAACTCGACACGATTGCGGCACAGCACGGCGACGCGGTCTCCCTCACCGACGCTGTACGCGCGCAGCAATCCTGCCAGCGACCGCACGTTGTTCTCGAGCTGCGCATACGTCAGGGATGTGCCACGGAAAAGATCTCGGAATGCGATTGCATCCGGCTTCAGCAGGGCACGTTGCGCCGTGATATCGGGAATCCGATCGAACATTGCCTGCACCCGCCTACCGGTTCGTTGCCATGCCCTGCGCCACAAGTTCCGATGCCGCGGCAGCGATGTCCCCGGCGGGACGATTATCGTCCCAGTCCGCGAACCGCATGCCGAGAAACACGGTCATGCCGATTAGCGCCCAGCTCCACACCTCGCGATCGCCGTCCCGAATCTCCCCGGCCGCCGCGGCTCGCTTCAGGTTCTCCTCGTACGCACTTGCGAACACGGAGTAATACTCGCGAAACGCGTCTTCCGCAACGAACTGCGCCATGGACACGACGCGATACAGGTTGCGGTGCGCCCGAACAAACTCGATGAACGCTTCCACGCCGCGGCGCTCGGCCGCCAGCCGGTCCGGCGACTCGGCGACGCGTTCCCCAATCCATTGTCGAGTCAACTCGCCCATGTACGAGACGAGTGCGCGGAAGATCTCCTCCTTGCTCTCGAAGTAAACGTAGAACGTGCCCATCGCAACGCCGGCCCGCTGGGTGATGCTGGCAATGGAAGCCTCCGGAAAACCGCGCTCGCCGAACTCGGCCTCCGCCGCGTGTAGCAGCTTCTCGCGAGTCTTCCGGCCTCGCCGGGTCTTGGGAACCTTGTCAGAAGTTGAATGTTGATTCATGTTTCATAATATTGCATACTCGGCCGCGGCTAGACAAGTCATTGTTCATCGTTGCGGGCTGGCACTCCTGCCAAGGGATTGACCGTTCCGTCACACAGACACCAAGCGGCGGAGCGTGGCGACACTAAAACTGAACGGCGGGGGAACGCTCGAATTCGATGACCAGGGCAGCGGGCCAGCCATGGTGTTTCTGCACGGCTGGAGCCTCGGCAAGGAGGCCTTCGCAAAACAGCGGCGTGCGCTGTCCGACCGTTTCCGGGTCATCGTCCCGGACATGCGCGGGCACGGCAATTCGAAGCGGTTCGAAAAGGGCGACGGAATCAACACCCTCGCCAGCGACCTGGAACGACTTCTCGTCGCGCTCGACGTTTCGGACGTGATCCTTGTCGGCTGGTCTATGGGCGCGCTGGTCGCATGGCAAACGGCGGAAGGGCCGCAACGTGGCCGCATCAGGGGGATCGTGACGATCGACATGGTACCAAGGGTTCTGAATGGCGGCGGCTGGAAGCACGGACTGCGCGCGGGCACTCACCTGTACGACATCGACATCGACCTGTCGAAGATGCATGACGACTGGCGCGCATTCACGCATGCCTACGTACCGATGGTCTTCGCCTGCGGCAAGGCCATCGAGCGTCGCGAACTCATCGAGGACATGCTGGATCGCGTCGGTGATAACGACCTCGAGTCGATGACCAATCTCTGGCGCGCGCTGGTTCACGCCGACTTCGTCGACACCGTGCAGCGACTCGACGTTCCTACCCTGATTACCTACGGCGCGCTGAGCCAGATCTATGCCGAGGAAGCGGCGGCCTGGATGGACGAGCACATCCCGAATTCACGACGCGCACGTTTCGCTGAATCGGGGCATGCACCGCATCTCGAAGAGCCGCAACGATTCAATCAAGTGCTCGCCGATTTTGCCGGCGCGCTGGAGCAACCGAGTAATGACTAACTTCATACCTGTATCGAGCACCAAGGGGGCTGAAATGTTCAATGACACCACCATTCCCATATATCCCGACCGGCGGGCAGCTGCTGTCGCCGGCAGCGGCCTGGCGGCAGCGGTGCTGTCGCTGTTCGCAGTTGCCGGTCCTGCGCATGCACAGGAAAGCGGCTTCGACAAGGCGATCGACGAGATCGTCGTAACCACGGCGCGTCGTCGCGAGGAATCACTGATGGAAGTTCCGCTGTCGATTTCCGTTCTCGGCGGCGTTGACCTCGAGCGTGTGGGCGCGGTCGATATCGTCGAGATCGCAAAACAGAGCCCGAACGTGACGCTCGAAGTCTCGCGTGGCACGAACACGACGCTGACGGCGTTCATCCGCGGCGTCGGCCAGCAGGACCCGGTCGCCGGCTTCGAATCGGGTGTCGGCCTGTACGTTGACGACGTCTATTTCAACCGGCCGCACGCTGCCGTACTCGACCTTTACGAGGTCGATCGCATCGAGGTGCTGCGCGGACCGCAGGGTACGCTGTACGGCCGCAACACCATCGGCGGCGCGATCAAGTACGTTACACGGCGTATCGAGGCTGACCCGATGCTGCGGGTGCGCGGTTCGGTCGGTAACTACGGGCAACTCGACGGACTCGTCACGGGTTCGATGCCGCTGACCGACAGTTTCCGCGTCGGCGGCACCGTCGCGGCATTCACACGCGACGGCTATGGCGACAACCTCACGCTGGGCACGGAGCAGTACGACAAGGAAGTGCTTGGATTCCGCGGTACCCTGGAATGGGACGTTACCGACACCCTGTTCCTGCGCCTCTCCGGCGACGTCACGCAGGACGATTCGAGCCCGAAATTCGGGCATCGACTCACGGACGCCAATGTGTCCGATGCGCCCGTCCTCGATGATGTATTCGACACGCGCGGCGGCCTGAATGTCCCCAAGCAGGAAGTGGAGATGTCCGGCATATCTTTCCTCGCCGAGTGGGAAATCAGCGACGCGTGGACCGCGAAAGCGATCATCGCCGATCGCGAGGACGAGACCTGGTCGCCGATCGACTTCGACAGCCTTGCCGCCGCCGATCTCGACGTGCCGGTCACTTACCAGAACGAGCAGCTCTCGACCGAGCTGCAGCTATTATTCGACGGCGATCGCCTTAGTGGCGTAATGGGCTATTACTACCTCGACGCGAACGCGTTCAACGACTTCGACGTCGTGCTCGCGCAGCTCGGGTCGCTGATCAATCTGCCCGGCTTAAACGCAAACACCGTCGGCGACGTGGACACGAATACCTGGTCGGTCTTTGCCGACTTCTCTTACGACCTGAGCGACGACTGGAGTGTCTCGATCGGCGGCCGCTACACCTCGGACGAGCGCTCCTCCGTCGTTCTGCGGCGCACGTTCTGGTGCCCGCCGGATCCGCTTCCCGGATTCGACCCTGATTGCAATGGATTGTCACCGACCTTCGGTGGCACGGCGCAGGTGCTCGCGACGACGTCCGACTTCAACGGCAGCGAGGAGTGGACCGAGTTCACACCACGTGCATCCATCACCTGGACGCCCAGTGACGAGAACAGCGTCTACTTCGCGTATTCGGAAGGCTTCAAGGGCGGCAGCTTCGACCCGCGCGGCCAGACGTCGGCCGCACCCGACCTGGACGGAGACGGCACGGTCTCGGACGAGGAGATCTTCGAGTTCATGATGTTCCTGCCCGAGACGGTGACGTCGTACGAACTGGGTTGGCGCGCGAACGCGCTCGATGGCCGCCTGATGTCAAGCATCGCTGTGTTTTTCGCGGATTACGCGGACGTGCAGGTCCCGGGTTCCATCGGTGTTGACACTAACGGTGATGGCATCGAGGACACGTTCACCGGAATCACGACCAACGCGGGTGCCGCGGAAATCCCCGGAATCGAGCTCGAGGGCAGTTTCCGCGCCAGCGACAACTGGTCGTTCCGCTGGGCCGTCGGCTGGCTGGATGCCGAGTACACGCAGTTCATCGACGCGTTCGGGCAGGACGTCTCCGACGAGGCCGTGTTCCAGAACACGCCGGAATGGACCGTGAGCGGCTCGCTCACCTACGAACGCCCGCTGTCGCTGTTCGGTAACGGCGGCCAGTTCTTCTTTATCCCGTCGATCGCCTATCGCAGCGAGGCCAGCCAGTTCGAGTTCCCGAACGAACTCCTGGACCAGGATGCGTTCACGCTCTTCGACCTCAGCGTCGTCTGGGAGGACGACGACGGCCACTGGCGTGTCGGGCTGCACGGCAAGAACCTCGGCGACGAAGAGTACAAGGTCGCCGGCTACAACTTCCCCGGCCTCGGCCTGGAAGGTAACGTCACGGCGTTCTACGGTCCGCCGCAGACTGTTACTGCGACGGTCGAGTACGTATTCTGATCGTCCCGCGACGGGTCGGGGGCTACCCCTCTCCCGATCCGTCGCGACTTCCCAGTCCGCACGAGGCACCGCCATGAGAATGGATCCCAAGTCGCCGGCGTATCGCGCCTATGTCATGTTCATTCTCGTGGTCGTCTACACGTTCAACTTCATCGACCGCCAGATCGTCGGCATCCTCGCGGTGCCGATCAAGGCGGATCTCGGCCTGACCGATACGCAGCTCGGCCTGATGGGCGGCCTGGCCTTCGCGCTTTTCTATACCGGTCTCGGCATTCCGGTCGCGATACTCGCCGACCGCTGGAACCGGACCTGGATCATGACGGCGGCGCTGACGATCTGGAGCGGCATGACCGCAACCTGCGGCCTGGCCTCCAATTTTTGGCAGTTGTTCCTCGCACGGCTCGGCGTCGGTGTCGGTGAAGCGGGAGGCGTGGCACCCGCCTATTCGCTGATCGCGGACTACTTCCCGTCGCACCAGCGGGCGCGCGCGCTCAGCGTGTATTCCTTCGGTATCCCGATAGGCAGCGCGCTCGGCATCCTGTTCGGCGGCTACATTGCGTCGAAGATCGACTGGCGCTTCGCTTTTTTCGCCGTCGGCATTGCCGGCATCCTCGTTGCGCCCATTTTCAAGCTGACGGTGGCGGAGCCGGCGCGGGGCCAGTACGACGTCAAGGGTCCGGACGGTCCGTCACCGACCCTCAGACAGATCATCCAGCTGCTCACGCACAAGCCGAGTTTCTGGACCATTTCCCTTGGAGCGGCGGCTTCTTCGATGATGGGCTACGGCCTGTTCTTCTGGCTGCCCTCGTTCTTCGTGCGCAGTTTCAGCCTGTCGCTGCTCGATGCGTCGGTATTCTACGGCGCGATTCTCCTGATTGGCGGCATCGCCGGCACCTGGGCAGGCGGCTACATGGCAGACCGTTTCGGCGCAGGCAAGCGCGGCAACTACGTCATCATCCCCGCAATCGCGTTTCTCACCACGATCCCGTTGTACGTGATGGCGATCCTGTCGCCGAACCTGACGACGACCTTCTTCGCGCTGCTGATACCGACCGGCCTCGGACTCGCCTGGCTCGGCCCGATTCTGTCGGCAATCCAGCACGTGGTGCCGCCGACCATGCGCGCGACTGCATCCGCAATATTCCTGTTCATCAACAATCTGATCGGCATCGGCGCCGGCACGGTCGCGCTCGGCATTATTTCCGACAACCTCGAGGCGCGTTTCGGCGACGATTCGCTGCGCTACGCGATTCTCGCAGGTACCGGCTTTTACCTCATAGCTGCTATGCTTTTCTTCGCAAGCGCGAAGCGGCTCGCGAAAGACTGGGAAGAATAAGATCGACACTCTGGAGGGCAAATCGGCGATCGTCACCGGCTCGACGAGCGGCATCGGTCTCGGTATTGCGCGCCGCCTCGCAGAAGCCGGCGCGAACGTCATGGTGAACGGGCTTGGCGACCAGCCGCAGATCGATGCAGCGGTTCAGGCCGTTTCGGATGCCGGTTCCGGCGAGGTCCTATTCTCGCCCGCGAACATGATGAGGCCGGACCAAATAGTAACGATGATCGATTCTGCCGTCAGCGTGTTCGGCGGTATCGAGATACTCGTCAACAACGCCGGCATTCAGTTCGTCTCGCCGATACAGGAGTTCCCGGCACAGAAATGGGACGACATCATCGCCACCAACCTGTCGTCGTCGTTTCATACGATCCGCGCAGCTACTCCGCACATGATCGCAGCCGGGTGGGGGCGCATCATCAACATATCGTCGCTGCATGCGCTCGTGGCATCGCCCTACAAGGCGGCCTACGTCGCTGCGAAACACGGTGTCGCCGGTCTCACGAAAGTGGTCGCCCTCGAACTCGCGCAGAAACACATCACCGTTAACTCCATCGCACCGGGCTACGTCGAAACGCCGCTCGTCAAGGGCCAGGTCGCGGATACGGCCAGGTCCCGCGGCATAACCGAGGAAGAAGTGGTGCGCGATGTCATGCTCGCCGCGCAGCCGACCAAGAAGTTCATCCAGATCCACGAGATCGCTGAACTCGTCGTATTCCTCTGCGGCGACGCGGCCGCATCGATAACGGGCGCAATAATGCCCGTCGACGGCGGCTGGTCCGCCCAGTAAGCCGCCCTACGCCGGCGCGATATTCGCGTTCAGCCGGAACAGGTTGTCGGGGTCGTATTTCTTTTTCACCTCGAGCAGTCGCGGGAAGTTACCCTGGTAGTTGCCGTGGCGCACCTTCGACGACTCGTTGGCCGAATCGACGGTGTAGTAGCCGTCCGTTCGCGGTTCGATCGTACTCCAGTAGTCGCGCAGATAGTCCATGTGCGGAGAACCGTCCGTATCAAGTGGCCAGCTTGTCAGCACCATCATCGCTGCCAGCGCTTTGCGGTGAGGGAATGCGGTCGCATCAACGGGTACCCGGCCAATCGCACCACCGGACTGCTGGAAATACAGCATTGTATTGCGCCCGGGATCTGCTTCGAATCCAGAAATCGCTGCATCCAGCATGCTGTCGGGATATTCGTTGACGAATCCACTTTTCAGGTACTCGCCAATATTGCGGAAGTCCGCGTAATCCCAGCTGCGCTGGAGGGCCACGTAGTCGATCGGTCCGAGGTTGCTGAATGCCGGTTCACCGAGCTTCCTGATGGGACCAAGAACTGTCTCCGCGTCTTTTTCGGGGCCGGAATAGCAGACGTGAAATCCCGCGCCACTGCCCTGACCCGACGCCGTAGCGTTGACGTAGAAATCGATGTACAGGTCATCGGGCGCCTGCACTGAGAAATCGGCATAGAAACGAATGAGGTCGTGTGCGCGGTCGAGCGGAAATACGATGTCACCGCCGATGACCTGACGCTGCATCGGATGAAGGGTGTAATGGAAGGAGGTAACAATCCCGAAATTGCCTCCGCCACCGCGGACACCCCAGTACAGTTCAGGATTCTCCTCGGCGTTGGCATGCGCCAGCCTGCCGTCTGCGGTGACGATATCCACGCCCTTGATGTTGTCGAGCGTCAATCCGAACCTGCGGGATATTCGCCCGAAACCACCGGCCGTGCTTAGCCCGCCGACACCGGTATGCGACACGGTCCCGGCAGGTGTAACAAGGCCATGCGCCATGGCTTCGTGATCGAGTGCAGCCAGCAAGCTGCCACCGGCCACGTACGCCTTGCGCGACATCGGGTCAATGCGTGCGTGGCGCAATAATGACAGGTCGATCTGCATGCCTCCGTCGCACGTCGATTTGCCGGCAAAGCTGTGACCGCCGCATTTGACGGCCAGTAGTAAACGACGCTCCCGTGCGAAATTAACGGCATTCTGAATGTCCGCAACTCCGGTAGGTTGCACGATCAACGCAGGATGGCGATCGATTGACTTGTTGAGGACCCGTCTCGCTTCGTCATAGCCTGCATTACCGGGCAGCAACAGGTTGCCGCGTAGACTGTCCGCAAGCTCCTGCACGGCGGCTCGCTCGAGTGAAATCTCGTCTCGCTCGCCAGTTACCGCCCGAACATCGCCGCTGACCTGTGTCAAAGCCTGCAGCGCAGCGCGTGCCTGCGCCGTAGGCAAAGCAGCGATCACGCTCGCGGCAATGGAGGATTGCAAGAAACGTCGCCTGTCCATGATTACCCCCTCGTTCAGGTGAAGAACACAGGGTATCGAAAATCAACACCGATTACCGCTGATTCAACGTAAACACGCAGCGCCGTAACCCTCGAGGCGCCGTTTGACAAGTTGCCGAGTACAGTGTCATTGTCGCCGCGGTATGCAAGGCCCGATAACAAGCAAGCTGCCGGACGTCGGTACAACAATCTTTGCGGTCATGAGCCAGCTTGCGCAGGACTGCAGGGCCATCAACCTGTCACAGGGCTTTCCGAGCTTCGAGCCTCCTGCAGAGCTGATCGATCGCATCGACCACTACCTGAGAAGCGGTGCCAACCAATACGCACCGATGCCGGGCGTGCCGACTTTGCGGAACGCTATCGCGGAGAAGACGGTGCGCATGCAGGGACGCGAACTGCAGCCGGATACGGAGATCACGGTGTGCACGGGCGCGACCGAGGGTCTGTTCAGCGCGATCCAGGCCATCGTCCGCGGCGGCGACGAGGTGATCGTTTTCGACCCGGCCTACGATTCCTACGAGCCGGCCGTGACGCTCGCCGGTGGCCGTACCGTTCACGTGCCGCTCGCGATCAGCGACGACGGCTTCGACTTCTCTGTCGACTGGCAGCGTCTCGAAGACGCTCTTAATGATAAAACCCGGCTGGTTATCATCAACTTTCCGCACAACCCTACGGGCGCGATCCTGTCTTCTGATGACCTTCACACGCTGGCCGGGCTGCTGCGCGACACGGGGGCATACCTGTTGTCTGACGAGGTCTACGAACACATCGTGTTCGATGGCAAACCCCACGTCAGCGCCTTGTCTGTTGACGAATTGTGGGAACGAAGTTTCGTGGTGACGTCATTCGGCAAGACGTACCATGCGACCGGCTGGAAGGTCGGCTATTGCCTCGCGCCCCCGGACCTCAGCGCGGAATTTCGCAAGGTGCACCAGTTCACGACATTCGCCGTAAACACGCCCGTGCAGCACGCGCTGGCGGATTTCCTGCGGGGTACCCCGGCGTTCCATGAAAGATTACCTATGTTTTACCAGCAGAAGCGCGATCTCTTCTGCAAACTCCTCGAAGGCTCGCGTTTTCGCCTGCATCCGGCGCGCAGCACGTTCTTCCAGATCGTCGATTACGGTGAGGTCAGCGACGACCACGACGTAGCCCTGGCAAAACGCTGGACTGAAGAGATCGGCGTCGCCTCGATCCCGCTATCGGTATTCTGCGAGCAGGCGTTCACCGGCACCCGCCTGCGCTTCTGTTTTGCGAAGGATGACGAAACGCTGGAGGCGGCGTGCGAAAAATTGAGTCGCCTGTGATCGGAAGACAAGACACCCGGCCCCGCAAGGCGGGGCCAGGCAATTACCGAACATACCCGGCTATTTTACGGCGCGAATGATTCCGCAGGCGTCACGCGACCCGCCCGCGCAACCTTTTTTCAAATCCGACTCTTCATCGCAATAGGTGTCGGGATTGGTATGGATGATGAATGCGCTGCCATCTTCATCCAGGATGCTCAGACGCCCGGGAGACAGCGTCACGCGATTCGTTGTGTGGACCATCTTACCCTTGCCGTTCTCGACCTCGATATTGATCAGGTCGCCCATGTGGTAAGGGTGATTGATATCCGCCGCGGGCACATCATCCGTCGCGCTATCGGGCCGCGACTGGCCGAAAGGACCCGGGTCGTGATGCCCCTTGGCTGCGCCACAGGGCTCGCAGGCGGCGACCTCGTGAATGTGGACCGCGTGTTTACCGTCCGTGAGTCCCACCACCATCATCTTTACGGTCACTTCCTTTATGCCTTCAGCGCTGGTCTTCTCCATCAGCGTAGCCGTCCCGGAAATGTTCGGATCGGTGCAGCCCTTGATTTCCGCCGTAGCTTTCATGCCGTGGCCATCGGCGCCCACCAGTACCGGCAGGCAGAGAAACGTGGCGGCAGCCACGCCTCGCAGCATTGTTGTTTGCGGTCGCTTCATGTGCATTTCCCCTCTTTTGCCCGGTTGGTGCGGCCCGGCGACGGATCTGGCAATCACGGGCCACTCGATATCAAGCCTAGTAGGCTAATGCACCGTACTCAAGGTTGAGCCGCCGAAAATCAGGTTCCGAGCTGATACACCAGTAGCGCGCCGACGTAACCGATGATCGTCATATACAGCCAGGCAAATGCCGGCCAGCGCCAGGTATTCGTCTCCCGCCGGATTACGGCGAGCGTGGCCACACACTGCAGGCAGCAGGCATAGAAGACCAGCAAGCCGAGCACCATCGGCAGCGTGAACACCAGGCTGCCGTCCGGCCAGCGAGCCACTTTGAGCCGGCCGGACAGCGTTGCCTCGTCGGCCTCGTCGCCGACCGCGTAGACGGTGCCGAGCACGGCGACGACCACTTCGCGCGCCGGGAACCCGGCAATTACGGCGGACGATACGCGCCAGTCCCAGCCCAGGGGCCGGAAGACGGGCTCCACGAAATGTCCCGCCCTGCCCAGCCAGCTCTGTTCGAGCTGCATCGCGGCAGCCTGGTTGTCAATCTGTTTGAGCGCGGCATCGAGCTCATCGCCAGCCAGTGCAGCGGCCGCGGCTTGTTGCTGCTGTTCGACAAACGGCGCAACGTCGTCGGAGCGCGGGTAATAGGCCAGCGCCCAGATGATGACGGCGACAGAAAATATGACGGTTCCCGCGCGGTGCAGGAACACCTTGGCGCGGCCGAGGAGCTGCATCATCACGGTCTGCAGGTTGGGCCGGCGAAACTCGGGGAGCATCAGCGCAAAGGGCGGCTTGGGGCCGCGCAGCGCCGTCTTGCGGATCAGGAGTGCCGTCAGGATGCCCATGACAATGCCGAACATGTACAGGCCGAACAACACCAGTCCTTGCAGGTTCAGGAAGCCCACGGATTTCGCGGGCACGAACGCGGCGATCAGAAGTGCGTAGACCGGCAGCCGCGCCGAACAGGTCATGAATGGCGCCGCCAGTATGGTGGCGATCCGGTCGCGACGATTGGGTATCACGCGCGTTGCCATGACACCGGGCACCGCACAGGCAAAGCTCGAGATCATGGGGATGATCGACTGTCCGGACAGGCCCACGGAGCGCATCGCGCGATCCATCAGGTACGCCGCGCGCGCGAGGTAACCGGAGTCCTCGAGCAGGATGATGAACAGGAACAGGATCATGATCTGCGGCAGGAAGATGATCACGCTGCCGACCCCGGCGATCACCCCATCGGCGACGAGGCTCGCAAGCGCCCCGTCGCCGAGCGCCTCGTGCACACCGCCACCGAGAATCAACGTCGCTGAATCGATCAGGTCCATGATCGGCGTCGCCCAGGCAAACACGGCCTGGAAGACAATGGCCATGACCAGGAACAGACCGATCGTCCCGGGGATGGGCTGATTGAGCCAAGCCGTTAGACGCGCCTGCCAGCCATAGAACGGCGGCGCCTGCTGCACCACTTCATCGAGCACTTCGCGCACCCAGCGATAGCGCACCCGCGCTTCAACGGCCAGCGGCGGCTCGTTGCCGAACAGGCGATTGCGAAGTTCGTTCAACGCCGCCGGGGCGCCGTCGTCGAAGCGCGACAGGAACTCCTGCTTTGCTTCGCTCGGTCCGTCGATCAGCAGCCGCTCCACTTCCGCGACCCGGGTACCCGGCGGCGCATGAGCCGCCAATTCGCTGGCGGCGGCCGTCAGTTCCGGCCAGGTCCTCCCCGGGCTGGGGGACTGCAGCTCGGTGATGCGCGACAACGCGTCGCGCAGCTTGTCGACGCCCTGCCCCGTCGTCGCCACCACCGGGCAGACGGGCACGCCGCCGAGTTTCGCCGACAAGCCCTCGATGTCTATCCGCAGACCTTCGAGTTCCGCCGCATCCGCCATGGTGAGCGCGACGACCAGCGGCCGTTCGAGATCGAGCAGTTGCTGCAGCAGATACAGGCCCTGGTAGAGGTTGGTGGCATCCACGACCGCCAGTATTCCCTCGGGCGTGGCCGTGCCCTCCATGTGCCCGAGGATCACGTCGACCGCGATCTGTTCCTCGAGAGAATGCGCGCTCAGGGCGTGGGTGCCGGGAAGGTCGACGAGCTCTATTGAGCGCTCACCCACCTTGAGCGTGCCGACGTGACGCTCCACCGTGACGCCCGGGTAGTTGCCGATACGCTGGCGCAACCCGGTCAGGCGGTTGAACAGGGTACTCTTGCCGGAATTGGGATTGCCGACAACCGCTATGCTGGCGTCTGCGCGCCGGCTAACGGGTATCTGGTTGGCGGGGACGCGGATTTCTTTGGTTCTAGTCACCGCCCGCCGCTACCGGAGACACGGCAAACTGTCTGGCCTGCTCCTGGCGAAGCGAGATACCGCGACCGAAAAGCCGGAATTCCATGGGATCGCCGCCGAGCGCGGCGCTCGCCAGTTCCACGATCGCTCCCTCTACGAGACCGAGTGTCATCAGGCGCTGAACCTGAGGATCAGCGGCGTTAACCGATGCGATAACGCCCTTCTGGCCTTTCCGGAGTGATGCGAGCGTGCTGCCGTTGCGGTTCATAGATCTGTCGTCCCGGTTTTCTGGCCCACCAATAATCCGTGCGGGAATTATGTAAGCAACGGATTTTATTAGTGGTTTCTTGATTCAGGTCAAAATGATAATGATTCGCATTACGATAAGCAATAGGGATAATTACGGATAGCCGGTTCAGCTTGTATTCATCGACCCACGGTTAGCGTGGGTACCAGGTCGCCGCCGCCGCCCCGCGGCGCCGCGAAGCACACCTAGCTACGAGGACCAAGACATGAATAACAAGCGCCCCCTCGCTATCGCTTCCGAGCCCGCGAGACGCCAGGCGACGCTGGGACTGCTGCTGGCAGGCAGCCTGCTCATATTCGCACAGACCGTCCTGGCAAACACACCGACCATTCGACTGTTCCCGACCACGGTCGTCGAGGACCTGAAGCAGACCGGCAACGTGGCCCGCGACATGGAAACGGGCCTGCAGGAAGTCATCGGCCGTCTGGACCAGCAGCAGCAGCTGTACGTAGAGAGCAAGTGCGACGGCGCCGAGAACGACCCGGGGTGCCAGCGCCTTGCACGCCAGATCGGCGCCACCTACCTCGAGATGCTGACGATCATGGACGAGCGTCTGCCCGACATGGAGCACACCGTGAACAACACGCGCATCAGCCTGGAACGCGGCTTGCGCAACGAGCTCGGCAAGAAGATGACCCCCTGGCAGCTGCAGGAAACGCTCGTCGGCAAAACCGCCACGAACGGGGTTCCTGAGTCGTCTCCGACGCTGCGCGGCCGCTCCGGGATGCGCTTGTCGGAACGCTTCAAACAGTATTATCAGCTGGTCGCTACGTCCGGCAGCCGGGGCGACCAGTCGCTTGCGGTATTGGCGTCGGACATCTACCTCGACATGGAAGAGACGAGTGTGCTTATCGAGCGAACGCGCCAGGAGATTGCGCGTGCCACTCTGATGGAGCAGCTCAACCAGTCGTTCGGCATCATTACGCCGGAAATGATGGAAGTGGTCGGTGGCGTCAAGACGATTCTGTTCGGCGACGAGGACCCGCAAGCCCTGATTGCGGGTCCCCCGCCGGGCAGCGTCGAGCAGGCCTACCGCAGCCCCCTGGAACAATGAGCAACGCCATCGATCCCGCGCAGGAGTACAACCATGAACCCGCAGATACTCAAGTCCCTGTTCAAGTCCTTCGGCGTCCTCGCCGGCGTCATGTCGCTGGCCGCTTGCGCGTCGACTGAGCCCGGCTGCCCGTCGCCGCAGACACGCAACCTGGACAGCGCGATCAGCTTCGTCAAGACCTCGCTCGGTGCGGGCTGCGAGGTGCATTTCGACCGTTACTATGACGACCTGCTGACGATCGCCGAGGGCGACCCGAAGCCGGAGAACAAGCGCATCTTCAGCGAGTTTCTCGTCTGGTCAGGCGACCAGGGGCTCCTGAGCACGCGCCAGGCGCAGGAGTATTACAACCGTTTCTTCAATGTGAAATTCATGTCGATGAAAGGCGACTACAACAACTGTTCGCACACATGCCCGAACAAGCAGCGGGTCCTGTTGGATATGGAACGTGAATTGTCCGACAAGGAACGCGGCCTCCTGAACGTCAGCCAGGATCCGGAGAGCTACTATCGCGCCGATCGTCTCTACCAAGAGGTCGAACTCGTGCTCGAAGCAACCTGCACGGCGTGCGCCGCGAGTCGGTGACGGGACACGACCATGACGCAACGGCTCTTTCTGCAAGGACTGCTCGCCGGCGCCTTCGGAACCCTCCTCGGCGGCACCGCACTGTTGTACATGCTGGCGCGGCTGGGGGTGATCCGCCTGCATGACACCGTCATCAGCGCCCCGGGGGATTGGCTGAACTGGGCGTACACGAATCTCGGCTCCTCGATCCCCGTGTTTGCCGGCCTGTTGCTGGCTTTCTTCATTACGCTCGGACGACTTCGGCGCTGCCTGGACGCCGACAGGCCGGTCGACAAGGTGGTCCAGCTCGATCAGCTGACCGATATCTGGACCACGCTGTTCTTCGGCACCGGCGTAATCTGGACCGCGATCGGTATGCGCAGCGCGTTGATCTTTGCTTTGGGTGACAGGGACGTCGCCCTGCAAGAGGGCGCATTCGCGATGCTGGAGCGCATGATCGACGGCGGCATCCTGCTCGCACTCTCGACGACCATCTTCGGCGGCATTGGCGGTTACCTCATGCGGGTCTACAAGACCGTTACGCTGGGCTCCCGCCTGCAACAACGCTACGACCAGGCGGCGCGCGCCGACACGTCGGAAATGCGTGAGAGCCTGCAGCGCATCGAGCGGCACCTCGGCCGCCGGGGGGCTGCGATCACACCCGCGCGGGCCGCCGAGTGAGCCGCTCGATGCTCTCCTATCCCATGCACCGCGGTGATACGGACGCCGGCGGTGCTGCCGACCTGCAGACCGACATCATGCGGTTCATGGCAATCCTCGCACTGTGCCTGGTTGCCATCTTTGCGCTTGTCCAAAGCATCCCGCTGGTCCCCGAAGCGCCATCGCAGTCGCCTGCATCGGCGGCACCGCCACCGGTCGCCCGAGCCGTCGATTCGCAACCCAAGGCCAAGCCGAAGGTCGAACCGCAGCCTGCGCCCGAGCCCGAGCCGGAAATCGAAGACCCGATACCGCTGGCCCGCCCCGCGCCGATGCCGGCAACGGTTGCCGAGCAGCCCGCCGGTCTGCCCGTCGAGTCCGCTCGGGACGAGGGATTCACGCTTCGTTTCGAGTCCGATCTCGCCCTGACGCGGCTCGTTGCCGCCGGCAAGGTCGGGCTTTACGCCATGTCCGACGGGCGCGCACGCCGCATGACGGTGCGCGACAGCCGTATCAGCTTCTGGGACGCGTCGGCGCCGAGCCGATACCACGAGATGGAGGCGGGCACCGTGCCGCGTCCCGTGGTCGATGCCCTCTCCCGCTCCGGCGTGAACACGACGATCGTTGGCTGGGGGGTGACGCTGCCCGGCGCGCTGCAGAAGCAACTCGACAACTTCATGCGCGGCAACTCCGGGGGCACGCTGGTCATCGGCGGCGACGGCGATCTGCGGCTGGAGGCGTCATGATCCGCGCACTGCTTGCCGTCTTTTGCCTGTCGTTGCTCGTCGCTCGCGCGGACGCGGCGGAAACAAGCCTCGACCGCTGGTTCGACCGGGAACTGCTGCCTTACGTCACATCACAGCTCGTCTCGCATCCACGCTTCAAGGGCGAGTCGGTGATGTTCGTCGCATTCGAGGACAACCTCCCGACCCCCGTCAGCAACGCGTTGGCCATCTCGCTTCGTGATCGTCTGCTCGAGGCAGCGCTCAACGAACCCGGCATCATCGTGGGCAGGCGCCAGGGAGGCGCGGCGGCACACTCCGGCGGTCAGCCCGTAGACTGTGCTCACGACGACGTTCACTATTACATCGGAATTTCCCTGTCGCGCCGCATCGACGGGTCTCACGGCGTCAGCGTTCGAGCCCTGGACCTCGAGGACAGCAACTGGGTATCGGGTTTCGGCAAGACCTGGCATGGCGCACTGAGCAGTGTTCAGCACCGGGCCGCCCGCGAGGTCCGTCGCGATGCGACATTCCGCGGCGCACGGGACGTGCCCTTCGCCGCAGACGAGTCCGATCTCCTCGCCGCGCACCTTGCGCACGAACTGTCCTGCGCGCTCCTGCGCGACACGGGCGCACGATACATCGTCGCGGAAGACCAGGCAGCGGGACCCGGAGACGAGCTTTCTGCTACGGTCCAGCTCGTTGGCAACAACCTGGCGCGCCACGATGCCCTGGAACTGACCGGCGACACGCAGAAGGTCAACGCGACGCTGACCGGCACGCCGCACCGGATCGACGGCGCGCTGTACCAATACTGGCTCACCATCACACCTACGGAACCCGACACGGAGCTCACGACGGTGAGCAGCAGCGCCTACGTCCTGCTGCCCGGTTACCGCCTCGCTGCCACGTCGGACCCGGAACCGAAGGCCGTCGCCAGCCTGCCTGCAACGGTCGCCATCCCGCACGGCGGCGGCGATGCACTGCTGGGACCGCTGCGCATCCTGAAATCGCAGGACCGGCGTATCTGCGCGGGATCCGGAGATAGCTCGATGCGCACGACGACCTACGGCGAGTCGCAGCCGCAATGCTCGGCACTGATCGCCGACGCGCGCGCCGACGCGGTCGTGTTCGTCCTCGTGCACCAGGCGAACCACGGCCTCGTAAGACTGGGTGGGCCCGAATGCCGAGAACGCACCGCACCGCACATCGTGACGCAAGGCAGGGCCATGCGGTACCCGGTACCTTTCACGGCGATCGGCAACAGCGAGATGCGCGAGACCGCGGAGTGGCGTGTTGCACCGAGTGTCGACACTTACTATGCAGTCGCAGTCAGTAACGCGCGCGCCGGCCGCGAGTTCGCCAATCACATCGACGCACTTCCCCTCCGTTGCAACCGGTCGCTGCGGCGGGGCCTTGAGAACCAAGCGCTGCATCGCTGGCTCGACGAGTTTGCGGCGCTCGCCGAGCGCCACGCGGAGCACGTCGGCTGGCGCGCAATACAGTTAAAGGACGTGCTGTGAGGACAGAATGATGATTCGCTTCATGGGCGTGCTTGTGGGCTCCGCCCTCGCCGTCGCGGCACTGGTCGTGTTTGTCGGCATCCCGGAGTTCACGACCGAATCCAGCGTCACCGAAGCCACCGTCATAACCCTGCCCATGCGCGGCGTCGCGGCGGCACCGGAAACTGCGGAAACCGGCGAGAGAATGACGCCTGCCGCCGCGGCCGAGACCCCGTCGGAGCCGGTCCCGGGACCGGCCAATGGGCCGATTCCGGAGCAAATGCCGGACGAGCTGCCGCAGCAAACATCGGCGGCGGACCCCGTGGCGGCGCCGCGATGGTACGCGTTCTGGAGCCCGTTCCGTAGCGAAATCGCCGCAAACGGTTTCGTTGACCGGCTGCAGCGGGTTACCGGCCTCGATTACCGGGTCGTCAAGCTCAAGCCCGGCGTCTACGAAGTCGCCTTCGCCTACAAAGACGATCGGGAAATCATGGCCAACCTTTCGCAGATATCCGCGGCGACCGGTCTCGAACTCCCGGAGAGCTGACGTGCTCCGCAGATGCATGACAGCGCTGTTGGGTCTCGTGCCGCTGGTACTCGGCGTCCCCGCAATCGACGCTTTCGCCATGGAGACCGACCTCGACGACGCGTGGCGCGACTACGCGGGCAACCGCTCCCAGCTCGAACCTGCCTACCGCTTTCCCTACGCGGGCTGTTTCGGAAGCTCGGCGCTGCAGCATGACCTTCCCGAGACGCTGTTGCTCGCAGTCGCGCGCGGCGAGAGCGATTTCGTCGCCACCGCCCGCTCGCGAGCCAACGCGCACGGCGTCATGCAGATACTCTGGCCCGACACCGCCAAGCACCTGGGTATTCACCGTCTCAGCGAACTGTATGACCCCTGCACGAACATCGATGCGGGCGCACGCTACCTCAAGGAACTGCTGGCGCGTTACAACGGCAACCTGCACCTCGCCCTGGCGGCCTACAACTACGGACCGCGACGCATACCTGTCGACGGCGGATCCATTCCGTCCGGCGCCAACTGGTACTCCGGCTACATCCTGCGGCATCTCAACTACGTACTCGGCGAGGGCAAGGCGGTGAAGCCCGTCGGCGATGCACTGTACTCGGACCTCGGGCAGTCGACACTCGTGACCTTCGGCGAACCCTACCGGGCGGCGGCTTTCGTGGAGAGCCTCGAGCAGCAGGCGCCTGAGCTAGACCTGGACTGGTTTCGCCGCGGCACCGGTGAGTTCGAGGTGGTGATGACCTACGGTGATCGGCAGGAATTCGACGCGAGCGCAAAGCTGCTGAGTAGCGCCGGATTCCGGATCGAGTAATCACGACATGCGGCGGATCTCGAGCTGCAGGTAGAGAGCAGCGGCGATGCCGCCCGTGCCGAAGAACATCGCCATGACAATGATCTGGTACTTCGCTGCGATCAGCGGCGAGACGCCGGAGAGGATCTGCCCCGTCATCATGCCGGGTAGCGATACCACGCCGACGGCGAACAGCATGTTAGTGATGGGAATGAGCGCGGTTTTGAATGCGCTGCGACGAGCGTCGAGGAGCGGTTCGTCACGCGCGGTCTCGGACTGGAAACGCTCGGCTGCGAGGCTCACGGCGTTCATTGCGCCCGTGACGACCATCCCGCCCAGGGGCACGACGTACCGCGGACTGAACCACGGTTCGACGCCGATGACGACCTGAGTGACGAGGGCCAGTATCACGATGCTCGTGATCCCGATCGCGACCAGCGAGTTCGGCCAAGTCTGCCGCCTGGATGCACCGAGCGGGCGTACTGCTATCCAGCTCGCAACGGCAATCATGACCGTAAGCACGCCGGCGATAATCCAGTAGTCGTCACTTTCGAATATGTAGATCAGCACGTAACCGATAACGAGCAGCTGCACCAGCATGCGCAGCATTGCGTAGACCGCGGTGCCCGTGCCAGCCTGCCACCGCCACATGATGAACAGGACGGCGAGCGCCGGAATGAATGCGTAAACCAGCCCCTGCAGAGAGATCTCGAGTATGCCGCCGTTCATGACCTCACGGACTCGTAGCGTGTTTCAGCATGCCGGCTTGCCCATTTCCGGCGGCAGAACGGCCTCGATCCGCTCCATCACGTCGAGACGATGAACCAGATCGTGGATGTAGTCGAGTTCGTCTGTTTCGAGCACCAGTACTTCGCTCATGTCATAGGCCGCTATCCACTCATCGTAGAGTCGATCGAGGCGCTTGAGATAAGACGGCGGTACGTCACGCTCCATCGCGCGGCCGCGCAACCGTATTCGTTGCCGCAGCGTCCGCATTGAGCAGCTCAGGTAGATCATCAGGTCCGGCGGCCGGATCGCGTCGAGAATCGCATGGTAGAAGCTCTGGTAGGTCTGCCAGTCGCGCTTCGAGATCTTGCGCATCTGGTGCAGGGCGGTCGCGAAGACCTCGGCATCCTCGAAGATAGTCCGGTCGAGTGCGACCACGCCCGGCTGGCGATCGAGTTCCTGGTGCAAGCGGAACTTATTGGCGAGAAAGTAGAGCTGCGACTGAAACGCCCAGCCTTTCATATCCCTGTAGAAATCGGCGAGGTAAGGATTCTCGTCGTTCGGCTCGTAAAACGGCACCACACCGTATGTTCGTACGAGAAAATCGACGAGCGTCGATTTGCCCGCACCCATGTTTCCCGCAATGGCGATCGACCGTTTCATAGTCGGGCTACCTTACCGTATTCGCATCTGGCTTCCACGCACAAGATACCCTATGCTCGCACGCAACGAGGACCACGGGCCCGAGCAGTGAAAAATCCTCCCGTATTGATCAGCGAGGACGACATCCAGGCACGCGTTGCCGAACTCGCCATGCAAATCTCCGACGACTATCGCGACAAGGGCGATATCGTGCTCATCGGCGTGCTGAAGGGCGCGTTCATTTTTCTCGCGGACCTGTCGAGACGCCTTACGATACCGCGCACGATCGAGTTCATTGCCGTGTCCAGCTACGACAGTGGCAGCGTTTCATCGGGCGCCGTTCGACTCGTCATGGACGTGCGCGGCAACATCGAAGACCGCCACGTACTGATCATCGAGGACATTGTCGATACCGGGCACACGCTCAAGTACCTGATCGGGGTCCTGCGGTCGCATCGGCCAGCATCCGTCAAGACCGTCGCGCTATTGCACAAACCCGATCGCGCCGAGGTGGAGGTCCCCATCGACTATATCGGCTTCGGTATCGGCGACGAATGGGTCGTCGGATACGGACTCGACTATGCCGAGCACGACCGCACCCTGCCCTACATCGGGACCATCCAGCCTACGGATCAGTGATCGGCGCAGTCGGCGGTTTCGATCTCGATCGTCGAGTGACCGATACCGTAGTCCTGCTGCAGCGCCGCCTTGACCCGCCGCACGATGGCGGTCGGATTCGACACGTCCGGGACAACTCTGACGTGCATCGTCAGCATGAGGTCTTGCGGCGTCAGTCCCCAGATATGAACATGGTGAATGCCGTCAACCTCGGGAACACGCTCGATGATCGTCCTCTGCATCTCGTCGCGATCGAGCCACGCCGGTGCGCCTTCGAGGAGAACGTGCGCGCTCTGCTGCACCAACGCCCAGGCACTCTTCAGGATCAGAAACGCGACGGCGATCGACAACAGGGGGTCGATCGCCATCCAGCCCGTATAGATGATGACGACGGCCGCAACGATCGCGGCCACGGAACCCAGCAGGTCGCCGGCGACGTGCAGCGCAGCACCGCGGATATTGAGGTTGTCCTGGTCACCGCCATGCAGCACGACGAAAGCAACCACGTTGACGGCGAGTCCCGCCGCGGCCACGAGAAGCATCGTCGGGCCGGTTACCTCGACCGGGGAGACGAAGCGCCGCATCGCTTCGAAGAGAATCCAGCCGACGATGACCAGCAGGCTCAGGCCGTTGACGAACGCGGCCAGGATCTGGAAACGCTGGTACCCGAAGGTGCGCCGCGCGTCCGCTGGGCGTTTCCCGACGTAAAACGCGATCGCCGCGAGCGCCAAGGCCATTGTGTCGGTCAGCATGTGGCCCGCGTCTGCCAGCAGGGCGAGCGACCCGGCGAGGATACCGCCGACGATCTCGACGACCATGAAGGTCCCGGTGAGCGTCAGCGCGACGATGACGCGCTTCATATTGCCGCTGCCGTGGTCGGATGCCATAGATGAAAGCCGTCGAAAAGCGCGTTGCCGCAGCGAAACCAAAAAAGGCGGCTCCTCTCGGAACCGCCTTCGCTACCGACGTATCGTACGTGGTACCTGGCCCCCTGAATCCCCCGCCAAGCCGTACCTGAAGGTGTCTGGCTGTACTCCCGCCGCACGAATGTTGTTCAAACACGACGGAAGCGCTGTGACAAATTCGCAGATGTCCCCCGTCATGTCAACATTTTGGAACGCTTCTAGGTGAAAACCGGTTGCATCGCGTCAATTTGTGGTATTTTTGCTACATAATTCAACGTCGATTCCGGAGCCCTTTCGTGATCCCAACCGCCCGTTTCCTGATCGCCCTCGCCTCGTTCTGGACCGTCGCTGCCGCCGCGGACACAGCCCTTTACAACGTCGTCGGTTATACCCCCACTGATGACGGCGTCAGCGAATTCACCGTGTTCGTCTTCGGCGCAGACGGCAAGGTCGTCGCGACCGGCGACGACACCCTGCTGGCCGACATTGCCGACGCTGACCGCGTAAACGGCTTCGGGAAGTTCGTGCTGCCGGGACTGACCGACGCGCACGCGCACGTCTACAGCCAGGGATTCCTGACCTCGAACCTCAACCTGCTCGGCGCGCCGAGCGTCGAAGCGGCTGTCGAGCGTATCGCCGAATTTGCGTCCGCGCGCCGCACCGGGTGGATTCTCGGCCGCGGCTGGAACCAGGTGTTGTGGCCGGTACAGGAATTCCCGACGGCGGCAGACATCGACGCGGTCGTGGCCGATCGCCCGGTCTGGCTGCGGCGCATCGACGGTCACGCGGGCTGGGCCAACACCAGGGCGCTGACGATTGCCGGCATCGATGAGAACACGGCCGATCCCGTTGGCGGCAAAATCGTCCGCGATGAGAACGGCAAGGCCACAGGAGTCCTGATCGACAACGCGATGGCGCTGATCGAGAAACACGTCCCGAACCCCACGCGGAGCGAGATGCGCGATGCTTACGCAAGCGCAATCGACAGCCTGCTGGCCCTGGGTATCACCGGCGTCCACGACGCGGGGATCAGTAAGACGGAAGCCGAGGTTTACCTGTCGATGGCAGACGACGGCGACCTCAAGATGCGCATCTACGCCATGCTGAGCGATACCGGCGCGAACCTCGATGCCTTCGACGAACCCATTCGCGCCTACGGCAACGACCATCTCGACATCGCATCTGTGAAACTCTACTCGGACGGCGCCCTCGGCAGCCGCGGTGCAGCCATGATCGACCCTTACGACGACGACCCGGAGAATCGGGGCCTTCCCTTCTACACGCAGGAAGAACTCGACGGCTTCGTGCGCAAGGCGAACGACAAGGGATTCCAGGTCGGCATCCACGCCATCGGGGATCTCGGCAACCGCATGGCACTCGACGCCTTCGAGCGAGCGCAGAGCGGCAAGCCGTCACCGCTGCGCAACCGCGTCGAGCACGCGCAGATCATCGCGCTGGACGATATTTCACGCTTCAGCGAACTCGGCGTGGTCGCGTCCATGCAGCCCGTGCATGCGACGAGCGACATGAATATGGCCGAAGACCGGGTGGGGCCGCAGCGTATCAAGGGCGGTTATGCCTGGCGCCGCCTGCTGGACTCGGGCGCCGTGCTCGCGGCCGGTTCGGATTTCCCGGTCGAACTGCCCAACCCGTTCCATGGCCTGTATGCGGCCGTCGCGCGGCAGGACCGGCAGGGCCTGCCGGAGGACGGCTGGTATGCCGACCAGGCCATGACACGTGCCGAAGCCCTGCACTCGTTCACCCTAGCCGCGGCCTTCGCTGCGCACCAGGAGAACCGCCTCGGCAGTCTCGAGCCCGGCAAGTGGGCCGACTTCATTGTCGTCGATCGCGACTATTTTGCTGTCCCCGTCGGCGAGGTCGACGATATTCGGGTCTTACAGACCTGGGTTGGCGGACAACTCGTCTACGATGCAACCGCCGGGGAGTGATCCATGATCGTTGAACAGGTCTGGACCGGAAACGCGTATCGCAATTTCAATTACGTCATTGCCTGTCCCGAGACCGGGGAGGCGCTCGCGATCGACCCGCTCGATTTCGGGAAGTGCCTCACCGTGGCGAATGACATGGGCTGGCGCATCACGCAGATTCTCAATACGCACGAGCACGGCGATCATATCGGCGGCAACAAGGGCATGGTCGCCGCAACGGGGGCCAAGATCATCGCGCACACTAACGCCGCCGGGCGGATCCCCGACATGGACCGCGGTGTCCGCGCGGGCGACGTCATCAAGGTCGGCACGACGGTTGAGCTGGAGTGCCTGGACACGCCGGGACACACGATGAGCCACATCTGCCTGTTGTCGCACACCGATTGCCCGGCACTTTTCAGCGGCGACACGCTGTTCAACGCCGGCGCCGGTAACTGCCACAACGGCGGGCACCCGGAGGAACTGTACGAGACCTTCGACCGGCAGCTGTCGAAGCTCCGCGACGATACGCTCGTCTACCCTGGCCACGATTACCTGATCAACAACCTGCGCTTCACTCTTGATCGCGAGCCCGACAACCAGGTGGCGCAGCGTATGATTCACGACTACGAGGACCAGGACCCGGCCGATGCACTCGTAACGACGCTGGCGCAGGAGCACGAGATGAATACTTTCTTTCGCCTCGACAGCCCATCGGTAATCGCACGGCTAAAAGAAGACTTTCCGGAGATCGGCGACGATCCCGATCCGCGCACGGTTTTTCTCAAATTGCGGGAGCTGCGCAACAGCTGGTAGCCCCGAGTCGAACGCTGAGCGGCGGATCGGTGCAAATACATATCCGACCGGTTCGGCAACGCGGTATCATGAGGTTGCCGTCCGCGAAGAAGCGGAAAGGCCCGGATTATGGATATCGCCAGCTTCAACATCCTCGTGGGATGGATAGCGATGCTGTCCGGAGCATTGTCGGGTGCAATCCTCGGGCTGTTCTTCCACCGCGAGGACTGGGCGGGCGGCTACGGGTCGTTTCGGCGGCGGATGATGCGGCTCGGGCATGTCTCTTTCTTCGGCATCGGCTTCCTCAACCTTCTTTTCGGCCTCACTCTGACGGTGGTTTCTCTGCCGACCGCGCACAGTCGCGTAGCGTCCGCAGGCTTTCTCGTCGCCGTCGTAGCGATGCCCACCTGCTGCTTCCTCGCGGCGTGGAAGAAGCCACTGCGCCACCTGTTCCCGATACCGGTGCTCGCGGTGCTGGCCGGCATCGTGCCGGTTCTGCTCGGCTGGCTCTGCGGATGAGACTCGGCCTCGTTGCAATGAGCGGTGTCCGGGCTCACAACGAAGAGCTGACGCGACTCGGTCTGACGCTCCCCGGGTTTGTCGAACGCAACAAGACGATCGCCTCGTTGCCGAGCCTCGGTCTGCTTACGCTTGCCGGCATGACCGACAAGGACATCGACATCGATTACACGGAAGTCGAGCACATTGCGAAACTCGAGGAGTTGCCGGGAGATTACGATGTCGTTGCAATCTCTTCGTACTCGGCACAGATGAAAGAGGCCTATCAGCTGGCCGACCGATTTCGTTCAGCTGGCGTCGTCGTCGTTCTCGGCGGCCTGCACGTAACGGCCCTGCCCGATGAAGCCCTGCAACACGCGGACTGCGTCGTGCTGGGCGAGGGCGAGCCGGTCTGGCCGGCGGTGGTGCGCGACATGAAACGCCGCCAGCTACGAACGGTTTACGATGCGCGCGGCACACCGTTCAGTCTCGGTGCGGCGCCCATGCCGCGATTCGAACTGCTGGATCCGGAGCAATACAACCGGCTCACGGTCCAGACCCAGCGAGGCTGCCCGTTCGACTGCGAGTTTTGCGCTGCCTCCATTCGTCTCTCGCCCGGCTACCGGGTAAAACCGGTTGACAAGGTGATTGCAGAGATTCGGCGTATCAGGGAAATCTGGCCGAAGCCGTTCATCGAGTTCGCCGACGACAACAGTTTTGTCAACAGAAAGCACGCGAAAAGCCTGTTACGCGCGATGGCCGGCGAAGGTGTTCGCTGGTTCACGGAGAGTGACATATCGATCGCGCGGGACGATGAACTCCTCGCGCTCATGCGGGACAGCGGCTGTGCCCAGGTGCTGATCGGCCTGGAGAGCCCGACCACGGTGGGGCTGCACGGTATCGAGCAAAAATCGGACTGGAAGGCGAGGCAGTTCGATACCTACATGTCAGGGATCGATCGAATTCAGGGTCACGGCATCAGCGTAAACGGTTGCTTCGTTCTCGGGCTCGACGGCACGGGGACCGAGAGTTTCGACCAGGTGCGCGACTTCGTTCGCGCAAGCGGCCTGTACGAGGTGCAGATCACCATCCAGACCGCGTTTCCCGGAACCCCGCTGTACGAGCGACTGCAACGCGAGGGCCGCCTGCTCGACGAAACCGCGTGGGAGCTCTGCACGTTGTTCGACGTAAACTTCCGGCCCGATCGGATGAGCGTCCGGGAGCTCCAGGATCATTTCGTCGCGCTGGCAAGGGACCTGTACAGTGACGAAGCAACCCGGTCCCGGCAGCGGGCGTACAAGCAAACGCTGCGCGGACTGAGGCAAGACAAGCAAGCCCACCTTGGGGGTGCATCATGAAAGCACAGTGGATCAAGCCCTTGTTTCTGCTGGCAGCGCTGTACGACGGCGTTCTCGGGATCGCGTTTATCATTGCGCCCGCGAGCATTTTCGAGATGTACGGCATCACACCGCCGAACCACATGGCCTACGTTCAGTTTCCCGCGATGTTGCTGGTCCTGTTCGCAATCATGTTCTACAGGATCGCGATGGACCCGGCCGCAAATCGCGAGCTGATGCTCTACGGCTGCGGCCTGAAGGTCTCCTATTGCTCGCTCGCATTCTGGTACATGTTTACGACCAGCATCCCGTCGATGTGGGTACCGTGGGCATACGCGGACCTGGTCTTCCTGGTCCTATTCATCCTCAGTTGGCGGAGTATTGGCAGCCGTCCACAACCACAGTAGGGCGTCGTACAGACGCATCTGGACGTCAAGCTGCTCACGCCGAAAGGCTACGACACGGTCGAAGCAGGCATCGAGCAAGATGTTCACCTGCCGGTCGCACAGTTCGTGGTGTCCAACCACGACTGCGATGTCGAAAAGCGGATCGTTGTCGCAGGCGTATTCCCAGTCGAGGAAACGAATCTCGGGTGTGGAGATGATGTTCTCGGCAACGAGGTCGTTGTGGCAGCAGCAAAGGTTCATCGGCCCCGGCGACGACTCGACGACGACCAGGTGCTGCCGGGCCGCCTCCCTGTCGGCCGCCCGCACGCGGCTCGCATACAACCGGGCAGCTGCCGGGGCATCGAACGTGCGCCCCGTCAGCGGCAGCCGGTGGATCTCGCGCAGCGCGCGCCCGAGACGCGCGAGGTTCTCGTCATCGTCGAACTGATCACGTGTCCAGACCTCGCCGTCCGCCCATTCCGAGAGGAGCACTGTATCCCCTACGTAGAGCACGCCGTTGGCACGACCGAGCGCCGCAGCACGCTGTTGAATACGGGCTTCCTCCTGCCGTGAATTAAAAGGCGGCTTCCGCGGCGCCGGGTCGATCTTGAGTACCGCGCGGCGGCCGTCCTTCTCGACCCGCAGCGTCCTGTTGGTCAGCCCGCCCGGCAGCTCCTCGACCGCCGCGCCATCCCACCCCGGAATCCCGTCGAGGACCACTGCCGCCGACTTGCCCGTGCTCATGTGCCCTGCTCCCGCCGCGAACGCTGCCACGCGACCAGTCCGAACGGGATCATCGCCACGTAGACGGCGAACAGCAGTGCGGTGAGGTGCAGGTCCCGCGACCAGTAGATGACGATCGACGCCGCATCGATGACCAGCCAGTACCACCAGTTCTCGAGAACCTTGCGCGCGACCAGGAACGTCGCCCAGATCGCACCCCACGTCGTCATCGAGTCGACGTACGGATACACCGCATCCGAGTACGATGAGAGCAGGTAACCGCTCAGCATGCTCGCCGCGACGATCGCGGCGATCGCACTCGCATGCACGGTAAGCGGCCAGACGGATACCGGCAGCTCCCCGTCCCCGGAGCGCCCGGAGTACCACACCCACCAGCCGTAAATGGCCATCGCGAAATAGAACAGGTTCAGCGCCGACTCCATGTACAGCTTCGCGGCGAAGAACAGGTAGATATAGATCGCGGTGCTGATCCCGGCACCGAGCCAGCACCAGATGTTCTGGCGGATCGCCAGCAACAGGTAGGCCATGGCGGCGGCAACGGCGATGACTTCGAGCGGCGAGAGGGCGCGCGCCTCCGCAGCAACCGCCATCCAGGCTTCGGCCACCCCGCTGTCAGCCCGCTACCGGGTTGTTCAGTATCCGGATCGCAAACACCGCCTTCGGGACCTGCTCGAACGTCGTGCCTATCTCGGTCGTCAGGGCAGCCATCACCTCGGCATACTCGCCTCGTATCTGCGTGCTCATGGGGTTCGCGACAACCTGGAGCTCCGGGTAGCCGTTGAGGCGCGCGATGACGTCCTTGATCGGCGGGATGAAATCCGCATCGAGCGGATAGAGACTGATGTCGACGGCGACTTTCATACGGATTACCTCTAAAAACTCATGTCGAAGGTGACGCCGAGCTGGCGCGGATCGCCCGCCCGCGTGTAAAGCTTGCTGGGAAAGTCCGGCGGCTCGTTGCCGAAAAAGAACCCGCGAACGGCGTACTGGCGATCGAACAGGTTACGCGCCCATACCTGGACGGACCACCTGTCTGCCGCGTAACCGATGCGGCCATTGACGAGCTCGTACGGTTCGGATTCCTGGTCGTGGCTGACGTCGAAATAGAATGCGTCGCGGGCGGTAACGTCGAGACGTGCGAATACGCCGCTCGGGTGGCGGTAGCTGGCGCCGGCAGCCAACGTGTAATCCGGGGCGTGCGCCTGGGCGCGGCCACTGAGGTCGACCTGCGGGGTCACGAAATCCTCGAACTCCGCATCGAGCAGGCCGACATTGGCGTACACGTCGAGTGTTTCGTGGACCGCCCAGCGCAGTTCCGCCTCGAGGCCGAGCGTACGCCCGCGGGCCGCGTTGTCGGTGAAAAAGACGAACGACGCCGGGTCGCCGGGAACCAGCTGGAACGACGTGCGCACCTGCTGGTCGTCGCGACGGCTGTAGAACGCGGACACGTTGAGCGCGACGGCCGCGTCGAACAGCAACGACTTGATGCCCGCTTCGAGGTTCCACAGGCTCTCGGCGTCGAATTCGCGCCGGCCCTCCGGCACGACGCCGAGATTGAAACCGCCTGCCTTGTAACCCCTGGAGAGGCTGAGGAAGCTCGTCAGTGCCTCTGAGTGGTCGTGGCTCAGCGTGATCTCGCCGCCCGACATCGTCTCCGACGGGCCCGCCCGCAGCCCGGCCGTGTCCTCGTAGTCGGTCGTGCGGCGCTCCACTCTCAGCCCCACGCTGAGCCGGGTCGCCTCGCCGAGGTCGTGGTCCAGTTGCCCGAAAAGTGCGACGTTGGTCGCCTCGTAATGGCTACCAAAGCTGTCGTCGAGGCTGTCGGCGAAGTCGAAGCCCGGATCGAAATACTCGCCGCGGTTCAGCGTCACGAGGTCGTCCGCGAGGTCGAGGACGTAGATGCCGGCGAGCCAGTCCGTCGTGCCGCCGAAGATGCGGCCGTTGTCGCTGGAAGCGAGGCGGAACTCCTGGCTGAGCGTACGCCGCGAGCGGTCGCTCAGCGAGACGAAGTCGTAGGTAACGGGGGCCCAGCTGTCGGCGTTGCCCCAGTCGGCGTCGAAGTCGAAGTCGATGTCCGAATCGGCAACCGCCGTGATCGACGTCAGGGTCGCCCACGGCAGTCCCGACCACTCGATGCGCAGCGAGCCGCCGACACTTCGCTGCGCGTCCCTGCCCGGGTTGTCGGACAGCATCGTGAGACTGTTGTCGATCGCGAAGGCGTCGTAGCCATTGTCGACGTCTGCATACAGTGCTGCGACGTCCACGGTCAGCGTGTCCGACAGCAGCCATCGCAGGCGCCCGCGGATCGTCGTCTCGTCTCGACCGTTCGTATCGTCGCGCTGCAAGAACGCGTTGTCGCGAAAGCCGTTGCTGCGGTGGTGATGCGCACTAGCCCGGAACAGCAGCGACTCGTCGGCCGTGAGCGGTCCGCCGGCGGCAATGCCACCTGCCAGTGCGTCGTCGCCGCCCGCCGTCAGCTGCACGCGGCCTTCGCGCTCCACGGAAGGCAGCGCGCTCTGCACATAGACGAGTCCCGCCAGCGCGTTCGCGCCGTAGCGCGTGCCCTGCGGCCCGCGCAGGACCTCGATGCGGTCGATGTCGAAGGTCGTCGCGATCGTGCCGATGCCGCTGAAATCGATGTCGTCGATGAGGAAGCCGACCGAGGGATTCGGCGCGCCCTGGTACTGCTCAAGCTCGCCGACGCCGCGTATCTGCAGGTAGCGGGCGCGGTGGCCGTCGCCCGACCAGTTGAGGTTCGGCACCACGTTGATCAGTTCCTCGAAGTGCTGGACCGCAAGCTGCGCGACCGCCTCGGCATCGAACGTAGTGACGCTGGCGGGAATCTCGCTCGCACTGCGTTCCCGGAAGTCCGCGGTAACGACGATTTCCTCGATCGCCTGCGCCTGCGCGGCCGCGGAGAAACAGAGCAAGAGGCTTGCGAGAATGGTGCCGGAAAGGGGCACCGCGGTTTTCTGGTTCATCATCCTCTCCCTACGCCGGCATTACCCGGTTCAGGTTCTAAGGGTTCCCGTTACGGATCTCAGGTCCGGAGACCACCCCTGTGAAGCCGGGATTATAGCACCCGTTGAATCTCGTCTTCGCCGAGTCCCCACTGCCGCAGGGTATCCGCCGCGGACTCGCGCTGATCGGGCGGCGCAGGTCGCGCCTCGGAGGCGGTCCTGGAAAAGCGCGGTGCCGGGCCGGGCTGGAGGATGCCGTCGATGTCGACGTAGGTGTTGCGCGCCCGCGCGTGCTCGTCCTCGGCGGCCTCGCTGAGTGTGAGCACCGGGGTCGCGCAGGCGTCTACGCCGCGTAGTAATTCGCTCCACTCGTCGCGGGTCCGGCTGCGGAAAGCGCGCGCCAGGACGTCACGCTGCGCCGGCCACTGTCGCGGGTCGTACTGGTCTGCAGGATCGATGTCGTCGATACAGAGCGCGTCGAGCAGCGCGGCGAAGAAACCGCTCTCGAGGGCGCAGACCGCGACGTACTTGCCGTCGCCGGTCTCGTAACAGCGGGCGAACGGCGCGCCGCCGTCGAGTAAATTGCTCTCGCGGGACTCGGTCCACAGGCCGCCCGCCAGCATGCCGTAGAACAGCGTCAACAGCGACGCCGTGCCGTCCACCATGGCGGCGTCCACGACCTGCCCGCGGCCCGATCGGCCGGCTTCGAGCAATGCCGCGAGCAGGCCCATGGCGAGATACAGCGCGCCGCCGCCGAAATCGCCGATGAGGGTGAGCGGCAGCGGCGGCGGGCGATCGGCCGGTCCGATGCCGTGGAGCGCGCCGGCCAGCGCGATGTAGTTGGTGTCGTGCCCTGCCCGCTGCGCCAGCGGCCCGTCCTGGCCCCAGCCGGTCATGCGGCCGTAAACCAGGCGTTCGTTGCGCGCCATGCACGCGTCGGGCCCCAGCCCGAGCCGCTCCATGACGCCCGGGCGGAAGCCCTCGAACAGGGCGTCGGCCTTCTCGCACAGCCGCAACACCAGTTCGCGCCCGGCATCGGACTTGAGGTCGACGTCGAGCGAGGGCCTGCCGCGGTTCATCAGGTTGAAGCGATCGGGCAGGTCGACGCCGGGATCGGCAGCGGCCGGGCGCCGCAGGCGAATGATCTCCGCACCCATGTCCGACAGCAGCATGCCGCAGAACTGGGTCGGGCCGATGCCCGCGATCTCGACGATACGGATGCCGTTCAGCGGGCCCATGCGCGGAACCGGTCCGGCGCGTTCAGCCGTCGCCGGCCGTCGCGGGTTTCTCGAGACGGGCGATGAGGCTCGACGTGTCCCAGCGGTTGCCGCCCATCGCCTGCACCTCGGCGTAATAGCGGTCGACCAGTTCGGTGAGTTCGAGCCGGGCGCCGATGGCGCGGGCTTCCTCGAGCGCGATGCCGAGGTCCTTGCGCATCCAGTCGACCGCGAAACCGAAGTCGAACAGCCCGTTCGCCATGGTCTGCCAGCGGTGATCCATCTGCCAGGACTGCGCCGCCCCCTTTGAGATCGCGCTGATGACTTTCTCGAGGTCGAGGCCCGCGCGCAGGCCGAAATGCAGGCCCTCGGACAGCCCCTGCAGCAGGCCCGCGATACAGAGCTGGTTGACCATCTTCGCCAGCTGCCCGGAGCCGGCCGGCCCGATCAGCGTGATGGCCTTTGCGTAGGATTCCATGACCGGGCTCGCGCGTTCGAAGACCGCGTCGTCGCCACCGACCATAATGGTCAGCTGGCCGTTTTCCGCGCCCGCCTGGCCGCCGGACAACGGCGCGTCCAGGAACCCGACCTGGCGCTCGGCCGCTGCCGCGTACAGTTCACGCGCCAGCGTCGCAGACGCCGTGGTGTGATCCACGAGCACCGATCCGCGAGCCATCGACTGCAGGGCGCCGTTCTCGCCGAGCGTCACTTCCCGCACGTCGTCGTCGTTGCCGACGCAGCAGAAGACGACGTCGGCGCCCTCTGCCGCTGCCGCCGGCGTGGCGGCCCTTCCGCCTGCGTGTTGCCCGAGCCATTGCTCCGCCTTGTCCGCACTGCGGTTGTAGACGACGACATCGTGCCCGCGGACCGAGAGGTAGCCGGCCATCGGGTACCCCATGACACCGAGCCCTATGAACGCGGTTTTCACGAGCCGGCCTTGCGCGGATCGAGGCCGATCGAGCGCGCGACGATCTCGCGCATGATCTCCGACGATCCCGCGTAGATGCGCGACACGCGCGCCGCCGTGTACATGCGGCTGATCGCGTACTCGTCCATGTAACCGGCGCCGCCGTGGAGTTGCAGGCACTCGTCGGTGACGCGCCCCTCGAGTTCGCTCGTGAACAGTTTCGCCTTGGCG
>JBFFEB010000019.1:0-50065 GCA_041559075.1 Woeseiaceae bacterium | reverse complement strand
CTGGCGTTCCGGAAAGCGTACCAGTCGTCGAATCAAAGCTTGCCCAGGCAGGCTGACCGGATATTGCGAACGTTAGCGGGTCACCGTCCGGATCGCTGGCCGTCGGCGTAAACGTGTACGTGGCCCCCTCCTCGACCGTCGCCGGTGGCGCTCCCGAGATGACTGGTGCGGAATTGGACGCACTCGACGTGCCGCCCCCGTTCCTCGACACGCTGTTGACGGTTTCAATATCTGCGCTGGTGCCATTAGCTATCGCAACAATTGCTGAGCCGAGCGTCTCCCGGTACGTATTCGGTACCAAGGATCGAATTGTTATTGGGGCCATGCCGGCCTGGATTGAACCAACCGCATCGGCAAGCGCCTGCAAATCCGGGCTTGGCAAAACAGCCAGGCAAGCGTCGAGCCCGACTCGTACTGCATCCAGCATATCGGCAGTGACGACCAGATCTTCGAAAGACCTGTCGGAAGCTTTTGTGGAGACTGTGTTCATTGCCGACGCCATCGCATTAGTGGCATCTTGATCATTGACGTGCAGCTCGACTTGCATAGACTCCAGCAGCGTCTGCGCGGAAACCACGACGGTGAGTGCCGCAACACGGGCATCGACGTCTTCGCCACCGAGGCCATCAATGACGCCGTCGACGAGATCCGAGGCCACGTTACGCACGACGGAGTTGCCCGTGGCCGAGCGACCCGTGCTGATCTGTAGATCTCTCACTCGTCGTACCGTCTCACCGAGAGTCTCTGACGCCTTGATAATCTCGGCAATGTTGGACGCGTCAATTGGGGTTGCCATGGATCCGGACTCAACCAAGCTGTCGAGGCCGCTGTTGAGTTTCCTCGAGACGATGTCCTCTGCGGCCGCCAAGTTTGCCTTGGTGACCCCACCGTTCATGTTCTTGGCCAGTTCAACGGCAATGGTCGAAAACGGATTTAGATTGGCGACGGACTTCTTGCTCGGTTCGATGACCGCCCCGTACAAGTCGAAGTCGGGACCCAGATTTGTAACCAGATCTATGCCGCTGCGGGCATCGATGGTCAACGGATAAAACTTGCCCTTCGTGCGGACCAGTATGTTGTAGCCGGCATTGGAATCGCTTTCGAGCGAGGCTATTGTCGTCCCATTATTTGCCAGAACCCGTATCGTTGCGCCGACGATCGGACCATCGCCAACGGAGCCGGTCAGTTCGTGGTCATATTGCAGTTCGGAATCGTCCAGCGGATCGACATTCGCCGACTCTTCTCTCTCCAGGCACCCGCCCAGTGAAACCGCGATTAATGGAAGAAGGAAGCGCTTCAACGCTCCGGATCGTCCGCTGCATCCCTGCATGGCTCAGCTCCTCGTTTGTTAACAAGTGAGCAAACCGACCGGGACAGGACGCATCTGTGGCGTGCAGTTAAACTGGCAACCCCGCTATCGTAGGCTAAGGCCCGTAGACCGGAGGCTTTGCGTCCCAATCTTTCGATTGGTTTGCCCTGTTTTCAGTGACTGGAATAGATGCTAGCACTAATTCATTGAGAAGAAACCTGTCTCAATTCGTAGACAGTTTTTATGTCAACGAATGGATGCCGACGGATGACCAGCGCTCCCTGGCACGATGCCAGCCACGCGACCCACGCCGTCAATTGGAACGTATCTCGATCGCCCTTGACCGAGCATCCGCTGTCGTCGAGAGCCATCATTCAGCTTTACTCAATCGGTCTGGTTCTGACACCGACTTAGAGCAATAACTGTCGTTTAACGGAGCGCAGGAACAGGCGTCAAACCATGATTTGCCAGTGCATTCTGGCTCGACGCCCGTCTCCGCCACCCAGATAAATCAGTTCCTTGGTGGTGATCCAACTATCGCAATTTCTGCCCGGGTAGTGTCACACGACGAATCGCCTGGGTTAGGTACCGCTATTCCGGACACTTCAGGATAGGCTCATAAGAGCCGTGAGAGGTGTCCAATGGCAAGAAGAAGATACTCCGACGAGTACAAGCCGGAAGCCGTGGCTCTGACCCGTGTTCACGGTGCGACGATCCAGGCTGTTGCAGCGAATCTCGGCATCAACGCCCACCTGCTGGGGAAGTGGCGCAAGGCCATCGAGCAGCACGGTAAGAAGGCGTTTCCCGGTCCGGGTCATGCTCGCGGTGACTAGCGGAACGACCCAAAGGTGGTCTGTATGGTGGGATAACTAACGACCCCGTAATAACGATTTGATTTAAAAAGGGTCGTGGCGGAGAGGGGGGGATTCGAACCCCCGGCACGGTATCACCGTACACTCGCTTTCCAGGCGAGCACCTTAAACCACTCAGCCACCTCTCCGAATTTGTTACTCCGAAGCCTGTATCCGTGGCGGCAGATCCAGACACGGCGATCCTCTCGACCGCTCGGGCCGCGGGTTGGCCTGAGGGATCGGCATTTCCCGGGACGGTAGCGGTGCGTCCAGGTCCTCCGGCGTCTTCAGGCGCTCGTTCTGTATCGCCTCTTGATAAGGCCTCGGATCATCGCACGTCAGGTCGACCTCGCCCCCGCAACCCGCGGTCGCGGCCAGAATGCTGAGCGAGATTGTAACCAGCAATCCTCTGGCTATGCGCATCGGCATCAGGCGCTGATCTCCACGCCAGCGCCTGACATCGCCGCTCGCATTTGCTCGTGACACTGCTCGCTGTACTCCGTCAGCGGCAAGCGTATGAACGGTGATATCAGACCCATCTGACTCACCGCCCATTTCACGGGAATCGGATTCGACTCCAGAAACAGCGCCGTGTTCAATGGCTGCAGCCGATCGTCGATGACTTTTGCCGCATCGTGCTCGCCAGCGCTCGCAAGACGACAGAGTTCCGCCATCAGCGCGGGCGCGACGTTTCCACTCACGGTCACGACCCCGTGCCCGCCCTGCTCGATGAACGGCAATACCGTGAAGTCATCGCCGCTGAATAAGCCGAATTCGGTCGGCACCAGTGCCTGGATGTCCCGCAGGCGATCGATCGAGCCTGTCGCCTCCTTGATCGCCCAGATGTTTTCGTGTTGCGCCAGGCGCGCCACCGTCTCCGGGAGCAGGTCCGACGCCGTGCGTCCGGGCACGTTGTAGAGCATAACCGGCTTGTCGACAGCATCCGCAACGGCGGAAAAATGCCGGTACATGCCCTCCTGCACCGGTTTATTGTAGTAAGGCACCACAACCAGGTATCCGTGAATCCCGGTACCGCGCACCGCTACAGACAGGTCCACGGTCTGGGCCGTCGAATTCGACCCGGTTCCGGCGATAATGGGCAGGCGCCCGTCAGCCAGCTCGACGGCGCGGGCGATGAGCTCGATGTGCTCGTCCCTCTCCAGCGTTGCAGACTCGCCAGTCGTGCCCGCAATCACCAGCCCGTTGCTGCCTTCTGCGACATGAAAATCGATCAGCCTCTTGAGAGCCGCGTAATCGACCCGATTATGGTCATCGAACGGCGTCACCAGGGCGACCAGGCTGCCCTTCAGCACGGTTTGTCCTCGCTTAAAATGAGGCGGCGATGTTACTGTTCACGGTCGGTGCTGGCAAGAAACGCGGCATTTTGATTCATCGCCGCACCGCGTTGCCGCACGAGTGTCTTGTCCTGAACGTAAATTATTCACTACAAAATCTAAAAAAATGACTCAACTTATTGTTTTATCAGCAATTGGTTCTGATCGTACCGGGATCGTTCAGGACATCACCGAAGTTATCCTCAATTGCGGCGGGAACATCGAGGAAAGCCGCATGACCACCCTCGGCACCGAATTTGCGATGCTGATGCTCGTCTCCGGCAACTGGCACACGCTCAATCGGCTCGAAAAGGGGCTCGAGAAGCTCGACGATGGCGACCTGACCTTCACGATCCGCAAGACCGGCGAGCGCAAGATCAAGGAAGACCGCATGCCCTACGCCGTCGACGTCGTCAGTCTGGACCACGAGGGCATCGTGTTCAGCCTGGCAAATTTTTTCGCAACCCACGACATCGAGATCGCCGATGTCGCAACGCGCAGCTATCCGGCGGCTCACACGGGCGCCCAGATGTTCGCCGTGCAGATGACCGTGAATGTCCCCTCGTCCATCCACATTGCCCAGCTGCGCGAAGAGTTTTTGGAACTCAGTGACCGGCTCAACCTCGATGCCATTCTCGAACCGGTCAAAGGCTAACACCCGATTCGAAGGAGAAAACAGTGAGCGGACCCACGATTAACCGAGTTGTCGCCGATTTCTCGGCCGAGTCAACCGGCGACAAGAAAGTGCGTTTAAAGGACCTGCGCGGCAGGCACGTCGTCATCTATTTCTACCCGAAGGACAGCACGCCGGGTTGTACGCTGGAAGGCCAGGACTTCCGGGAGCTGCACGCGAAGTTCAAACGGCAGAACGCCGTGATCCTGGGGGTGTCGAAGGACAGCATCGAGTCGCACGAGAAATTCAAGGCCAAGCAGAAATTCCCCTTTGACCTGCTCTCCGACCCTGACGGCAAATTGTGCGACAAATTTGATGTCATCCGCGAGAAGAACATGTACGGCCGCAAGTTCCTGGGAATCGAGCGCAGCACGTTTCTCATCGATGCCGACGGAAAACTGCGCCGGGAATGGCGCAAAGTGAAGGTCAAGGGGCACGCTGAAGAGGTCCTTGCCGCCGTCAAGGGACTTGGACAATAAGCGCAGCCAAAACAGCATATTAGGCGCTTGTTTATGTCCCGGCTGAAGTAAAATGGCCGCCGTCCGGGGTGCTACAGCGGGTATTATTGGGAACGGTCGCTGAAGGACTCAGTCGGATACATCAGGATATTTATACGCAGGCTACCGCCTTGACTGCTCGCAGATTCAAAAAAGTCGCGTTGTCGTTGCTGGCGTCGCTGCTCGTCGCAAACAGCGGCGCAGGCGCCGACGACATCAAGCTGCCTGACATGGGAAGTCCGGCCGACGCCATATTGTCCAAGTCTGAAGAAGCCCAGCTCGGGCGCGCGATCATGGCGCAGATCCGCCTGAGCGGCGCCGTCGTGGAAGACCCGCTGGTCACCGAGTACATCAACGATGTTGGCAGCCGTATCGCCGCGCAGGCCAATGACGGCAGCCAGAGCTTCACATTCTTTGTCATCGAAGACCCCAACATCAACGCGTTCGCCCTGCCCGGCGGCTTCATCGGCGTGCATACCGGCCTGCTCGATGCCACGCGCAATGAAGACGAACTCGCCGGTGTCCTGGCCCACGAGGTGGCGCACGTAACGCAACGCCATATCGCCAGGGCCATCCATGCCAGTCAACGCCAGAGCATCATGTCGACAGCGATCATGCTGGGCGCGATTCTTGCCGGCGTGGTTTCCGGCGACAGTGACGTCGCCCAGGCAGGCATGGTCGTCGCCCAGGGCTCGGCAGTGCAGCAGCAGATCAACTTCACCCGCAGCAACGAATACGAGGCCGATCGCATCGGCATACGGGCGATGGGCGAAGCGGGCTTCGACCCGCACGGCATGGCCTCGTTCTTCGAGGTCATGTCGCGCCAGTCGCCGGCCGACCTCGACATGCGCATGCCCGAGTTTCTGCGCACCCACCCTGTTACTACACAGCGCATCGCGGAAGCGAGAAACCGGGCACGCGAGTATCCGCGTCGGCCCAGTAACGACACGGTGACCTACGGCATCGCGAAGGCGCGGATGAAGGTTGAGAGCTTCGACACCGACGCGGCCGCGGTTGCGTATTTCGAAGTCCGCGACTACGAGCAGCAGAACGACATCGAGAAATACGGGCGCGCGGTCGCCTATCAGCGCGCCGAGCGTCACCGAGATGCGAACCGGATTTTCGAGGAACTGCTGGAGCGCAACCCCAATATCATCGCTTACCATATCGGTGCCGGCGAGTCCCAGCTTGCGCTTGAACAGAACGACCGCGGCATTGCCACGTTCGAGCGTGCCGTCAGCCTGTTTCCGCGTAATGTACCGCTGGTCATCCACTATGGCGAAGGCCTGCTAAATCTTGGTCAAGCTGACGAGGCGCACAAGATCCTCCTCGACCTCATGAACAACGTGCCGCCGACACCGGAACAGGTACGCCTGATCGCAAGGGCGGCAAACGACGCGGGCGATACCGCGGAAGCGCTCTACTACCTGTCCGAGTACCACCTCATGACCGGCAACCTGGTCGGTGGCATCAATTTCCTGCAGCGTGCCCTCGCGCTCCCCGAACTCCAGGAGATCCAGCGAATTCGCTTCGAGGCTCGCATCGATTTCATTCGCGAGTACATGAGCGAGGAACAGCTCAAGCAGCTGCAACGCAGTCAGCCTGTCGGCGCATCAGCCCGCAACACCGGTTGAGCGGGAAAGCTCGTGAATACAATCTGTGGCATCGGTGCGTCAGGGCGGGTGTTTCTCGCGATTGCTGTCTTGCTGTCCGGGTGCGCCGGCACACCGCCTAGCGACGGTGATGTGGGGCCCGTACGGGCCGAGTACGATCCCCTGGAACCGCTGAATCGCAGCCTGTATATCATCAACGATGCCATCGACCGCGTGACGCTCAAGCCGATAGCGCGCGGTTACAAGGCCGTAGTGCCCGGGTTTGCCCGCCGTGGCGTGACCAATTTCTCGCGCAACCTGTTCACTCCCCGCTCAGCCCTCAACAACTTCCTGCAGGGCAAGCCAGGACCCGGTTTCAGCGAACTGGGGCGCTTCATCGTCAACACGACACTCGGCATCGGTGGGCTGATCGACGTCGCCACCGCACAGGGAATGCCGGAGTATGACGAGGACTTCGGGCAGACGTTCGCCGTCTGGGGTATTCCCGAAGGCCCTTACCTCTTCATCCCGGTGCTGGGTCCGAACACCCTGCTCAGCGCCGCATCCACACCGCTCAACATCGTCGCCGACCCGCTGTATCACTACGACAATTCATCGGTACGCGACAAGATCTACGCGCTGCGCGCAATCGATCTGCGAATGCGCCTGCTGACTGCCGAGACCTTACTGGAAGACTCCAAGGATCCCTACCTGACGTTGCGAGAAAGCTACCTGCAGAATCGGCGCTTCCAGGTCTATGACGGGAACCCGCCCAGCACCGAAGAAGAAGAGGATCTGTTCGAAGAGTTCTTCGAGGACGAGTAATTAGCCCGTCAGGAGCCGGGCGCTTCGATGAAGCCCGCCCAGCGCTCGCCACGCTTCAACAACTGCTCCACCTCGGTGGTGCGCGCTATCGCGAGGATACGTTCCGGCATCGACAGAAACCGGATCTCACGGACCGTGTGATTGGCCCACGTGATCCACTCGAGTAGCAGCGCGAGGCCTGCGGAATCCGATTTCGTTACGCCCGCAAGGTTCACCTCGATCCGGGTGTGCTGCTCAAACGGATCCTCGCTAGCCAGGAGAATGCGCTCCGCGGTCTCGAACGTAATCTCACCGTTCAATTCGAAGCGGCCCTCGCCCAGGTCCTTCAGTTCGAACTTATTCATCCGGTGGCGAGCTGGCTTCGGTTTCCAGGCGGTCGATCACGGCCTGCAAGCTCGACGCCCGAATCTCGGAATCGAGTTCCGTACGGTAGTTGCTGACGTAGGATACGCCTTCGACTTTCACGTTGAAGATCAGCCAGTGATCGCCACGATTGACCAGGTCGTAGTGCACGGGCACCTGGGTCCCATCGTCGAGAGTGACATTCGTCTTAACGAGGGAACGCTTTGCTGACGCGTCACCGCGAAACTCGAGGACCTCAATGCGGTCCTCGTCGAACTCCAGCAGACCGTCCGCGTACTTTCTCAAAAGTGAATTGTAGAAAGCATTGATGAAACGCTCGCGCTGCTCTTCGCTTGCCGTCCGCCAATGCTTTGCCAGAACCAGCTGCGCAGCGAGCTTGCGGTCGAAGCGCGGCAACAGGACCTCGTTGATCAGGGCATAGAGTTCCTCGCGGTTTTTCGCCAGTTCCTCCTTGCGCCCGCTGAGCTTCTCGTTGAGTTCGTCAACCGCGCCCTCGATGACGGCGTCGGGCGAGCCGGGGCTCGCGGCAGCCAATCCCGCGAATAGCAGGGTCGCGACGAATATCGCCGGCCAGCGCCTGTCAATCCGAGCCTTCATCGGACCCTCCCCTCACGAGGAACTTGCCAATCAGACTCTCCAGTACGATCGCCGACTGCGTCAAAAGGAGTTCACTGCCATCCTCGAGATAGAACTCCGAACCGCCGGCCTGCAGGCCGATGTACTGGCTGCCCAGTAGTCCCGCCGTAAGTATGCTCGCATCGGAGTCCTCCGGAATCTGGTCATAGCGTGCATCGATGTCCATCGTCACCACGGCTTCAAGGGCGGACGGGTCAAATTCGATGCGTTTCACGCGACCGATAGTGACGCCGGACATCGACACCGGGGCCCGCGGCCGCAGGCTGCCTACGTTATCGAAGCGCGCCGTTATTTCGAAAGTCTCGTCGGCGGAAAAATCCTCGCCGCCTGTCGTCTGCGTGGAGAGAAAGAACAACGCGCCTATCCCGAGCAGCGCAAACAGGCCGGTACCCAGTTCAACTGTGCGTGTCTGTTGCATGAATGCTTCCCTATATCGCCACGGCCGTGATCATGAAGTCGAAGATCAGCACCACGATAGCTGTGTTTACAACGGTTCTCGTCGTCGCGCGCCCGACACCTTCGGCGGTCGGAACCGCATTATAGCCTTCCCAGACGGCCAGCAGGCTCGCTGCTATCCCGAACACGATGCTCTTGATGATGCCTTCGTTGATGTCCGCTATTTCCACGGACTGCTGCATCTGCTGCCAGAAGGAACCGACGTCGACGCCAAGCAGCGAAACGCACACCAGGTGCGCGCCGAGCAGTCCAACCATGCTGAAGATAGCTGCAAGCAGCGGCATCGCCACGACGCCGCCGAGGAAACGCGGCACGACGACACGCCGGACCGGGTTGACCGCCATCATCTCCATCGCCGACAGCTGATCCGTCGCTTTCATGAGACCGATCTCGGAGGAGAGTGCCGTGCCGGCCCTGCCCGCGAACAACAGCGCGGTAATGACCGGTCCCAGTTCCTTTACCAGCGCCAGCGCAGCAACTGCGCCGACCGAGTCTTCGGCGTTGAAGCGTGACAGGTTGGAAAAGCCCTGCAGGCCTAGCACGGCGCCGACGAACAGGCCGCAGATCATGATGATCACCAGCGAGAGCGCGCCCGCATTGTAGACCTGGTTGACGACAAGTCCGAAGCGCCGCCAGAGAACGGTCGGGGCATGCATGATAAGCCGCAGGAAAAACAGCTGCAGCGCGCCGAACGTGCGCACGAACTCGAAGATGGTGTAATACAGATCGCGTAACATCGTTTCTATTCCGCATCCCGGCCGAGGAGTTGCTCCGCGTAGTCGGGAGCATCGTAGTGAAATGCAACCGGACCGTCGGCCATGCCGTGCATGAACTGGCGCACGAGTTCTGACGATGCCTTGTTCAGTTCATCGGGACTGCCGGACGCGGCGACCCTTCCCCTGGAGATCAGGTAGCTGCAGTCTGCAACTGTCGAAATCTCCTGCACGTCGTGGCTAACGATGATGCTCGTGATGCCGAGCGCATCGTTCATCTTGCGGACCAGCCGCACGATGACACCCATCGATATCGGATCGAGGCCGACGAACGGCTCGTCGTAGATGAGAATGTCCGGGTCCATCACCATGGCGCGAGCGAGCGCCACCCGCCGGGCCATCCCGCCCGACAACTGCTGCGGCATCATGTCCGCCGCACCGCGCAGACCGACCGCATGCAGTTTGGTCAGCACGACATGACGAATGAGGCGATTGGTAAGCCGTGTATGTTCGCGCAATGGGAACGCCACGTTCTCGAACACACTCAGATCCGTGAGCAACGCACCATTCTGGAACAGCATGCCGAAGCGCTTGCGCATCTCGTAAAGTTCGGTCTGGTTGAGCGTAGCGATATCAACACCGTCGACCAGGATGACGCCGTGGTCGGGCACGATCTGCCGCGTAATCAAGCGCAGTAGCGTGGTCTTGCCGGTACCGCTCGGGCCCATGATCGCTGTGACCTGGCCGCGCTCGATCGTCAGATTCAGGCCATTGAATATCTTGCGCGCCCCGAACGAATAGTCGAGGTCGTGAATCTCGATCAGGTTATCCGAGACTGAATCCATGGTGGTGTGGTCCAGACGGCAGCCGTGCCGGGGCCGGGAAAGCGCGCAGCATACCAAAAAACTTGGCCTGCGGAACAAAATGGGACTAAAATAGTCCTCTTTAATATGCGGCGGGAACGGCCCATGCTCAGGATCAGCAAGCTCACCGACTACGGCACCGTGCTGCTCGCGCACCTCGCCCGCAATCCGGACGAGGTCTGCAGCGCGGCCGAAATCGCTTCGCGTACCGGAATCGCGCTGCCGACGGCCAGCAAACTGCTGAAATCGCTGGCCCGTAACGGGCTCGTCACATCGACCCGGGGCGCCAGTGGCGGCTACATGCTCGCGCGCGACCCCGGTACCATCAGCGCCGCAGCCATCATCGACGCGCTCGAGGGACCGGTTTCGATCACCGAGTGCAGCGCCTCCGACAGCAACTGCGATATCGCGGAGGCCTGCGGCGTCGGCAATGCCTGGCAGCGAATCAACGTCGCCATACGTGACGCGCTCGACGAAGTCAGCCTCGTCGACCTGATCCGCTCCAGCAGCCCACCGCCCCGGTTCCGCTTCGCCGGGCTGCCCATCAATGTAGAGGAACAAAGCTGAATTAATGGCTACCGAAACCGAAAACCTGGAAAGCCTCGTCAACCGGCGCTACAAGCACGGCTTCATCACGGATATCGACAGCGAAGGTCTGCCGCCCGGTCTGGACGAAGACGTCGTCCGTGCTATCTCCGCACTTAAGGACGAGCCCGAGTTCATGCTCGAGTGGCGGCTGCGCGCCTACCGCCTGTGGCTGGAGATGCGGGAGCCCAAGTGGGCCCACGTGCACTACCCACCCATCGACTTCAACTCGATTTCCTACTTCTCGGCGCCGAAATCCGACAAGGACCGGCCGAAGAGCCTCGACGAGGTCGACCCGAAGCTGCTGGAGACCTACGACAAGCTCGGCATACCGCTGCACGAGCGCGCACGGCTCGCCGGCGTCGCGGTCGACGCCGTGTTCGACAGCGTGTCGGTGGCGACGACGTTCAAGGAGAAGCTGTCCGACGCCGGCGTCATCTTCTGTTCCTTCTCCGAGGCGGTCAGGAATCACCCGGGCCTGGTGAAGAAGTACCTCGGCAGCGTCGTCCCGCAGCGCGACAATTTCTACGCGGCATTGAACTCGGCCGTGTTCAGCGACGGCTCGTTCGTTTACGTACCGAAGGGCGTGCGCTGCCCCATGGAGCTGTCGACCTATTTCAGAATCAACGCCGCCAACACCGGCCAGTTCGAGCGCACACTGATCGTCGCCGACGAAGGCAGCCACGTCAGCTACCTCGAAGGTTGCACGGCGCCCATGCGCGATGAAAACCAGCTGCACGCCGCGGTCGTGGAGCTCGTCGCCCTGGAGGGTGCCGAGATCAAGTACTCGACGGTCCAGAACTGGTACCCGGGCGACGAGAACGGCAAGGGCGGCATCTATAACTTCGTCACCAAGCGCGGCGACTGCCGCGGTGCCGATTCCAAGATTTCCTGGACGCAGGTCGAGACGGGTTCGGCGATCACCTGGAAATACCCGAGCTGCATCCTTCGCGGCGACAACTCGGTCGGTGAGTTCTACTCGGTCGCCGTTGCCAACAACATGCAGCAGGCCGACACCGGCACCAAGATGATCCACATCGGCCGCAACACCCGCAGCACGATCGTCTCGAAGGGCATTTCGGCCGGGCGCGCGCAGAACACTTATCGCGGCCTGGTACGCGTGATGCCGCAGGCGCAGGATGCGCGCAACCACACCCAGTGCGACTCCCTGCTGATCGGCAAGGAGTGTGGCGCACACACGTTCCCCTACATGGAAATCAGGAACCCGTCGGCGCGCGTGGAGCACGAAGCGACGACCTCCAAGATCTCGGCGGACCAGCTGTTCTACTGCCGGCAGCGCGGCATATCCGAAGAGGATGCCGTCAACATGATCGTCAACGGCTTCTGCAAGGAAGTCTTCAAGGAATTACCCATGGAATTCGCCGTCGAAGCGCAGAACCTGCTCAACGTGAGCCTCGAAGGCGCCGTCGGCTAGGAATACGAGAATGCTAGAAATCAAAGACCTCAAGGCCAGCACCGGCGAAACCCCGATCCTCAAGGGGCTTTCGCTGTCAGTGAAACCCGGTGAAGTACACGCCATCATGGGGCCGAACGGCTCCGGCAAGAGCACCCTCGCGCAGGTGATCGCGGGGCATGAAGACTACGTCGTGACCGGCGGTTCGGTCACCTACAAGGGCAAGGACCTGCTGGGACTCGATCCCGAGGAACGCGCCCGCGAAGGCATCTTTCTCGGCTTCCAGTATCCCGTCGAAATTCCCGGTGTGAACAATGCCTACCTGCTGAAGGCGGCGCTGAACGCGAAGCGCAAGCACCACGGGCTGGGCGAAGTCGACGCGTTCGAGTTCCTGAAGCTCGCGAAGGAAAAGATGGCCGTCCTCGGCATGGATCCGAAATTCCTCAATCGCGGCGTCAACGAAGGCTTCTCCGGCGGCGAGAAGAAGCGCAACGAAATCCTGCAGATGGCGATGCTCGAGCCCGACCTCGCGATCCTCGACGAAACCGACTCGGGGCTCGACATCGACGCGCTCAAGGCGGTCGCCCAGGGCGTCAATGCGCTGCGCAGCCCGGACCGGGCGATCGTTCTCGTCACGCATTACCAGCGCCTGCTCGATTACGTCGAACCGGACGTCGTGCACGTACTCTACGCCGGCAGGATACTGCGCTCCGGCGACAAGTCGCTCGCGCTGGAACTCGAGGACAAGGGCTACGACTGGGTCAGGGAGGCCGCAAACGCATGACCGGCCTCGCCCTCCCCGACAAGGCGCTCGCATCGGCTGTGCAGGCGCTGCCGGACAACTCGCTGGCATCCACCCGCAAGGCCGCCCTCGCGCGCTTCCTCGACCGCGGCTTCCCGACGACACGCCTCGAAGACTGGAAGTACACGGACCTGTCGACGGTTGCGGAGATAAGCCAGCGCTGGCTCGAGAACGGCGCACCAGTGCCCACGGCTGCGGCCATCGACGAGCGTATCGCGGCAATTCGGTCGGCCATCGACGTCGACTGGATCGTCATCAGCAACGGCATGATCCGTAGCCGCGAGGGACTGCCGGTCGTTGACGGTGTCAGCATCGCCATGCTTAGCGACAGCGCACACGAACCCGGCTTCGAGCACCCCCTCGCCGACCTGAACGCCGCGCTGTTACCCGACGGCCTGCATATTCGCGTTGACGCCGCCGCAGCTTGCGAGCGCCCGATCGGGCTCATGATCGTCGACGGCGCCGATACGCAGCCCGGCGTCGCGCAGGCGAGGATCAGGATCGAACTCGATGCCGGCGCGAAGGCGCAGTTCGTCGAGTACCACGCCTCTATCGGGGACTCCGATCACTACGCCAACAGCGTCGTGGAACTCTCGCTGGCACGAGGCGCGGCCGTGGACTACGCCCGCATACAGACTCGCGACGCCAAGCATACGCAGACGCACCGTACCGCGGTGCGGCTCGATGACGCGAGCACCCTGCGCTACAGCGGCTTCGACCTCGGCGGCCGCCTGGTGCGAATCGACCTCGATGTCGACATCGCGGGCCGGGAAGCCACCGCGCTCATCGGCGGACTCTACATCGCCGGGGACGGCCAGCACATCGACAACCACGTGCGCGTCGACCACCGCGTCGGGCCCGCGGTCTCGGAGCTGGAGTATCGCGGCATCCTCGGCGGGCGCTGCCGCTGCGTCTGGAACGGCAAGGCGATCGTCCACGCCGGTGCGGATGGTACCGATGCGCAGCAGTCGAACCACAACCTGTTGCTCAGCGACCGTGCGGAAATCGACGCCAAGCCCGAACTCGAAATCTACGCCGATGAAGTCAAGTGCAGCCATGGCACGACGGTGGGCCAGCTCGATGACGCCGCACTTTTCTACCTGCGCTCGCGCGGGCTCGACGAGCAGGAAGCAATGCGCGCCCTGACGCGTGCATTCGGCGCGAGCATCGTGAACCATGCCGCCATCGAGGTGCTGGCCGATCGCCTGACGGAGATGGTGGAACAGCGGCTGTCCGCATTGACCGACGGTAACGACGCATGAGCCACGCCCGGCAACTCACCAATGCCCAGTCCATCGTTGCGGCCTGCCGTGCCGACTTTCCCGCCCTCGACCAGGACGTCAACGGGCAGCGTCTCGTTTACCTCGACAGCGCGGCGTCGGCCCAGCTGCCGTCCGTCGTCATCGATACGATCGCCCGCTACGAACGTCACGACCACGCCAACGTACACCGCGGCGTGCACACGCTGAGCCACCGGGCGACCGACGCCTACGAAGGCGCGCGCGAAACGCTGCGCACGTTCATCAATGCCGCCAGTACCCGCGAGGTCGTGTTCACCAGCGGTACCACGGAGTCGATCAACCTCGTGGCGCAAAGCTTCTGCCGCCCCAACCTCGGGCCGGGCGACAAGGTGCTCATCACGCACCTCGAGCATCACGCCAATATCGTCCCGTGGCAGCTGGTCTGCGAGCAGACCGGGGCAGAACTCGTCGTCGCGCCGATCAACGAACGCGGCGAGCTGATACTCGACGCGCTCTGCGCGCTCATGGACGACACGGTGAAGATGCTGGCCGTAGCGCACGTGTCCAACGCCTTGGGGACGATCAACCCGGTCCGCGACATCATCGGCAAAGCGCATGCCCGCGACATCCCGGTGCTCGTCGACGGCGCCCAGGGCGTTCCGCACATGAAGGTCGACGTACGCGACCTCGACTGCGATTTCTACGCCTTCTCGGGGCACAAGATGTACGGCCCGACCGGCACCGGCGTGCTCTACGGCAAGGAGGCCATACTCGACGACATGCCGCCTTACCAGGGCGGCGGCGACATGATCCTCGAGGTCCGCTTCTCGGGAACGACCTTCAACGAGCTGCCCTACAAGTTCGAGGCGGGCACGCCCAACATCAGCGGTGTCGTCGGCTTCGGCGCGGCAGCCCGGTATCTAGAGGATCTCGGCCTGCACAACGTCGAGGCCTGGGAACACGAGCTGTCGCAATACATGACGCAACAGCTCTCCGCAGTCGAAGGCATGCGCCTGATCGGCACGGCAGCGCACAAAGCCGGGGTGCAGTCGTTCCTGCTGGACGACATTCATCCGCACGACCTGGGAACGATCCTCGATCACCAGGGCGTCGCCATCCGCACCGGGCATCATTGCGCCATGCCGGTCATGGAGTTCTTCGGCGTGCCGGGCACGGCGAGAGCCTCGCTCGGCCTGTACAACAACTTCGACGATATCGACCGGCTCGTCGCCGCGCTCGAGAAAGCGCGAGAAATATTTGCATGATCGCGGGTGGCATGCACAGCGACGACATGCGCGACCTTTACCGCGACCTGATTCTCGATCACGCGCGCAATCCGCGCCATTTCGGCAAGCTCGCTCGGACGACCCACAGTGCTGAGGGAATCAATCCGCTCTGCGGAGATAAGCTCAAGCTGTACCTCGATGTCGATGCGGAAGCGACGATAAGGCAAGCCGCGTTCGAAGGGTCGGGTTGCGCGATTTCGGTCGCTTCCGCGTCGTTGCTTGCCGATACGGTCATCGGGCTTAGCGCCGACGAGGCGATGGCGTACTTCGATGCCGTAACGGCCCAGCTCGCTGGCGGCGAAACCGGCGATGCCGGTAAAGTCGATGTCGGCAAGCTTCGCGCCCTAGCCGGTGTGCGCGACTTTCCCGCACGGATCAAGTGCGCCACGCTTGCGTGGCATGCGCTCAAATCAGCATTGCGGCAGGACGAGACGACTGCCACCACGGAGTAGTACACCAGATGTTCGGACATACGAATGAACCCGTAACCCTGTCGCGTGACGTCAAGGCGGTCATCATCCCCATTGGTGAAGAACTGACCCTGCGAGAGGGCACCAGCGGCTTCATCACGCAGGCTCTCGGCGGCAGCTTCACCGTGTATGTCGAGGGCAACCTGTTTCGAATTGCCGGCGCGGATGCAGATGCCCTGGGCAAGGAGCCCGTGCCACCGCCCGAGGTCCCGGAGAACGCCACCGACCAGGATATCGAAGCCGTTATCTGGGAGCAGCTGCGCACCTGCTACGATCCCGAGATTCCCGTGAACATCGTCGACCTCGGCCTTATCTACCGATGCGAGGTCAAGCCGCTCGGCAACGGTCAGCGCGGGATAGCGGTGGATATGACGCTCACGGCGCCCGGCTGCGGTATGGGAGAGATCCTCGTCCAGGACGCGCAGGAGAAGATCGGCGTGATACCGACGGTGACAGACGTCAAGGTCCAGCTCGTATTCGATCCGCCCTGGAACCAGAGCATGATGTCCGAGGAAGCTCGCCTGCAGACCGGTTTGATGTAAACTCGCGCGCGATAGTCGTTGCCACACCATGAAGACACTTACCTTAGTCCGCCACGCAAAATCGAGCTGGAAAGACGCCTCGCTGGCCGACCGGGACCGCCCGCTGAACAAGCGTGGAAAGCGGGACGCGCCGGAGATGGGGCGACGAATCGCCGAAGCCGGAATTCGTCCTTCACTTATCGTCAGCAGCCCGGCGGTACGTGCCTGGACGACGGCCCGGATTATCGCCGACAAGATCGGTTATCCACGTGAATTCCTGCAGCGCGACAAGCGCCTCTACCTCGCATCGGTCAACGGCATACTCGACGTCATCGTCGCGCAGGACGCAGGGTTCAACAGCCTGATGTTAGTCGGACACAATCCGGGCTTCACGGATTTCGCCAACTACCTCGTGCCAGGCCTGACCAACAACGTTCCGACGGCCGGCGTTCTCAGCGTCGAGCTGGATACCGACGACTGGAACCTTCACGACAAGCCCGGCGTGGAACTGGCGCTCTACGACTTCCCGAAGAACGATAGCTAGCACTCGGGAACATTGACCGCGAGACCGCCCTTGGAGGTCTCCTTGTAACTCGAAGACATATCCAAGCCCGTCTGGCGCATGGTCTCTATGACCTGGTCGAGAGTGACCTTGTGGGTGCCGTCGCCGTGCATCGCAAGCGACGCCGCATTGATCGCTTTCACGGCCCCCATAGCATTGCGCTCGATGCACGGGATCTGCACGAGACCGCCGATCGGGTCGCAGGTCAGGCCGAGGTTGTGTTCCATGCCGATCTCTGCGGCTTCTTCGACATGGTCGTTCGTCCCGCCGAGCACAGCCGCGAGTCCTCCTGCGGCCATTGAACAGGCGACACCGACTTCTCCCTGGCAGCCCATCTCGGCGCCCGAGATAGAGGCATTGACCTTGTAGAGGATCCCGATGGCGCCCGCTGTTAGCAGAAACGTGCGGACCCCTTCCGCGCTCGCGCCTGGAACGAAACGCGCGTAGTACATGAGGACAGCCGGAATGATTCCGGCGGCACCGTTTGTCGGCGAGGTCACGACCCTGCCGCCCGCAGCGTTTTCCTCGTTCACTGCGATCGCATAAGCGTTCACCCATTCCATCGCGTCGAACGGTGACGCCTTGTCGCGTGCCTCGAGTCGTTTGCGCAGCTTCGGCGCGCGCCGCGTAACGGCCATGGCTCCAGGAAGCACGCCCTCGGTTCGCAGACCACGCTCGATGCAGCTCTCCATCGCCTGCCAGATACGGTCGATGGAACGCTCGATACCCACCCGGTCGCGCCATTGCGCTTCATTCTCGAGCACCAGCTCCGCGATGGTGCATTCGCGTTCGGCACAAAGCTCGAGGAGCGACTGGCTGCTGTCGAAGAAATGGCGCGGCTCTCCGGCCTGCGACGACGGTTCCGGCTCGTCACCACGGGCGATGAAACCGCCGCCGAGCGAGTAGTAGATTTCGTCGAGCAACACCTCGCCACTCGGACCACGGGCGATGAAGCGCATGCCGTTGGTATGCCGTGGCAATTCTTCCTCGTAGTTGAAGATCACCTGTTTTTTCGGATCAAAGGCGATCGTGCCGATGCCGGGCAGTTCGAGTCGCTTGTCATCGTGTATGCGGCGCAAGCGCTGCTCCACGGATGCCGGATCGACGGTCTCGGGCTGCGCCCCCTCCAGTCCCAGGATGACCGCCAAGTCGGTACCATGTCCCTTGCCCGTGAACGCCAGCGAGCCATGCAACGTCACCTCGACCATCGAGACCGATCTGCTCAACCCGGCGAGCGCCGTGGTGAACGCGTTCGCGGCCTTCATCGGCCCGACCGTATGGGAGCTGGACGGACCGATACCGATCTTGAAGATGTCGAAGATGCTTATGGATGTCATGGATCAGTCGTTTTCCAGCGAGAGAAGGCTGGCGTTGCCGCCGACGGCGGCAATGTTGTTGCTGACCGAATACTCGGTGCCGAATCGTGGGAGATAGTATGGACCCCCGGCCTTCGGACCGGTCCCCGAGAGCCCCCGTCCGCCGAACGGCTGCACGCCGACCACCGCTCCGATCATGTTCCGGTTGACGTAGATGTTGCCTGCACCTGACAGCTCCACGAGCTCGCGCGCCCGCGCGTCGATACGACTGTGCAGCCCCATCGTCAGGCCAAAGCCGGTCGCATTCACCGTGTCTATGGTTGTCTGCAGGTCCCGGCTCCTGAATTTCAGTACGTGGAGGACCGGACCGAATACCTCTCTTTCGAGAACATCGACACTGTCAATCTCTATCAAGGTGGGCGCAAAAAATGTGCCGGCCTTCGTGCCGTCGTCGAGACTGCAGCGGTATAGCACGTTCGCCGCCTGCTCCATCTGCTTCACGTGCGCATCGAGCATGCTGCGCGCCTCCTCGTCAATCACGGGGCCGACGTCCGTCGCGAGCAGCGCCGGGTTGCCGATGACGAGTTCCTGCATGTGACCGATCAGGAGCTCGATAACCCGGTCGGCGATATCCTTCTGCACGCATAGCAGGCGCAATGCCGAGCAGCGCTGGCCCGAGCTGTTGAAAGCAGAGAACACCGCGTCCTTCACTACCTGCTCGGGAAGCGCCGAACTGTCGACGAACATGGCGTTCTGGCCGCCGGTCTCGGCGATCAGCGTACCGATCGCGCCGTCACGCCCGGCGAGGGCACGGTTGATGCGTCTCGCGGTCTCCGTGGAGCCGGTAAATGCCACGCCGCCGACCCTCGGGTCGGCCACGGCCCGTCCACCGATTGTCGCCCCGTCGCCGGGCAGGAACTGAAGTACCCCGCGCGGTACCCCGGCTTCCATGAGTAATTCCACCGCCCGGAACGCCACGAGCGGCGTCTGCTCCGCCGGCTTGGCGAGAACGGCATTGCCGGCCGCAAGCGCCGCGGCCACCTGCCCCGTGAAGATAGCCAGGGGAAAATTCCACGGGCTGATGCAGACGAACACACCGCGACCCCGCATGCCCAGCGAGTTGCGCTCGCCGGTGGGTCCCGGCAGCACCGTGGGATCACCGAAATGCCTGCATGCTTCGCTGGCATAGAAGCGCAGGAAATCGACGGCCTCACGCAACTCCGCCACGGCATCCGGCAGCGTTTTTCCGGCCTCCGAGATGCACAGCGAAAGCAGTTCCGCGTGGTGCTGCTCATACAGGTCCGCCGCTTTCTCGAGAATCCCGGCGCGCTGTTCGGCCGCGATGCGGTCCCATGCCGGCTGTGCCGCACACGCGCCTGCCATCGCGTCGTCGACGTGCTGCGCGGTCGCAACCTGGCAGGTGCCCACCGTGTGGCTGCAATCCGCCGGATTCACGGAGTCCACCGGCTCTCCCCGTATCCTCTTGCCATTGACGATCGGTTGGGCCGCCCGGGGGCGTCCGCTTGCATCCTGCATGGCCTTGAGCAGGTCGATGGTCACCCGGTCATCGGCGAGGTTGAGCCCGCGGGAATTCCGGCGTACCTCGCCGAATAAAGCCGCAGGCGCCGGGATGCGCGGGTGCGGCCTGGCATCGTGCACCGCGGTCGCCTGGATCGGATCGGCGACGATTTCGGCCACGTCGATCGAGTCGTCGACGATCCGGTTCACGAAGGACGTATTGGCACCGTTTTCGAGCAGCCGTCGCACAAGGTATGGCAGCAGATCCTTGTGATTGCCGACCGGTGCGTATACGCGGCAAGGCCGTGCGTACCTCTCGGGATGGATGATCTCCGCGTACAGCTCCTCGCCCATCCCGTGGAGTCGCTGGAACTCGTAATCGCGCCGCGACCCGGCATAGTGCATCACGCTCGCCAGAGTATGCGCGTTGTGGGTGGCGAACTGCGCATACAGCCGCTCGCCGGCTTCCAGCGCCTTGCGCGCACAGGCCAGGTAGGAGACATCCGTGTGCATCTTGCGCGTATATACGGGGTAGCTCTCGAGACCGAGTTCCTGCGCGTGCTTGATCTCCGTGTCCCAGTAGGCGCCCTTGACAAGTCGTACCGGGATCCGCCGGCCGACGTCGCGTGCCAGCCTCTCGAGGTAACCGAAAACGTCGCTCGCGCGCCGCTGGTAGGTCTGCACGGCCAGCCCAAGACCGTCGTATCCCGTCAGGCCGGCGTCGCGCAAAACGCGCTCGAAGACCTGCAACGACAGCTCCAGGCGATTCGCCTCCTCGGCGTCGATCGTCATTGCGATATCCTGCGCCTTCGCGTGCAGGGCCAGTTCGAGCACCCGCGGCGTCAGCTCCTGAAGCACGCGATCCACCTGCATGAATTCGTAACGTGGATGCAGAGCCGAGAGCTTGACGGAAATACTGGGCGCCGAAAATATGTCGTCGCCCGCGGTCCGTGGCGCCGCCCCGATCTCCGTGATCGCGGCGCAATACGCGTCGAAATACCGCCGGGCGTCCGCCTCCGTCAGCGCCGCCTCTCCGAGCATGTCGAACGAGTATCGGTACGCCCTGTTGCGTTTCGACACCGAGCGCTCCAGCGCTTCCCTGATCGTGCGCCCCATGACGAACTGGTGTCCCATGATGCGCATTGCCTGGCGCATCGCCGTCCTGACCACCGGTTCGCCCGCCCGGCTGGCGATCTTGGCGAGCATCTGCGCAGGGTTGGCGCGTATCGACTCATCGACCTTCATCAGCTGCCCGGTGAGCATCAAGCCCCAGGTCGATGCGTTGACGAACAGAGACTCGCTCGTGCCGAGGTGCTCCTTCCATTTCGCTGCCGTGATCTTGTCGGCTATCAGCCTGTCCGCCGTGTCCGCATCCGGTATCCGCAGAAGTGCTTCCGCAATACACATCAGGAGCACGCCTTCCTCAGACGAAAGGTCGTATTGCTGGAGGAAAGCATCGATACCGCCTTCCCGAGCCTTGTTCTTTCGTACCGCCGCCACCAGTGCGGCGGCCGTATCGCGGATCCTGCCGCGCATGGATTCACCCGGATCTGCGAGCATCGCGAGTTCGTTCACGAGCATCTGTTCGTCGGCCAGGTAGCGGACATTGACGTCGATGATCGGGCTGGGGCTGGCAAGCGTCTGCCGCGTGAAAAGCATGGATATACCCGCCTGTTGGTATCGTTCGAGTTATGGGCGTCCTGATATACTTTGCGGCCTTTCCAGGTCGAGGGCAATCCCATGTCGGAATCTTTTCTCGCCTCTCTTGCCGAACAGACAGAAGCACTCCGCGAGCAGGGTCTTTACAAGTCGGAACGGCTGATCGCCGGTCCCCAGCAAGCCGAAATCGACGTTCGCATGAACGGCAGCAGCCGGCACGTGCTGAACCTGTGCGCCAACAATTACCTCGGGCTCGCGAACCATCCTGAAGTCATCGCCGCCGCGCACACGGCGCTCGACGACTTCGGTTACGGAATGGCGTCCGTGCGCTTCATCTGCGGGACACAGACCATCCACAAGGAACTCGAGGCGCGTATCAGCGCGTTCCTGGGGACCGAGGATACGATTCTCTACCCCTCGTGTTTTGATGCCAACGGCGGCCTGTTCGAGACCATTCTGGGATCCGATGACGCCGTGATAAGCGATGCATTGAATCACGCCAGCATTATCGACGGCATACGTCTCTCCAAGGCGCAACGATTCCGCTACGCCCACGATGACATGCGCGACCTCCGCGCCCGGCTCGAGGAGGCGGCAGATACGAACGCCAGGCTGGTTGTCACTGACGGTGTCTTTTCCATGGACGGAACGATTGCCAACCTCCCGGAGATCTGCGCGCTGGCGGAGGAATTCGATGCGCTCACGATGATCGATGACTGCCACGCTACGGGCTTCCTGGGTAAGACCGGGCGCGGTACCCACGAGTATCGTGACGTAGCGGGGCGTATCGATATCATTACCGGTACGCTCGGCAAGGCCCTCGGCGGTGCGTCGGGTGGTTTCACGTCCGGGCGCAAGGAGATAGTCGACTGGCTACGGCAGCGCTCGCGCCCTTACCTGTTCTCGAATTCCGTTGCACCAGTCATCGCGGCGGCGTCCATCGCAGTTCTCGATCTGCTCGATCGTGACAATTCGCTCGCCGAGCGGCTGCATGCGAATGCGCGGTATTTCCGCGGCAAGATCGAAGAGCGCGGGTTCGACCTGGTTCCAGGCGAGCATCCCATTATTCCGGTCATGCTCGGCGATGCGAAGCTGGCGACCGAAATGGCTGATCGCCTGCTCGAACGTGGCATCTACGTGATCGGCTTTTCATTCCCGGTCGTGCCCGAGGGGCAGGCACGCATCCGGACACAGATGTCGGCCGGCCTCACGCGCGAGCATCTCGACCAGGCGGTAGAGGCATTCACGGCCGTTGGCAGGGAACTCGGGGTGATCGACTGATGAAAGCACTGGTCAAGGCGAAACGCGAGCGCGGCATCTGGATGCAGGATATCCCGATGCCCGACGTAGGTCATAACGACGTGCTGATCCGCGTCAACCGCAGCGCGATCTGCGGCACCGACATCCACATCTACCAGTGGGACGACTGGGCGCAACACACCATCCCGGTTCCGCTGGCCGTCGGCCACGAATTCTCCGGTACGATCGTCGAGTGCGGCATCGAGGTGAAGGGCTTCGAGCCGGGCGACCGTGTTTCCGCCGAAGGCCACATCACCTGTGGCGTATGTCGCAACTGCCGCGCCGGACGCCGCCATCTCTGCATGAACACCAAGGGCGTCGGCGTAAACCGGCCCGGTGCCTTTGCGGAATACATCGCCGTACCGGCCTTCAACGTCTTCAAGCTGCCGGATGCCGTCACTGACGACATGGCGGCGATCCTGGACCCGCTGGGCAATGCCACGCATACCGCCTTGTCCTTCGACCTCGTCGGTGAAGACGTGCTCATCACGGGCGCCGGCCCGATAGGCATCATGGCCGTGGCAATCGCTCGCTACGCCGGCGCACGCCACATCGTGATCACGGACGTGAATGATTATCGGCTGGAGCTTGCGCGCAACATGGGAGCCTCCGTGGCGCTCAACGTTACGCGCGACTCGATTGACGACACGATGCGCGCGCTCGGCATGGAGGAAGGATTCGACGTCGGCATGGAGATGTCGGGCAATCCGACCGCGTTTCGTGACCTGCTCCGCACCATGCACCACGGCGGCAAGGTTGCGCTGCTCGGCATACCGCCCGACGATACCGCGATCGACTGGAACCAGGTGATCTTCAAAGGCCTGATTTTGAAGGGTATTTACGGTCGCGAGATGTTCGAGACCTGGTACAAGATGTCCAGCATGCTGCAGAGCGGCCTCAACATCGAGCCCGTTATCACGCATCACTTCGGTATCGACGAATTCGAACCGGCTTTTCAGCTGATGGAGTCGGGACAATCAGGCAAGGTCATCCTGCACTGGCACTAGCCGCGCCTCACTCGAACGAGCAGAGGCAGTGCGCGTAAACACCCTTCGGATCGTCGAACTGGGTCAAGGGCGCCAGGGCCTCCTCGAGCCGGCCAGCGATCTTCTGCAGTGAACCTGGTCGCGCCCGCAGGAAGTCTAGCTGCATACCGAAGCCCTTCGCGGTACTGAGCATATCGACGATCATCTGCTCCGTATCAGACAGCTTCGTCCTGATCCACTTGCGGCCGTAGTCGTCTTCCGGCAAGTCGACCAGCTCCGCCGCAAACGCGATGGCATCCTCGAGGCCGCCGAGTTCGTCCACGAGCCCGCGCTCCAGTGCGTCGGCGCCCGTCCAGACGCGGCCTTGCCCCACGGCATCCACTTCGCTCTTCTCCATGCCGCGATACGTCGCAACGCGGCCGATGAAGTCCTCGTATCCCTCCTCGATTACGAGCTGGAATAGGCGCTTGGTCTCATCCGTCATCTCGCGATCCGGACGCAGCTGGCCCGACAACGGCGTCGATCCAACTCCATCGTTAGCGAGCCCGAGGTATTCGGCAGTTCGCTGGTAGGTCGGGAACATGCCGAAGATGCCGATCGAGCCGGTAATGGTCGTGGGACTGGCAAACACCCGGTCCGCGCCGACCGAGATCCAGTACCCACCTGATGCCGCAACGCTGCTCATCGATGCGACGACCGGCTTGCCGGCGTCCTGCAACGCCACGATCTCGTTGGCGATCACTTCGGATGCGAATGCACTGCCCCCGGGGCTATCGACACGCAACACAACCGCTTTTACGGACTCATCATCACGTGCGCGCCGCAGCAGCTCGGCCGTCGAGTCTGCACCAATGGTGCCCGGGGGCTGCGCGCCTCCCTGGATCGTTCCCGAGGCGATGATGATCCCGACATTCTCTTCTGCAACCGTCTCGCCGTTGAGCATGTCCACGTGAGCGAGATACTCACCCATTCCTATCGCGCTGTAATTGACTTCGGAGTCGTCGTCGGCGCCGACGTAACCGATGAGCAGTTCCCGCAACTCTGTACGCGTCAGCAACTCGTCAACCAGGTTTGCCTCCCGCGCCGCGAGCGCGAGGTCGCCGCCGGCAGCGGCCACCGCGTCGATGAAGGCGTCCGCGTACTTCTCGAGGTCCGCGACATCGACTTCCCTGGCCGAGGCAACCTCTTCCAGGTAGGCTCCCCAAAGCTGGTCGGTCAGGTTGAGGGTCGCCTCGCGATCCGCATCCGACATGTCCATGCGTTCGAAGGGTTCGACAGCGGACTTGTAGGTCCCGACCTTGAATATGTTCCAGTCGAGCTTCAGCTTCTCGATCGCATCGGCGAAATAGGTCCGGAAGCGCCCGTAGCCTTGCAGCAGGATGCCGCCCTCGGGGTTCAGGTAGACTTCGTCCGCGTGCGCCGCGATGAAGTACGCCCGCTGCGTCATGAAGTCCGCACTCGCAATCACGGGCTTCCCTGATGCTCTGAAGGCCTCGATCGCACGGGCGATACGCTGCAGCTTGGGCAGGCCAGCCGGCCCCAGTGCACTGAGCTCGATGTGGACCGCCTCGATGCGATCGTCGTCGCCCGCATATTCCAGCGCGTCGACGATATCCTGCAAAACGGTCTGCGGCTGCGCCTCGTCAAGCAACTCCGCGATCGCGCGATCAAACGGGTCGCCCTCCATCTCTTCAACGATCGCGCCTACGGGCTTGATCAACAGTGCGGCGCGATCCGGCAGCTGTGGCACCGTTCCCGACACTGCGCCGACGAAAATCGCGAACACGAAAAGCAACAGCAGCAGGTGAAGTATCTTGCGAAATCCATCGACGCCACTCCAGATTCCGGACAGCACCCTGACAAACAGGTTCTTCTTCATCGCACTATTCTCTCCTGGCGCGCCACAAGCGATCGCCGCATCAGTCAACAGTTTACGCGTTGGCCCTTCGAGCGGCCAGTGCGGTTACCCGGGCACGAGCACCAGCGACAGGGCCGGCCAGAACGTGATTACCAGCACCGACAACATGAGTATGACGAGGAACGGAAACGTAGCCGAGTAGACGTGCATGATCGGTTTTTCGAAGCGGTAGCTGGCGATGAACAGGTTCAGGCCGACCGGCGGCGTCATGTAACCGAGCTGCATCGCCGCGAGAAACACGATGCCAAGGTGCACAGGATCGACGCTATAGGCCGCGGCGATCGGAAGAATGAGCGGCACAACCAGCACGATCGCCGAGAAGATATCGACGAGCGCGCCGAGTATCAGGAGGAATACAAGGAGCAACAACAGGAACGAAGTCTGGCTCGACACCAGCCCCGAAACCGAAGCGAGCAGCTCCTGAGGGACACCAGCACTGATCATGTAGTTGGTGGAAGCGAGAGAAACGCCCAGTATGGCGAGAATGCCACCAACCAGCACCATCGACTCGCGGATGATACGCGGCAGATCCGACCAGCGGATTTCCCGGTGAATCAGCACTTCGACCACGAAGACATAGAGCGCCGTGATAGCGGCCGCCTCGGACACCGCGAGGAAGCCCGAATAGATGCCGCCGAGCACGACAAGCGGCAGCGGAATTTCCCAGGCCGTTTCCCGAACGGCTCGGCCGAACTCGCGCATCGAGAACTTCTGCAGCACTTTCGGGCTGCTGCGGCTCACGAACAGGCTCCAGCCCGACAACATCACCAGCATGAGCAGGCCCGGCAGGATTCCCGCAAGAAACAGGTAATCGATCGACACCTCGGCGATGACGCCATACAGGATCAGCGGCAGTGACGGCGCAAACAACAACCCGAGACTGCCGGATGACGTTACGAGGCCCAGGTTAAACTGGTCCGGGTAGCCGTCCTGCTGCAGCGCCGGATACAGGATCGCGCCCAGCGCGATGATCGTCACGCCTGACGCGCCCGTGAATGCGGTGAAAAAAGCGCACGCAGCCAGCGACACGAGCGCGAGTCCGCCCGGCATCCAGCCGAGCACGGCGTCAGTGAGCCGTACGAGACGGCGAGGCGCGTGACTCTCGCTGAGCAGGTAACCCGCGAAGGTGAACAACGGGATCGCGGCCAGGAATGGCAGGTCGGCGATGCTCAGGATCTCCAGCGCGATGTTCATGAGGTCCGTGTCGTCGCGCTGAAAACCCAGCATCGCGCTGGTTGCAATCACCGCGAACAATGGCGCTCCGAGTATCGCAAGCAGGACGAGAATCAGCGCGAGCGCTATCACCGAGACGCCCCCTTCCTGAGCCCGGTTGCCATCAGGAAAAGCTCCCGGATTACGGAGACCGCGAAACGATAACTCATTAGCGCGAACGCACCGGGCACTATTACGTGCGCTACCCAGGCAGGCACGTTGATCAGCACCGTGTCCTCGAATTCGATTTCGAGTTGCAGGTAGCGCCAGGCCTGCCACGCAACGACCCCGCACACAATAGCCGCGAAAACATCGACGAAGAGCCGGATCGCGACAACAGCCGTGTCGGGCAATAGGTGTGACAGCGCATCAATACGGATGTGACGATTGTCACGCGTCGCGGCGATCGAGCCGACCATCGCGAGCCACAGGACGAGCAGCTTGATGAGCTCATCCGCGCGGAAGAAACCGGTCTCGAAGACTTCTCTCAGTATGATCTGGCCGACCGCCAGCAGCACCAGCGCGCCGAGTAGAAGGACCAGCACTGCATTTTCGGCCTGCCGACCGAAGCGCTCCAGCCAGGTCAGCACCGAGAGGGTGCGGTGAGTCACTGCGCTCCGGCCGCCGATGCGCTCTTGGCTTCCCGGTATTCCTGCACGTAGCCCATCATCTCGTCATAGAGCGCCAGGCTAAATGCGCCCTCGCTTCCTAGCTGCCTGTTGGACTCGAGGAGCCTTTCACGCAACCTTGCGACCTCTTCGGCGTCGAAGGGCACGGTCTCAATCCCGGCATTCAACAGTGCGTCGCGCGCCTCGCGGTTGTCCTCGAGATTGGCTCGATTGAACTTCTTGTAGGTGTCCTGCATGACATCGCGAACGACCTGCTGATCGGCTTCGCTCAGTTTGCCGAAGGCCCGCTTATCGACGGCCATGAAACCTACCGTGTAGACCAGCGGGATTTCCGTCATGAACTTGATCTTCGTGTGCCACTGCAGCACCAGCGCTCCGATCGGTGACATAGCGACGATATCGATAAGGCCGGTCTGCAGGCCGGTCAGCACGTCCGTCAGCGGTAATGTAACCGGCGCCAGCGAAAGGGCCTCCATCGACGCGTAACTGATACTGTCTCCCTCGGGCACCCATACGCGTTTGCCTTTGAGGTCATCCAGGCCCTTGACCGGCGTATTCGACATGACGATCGCGAATCCTCCCGCCGCAAACCCGAAGTTGACGTAGCCGGCCGTCTCCAGCCCTTCCTGCAGTTTGTTGTCGAGGCGTTCACGCACGTAGGCTGCCTCTTCTTCGGAGTCGAATACGAGCGGCATACCGTAGACATTCAGGTCGGGGTAAATATCGGAAAGCGCTGCCGGCGTGAAAGCGCCGCCCTGCAACGCGCCGATACGAATCTTGCCGAGCACTTTGGCGTCGTTGCCCATGACGCCACCACCGTAGTACTTGATCTGCACGCGGCCGTCGGTACGCTGCTTGATCGTCTTGGCGCTTTCGCGCATGTCTGTCATCCACTGCGACCCCTCTGGCGTCACCGTAGCGATCTTCAGGGTTGCGGCGCCGGCGGCGCTGCCGATGGCGAGGGCCAGCAACGTAATCAGGAATCTGTTCATCAGTCGTCCACCTGTAGAGGTTCCGATCAGAAATAGTCGTCCGCTTCGGCCAGGAGTCGCGCGGCTTCCTCCTGCGCCATGACGTTGCTCAGCGTGAGTCGGTGCGCATACGGGCTGGCCCGGACCACTTCGCCGAGCAGTCGGTCATGCAGTTCGCGCTCGTACAAGAGCTTTGCGTAGCCCTTGGCGTATTCGACCTTCGCGCTGAGGTCCCTGCCGCCGGACATCGAGATCGCCTTCTCGAAATGCTCGCGCGCTTCCTCGGGCTTTCCGCCCAGCGAGGGCGGCCGCAGCGTCAGCAATATGCCCATGTAGGTGTGTACCGCGGCATCAGCGTCATTGCCCGCGATCTGGAGATAGCGGCTGAACAACGCTTCGACCTGCGGCAGCTCTGCAAGAGAGTTCCAGTCGTCACTGTGTGCCCGCAGGAAGGCGAGCGTCGCGAATCCGTAGGTATAGAGGTACTCCGACTGCCGGGCACTCACGCCCTCCAGGGTTGCAACGAATTCGTCGTAGTTGCTGTCCGGCCAGCTGCAGGCCGGTGTATAGGACTGGCACATTGCGCCCTGCGCGTAGCTGCGCGCGCGTGCCGTAAGTCGCTCAGCACGGTCCGGGTCGTCCGCGAATACCGCTCCGTAAGACGCATAGAGGGTTGCTGCCGCAGCCAGAAGGTTAGGATTGTCGGGGTCGCCTTCGAGAAAGCTGTCGAGCAACAGCATGTAGGACGGCGCTCCGGCCTTGACCGTCTCCGGGTCGTCCTGATTGAGAATGGCACTGGACAGGTTGTCGGCGAGCCCGTTGGCCGCCGATGACATCAGAGAGGCACAGCCGCCGAGCCACAGGCTGGCAAATGCGAGCAGCAACACGCCGCCCTGAGTACTTCGAAAAAACGATCTCATGCCACGAAAGACCCGGCCCAGGCGAATAGGTTCAGGCTAACCGACGCACAGCCGTCAATTATGTGGACTCGGCCACAGATCTGGAATCGTGCCGCTGCCCGCGGCACGCCAATTTCTAGATCTTTTCCTTGATGCGGGCGGCCTTGCCGGTGCGTCCGCGCAAGTAGTAGAGCTTGGCACGACGCACGTCGCCTCGGCGCTTCACCTGGATCGAATCCACCGTCGGGCTGTAGGTCTGGAACACACGCTCGACGCCTTCACCGTGGGAAATCTTGCGAACGGTGAACGAGGAATTCAGGCCGCGGTTGCGCTTGGCAATGACGATGCCCTCGAACGCCTGCAGGCGCTCACGGGTCCCTTCCTTGACCTTTACCTGAACGACGACGGTATCCCCCGGAGAAAACTCGGGGATTTCCTTGCTCATCTGTTCCTGCTCGATCGCTTCGATAATTTTGCTCATGTCACTTTACCTTGTTCTTTCAGGAACTCGTCGAGCAGCTCTCGCTGCTCACGGCCCAACTGCAACTTGCTCACCAGGTCCGGGCGCCTCAGGTAACTGCGACCCAGAGCCTGCTTGTAACGCCAGCGCGCAATTCGCGCATGATCGCCGGACAGCAATACTGCCGGCACCCTCCGACCCTCGATCTCCTCGGGCCGCGTGTAGTGGGGATAGTCCAGCAACCCCTCTACGAACGAATCCTGCGCCGCCGAGTCGTCGTCACCGAGCGCACCCGGCAGCAACCGTACGACGGCATCGATGACCGCCATCGCGGCAATCTCGCCGCCTGACAACACAAAATCGCCGAGCGACAGTTCTTCATCGACCTCTTTCTCGATCAGCCGCTCGTCGACGCCCTCGTAGCGCCCCGCGACAAGGATCATACCCGGCAACGTCGCCAACCGCGCCGCCTCCGCCTGATCGAACACCTTGCCCGACGGCGACAGGTACAACACCGGACTGCCCTCTGGCATCGCAGCGCGCGCCGCACGTATCGCTTCGGCCGCCGGCCGGTACTTCAGTACCATGCCCGGACCGCCGCCATACGGGCGGTCATCCACGGTGCGGTGCGCATCGGTCGCGTAATCTCGCGGATTATCGATACGAAGGGCGGCCAGCTGCCGCTCGATCGCACGCCCGACAACGCCGTGCTCCGCCACCGTTTGGACCATGTCCGGGAACAGGCTGACAACGGCAATCTGCATCATGTCAGTCCCACTCCCAGTCGACCCGGATCACGCCCTCGGCACGATCCACGTCCAGTATCACCGTCCCCGGCACGAACGGAATCAACCGCTCGACCGGACCGTCGACGACCAGCACGTCGTTGGCGCCGGTCGCCATCAGGTAGGCGACCTTGCCGAGTTCCGTGCCATCCGTGTGCACAACGGTCAATCCTTCGAGGTCGGCCCAGTAATAATGGCCTTCCTCCGCTTCCGGCAGCGCATCTCGGTCGACGCCGATATCGCTGCCGAGCAGTTCTGCGGCATCATCCCGGTCGTCGATGCCCTCGAGGCGGACGACGATTCCCTTGCCGTGCTGTCTGCCCTCGACCAGCCCGAAACGGCGCCAGTCACCCCCGCGGCCCACCAGCCAGTCCCGGTAATCGAGCACCGCTTCCCTCGGCTCCGTGTAGGAGTAAACCTTGACCCAGCCCCTGACACCGAAAAGGCCGACGATTCGGCCCAGTATCACCGGCTGTCGCAAAGCATCCGTCACGCTGTACTCGACGGCCCGTTCGCGACGGGCCTGCCACGGGTCAGGCGCTGGCTGCGGCCTTACGTTGCACTTTTAGCAGCGAGGCAACTCGCTCGGACGGCTTGGCGCCCTGCCCGATCCAGAAATCCACGCGCTCGAGGTCGATGCGCAGGTTCTCTTCGTGTTCCCGGCCAACCGGGTTGAAGAAGCCGACACGCTCAATATAGCGGCCATCCCGACGGTTGCGGCTGTCGGTCACGACCACGTGATAAAAAGGACGCTTTTTCGCGCCAGCGCGCGAAAGACGAATACTAACCATTACATTCCCGTAAATATTTCAAGGAGGCAGACACGCCTGATCTCGGGCTGGCCCGAGTAAAGCGCGCATTGTACTGGTTTCGCTCTAAATGTGAAGCGTTTTACGGGCGCGATCTGACGAATTTCCTGGCCAAAAACCCGAAGTTTTACGGTATCTTGGGCTAGTCTCAGCCGAAGCCGGGCGGCACGCCGCCGCGCGGCATGCCGCGCATCATCCTTTTCACCCCGCCGCGCGACATTTTTTTCATCATCTTTTCCATCTGCGCAAACTGCTTCAGCAGGCGGTTGACGTCCTGTACCTGCAGCCCACAACCCCTGGCAATGCGCTTCTTGCGCGATCCGTTAATGGTCTTCGGAAAGCGCCGCTCGGTCGGCGTCATCGAGTTGATGATCGCGATCTGCCGGCGCATCTGCTGCTCGCCCACGCCATTTTTCAACGCCGCGGCGTTAACGTTGCCGGGAATCGGCAACTTATCGAGCATTGCCCCGAGCCCCCCCATATTCATCATCTGCTCGAACTGGTCGCGCAGGTCCGACAGGTCGAACCCGCGCCCTTTCTTCAGCTTGTTTGCAAGCTTCTCGGTCTTGTCCCGGCTGACCTTGTCCTCGATCTCCTCGACGAGCGAGAGCACGTCCCCCATTCCGAGGATCCGCGACGCCATTCTTTCGGGATGAAACGCCTCTAGGCCATCGACTTTCTCACCGACGCCGAGAAAACGGATGGGTTGCCCGGTGATTTCACGGACCGAGAGAGCCACACCGCCCTTCGCATCGCCATCCGCCTTCGTCAGCACCACGCCGGTGAGCGGCAGCGCCGCGCTGAATGCCGTTGCCGCATTCACTGCGTCCTGGCCCGCCATGCTATCCACGACGAACAGGGTTTCCTGTGGCCCGGCGGCCGCGTGCACCGCTGCAACCTCGTCCATCATCGCGTCGTCGATATGCAGCCTGCCCGCGGTGTCGACGATCAGGACATCGGCATGCGACCGGCGCGCTTCGTTCAGCGCTCGTTCGACGATAGCGAGAGGAGCCTCGCCCGGATCGCTGTCGCAATGCAGGGCGCCGACCTCTCCGGCCAACGTTTTCAACTGCAGGATTGCTGCGGGACGATGCACGTCCACGCTCACGAGCATCACGCGCTTCCTGTCCTTGTCGATGATCCGTTTGGCGAGTTTCGCCGCAGACGTCGTCTTTCCCGCGCCCTGCAGGCCGGCCAGTAGTATCACGACCGGTGGCTGGGCTTTCAGATTGAGTGGCGCATGATCGCCGCCCAGGATCGCGACGAGTTCGTTGTGGATGATCTTGACGAGTGCCTGACCCGGCGTAAGGCTTCTCGCAACCTCTTCGCCCACCGCCCGCTCGCGAATGCGATCGATGAAAGTCTTTACAACCGGCAGCGCGACATCCGCCTCGAGCAGCGCGAGCCGCACCTGCCGCAGCGTCTCCTTGATATTGGCCTCGGTAAGCCGCCCCTTGCCGCTCAGGCTGCGTGCGGCGTCGGACAACCGGCCTGTCAGATTCTCAAACATGGCGAGCAGTCTACCAAAACTCGTTCGCGCCGCCGCAAGTCCTGATCAGCTCCGGGTCTCCGCCGGCAAGGCGATCCGGCCCGTCTTTCTCGTCGTTACCTCCTCGAAAAAGAACCCTCACGCCCCGCCTGCGAAAGCGGAGCAGCGATGCTTTGTCGAGGAAGTAAAGCGCAGCCGCGCCCAGCGCGGCGAGCCATGACGAGAGAAAGCGTCGCTGCTTGCGACGTCGAGGGCCGGGCTTCGTCGTTAGATCGTGAGAACGGTGCCGCGGGAGAGCATCTGGATGTTCTTGTCGGGCGCGGCGGCGACGACCTGTTTTAGGATACGCGCCTCCTCACCCGGCTTCATGCCCGTCAGCCAGATCTCCGGATCGTGGCGCAGGCGCTGGAGGTCGCGCGTCAGCGTGCGCGGGCAATAGTGGCCGGCGTCGGCCGCCAGTTTCTCCATTTCGTTCGGGAAAGACACCTCGATGACGAGCACCTTGAGATCGTCGCAGGCATTCAGAACCGGCCACAGGGTCTCGTTCGTCTTGGTATCGCCGCTGACCGCGAAAGCCCCGCCCGAGTTCTGTACCGTGTAGCCCAGTGACGGCACGCTGTGCATGACATCGACCGCATAGAAGTCCCGGTGGCCAATGCTGATCGTGTCACCCGGGCTGCACTCGCGGTAACGCAGCATCGGATTCTCGGGCGTCGGCAGCCGTGCGAAATTCGGCCAGATAATGTCGTTGAAAAGGTGGTCCTGGATGGCATGCAGGGTTTCGGCGCGCGCGTAGACCGTCACGGGTGTATCGAACGCCTCGTCGAACACCGTATCCACGAGCAACGGCAGCCCGGCGATGTGATCGAGGTGCGCATGCGTCAGGAAAATGTGCCGTATCGGCTGCAGTTCGGCTAGTGCCAGATCTCCGATACCTGTCCCGGCATCGATCAGAACGTCGTCATCGACAAGCATCGCCGAGGTACGCGCGCCGGCGCCGATACCGCCGCTGCAACCGAGGATTCGAATACGCATAACGTCGAGGGTTCTATTGATCGCCACCATGTGGGATGATGCATCCCGAGAAACGGTAGGTTATCGACCGACGGGTTTCTGTGTTTCAAATCACACTTCCATTTCTGTACCTGGTCGCCGCGGCGGGCTTTGCAATTAGCCGACTGCGGCACGACTCCGCATACGCCGGCGTGATGCGAACCGGTGCCTTCTTGCTTGTGGCCCTCTCGATCGCAACCCACGGCTCGCTCCTGTTCGACTCGATTACCCGCGGCGGCGGCATCCACGTATCGTTGCCATCATCCGTTTCGCTGATCGGTCTGCAGCTGGCGATCATCGGTACACTCGCGGCCATCGATTCCGACCTGCGCGGTGTTGCGGCGGGCCTCATCGTGCTCGCCGCGCCCACCGCTCTTACAACAATGACCGGGCCGGTCGAGATTACTGGCAGCGGGCTGAGCTGGCAGTTGCAGACACATGTATTCACCGCCATGTTCGCTTACGGCCTGCTGGCTGCCGGGGCCATCGTGGCGGTCTATGCGCTGGTGCAGGACCGGCGCCTGCGCGCCGCCAAGCTCTCCAGCGTGAACCAGCTTTTCGCGCCACTCGAGAAAACGGAAAGGGTGCTCTACGGGGTCGCTTCCGCCGGTATCGCGGTCCTTGCCATGTCCATGACGCTCGGCATCACGTTCGTCGAGAATCTCTTCGCCCAGCACCTCGCTCACAAGACCGTGCTGTCGCTCATCGCGCTACTCGTGTTCGGCATCCTGCTGGCCGGGCGTCACTTCGCGGGCTGGCGCGGCAGGCGTGCTATTTACCTGTACCTCGGCGGCTTTGCCCTCCTGTTCCTCGCCTACTTCGGCAGCCGCTACATTCTCGAGGTCGTACTCCATCGTAGCTGGGGCTAGGCCGGGCGACGGGCTGGTTCCTTGACAGGCAGGCGGACGACTGCTGAACTCCGATTATCGCGATAATAGAGAGGTGCTCGTCCTTTGGGCGAAGACGTTCCACTATCCGCCCTTTTCGGGCTGCTGATCGCACTGCTATTTCTTTCCGCCTTCTTTTCCGGCTCGGAAACGGCTCTCGTGAGCCTCAACCGCTACCAGCTACGCCACAAGGCCCGGCAGGGACACCGGGGTGCGCGGCTCGCGGAAGCGTTGCTGCAGCGCCCCGACCGGCTGATCGGCCTGATCCTGCTCGGCAACAACCTGGTGAACTTCTCAGCGGCATCGCTGGTCGCCATTATCGCCTTCGAGATGGGTGGCGAACCCGCGGTCGCGCTCGGCACCCTGTTACTGACGCTGGTCGTGCTGATCTTTTCGGAAGCCGCGCCCAAGACCCTGGCGGCGATGCACCCGGAGCGGCTCGCGTTCCCGGCAGCATTGATCTATTACCCGCTCCTGAAAATCACCTATCCGATCGTCTGGCTGACGAACGTGGCATCGAACGGGGTCCTGTTCCTGCTCGGCGTACGCCGCGGCGACGCAGAGCTGCAGCCGCTGACGAGAGAGGAGCTCCGCACCGTTGTGCACGAAGCGGGCGGACGCATATCCAGTCGCTACCAGCAGATGTTGCTCAGCATCCTCGACCTCGAAAAAGTCACTGTCGACGACGTCATGGTGCCGCACAACGAGATCATCGGCATCGATCTCGAGGACGAGATCGAAGAAATCGAGGCAATCATCAGCAAGAGCGAACACACGCGGCTGCCTGTTTACGAGGACAACATCGACAACATCATCGGCTTACTGCACCTGCGCCGGCTCGCGAACCTGGCGCCACAAGCCTTCGACAAGACCTCGCTCAGACAGCTGCTCGATGAGCCCTATTTCGTGCCCGAGGGCACGCCGCTCAGCAAACAACTCATCCAGTTCCAGCGCCGTCGTGAACGGGTGGCTCTCGTGGTAGACGAGTACGGTGATATCCAGGGAATCGTCACCCTCGAAGACATCCTCGAGGAGATTGTGGGCGAATTCACGACCGATCCTGCCGACCAGATCGAAGACGTCGTACGCGAGGGCCCCGATTCGTTCCTGGTGAGCGGCACCGCCAATATCCGTGAACTCAACCGCGCGCAGGGCTGGGAACTGCCGACCGACGGCCCCAAGACGCTCAACGGCCTGATTCTCGAGTTGCTGGAAACGATCCCGGAACCGACAACCTGCCTGAAGGTCAGCGGCTACCCGCTCGAGATCGTCGCATCCGACGACAATCGCGTCCGCACTGTGCGCATCGGCCCGCGCGTGGCCGAGCCCGAGATCTAGAACGCTACGTCCAGCGCTTCACGAATTCGCGTGACGGCCACGATGTCGATGCCGTTCACGGGCGTCCTCGGCACATTCGAACGCGGCACGATCGCGCAGCTGAATCCCTGCTTCGCGGCGGCCGCGATGCGCTCCTCTCCGTAACGGACCGGCCGCACCTCACCGGCGAGCCCGATCTCGCCGAAACTCACGAGCCCTTCCCGGCAGGGCCGATCGCGGAAACTCGAGACGACCGACAACAGCGTCGGAAGATCCACCGCGGTCTCACTGATCTTGAGACCGCCGACGACGTTGACGAAGATATCCTCGGGTCCGAGTTGTACGTCCCCATGACGCTGCAGGACCGCCAGCAGCAGCGCCATGCGGTTCTGGTCGAAGCCTTGTGCGACACGCTTCGGATAGCCACCGCCACCATCGGCCACCAACGCCTGCATCTCCACCAGCATTGCCCGACTGCCCTCCCAGGCAACCGAGACCACGCTGCCCGGTTCCGTTAACGTGTCGCGCGACAAGAAGATTGCCGAGGGATTACGCACTTCGCGAAAACCCGTGCCGGTCATAGCGAATACGCCCATCTCACCGGTTGCGCCGAAACGGTTCTTCACCGACCGGATCATGGTGTAGCGGCTGGCCGGGTCGTTCTCGAAATACAGGACCGTATCGACCATGTGCTCCACGACCCTCGGCCCGGCGATCGCGCCTTCCTTGGTGACGTGACCGATAACGAATACGGAAACCTCGCTCTGCTTCGCAAACTGCACGACTCGGCTAACACATTCTCGCAACTGCCCGACCGATCCTGGCGCCGAGGTCAGTTCCGCCGCCGTCATGGTCTGAATGGAATCGATGATCAGCAGGCGCGACGCATGTCGGCGCGCCTCCGCCAGTACGTTCTCCAGCGCTGTGTCTGCGAGCACCTTCAACCCGCCGCCCGCAGTACCGAGGCGCCTTGCACGCTGGCTGACCTGCCGCAGCGACTCCTCACCGGTGGCATAGAGAACCGGCAGATCGCGCTGCAACCGGTCACTGACCTGTTGCAGCAGCGTCGATTTACCGACCCCAGGGTCGCCACCGAGCAACACGACGGCGCCGGGCACCAGCCCGCCACCGAGCACACGGTCGAATTCGGCAAAGCCCGTGGCGTACCGCTCTTCCGGGTCAAGTTCGACCGCGTCGAGCCCTGTCGCCGCAACCCCCCCCGTCGTCCCCGCTACCGCGCCCGCGACGCGCATTTCCGCCAGCGTGTTCCAGGCGCCGCAATCCGGGCACTGGCCGGCCCACTTGACGCTGTGCGCGCCGCATTCGGCGCAAACGTAGGCTGATTTCAGCTTCGCCATACCGCTCCTCGAACTGATGCGGGCTTTAGATCATCTGCCAGCTTGTCGAATAAATCGAGAAATCTCTATTAATGTTCTGTTTTATAACATTTTTTATTATTTTTTCTGCGCGAGGACCCGAGGCTCGCCCGGCCTGCGCACGTCGCCGATGATAGCACCACGAATCAGTCGCTTATGACAAGAAAATGCCAACCCTTTCTCATTAACCGAGGCTGCAATTTTCTATACTTTTCGGCCTCAAACAGGGACCTGAACGACTTGGACATTGGTTCGAACCAAAAAAGAAACCGCCTCATTGCACTGAGTTTTGCGAGCGTGCTCCTGCTGCTCGTCTACGGACCGCTGGCGCCGTGGTTCGTCAGCGCGGACCGGTTTCTCTACGACACCTTCTCATCCGGCCTGCCGAACAGGCCGCTCGACAATGCCTTTATCATCAGTATCGATCCCTCACGTGCGAACCGCGACGAGTTGCTCACCCAGTATGGCCAGGTGCTCATGGTGCTCACCCGCAGCCAGGCACGCCGAGTCATCCTGCCGCATCCACCGCAACTGGGCGCCGACGAGAGCCTGCCAGGATGGTCCGGGGCCCTGAGCGGATCCGTGCCGGTCTATGTCCCAAATAGCCATCGCCTCGCGGAGCTGACGGAGCACACGGGATTCATGGAGTTCGTGCCTGACGACGACGGTGTATTGCGAAGGACGAATCTCTGGCAGCTCAATGGTGCCGTCATGTCGCCTTCGCTGCCGCTCGCCGTCGCGCTCGAAAACGAAGAATTCGCAACGAGTCGCCACAGCTCGGCATCGGACGATACGGTCTATCTTTCGAAATACGAGGAACTGCCGAGGGCATCGGTTGACGAAATCCTCTCGGGGGACTTCGCAAGCACGCGTTTGAACGATGCAACCGTATTCGTCGATCACGAACCAGCACTCGTGGGGGCGTCTGCCGTGCTGCCCTCCGGCCAGTTCGTGACCGGTTCGGAACTGACAGCCGCGCTGATCGCCGACATCGAGGCCGACCGCAGCATCCTGATCCCGACCTGGGTCAGCGCGCTGCAGTGGCTGGTACCGGTGCTGCTCGCGATCCTGGCGGTCCTGTTCCTGCCGGAACGCGATCGCCGCAACATCGCGGTCGTCGGCCTCGTCGCCATCGTCAGCTTGGTGCTTATCGAGATGTTGCTGTTGTATGTGCTGCGCGTGCGCCTCGATGTTGGCCGCTCTGCCCTAATCTTCCTCGGCATCGGACTGCTCAGCCTCTGGCTGGCTGACGATCCCAGGAAAGCAACCAGAGATGCCTTCAAGCGTGGCTCCGATTTCCTCGCTGCCGGCCGGCTCGAACCGGCGTTTGCCGAGTTCCGGCGCTGTACGCCCTCGGATACCCTGGCCACGGTCATGTACAAGCTCTCCATCGCATTTGAAGAGCAGGCGAAACCGGAGCGCGCCGAGGCAGTGCTCGAGTGGATGAAGCGCACGCACGGCACGGACGAGGAAAAACGCAAGAAGAATCCGGCCATTGCCGGAATGCCGAAACGGCTGGGCCGTTACGTGATCGAGCGCCGCATCGGCCGCGGCGCCATGGGCGCCGTCTATCTTGCCAAAGACCCGCGCATCAATCGTGCCGTGGCCGTAAAGGCCATCCCGATCGCAGAAGAGTTCGAGGACGCGGAACTCAAGGAGGCACGCACTCGCTTCTTCCGTGAAGCCGAATCGGCAGGCCGTCTGGCGCACCCCAATATCATTACCGTTTTCGATGCTGGCGAAGACAAGGGACTCGCCTACATTGCGATGGAATATGTACCCGGCATTCCGCTCAGGGACTTCACGGACCCCAAGCGCCTGCTCGCGCCCAAGCGCGCACTCGAGCTCGCGGCGACCACCGCAGAAGCGCTCGACTACGCCCACAACCAGGGCGTAATTCACCGCGACATCAAGCCCGCCAACCTGCTCTACAACCCGAAGGAAGGCTCCCTCAAGATCAGCGATTTCGGTGTTGCGCGTATCACGGACAACAATAGCACCAAGACCGGGATCGTCCTGGGGACCCCGATGTACATGTCGCCCGAGCAGCTGAGCGCCGAAAAACTCACGGGACTATCGGACTTGTTTTCGCTTGGTGTTACTCTATACGAACTATTGATCGGCGAGGTGCCCTTCAAAGCAGGGAACATCGCGGCCCTGATGGCGAAAATTACGACCGAAGACCCTACCCCGATCGCAGGCAAACGTGCCCGACTCGCACCGAGTATCGATGCCGTATTGGCAAAGGCCCTGGCCAAACGCCCCGGCGATCGATTCTCGTGCGGCGCCGAAATGGCGCTCGCGTTGCGCAACTGCGCCCGATACATGTAATCACTTCCGAACCTGGATAGAGCGAGTTTGAAAAGCCTGCGTGGAAAAATAGAAATAGCCGAATTCACAGATACGGGCCGGGTTCGCGAACACAACGAGGACGCGGTCGGCTCGAATTCGGACATCGGCCTCATGGTCCTTGCCGACGGCATGGGCGGATACAATGCCGGCGAGGTTGCGAGCGGAATCGCCGTGCAGATCGTTTCCGAACTCGTCGTCGAAGGCGCACACCGCGAGCAACGCGCGGATATTGATCCCCACAGCGGACTGATGCGGCAGTCCATCGTCCTCCGCGACGCGGTGTACCGCGCCAACAAGATCATCTTCCAGACCGCGCAGAGCCAGACGCAGTGCGAGGGCATGGGCACGACAATCGTGGCCTGCATGTTCTACGACAACAAGATCAGCATTGCCCATGTCGGAGATTCGCGTGCCTACCGCTTGCGTGGCGGCACGTTCGAGCAGCTCACGCTCGACCATTCGCTGCTGCAGGAACTCGTGGATCGGGGCTTCTACACCCGCGATGAAGCCCAGCGATCAACCAATCGCAACTATGTCACTCGAGCCCTCGGCGTTGAGCCAACCGTCGAGGTCGAAGTCCACGAACACGACGTGCTACCCGACGACATCTATCTATTGTGCTCCGACGGCCTGCCTGACATGGTCGAAGATGAGGATATTCACTTAACTATCAGTACTTTTAATGCTAGTCTTGACGTCGTTGGTCAACAGCTTATCGAGTTGGCCAACGATCACGGCGGACGCGACAACGTGTCGGTAATGCTGGCGCAGGTGCTTGGGCCGTTTGCGGCGAAGACGCCCCTGCTCACCAGGATCACAAGCTTGTTCCGCTAATGTTGGGGTTGCAGGGATAGTCTGGAGATTGCAGTCGAAGACGAGCGATTCGGCCGCCGCTATGGCTGGCGATCCTCTTCATGCATCCTTCCCTGCTTGGTTGGGTCTCACTGAGGACGGCAAGAAATCATGGCACGTCTAATTCTTAGCCTGGACAACCAGGTTCTGGCTGAATACAACATGACCAAGGAACGCTACACGATCGGCCGTCTCCCGGATAACGACGTACGTATCGATAACCCGGCCGTCAGCGGACACCATTCCCTGATTATCAACATCCTGAACGACTCCTTCCTCGAAGACCTCAACAGCACCAACGGCACCTACGTCAACGGCAAGCTGATCAAGAAGCACGCGCTGCAGCACGGCGATGTCATAACCATCGGTCATCACCAGTTGCGATTCAGTGACCTGGAAGCGGCGGAAGCGGAACAGGACGAGTTCGAAAAGACGATGGTCATCCCGAGCGGGCAGCAGAGCCACGAGCAACTCGCGAAGGCCGAAAGGGCGGCGGAAGCCGCTGCGGCGGCGACAATAGCCGAAGAAATGTCCGATGCCGCCGCTGGCGTGCGCCTGGACCCGGAAGAGGCTGCCGCATTGCAGGATGCACCACCGCGCAGACCTGCCGAGACCGTCGCACACACCGATACAGCGGCGCCGGTTCAGAAGCCAACGCACACTGCAACTGCAGCACCGGTGTCACGCACGGCCGCCGCGGCACCGGCATCGAACATAGCCACCGCGGCACCGGCATCGAACACAGCCCCCGCGGCAACGGCATCGTATACAGCCACGGCGGTTGGCCTCGATCCAACCACCGTCCCCAATGCGTTGCCGCTCGCAAAGCTGCAGGTTCTGAGCGGCGCTTTCGCCGGCCGTGAACTCGAACTCACCAAGGCGCTGACCACGCTCGGCCGCCCCGGCGTGCAGGTCGCAGCCATTACGCGCCGTGCGGAAGGCTACTACATCGTCCACGTCGAATCGGGCAAGGAAGGCGACTACCCACTCGTCAATGGGCAACCGATCGGCGCGCAAGCCCGCAAGCTCTCCGACAACGATGTCGTGCAGCTTGCCGGCGTCAAGATGGGGTTCTTCGCGAGCTGACCACGCCTTGCGGAAGCGATCCCCGACGGTAAGAGCGCGCCTAGGCGCGCGATCGCGGTTTCCGGGGCGCTCCTACGGAACGATTTCGCTGTCTTCGCGGTTCATGACACCGCACACGAGCTCGTACGGAATGGCGTCTGCCCACACCGCAACCTCTTCGACCGGTAGGTTGTCACCCCAGAGCGTTGCGATATCGCCGACGCGGTCGGTCGCACCCTCGCCCAGGTCGACCGCGCACATATCCATCGATACGTTGCCAATGATCGGTACCCGCCGGCCATTCAGCAACACCGGTGTGCCGCTGCGAAAATGACGTGTATACCCGTCGCCGTAACCTGCGGCAATAATGCCGAGCGTCGAGTCCCGCTCGCTGATGTAAGCGCCTTTGTAACCGACGCGAGCACCGGCATGTAGCGGCTTTACGGCGATCAGGCGCGCTTCAAACTGCATGACAGGTTTCAGCCCGAGCTCGCGGCCGGTCCTGTCGGCAAACGGGGATATGCCGAACAATGAAATCCCCGGCCGGATCCAGAAATCCCCGCCGAAGCCGAGCCGGCCCCTGGCATCGACAACCTGGGGCCAGCCGAGTGATGCCGGCGAATTGGCGATGCTGACGGCGCCGGGAAAATTGCGGGTTACCGGTGAAAAAGCAGCCAGCTGGGATTCCGTGATCGGGTTGTCGAGTTCATCCGCACTCGCGAAGTGCGTCATGAGGCGCAAATCCCTCACCGCGGCAGCCGTAGCAAGTCGTTCGAGCAACTGCGGCGCGGCAGCCGGCGAAAAGCCGAGACGATTCATGCCGGTGTCGATCTTCAGCCACACGGTGCCGCGGCTGCCGGCGGCGCGCTCGAGCATGTCAACCTGGACGATATCGTGCACGACCAGTTCGAAATCCTGGTCGAACGCGAGCCGCAGTTCCTCGCCTGTCGCAACGCCCGCGAGCAGCACGATGGGCTTGTCGATGCCCGATTCGCGCAGCAGCAGGGCCTCCGGAAGCCGTGCAACGGCGAGCGAGTCGGCCGCTTCGAGGTGCAGCGCTACGGGAACCAGCCCATGGCCATAGGCATTGGCCTTGATGACCGCCATGACCCGCGCGCCTGGCACCGCGCTCTTCAGGACGTCGAGATTGTGTCTTAGCGCGCCGAGCCGGATAAGGGCCCGAGCCCCGAAACTCACGGATACGGCTCCTCCGCGTAGGTCTCCGGCACCCAGTTCTCGAACTTCGTGTAACGCCCGACAAAAGTCAGCGGGAAGTCGCCGATCGGGCCGTTACGCTGCTTTGCAATCGAGATGTCTGCAATGCCCTTGCGCGGGGTATCCTGGTTGTAGACCTCTTCGCGGTAGATGAAGATGATCACATCCGCATCCTGCTCGATGGCGCCGGACTCGCGCAGGTCGGACATGACGGGCCGCTTGTCGGTGCGCTGCTCGACACTGCGATTGAGCTGCGAGAGCGCGATGATTGGCAGCGACAGTTCCTTCGCGAGCCCTTTCAGCGAACGGGAAATCTCCGAGATCTCGGTCGCACGATTTTCCTTGTTGCCGGGCACCTGCATCAGCTGCAGGTAGTCGACCACGATCAGTCCGAGCCCGTGCTCGCGTTGCAAGCGCCGTGAACGAGCCCGAATCTCGGTCGGTGAAAGCCCGGGCGTGTCGTCGATGAACATCGGCGCATCGGACATCAGCTGCACGGCCGTGTTAATGCGCGACCAATCCTCATCCGGAAAACGCCCGGTGCGCAGGTGCGACTGGTCGACGCGGCCCAACGACGAGATCATGCGGAACGCGAGCTGCTGCGCGGGCATCTCCATCGAGAAAATCGCAGTGGGCACCTTCGACCCGATGGCCGCATTTTCGGCGATATTTACCGCCAGCGTCGTCTTGCCCATCGACGGACGCCCGGCGACGATGACGAGATCACCGGCCTGCAACCCGGCTGTCAGCTCGTCGAATTTCGTGTAGCCCGTGGAGATACCGGTGATATCGCCGTCCGACTGGTGCAGAACGTCGATACGGTCCACGGCGTCCGGCAGGATCTGCTTCAGCGAACGGAATCCCGCACGACCGCGGGCACCGCGCTCCGCGATCTCGAATACCAGTCGCTCCGCCTCGTCGACGAGTTCCGTCGCCGTGCGGCCGTCGGTCGCAAACGCGCTGCCGGATATCTGGTTGCCGACATGGATGAGGGCACGCTCGATGGAGCGTTCGCGGAGAATTCTCGCATAGGCCCGGGCATTGGCGGCGCCCGGGGTTTCGTTCGCGAGGGTCGCGAGGTACTCAAGCCCGCCAGCGGCGTCGAGTTCGCCGCGCTTGTCGAGGTATTCCGAGACGGTTACCACGTCGCAGGGACTGCCTGCCTCGACGAGGTTGGCAATCGCCGCAAAGATCAGCTGGTGGTCCTTGCGGTAGAAATCCTCTGCGGCGACGAGGTCGGCGATCTTGTCCCAGGCCTGTGCGTCGAGCATGATGCCGCCAATCAGTGATTGCTCGGCCTCGATGGAAGCGGGCGGCACCTTGATCCGCTGCTCGGCGGCAGCCATGCCAATGCCCTCGTCCAGTGCTCTTACCATCCGACCCTCCGGGTCCGCCGCGAACCCCTGATCAAAGGTACCACATCGTCAGAGCCGCGGAGCCACTCAGTCGGCTTCGACGACCCGAACGCTGATTTCGACGTCGATCTCGGGATGCAGGTGCACGCCCACCGTGAATTCCCCGAGTTCCTGGATCGGACCTTCTGCCATGCGAATCTCGCTGCGCTCGACCTCCACCTGAACCTTCTCGAAGGCCTCGGCGATGTCGATCGGTCCGACCGAGCCGAACAGCTTGCCTTCCGGCCCTGCGTTCGCCTGGATCATCAGCTCCATGCCCTCGATGGTGCCCGCACGCGTCTTCGCTGCGGCGAGTTCTTCCGCCGCCGCTTTCTCGAGTTCTGCCCGGCGCGCCTCGATCTCTTTCATGTTCTCGGGCGTAGCCAAAGCAGCCTTGCCCTGTGGCAGCAGGTAATTACGACCGTAACCCGGCTTGACCTTCACGAGATCGCCGATACGGCCCAGATTTTCCACGTTTTCCAACAGAATGACGTTCATTTCCTAAGCCTCGTCCTTCAATTCATTTCCTACCGTGCTACCGGTACTCTTCGTCGCAGATCGAACCACGCGTCGATATACCCCAGCACCGCGAGCCCTATGACGACGACCGCACTCAGCGGCAGCATCAGCACGTAGACCATCGCAACCGCGAAGCCCGGCAGGATCTCCGCACCGTGAAGCCAGTGCAGGATAGCAAGCCCCTGCAGCCAGAATACCGCGAACATGACAAACGCAATATTCTGCAGCCACGCCGCGCCGGTCACCAGCGCAATCACCGAGCATAGCGCCATTATCAGCGCCAGTACTCGCCCGAAATTCAGATCCCGGTACCGGCCGAAGCGATCCGGTTCGCCGGGAAGCTGCCGAAACAGCTTGTATCCCAATACCAGCGTTGCGGCATAGATCGTCCATAACAGCGTGACGATAAACATCGTCATCTGCGCCGCCAGCATCGCCTGCCCTTCGGTCAGACTGTCCGCGAGATCCACGGCGCCCATGCTTCGCCAGATCTCCGCGGCAGCGCCGAGTTCGGCCTGCCAGAACGCCACCGGGTCTCCGATGATGCCGAAAAACACCAGCATCCCGAATACTGCCATCAGCACCGAAACCTGCAGCGTCAAGGTCAGCGAACGCGTCACCGCCAGCAGCGTGGCCAGCAAGGCCGCAGGCAACCAGTAGACCACCGCAACCGCCAGGACCACCGACGACGGCATGCCGACGACCACCCCGATCGCGGCAAGCAATACTCCGGCGCCGGCTGCCTTCAGGATCGCAGCGCGGGCCCCGTCGTGCAGAACCAGCAATACGACCAAAACTGCGCTCAGGAACCCGAGGTACGGCGACGAGGTCGCCGCCAGCACCAGGACTCCGTTCAGCGGCCGGGCTACCAGCCACTTGGCCACGGCCCGCACTGCTCTCTTCTCCGGCGGTCTAGTGCCGGTCGGTGTAGGGCAGCAGCGCCAGGTACCGTGCGCGCTTGACCGCTGTCGCGAGCTGACGCTGGTAGTTCGCCTTGGTCCCCGTGATCCGGCTCGGGACGATTTTGCCGGTTTCCGTTATGTAGGCCTTCAGCAGGTTGAGATCCTTGTAGTCGATCTCCTCGATACCCTCGGCCGTGAAGCGGCAATACTTGCGCCTGCGTGAATAACGACTCATCTCAGCACTCCTCAGGCGCTTTTCTGCGCAGCTTCATCATCCTCCGCAGGCTTCTCGTCTGCGGCGGCGGCATCGGCAGCAGCCGTGCCCTCGTCAATCGATTGTTCGCTAACCTCGGCGGTGGCCTCATCGGACTCGCCTTGCGCTGCTACCGCGTCGCCCTTCGCCTCCTCAGCTTCGGCCTTATCCTCGGCCTCCGCCTCCTGCGGCGCCGCTGCTTCGGCTTTCACCTCTTCCGACGCCTCGTCTCCGGACTCGCTGCGCATCGCAGCTTCCGCCGCCGCCTTGGCATCACGCCTCTGCTGCGCTTCCTTCTCCTTGGCCTTCTCCTCGGCCACGGCGACCGCCATCGGCGACGCCTCGGTGATGGCTTTCCTGCGGCTCAGCACCATGTGGCGCAGCACTGCGTCGTTGAAGCGAAACGCACCCTTGATCTCCTCGAGCACCTCGTCGTCGCATTCGACGTTGAGGAGCACGTAGTGCGCCTTGTGAATCTTGTTGATGGGATGGGCCAGCTGGCGGCGACCCCAGTCCTCGGTGCGATGGACCGCACCGCCGGAGCCGGTAACCATGCCCTGGTAGCGTTCGACCATGGCAGGCACTTGCTCGCTCTGGTCCGGGTGGACCAGGAACACGATTTCGTAATGTCTCATTGTCTTCCCTTCTGGATGAAACCCGTGTGGACAACCCGCCGGGTTACAGCCACCCGGCTTCCCGGTGTGGCAAGAGATTGCGGCGCAGCGCGCCGCCCCGTCTTTCGACGAGGACGCGCATCCTACCCAAGGCGTACTCGCGACGCAAGCAGAATTACCGGTAACTCAGGCGGCTAGCGCCGCTGGCGCAGCGCCTCGTAGAGGCATATCCCGGTGGCGACGGAAACGTTCAGGCTGGATACCCTGCCCTCCATCGGCAGCCGCACGAGCCGCTCACAGCGCGCCGCGACGGCTTTACCGAGGCCCGTTTCTTCGCGGCCCATGACGAGGGCGAGGTGACCGTCGAGGACGGCTTCGAAGAGACTCGTTTCCGCGCGATCGCTGGTACCGATGCAGGTGATTCCGTATTCGCCTAGCCACTCGAGAACGCGGCCTACGTTGGCCACGGTCGCGAATGGCAGTGATTCAGCTGCGCCGGCGGCAACCTTACTGACGGTGGGCCCCAGGCCGGCGGCACCGTGGCGAGGAACGACCACAGCATCCACGCCCGCGGCATCTGCCGTTCGCAGGCACGCGCCCAGGTTGTGGGGATCCTGGATGCCGTCGAGCACCAGCAGCAGCAGCGGCCGGCCGCCGCTACCGAGTCGGGACTCCACCAGCCTCCGCAAGCCAGCCTCGTCGAGCCGCGTGCCGCGACGCACCTCGGCGACGATACCCTGGTGGCGCACCTCGCCGCTCATTTGTTTCAGGCGTGCCCGGTTTGCCTCCTGGACTTCGATCCCCTGTGTTCGTGCCTGTGCCACGAGCGCCACGAGGCGTGGATTCGCGCTGCGGTACTCGACGCAGATTCGGCGCACCTCGGTATCGTCCCCCGCGAGCAGCTGTTCGACAGCGCGCAAGCCCGTGACATAGCTGGACCGGCTCAACGCCGCCGCCCCGGACGCCGCCCGTCTGCCTCTCCGCGGAGCGGCCGAAAATCGATGCGGCGCGTATCCATGTCGACACGCTGTACCTGCACCTGCATCGTCTCACCCAGGCTATACCGCCTGCCGGTACGCTCACCAATCAACTGCTGGCGCCCGGCATCGAATTTGAAGTAGTCGCTTTCGAGGCTGGTGACGTGTACGAGGCCGTCGATCTGGAGTTCCGGGATCTGCACGAACAGACCGAAGTTCGTGACACCCGTTACGACGCCGGGGTAGTCCTCTCCCACGCGATCGAGCATGTACTGGCACTTGAGCCAGGCTTCGACCTCGCGGGTCGCGTCTTCCGCACGCCGTTCGTGTGCCGACGTAATCGCCCCGAGCCGCTCCATCTTGCCCTTGTCGTAAGGGAAGCCTCGGGGTTTGCCGCCACGGATAATGTGCCGAATGGCACGGTGCACCAGCAGGTCCGGATAGCGCCGGATCGGCGACGTGAAATGCGCGTAGGCATCGAGTGCCAGGCCGAAGTGGCCGATATTGTTGGGCGTATACTCGGCATGAGTCAGTGAACGCAGCATCGCCATCGAGATAGCGGCGCTATCCGCCCTCCCGGCGACCTGCTCGATCAGCTTGTTGAACTGGATGGGCTCGATGTGCTCGGAATGCGGCACCTTCAGACCCAGTGACACGAGGTACTGGCGCAGTTCGTCGAAACGCTCCGGATCGGGGCGCGCGTGCACGCGATACAGCGACGTGACCCGGTGGCGGCGCAGGAACTTGGCAGCCTGGACGTTGGCCGCGATCATGCACTCTTCGATCAGGCGGTGGGCATCGTTGCGCGGCGCCGTCACGATCCGCGCTATCTCGCCGTCCTCGTTCAGCTCGAACTTCGTCATCGGCAGGTCCAGCTCGATCGCGCCGCGTCTCGAACGATTCTTTGCGAAGGCCTTATAAAGCTCGTGCAGGGCCCGCAGCCGCTTGTGCAGGCGGCGCGGCACCGAATTGCCCGGTCTGCCGGTAAGGAAGTCGTTGACCTGGTTGTACGTCAAACGCGCCTTGGAGCGCATGACGCCCTCGACGAACGTCGACCGGCTTACTTTGCCGGATTGCCCGACACGCATGTCGCAGACCAAGCACAGCCTGTCCACTTTCGGGTTCAGTGAACAAAGACCGTTCGACAGTTCCTCGGGCAGCATCGGAATCACACGGTCCGGGAAATACACCGACGTGCCCCGCACGGTCGCCTGTTTGTCGAGCGCCGACTCCATCTCCACGTAATGCGCTACATCGGCGATCGCCACCAGCAAACGCCAGCCGTCGCCCGCGCGCTCGCAATAGACCGCGTCATCGAAATCGCGTGCATCGGCGCCGTCGATCGTCACGAGGTCGATGTCCCTGAGGTCCACCCGTCCTCTCTTCGCGGCCGTCGGCACGGTCGTGCCGAACCTGCCGACCTGCTTGCGCACCGCATGCGGCCACTCGGTAGGTATTCCGTTCGAGTGGATTGCAATGTCCGTTGCAATGCCCTTTTGGTCCGGCGAGCCGATAACCTTGACAATGCGACCGGTGGCCTGTTCGTAGTGGGTCGGGTAATCGAGGATCTCGGCCACCACCATCTGCCCGTGTTTCGCGCCACTGCTCTCGCCCTGGGCGATCAGCACGCGGTGTGCGATCTTGGGATTGTCCGGTATGACGAGCCCGATGCCGCGTTCGCGGATGAACTGCCCAGCGACTTCGCGCGCCGACCGTTCAAGCACCTCGACGAGTTTGCCTTCCCGCTTGCCGCGCCGATCGTAGCCGACAAGCCGGATCACGACCCGGTCGCCGTCGAACAGGGAGCGCATCTCGCGCGCTGACAGATACACGTCATCGCCGTCGCCGTCGTCCCGCGCGACGAAGCCGAAGCCGTCCGGGTGGCCACTAACAGTACCGGTAACGAGGTCGAGCTTGGCCGTCAGGCAGTACTCTCGACGCCGGTTCTCGATGATCTGGCCGGCCCGGTGCATGCTCTCGAGGCGCTCCTCGAGCAGTGTACGCATGCGTTCGCCCTTTAGGCCGAACCCGTCAATAATTTGTTTTACTTTTAGTGGTTTACCCGCTTTTTCAAGAAAATCAATAAGTTCATTCCGGCTCGGGATGGGGTGTCTGTAGGTCTTTTTCTCCGGCCGGGAACGTTTCTTGGATTTTCTGGTCGGCAACGGCTCGGACTCCGGCGGTCGTTTTCAATTGACAGGCTGCGACTGCTTTGAGTACAGTGCGCCACCCTGCCCACCGCGCAATTGTACGCGGTAATGCACGGCCCAGGTGGCGGAATTGGTAGACGCGCTAGCTTCAGGTGCTAGTGGGGGTAACCCCGTGGAGGTTCAAGTCCTCTCCTGG
>JBFFEB010000018.1:0-52161 GCA_041559075.1 Woeseiaceae bacterium | reverse complement strand
TCGCCGATGTGCGGCAACAGCGTATGCCAGGATCGGCGATTCATGGCGCGCGAGATGCCGGTGCTGGAGAGCTACTTCCACTACCGGAATCTCGACGTGAGCACGCTCAAGATACTGGCTCAGCAATGGGCACCCGAAGTGGCGGCGGGGTTCACCAAGGAGTCCAGGCACCGCGCGCTCGCGGACATTCGCGATTCGATCGCCGAACTGGCGTGGTATCGCGATCACCTGCTCGACGCATCCGTGTTGGCGGCCGACGCCGGCTAGTGGTCAGGCCTTACGCGTCGGCAGCCGCGCGCAATGCCGCGCCGATTCTCGGCGTGTTGCGACACGAGCTTCGCGATCGCTCGACGGTGTTCGAGATAGGGTCGGGCACCGCCCAGCACGCGGTGACGTTCGCTGCCGCGTTGCCTGGCGTAACATGGCAAACGAGCGACCTCGTGCAGTCGCACGACGGGATCCGGGCATGGATCGAGGAGGCAGGCCTCGGGACCGTCCTGCCCCCACTCGAATTCGACGTCTTGTCCGCACGCGTGCCCGGACGCGTGTACGACGCCGTTTTCTCCGCCAATACGGCGCATATTATGAGCTACGCGGCCGTGCGCAGGATGTTCGCACTGGTCGGTGCGATGTTGGGATCTGGGGGCGTTTTCTGCCTGTACGGTCCATTCAGCCGCGGCGGCAGCTTCAGCACGGCAAGCAACGAGGCGTTCCATGCATCGCTGCGGTCGCGAAATCCCGCCATGGGTATCCGCGATCTCGACGACCTGGATGACGTCGCCCGGGAAAGCGGGATGGTGCCGGCGCGGATGTACGCGATGCCGGCGAATAATCTGCTCGTCGTCTGGGTCAAGAGGGAGTATGCCTCGCAGGTGTCGCCGATAAGCGACTGATTTTGCAGATTTTTAGCTAGAACCCTGGGGCGGCTTGCCTTATAGTTGCCCCATGAAACTGACGAACAACGGCTTTGCAGCGACGCTACTGTCGGCGCTGCTTCTCGCGGGCGCTGCCGGCGCGGAAACCGCCTGGGTAAGCGACCAGTTCGAGATCACTTTGCGCAGCGGTCCGTCCACCAGCAACGCGATCGAGCGCATGCTGAACAGCGGGACGCGGCTCGAGATTCTTGAGACGGACCCCGAGTCGGGTTACTCGCGTGTTCGTACCAGCGGCGGCACGGAGGGCTACGTGCTCACCCGCTACCTGATGAACGAGCCCGCGGCCAGGGAACAGCTCGCGAGCCTCACGAATCAGCTCACTAGCGAGGCGTCGCGCGGCAGTTCCCTGAACAGTCAGCTCTCGGCCATCCGCTCGCAACACGACTCGGCGACCCGCCAAATCGAGACGCTGGAGCGCGAGAAAGCTGATCTGGAGGAAGAAGTCGCGGAGATCAAGCGCACGGCCGCTAACGTCCTGTCGATCAATAATCAGAACAAGCAGCTGCGCGAGCAGCTCGCGGCCGAGGAAATACGGGTTGCGACGCTCGAGCAGGAGAATCGTGAGCTGAGCAGCCAGACGACACGTTACTGGTTCATGTCGGGTGCACTGGTGCTCGTGGTCGGCATGGTTCTCGGCTTGTGGCTACCAAGGATCCGCTGGCAGCGGCGCTCGCGTTACGACCGATTCTGAACCGGGGTTTCCTCAGACGGATTCGCCGGCGAGGAACAACCAGGTCTCGATGACGCTGTCCGGGTTGAGCGACATGCTCTCGATCCCTTGGTCCAGCAGCCAGCGCGCCAGGTCCGGGTGATCGGACGGCCCCTGCCCACAGATCCCGACGTATTTCCCGCGTGCCTTGCAGGCGGATATCGTCATCTCCAGCATGGCCTTGACGGCGTCGTCGCGCTCGTCGAAGACCTCGGCTACGAGTGCCGAATCGCGATCGAGCCCGAGCACGAGTTGCGTCATGTCATTGGAACCGATGGACATGCCGTCGAAATAGTCGAGGTACTGGTCTGCGAGCAGGGCGTTCGTCGGCAGCTCCGACATCATGATGACCTTGAGATCATCCTTGCCACGCTCGAGTCCGTTCTTCGCCATCAGCGCGATAACGTCCCTGGCCTGCTTGACCGTCCGTACGAACGGGATCATCACCTGCACGTTCTTCAGGCCCATGTCGTTGCGTACCTTGCGAATTGCAGCGCACTCCATCTCGAAGCAGGGCCGAAAACTGTCGGCGACGTATCGTGCGGCACCGCGGAAACCGAGCATGGGGTTTTCCTCGTCGGGCTCGTACTTGTCGCCGCCAATAAGATTCGCGTACTCGTTGGACTTGAAGTCCGACATGCGCACGATCACCGGCTCCGGGGCAAATGCCGCGGCGATCGTCGATACGCCTTCGGCAAGCCGGTCGACGAAAAAGCTGACAGGATCGTCGTAGCCGGCCATCTGTTCGTCAACGGCACGGCGAGTCTTGTCGTCGAGCGAATCGTATTCCAGTAATGCCTGCGGGTGCACGCCGATCATTCGGTTGATGATGAATTCCAGGCGCGCGAGGCCGACGCCCTTGTTCGGCACGTTGGCGAAATCGAAAGCCCGGTCCGGATTGCCGACGTTCATCATGATCTTCACGGGGATTTCCGGAAGCGAGTCAAGTTCGATCTTCGTGCGCTCGTACTCGAGTCGTCCAGCGTAGACGAAACCCTCGTCGCCCTCGGCGCAGCTCACGGTGACATCAGTTCCGTCATTGATGGATTCGGTAGCATCGCCGCAGCCTACGACTGCCGGTATCCCGAGTTCGCGCGCGATGATGGCCGCGTGGCAGGTGCGGCCGCCGCGATTCGTGACGATGGCTGCGGCACGTTTCATCACCGGTTCCCAGTCCGGGTCCGTCATATCGGAGACCAGTACGTCGCCATTCTGGACACGATTCATTTCGCTGACATCGCGAATCACGCGTGCCGTACCGGAACCGATCTTCTGGCCGATGCTGCGGCCCTTGCTGACTATCTCCGAGCGGCCTTTCAGCGTGAAGCGCTGGATGGTGCGGCCGCTGCGGCTCTGTACTGTCTCTGGGCGCGCCTGCAGAATATAGAGCTTGCCGTCATTGCCGTCCTTGCCCCATTCGATGTCCATGGGGCGCTGATAGTGATCCTCGATCGTGACGGCCATCTTCGCAAGTTGAATGATTTCGTCCTCGCTCAGGGAGAACCGGTGCGAATCGGCCTCGTCGACATCGACGGTGGCGACGGTCTTTCCAGGCGTCGGGTCGTCGCTGTAGATCATCTTGATGCCCTTGCCGCCGAGACTCTTGCGGAGTATCGGGTACTTGCCGTCACGCAGTGCCGGCTTGTACACATAGAACTCGTCCGGATTGACGGCGCCTTGCACGACGGTCTCACCGAGGCCATACGACGAAGTGATGAATACTGCGTCCCGGAACCCCGACTCGGTATCGAGGGTGAAGATGACGCCGGATGCGCCCACGTCGCTGCGTACCATCGTCTGAACACCTGCCGACAGGGCGACCTGGCTGTGGTCGAATCCCTGGTGGACACGGTACGCAATCGCGCGGTCGTTAAAGAGAGATGCAAATACGTGGTGCAGAGCTACGTTCAGATGCTCGAGGCCCCGGATGTTGAGAAAAGTTTCCTGCTGACCGGCGAAGGAGGCATCCGGCAGATCCTCGGCGGTTGCCGATGACCGTACCGCGACCGCGATATCGTTACCGCCGCTCATCTCGTCCCAAGCGCTGCGGATCTCATTCATCAGGCGCGCGGGCAGCGGCGTGCCGAGGATCCATTCGCGGATCTGGCTGCCGGCCGACGTCAAGGCATCGATATCGTCTACATCAAGACTGTCGAGGACCGCCTTGATGCGGGCATCGAGCCCGCCGACCGCGAGAAAATCGCGATAGGCTGCCGCGGTAGTCGCGAATCCTCCGGGAACCGTAACCCCGAGGTCCTTGAGATTGCCTATCATTTCGCCCAGCGAAGCGTTCTTACCGCCGACGCGCTCCACATCATTCATTCCAAGCTCGGTGAGCTTGACGACATACGCTTCCAAACTAGGCTCCCTTGTGTTCCGTTGCAGGACGTGGACAATCGATCCCGGAGACGCGAGTGCTTGGCGATAGGGATCGCGGCGACCGGACGAGACAGCTGAATATGACTGGACGCACTATTTTCTTTTTGTCGGATCAGACGGGCGTGACCGCCGAAACACTCGGTCACAGTCTGCTGACTCAGTTTACCGGTCAGGAATTTCGGCAAATGACTTTGCCATTTATAGATTCCGATGACAAGGCGCACGAAGCCGTTGCGAAGATCAATGCAGCATGCAGGGCCGATACCTTGCGTCCGATCGTATTTTCGACCTTGGTCCAGGACAACCTGCGGGCCATCGTCCGGGAAGCGGAGGGGCTCCATCTCGACATATTTGACGTATTCCTGCAGCCGCTTGAGATCGAGTTCCAGCAGGAATCGACGCACGAACCTGGCCGCGCACACGGCATGACGGATATCGAAGCGTACATGCGCCGGATCGAGGCGACCAACTTCGCACTCGCGAACGACGATGGCGGTATCAGCCGGAATTACGAAATGGCCGATGTCATTCTTGTCGGAGTGTCTCGCTCGGGTAAGACGCCAACCTGTCTTTACCTTGCACTTCAGTACGGGGTATATGCTGCAAATTTCCCGCTCACCGATGAAGAGTTCGAAAGCGGTGAATTGCCCGAGGTGCTGCTGGAGCAAAAACACAAGTTGTTCGGACTCACGATTGCTCCTGAGCGACTGCGGCATATACGCAAGGAGCGCCGCCCGCTCGGGACATACTCGAGCGCGCAACAGGTTCGTTACGAACTCCGTGAGTCGGAAAAGATCTTCAGGCGTTATGGCATTCCGAATGTCGATACGACGGAATTCTCGATCGAAGAAATCGCGAGCCGCATTCTCGATAGTACCGGTGTAGAGCGACGAGTTCGAGCCTGATTTCTCACTTTGTGACGGCGGTCTTGGAACGGTAATTGCTTGCCTTTTGGGCAAGAGACGCTGTGTTATATTGGTTTCATGTTCCTCGATTCGCAGCTGGTGCCGGAGACCATCGTAAGACCGCGTAGTTTCGTCGGTCTTATGGCTTTGTACGAGAGTAACTACCTCCGGCTTTTGCGGTTGGTCCCCGAACTGGAGCGTCTCGATGGCTGTTTCCGTTCGCGAGTCGCGGGTGATTGCGAGTTGTTCGTCGAGATTCTCGAACGGAGTCGCTACACCGTAACGATGTCGCTGACTTACCGGTTCGAGGCCGACGCGGGTCGTGTTTCGGACCCCGACATCAGGGTGCGCGCCTACCTCGATGGCCGCCTGGCGGAGGCAATGACCCTCGGGGCGGATCATAAGCACCGCGAGCTGCGGCGGCTCATCAGGAAGAATCGCGGCGACCTCGACGCGCGCTGGCGCAGGAACATCATCCTCAACAAGTGGCTCGAATACCTTTTCGATCAGGGACACCTGATTCTCGAACGCTGAAACGGCCCGCGGCTCCAGATACGTATACTGTCGATCTGGTCCACACCATCCAATTGGATTATTGACGTGATTCGGAATGCCGCGGCGACTCGGCGGCAATACGATTTATGTCTAGAGACCCGAGGGGGATAGCGAACGTGTTGAGTCGCTGAGGACGCTCAGATGTCCGTGCGGTACATCTGCTGCCGATAGCGCAAGAGCTCGTCGTCCCCAAAACCGGGGAAGCGCGTCGTTGCCTTGGCCGGGTCGGCTTCGAGTAAGCCGGGCGGATCTTCCAGGTCTTCCGACTTGTCGACCGCGAACGGTGCGTTGAAATCATCGTCCTCGTGCGGCTGTTGCAGCTTCGGTTGGCGCGCTTGAGCTTCCTCGAAGATCCGCCGAAGCATGATTTCGACCCGCGGTCCTTTCGGCCGCTCCGCGGCAGTCGGAGTGTTCTCGGCTGCAGAGTCGTCGAGGGGCGGAGACTCGGTCTCAACGGCGCTCGCGGGCCCCCGCCGGATGACCTGGATCGGCAGCTTGCGATCGGCCGACAGGGGCATCGGCGCCGCATCCATAGGCTGATCGGATCGTGTCTCGGTAGCGGTTGCGGCCAGGGCAGGGCAGGTCCAGGCGACCAGCACGAGTGCCGTCGTCGCGCTCACAAGTCGCTGTGCCACTTTACCTCGTGGTGCCTGCTGGATTGTCAAGGCCACCTCCGGAGAAACGCCCGCCGGGTGTTATAGCTGAGTATAACACCGGATGGACGGGACGCAAGGGGTCACTTCAGCCGCGATTCTGGGCCGTCTGTGCCGGAACCCGCTGGAGTTCCCGCATCTCTGCGAGATCAGCGGCGATGCCGGCAGCCTGGTCGAGCAGCACGTCCGGAATGTCCTCTTCGTCGAGGTCTTCGAGGGTTTGGAGCGGCTCTAGACCGAGCGCCGCACGGCGCTCATTCTCGCGCTGGAGTTCCCTGGCCATTTCGACTTCGCGCTCCTCGAGCCGGTGCTCGTAGTTCAGTGACACGGTTTTGCGCTGGCGTGCTTCCTCGGCATCGCGGGTGCGGTCGATCAGGTACTGGAAATTCGGGTCCGTCTTGGCACGCTCCAGCTGGTTGGCGGTGAGTGACTCGATAGTCGCGTCAAGCGGTTCGCCGGCGCGGAAGCGGGTTGTCTGGATCGTGTCCCATGGTAGTGCACTGTCCCGAACGCTTTCGCCAAACTGCGCGGCATCGATGAGCGAGGGCAGCGTGATGTCGGGATCAACACCGCGGTGCTGCGTGCTCTCGCCAGTGACGCGGTAATACTTGCCGATGGTCAGCGTGAGCTGCCCGTAGCCTGGCCCGCCCTCGGGCTTCAGGTACTGGTCCAGCGAATACAGGTTCTGCACCGTGCCCTTGCCGAAGGTCTGCTGTCCGATGATGACGCCGCGCGCATAGTCCTGGATCGCGGCCGCAAAAATCTCCGAAGCCGAAGCACTGAAGCGATCCACGAGCACCGTCAACGGCCCGTTATATGCGACACGTGCCACTGGATCCGGGTCGTCCAAACGGCTGATCCGTCCATTCGAGTTTCGCAGCTGCACGACCGGTCCGTTGTCGATAAACAGGCCGGAAAGCGCCGTGGCTTCGGTCAGGTGGCCGCCGCCATTGCCTCTCAGGTCCAGCACGAGGCCATCGACACCCTGTTCCTCGAGTTCACCGATCAGGCGTTTCACGTCTCGCGTGGTGCTGGTGTAGTCCTTGTCCCCACTGCTCATAGCGCGATAGTCGCGGTAAAAACTCGGTACCTCGATCACACCGATGCGCCACTCGCGGCCATCGCGAGGCACGGTAACGATGTCGCCCTTCGCCGCCTGCTCTTCGAGCTTCACCTGGTCACGTGTCAGCGCGATGATCTTCTCGCCGCTGCCGGGGAGGGCACCCGCAGGGATGATCTGCAATCGTACTACGGTGCTCGCCGGTCCGCGGATCAGGTCGACCACGTCGTCAAGGCGCCAGCCGATGACGTCGACCATTTCTCCCTCGTGTCCTTGGGCAACCCCGGTAATACGGTCCTTGGGCTTGAGCTTGCCGTCGATAGCCGCGGGACCGCCGGGGATGATGTTGACGATCTGTACGTAGTCCTCGTCGAGCTGCAACGATGCGCCGATGCCAAAATACGACAGGCTCATCTGGATACGGTATTCCTCGGAATTTCGCGGCGACAGGTAGCTGGAATGCGGGTCCAGCGTGTGTGCGAAGGCGTTCATGAAGGTCTCGAAGACGTCGTCCGCCTTGACCTGGTTGATGCGCTTCAGGTAGCGCTTGTAGCGCTTGCGCAGGAGATCCTGCGATTCTTCCCACGGCTTGTCGGCAAGCTCCAGGCGCAATACATCGTTCTTCACCCGCAGGCGCCAGATCTCGTCCAGCTCAGCCTCTGTCTCTGCCCAGGGCTCCTCGGAGCGGTCGAACTGGTATTGCTCGTCGACGGTGAAGTCCGGTTCAGATTCGAGCTGCGACAGCGCATAATCCAGGCGCTCGCGGACGCGCGTCTGATAGATGCTGAACATCGCGAACACGGGATCCAGCGGTTTGTTCCTGACGACGTCATCCAGCTGGTACCGATAGGTCTCGAAAAACTCGATATCGCTCTGCAACAAGTACATGCGATTACCGTCCAGCGACTCGATATAGCGGTCCATGACCCGTGATGACAATTCGTCGTCGACCGCAATGTGGGAGTAGTGGGACTTCTGTATGAACTCAGTGACCAGTGCCCCGACATTCTCGTGCCGCGGATCAGGGTGGAGCCCTTCGCCCTCCATCGACGTGGTCGCCATTAGCGGCAGAGCCGTCAAGCATGCTAGTGCGGCGGCAATCCAGCGGGTGCGGCGGTCGTTGTGTCTTTCCAAGGCAATCTCCATATTTTCAGACTGGCATTTTTTCACACCAGCTCAGTGGGCTAGGCTAGATGTCCGCGGCCCTTCGATCAAGGGCGTATTTGGCATAAAATTGCGCTTCTGGCGACTTCTGGTCCGCTTGGGATACTCCTGCATGCGTCCTCTCACTATGATTACTGGCATTTTGCTCGGGTCCTGCGCGGCGATCACGATCAGCCTGGCACTGGTGCTCATCGTCTTTCTGCTGCTGAGCGACGATCATCCGCGACTGCAGCACGAATTCCGACCGCTCTTCGGCAGCATGCTCATCTTCCTCGGTATGACCGCGATTTCGGCCGCGAGTTTCTATTCGCTGCTGATTGGCCACCGGGCGAGGTATGCGGCCCAGGGGCTCATGTGGCTGGGCCTGCTGGGCACCGCCTTGTACTACTGGCCCTGATCCCGGCTACCGGAACAGCCGGATTTCGCGCCCCGTCGTCCGTTCGCGTTGTTTGCGCTTGCGGCGCCGCATTCGGGACTGCAGTTCCGAGCGGCGGTTTTCCAGCCAGTCGTCGCGGCTCACCCTCATATTGTTCCCGGCGTCGCGGCGCACGCGCGCGCGGTAATCGCAGAAGTCCTGGTAAGCCTCGATTTCGTGCTTCAGTTCGCGGCAGATCAGTTCGATCATGATCGCGTCATCCAGGAGGCCGAGTCCGGGTATGCTGTCCGGGATGAGATCGTCAGGCTCGGCAAAATAAGCGAGGGCATTCAGGACCCGGTTCGCTTCGGCCTGGGGAAGCCGCCATTCGATGTCGGACAGCATGTTGATGAGCACGTGGAGTTTCTGCAGGCGCTCCGCGACGAAAGCCGGGGCGGCCTCCGAACCTATTCTCTTGAGCAGTTCTTCGGCGCTGGCAACGATCTCCTCGGGTGCGATGCGAGCGGCGGTCGTTCGCGCCTGCTGCATGATCAGCCGAAAATGCCTCAGATCATTGTCGTCGAGATCGAAAGTGACTCGCAGCCCCATGCCGTTGCTCCACGCGTGCTGACGCAGCGCAGACTAACACGACGGGCGAGTGGCGCAAGATCGCGCCGGCTTATTTGCGGAAACGACTATTCCAGTTCCGGGAGCGGTCGAACTGGCCCGAGTTGTATGGGTCGATCCCCACCGGTTCGTTGGGGTCGAGCGGCGAACTGTCGAACAGCTTCAGCGTTTCCCGAGCGCCGGTATCGTCGATCGTCTCGAAGTCGCTGATTAAAGTTTTCTTGCCCGGGGCGGCGTTCTTGATAGAGCCCTCGAACCTGGATCCGATGTCACGGACCTCCGACCGCCGGGAGGCCGCCGAAGTTGGGGTGGAGAGGGCTCGCAGAGCCGCGTGAGCGGAACTACGCCGCCGTTGCTGGGGCGGCCGCACTGGATCACATGCGGCATCGCCCTTGAGCCAGTTGATCCATCGCTTGAACATGAGTGAAAACTATCCCTCGGATTTTCGTTTGCCTGTGCAGTCCCGCTGACAACCATAAAGCGCGTCGCCGGGGCTTTGCGCGTTATTGACATAAACCTCGTCAAAGCCAACTTGATATACCACTTTCCGGCCGGTGACCGTGACGCCGTTCACAATCCGGCGCTTGCGGGGCTATCGAGTGCCGGGTTCCGATCGTTGGCCGGCCGCCTTCCACCCGAGTGCGATGAGGCGCAGGGTCTGCAATCCCAGGTAAGGGGATAGCGCGAGGAACCACGCGGCAGGATCTGCGGCCCGGATGCGGCCGCTGAGCTGGGAATAGAAATGGCCATAACTGTCACCGCCATAGTCTCCGAAGATCGCCTGCCCGACGACGTAGACTGCGATGGGCAGCAAGACCAGTCCGACAAGCAGCAGGCCCAGCAAGAGGCCCGCTTCCCGGGTGACTGCTTTGCGCACGCTGTACTGCCGGTCTTTCACGGGATCGTCCCTCATTTTCACCGGCGTATCCTTGCCCACGGTCCGGGCCAGGTCAACCCCTGCGCGTCGCGGCGGGTGACGGTCAATTAGCGAGGGATGCGGGGTTGCCGCGGCGTTACTTCGGACGCCTGCGTCGTCGCAGCACGAGCACGCCGAGATGCATGCAGGCCGCCGAGAAAAGCAGGTAGTGGGGTAGCACCCAAAGCCAGTTGCTGATGTAGAGCGTGGCCAGGAAAGCGGCAGTTCCCGCCACCAGGTAAAAGTAGGGAACCGCGACATAGACAGCTTTCGGGAGCCAGACCTTGCGGGAGAAGAGGGACCCTGTACTGCGCGTGATCTCCTGCTTCTCGGTGCGGTTTTGAGAATGGGTGCCCGCGTTGCTCAGCATCAAAACGATTCCTGTCCCTGGAATTGCCTCCCACGTTAGACGCAAACGGCTCGCGTGTCCGTGATTCCGCTCACATATCGTTTCGGGCGAAACGATCGGGCCGCTCAGCTATCTCGCTTGGGGCGCTCCTCGTAGCGAAACTTCGCGTCACCGATTGTCACGACGTCGCCGCTCGCGAGGAAATACTCCGTAACTCGATTCGAGTTGACATACACTCCATTCTTGCTACCCCAGTCAACTACGCGCGTGACATCGCCCTCGGTCATGACCACGGCGTGTCGACGGCTGATGTGCGGCGCCCGCAGCTGGATGTCGTTGTGCTGCGTACGGCCTATCGTGAGGCGTTTCTTGAACAGCGGGAAGCGGAGTTCCTGGTCGCCTATCTTGCCTATGAGGACGCGGCTCATCCGGTCCCTGTCACCGATGAAAGGCAGAGGGGATTCGTGCAGTTGCTCCGACATGTATTCGTCGAGTTGTCCGATGGCTTCCTCAAGCTCGCGGATCGAATTGTCCTGCCGGGTCTTGCCCGAGACCTGTTCGAGCAAGTCAGAGATCGCCTCGTTCTTGGCGGCAAGTTCGGCTTCGTAGTCCGAGTTGGCTTTCTTGAGGTGATTCAGCTCGGCCTCCAGCTGGCTGATACGTGCCTGGCTGTAGTCCTCGCTAGACGTGAGAATATGTTCCAGCTGGCTCTTGAACCCCCGCGTGTCCACCAGGTCAGCGACGAGTTGCTCGTTGATCAGCTCTTGCTGGGCAACGGTTTCCGCGGCTTCAGTGAGCTCGAAGCGCAGGGTCCGCAGTTCCTCTTCATATTTTGTGTGTGCGGATGCGAGACGTCCGGAAACATCGTCGTAGGACTTTTTCGCTTCACGGAGCGCGGACGACAGGGTGTCGATCTGCTTGTTCGCTTCTTCGACGGCCCGCGCGAGCTTGCGGGTTCGCGCTTCGCGTGCCTCGACTTCCCGCTCCCGGCCGATGCGCCGTGAGCGCAGCCGCTCAATATCGAACTGCAGCCGCTCGATCGCTTCGGTCTTGATACGCAAATCAGCCTTGAGCTCACGGATAACCGAGTCGCCACAGCGGATGGGTTCAGCATTCGGATCAAAGTCCGACGCCTCCGGCTCGCGGTCGATTTCGTTTTCCGTGAGATCCCCCGAAGCGGCTTCGCGCCACGCCGGCGATTCGAATTCCGCAGTTCGGTCCTGATCGTCCGAGACTAATTCTTTTACGTTCTTATTCTCATTAGCCATACGTCCCTATTATCACGAGGATGCGGGGCGGTCTGCAAGCCGCTGTGACGGGATTACGTCAAGTTCCGACTAGTCGCAGGGTACCGTTCGTCCATCCGCCCAGGTACGCAGCGCACCGATTTGCTCGCGCATGACGATTGACAGCGGTTTCGTCTGCTCGATTTCACGCTGGAGGTGTTGTGAATCAAGTGGCTCGTTCATCGCGTGCGAGGCATAGAGTGCCGACACCACGGCCTGTTCGATCTCCGCGCCAGAGAAACCCTGCATCGCTTCGGCCAGCAACTCGATTTCGAATTCACTCAATCGCTGATCGCGCCGGCGCAGGTGTATTTCCAGGATGCTCGAGCGGACAGCTGCATCCGGCAGGTCGACGAAAAATATCTCGTCGAAGCGGCCCTTGCGCACGAGCTCGGGCGGTAACGCGGAGATGTCATTGGCGGTTGCGACTACAAATACTGCCGACTCTCGCTCTGCCATCCAGGTAAGGAACGTCCCGAGTACGCGTTGCGTGGTCCCTGTCTCCCCGCCGCGACCGGCGATACCTTTCTCGATCTCGTCGATCCACAATACGCAGGGCGCCATCACGTCAGCCGTCTTCAGGGATTCGCGCAGCTTGCGTTCGGTTTCGCCGTGATACTTGTCGTACAGAGTCCCGAAATCGAGCCGCAGCAAGGGGGCGCCAAAGATCCCGGCCGTCGCTTTGGCGGCGAGACTCTTGCCGCAGCCCTGCACGCCGATCAACAGCAAGCCTTTCGGTGGGTCGAGGTGCGCGGCATCCTTCTCGTTACGGAACGCTGATCGTCGCTGGCTGAGCCACATCTTCAGTCGATCGAGCCCGCCTACATCGCTGAACCGCGCCGTATCGTATTCAAACTGCAGGGCGCCGCCGCTATTCAGCAATTCGTATTTTGCCTGCATCACAGCCGGTAGGTCGCTGCGAGTAATGGCCCCGTCGACCTGGATCGCATTGCGGGCGAGCCGCTCCGTGTCGGCGTAGGTGAGTCCTGCAAGATTGCGGACGAGCAAATCATAGGCCTTCGGGTCGACCTGAACGCGGGTGCCCGGGTTCTCGGCCGAGTATTCTCCGGCAACCGAATGGATGATGGTCTTGCGCTCCGCTTCGCCGGGAAGTGCCACGTCGACACGCGCGCTGAAAGGCTCGAGTTCCCGCGGAAGCGTGAGCTGGTGGCTGATCAGGACCAGCTGGCGCGCTACTTCACGGTAGTGGATACAGATGTCCTTGATCAGACGAACGTGCACCGGGTCGTCGAGGTAGGGGTGAAAATCGAGTAGGACATAGATTCCGGGCTTTGAGACCGCGCGAATGTGTTTGAGCACATCCAGCGGCTCGGAGTTCATCAACTGCGGGGCAAGTTCGATATCCAGCCGCTGCAGGCCATCGGTGATAGTCCAGCGGAAAAGCGGCAGGTAGTCGCTGCTCGATGACCGCAGGCCGATGGTCTGTAACATGCGAAGTGCACGCCTCTCGTCACGAGTCTCCATGACGATCAGGGGCGTGCGCGATCGCAATATGATTTCGAGATCCTGGCGGCGATCCATCCCGTCGAACCGGTTATCGATTACGGCTGCGTGATCTTACGGCAACCCGGCAGCTTATCGATGAGCAATGCGTCGGGGTTTTCGCCGATGATCTCGCGTGTGAGCCGGTGCAGCACGTTCAGGTCGAGTTTGCCGTGTTCCGCTACGATTGAACCGACGAGGTCGTCGAGATTCTTTGCGCCGGACGTCTTGTGGCGAATCTCTTTGTCGAGTTCCAGAAACACGCTCACGGCTTTGGCCGTAGTCGAACCGGACGAGGGGCCGCCGCACAACGTATCGGATGCGCGCGCCCACTTTTCCTGCGCTTTTCGGGCGCGATCATATCGCGGTCGGGAAAGAGTACGACTTCGACGCAGCAGTTCGAGGCTATAAAACTCTGCAAGTCCTTCGACGATCCAGTCGTGCTCGCGATCGGTCTCGAAATCGAGAGCAATGTGCATGATTTCATGGAGCAATGTGCTGGTGCCGTTCTCGCTGAGCATGGGGCGCTCGGCGTGAATATACAGCGAAGCGGGGGCGGAAAGGCCGCCCCGCCACATAGGTTCGCCGGCGCTCACTACAGTGATGTGCGGCGGCAGGTCCGCCACGATGCGCCGAAGTTCCGGGAGCGTCCAGTTCAGTAGCGCGAGGATATCCAGCCGGCGGACGCCGTTGTCGACCGGACCTGCCACGGTCACATTGATCCCTGCAATCTGGTCCCGACGTACGCCCAGGTCGCCCATCACGATCCAGCCCTTGGGCTGCTTGAAACGCCGCTCGTCGTTAAGGACCAGGAACAGGCTGGCCTCCCTAGGGTACTCGGTGATCACTGACCATTCGCCGGGCAGGTCGAACGCAAGACGGGTCAGGCTGCGAGCACCTTTTGCCGTGCGCGTAGCCGCACTCGGAATGATGTCCTCGGCGCGGAACAGACCCCAGTCTTCCCCGAGCCATGCGTCGTAACCGTTGCCGTTGCGTCGGTGCGGGACGCTGCCCTGCCATGTGAGCGTTCCGCCGCCGGGCGGCGGTTTCCAGCTGAGCACCGCGCCCTCACGCAGGATCTCGCCGTCGCCCGCGAAGTCACTGAAACGGTTTCCCGGGGCGCGGAAACGTACCTCGCGCAGCAGGTTGTCGCTCTGGCGCAGGTCCAGTGCGACGATCACCCTGGCTTGCGACGGTAAGGGCGTGACCCGGTAGACCAACGTGTATTCCGGCGAGGGCCCTGCATCGCGGGTATCGTTGCTGGGTCCGCCGCAGGCCATGACAGGGGCTGCCAGCAGGACAAACGCCAGGCTCCGCAGGAAGGCCGCGCGCGGGCGTTCCGCGCGGCGGCGGTCGTGGCAGCCTGAGAAACAGTTCATACGATTGAAGGCCCTCCGGGCGTATCCTCGGCCATGTGGCGGCACAGAGCTGAACCTATGATAGCGGACTCGCATCGTCCTTTTTCGCATGCCGCAATCGCGGTCGTCGCCGCGCTATCCCTCGCAGGCTGTGCCGGTTCGGCCGGAGTGGGGACGAAGCCCGGCGAAGTATCGACCGCAACGCAGGTACCCGCAAGTACTGCCGCGCGGGCTGCGGCGATCGCCCTGCAGCAGGTCGGGGCCGCTTATCGCTATGGTGGCGCGTCTCCTGCCGGCTTCGACTGCAGCGGACTGGTGCATTACGCCTTTCGCGAGGCGGGCAAGAAGGTGCCCAGAACGACCGGTCAGCTCTGGGACTCTGCGACTGCAGTGGCTTACACCGACCTGCAAGTCGGCGACCTGCTGTTCTTTCGATTCGACGGCAAGATGTCGCACGTGGGAATGTACGTGGGCGATGAGCGGTTCGTGCACGCGCCCTCCAGCGGCAAGAGGGTATCGGTCGATTCACTCGATGCTGAATTCTACCGGCGGGCGCTCATACGCGGAGGACGTGTCCGCTAGCCCCAGGGGTGCCGCTCGTGTCCTTGTCAGGCCTGCGGCTCGTCGACGATGAAGGTGCGCAGCTGGTCGGCCAGACCCTTGCACGCCGCCGCCCTTGCGCGCGCGATCAAAGGAATCGGCACGACTAAGGCGGGCAGGAAAGAGGTACCGCTGACGTCTGCCGTGATGGAGCCGGCCGACTGGAGCCCTTTCAGGTCCCAAACCGCCGCATTGTAGTCCGCATCGTTCTGCCACCATGCGAAACCGAAGCATCCGGCGCCGCCAGGGCCGGCTGCACAGGACAAGCTGCCGCCGCCGGCAACGCGGTCCGTGTCGCCATCCAGCCAGACGATGTAGCGCACATTTTGTTCTGCAATGCGCTCAGCGACCCCCGGGCGCTCCATCAGTCTGGGGAGGCCTTTGGTCTCGGCGGGAGCGGTTCGCGGTTCGAACCATGGGAACAGCGAGTCGATGAACTGCTTGTGCGGGATGACCCTCAGGCCCCTGGAGCCGCGTGACAGCGCGTCTTCGATGCAACTGATGTATTTGTCTTCGGTTTCGTTGCCAAGATGGTAACTTTTGGCGAGTATCACGATGGACTCGCCGGTCTCGATGCCGGTAACGCTCTCACGTGCGTCCTCGACCCGCGACGTAATGCAGCCGCTGAGTACCAGCGCAGCGAAACCTGTCATTACGATCCTGGCCGGGCGTATGGTGAGCTCACTCATTGCTGCTTCCCTCCGGGGTGTTCTCCCGAGTTTCGTCGTCATACTGCTCCATCGACAATACTGCCGGACCGGCCGCCGGACCCGGCGGCGGCAGGGTCACTTCGCGGCGTTTGGGCAGCTGGGTGCGCGTGTCCCGGGATGCCGGTTCCTCTTTGGCCGCCGGCAGCGCGGCTGACGCAACGGCCGTGGCGGGGCGGTCCTTGAGGGCCGATATGGCGGTGGCCTTGTCGAGGTTCATAATCATCAGCGCGGCCGCGTCGCGCATTGCGAGTATCGCAGCGCGTTTTAGCGGTTCATCGCCCGTGAGCCCGAACTGCTCGCTCTTGCCGTAGGCGCTGAGCGGCCAGTTGGCGTACACGTCGCCTGCGCTGTCGTAAATTTTGAGCCGGTAGCGGATCCAGACGGCATACGACTCCGTCTTGCTCTGGCTGGGCACAGAAAACTCGAACGCGTCGATGCTCGGCTCGACAAGCGCATCGATCGCCAGGGTGCTGGCGTCGTCATCGGGACCGAGGACGGTCACATCCTCGAACATGAACTCGAACAGCTGGGAGAAAAGCGCGGCGTTCGACCGGCCCAGGTCGATACGCCATTTCTCCCGGCCCAGGACTTCGTCCTCATGGACGTAGTGTTCGAACTCGGCAGGGATGCGGATCGCGACCGATAACGGCATCGGGTCGATCAGGGGGGTGGGAATCGTAACCGGATCGAGCGTTACATTCGCGCCGCAGCCGGCCATGAGTACCGCGTACAGTACTCCACCCATGAGGCTGCGCAAATTCGCTCTCAAATCACAGTATCCCGCTGCAGTTCTCGTGCACGATCACCTAATCAGAGTCGTTGCACGGTGCAGAGTTCCCTCGGTTGCCACCTTGTAAAGCCTGAAACTACTGTAGTGCGGCGCGCTGACCTATGCAATGGGGACAGTCTTCACGACGCGGGAATTCGCAGGTATAACGAGCGTGCAGGAAGCAGTCTGCAATCCGGTGCGCTACAGTATGGCCAGACCCAAAATACTTGTTTTTCAACATGTTCCCTACGAGCCGCTGGGCACCCTGGACCCATTGCTGAAAGAGGCCGGGTTCCGGATTCGCTATGTTAATTTCGGCCGTGACCCGCATCAGCGCCCCTCGCTGGAAAAATACGAGGCCCTGATCGTGCTCGGCGGGCCGATGAACGCCCACCAGATCGATACCTGGCCGAACTTGCTGACGGAGGTCGACGTCATCCGCGAAGCGGTCGACTCGGGCATGTCGGTGCTGGGCATCTGTCTCGGCGCGCAATTGCTCGCGAAAGCGCTGGGCGGCCGCGTATCGAGAAACGAGCAGCGCGAGATTGGCTGGTACGACGTGCAGCTGACCGAGGCCGGGCAGGTCGATCCCGTTATTTCCAGTTTTGCCGGGACGCAACGGGTGTTCCAGTGGCATGAGGACGGCATCGACCTCCCCGACGGTGCGGACCACCTCGCGACGTCTCCGGCCAGTCCTGTGCAGGCATTTCGTTTCGGTGAGCACGCCTACGGCTTCCAGTTTCACCTCGAAGTCGACGCGTCACTGGTCGAGCGATGGCTCACTGTGACCGATAATCAGCCGCTGCTCGCGGAGGAGGCCGGCCGCGTGGATCCGGACGCGATACGCCGGCAGACGGCCCGCTGGATCGACGGGCTGCAGACACTGAGCCACAGCACGTTTTCCCGCTGGATCGAGCGTTTCGACATTGCGCCCCGGCGGCGCGCGCTGCCCTCGCGCTGAGGGGTCAGAACGGACGCCACTCCAGCGGCTCTTCCTGCATCAGCGATAGCTGTTCGCGCAACGCGAGCACGTGATCTTCCCAGTAGCGGTGCGAGTGGAACCACGGGAAGGCCTGCTTGAATGCAGGATCGTCCCAACGCCTCGCCAGCCAGGCCGCGTAATGCATGATGCGCAGGCTCCGTAGACCCTCGACGAGATGCAGCTCACGGGCATCGAATTCTCGAAACCGCGTATATCCCTCGAGCAATGCGCTGAGCTGCGGTATTTGCTCCTCGCGGTCCCCGGACAGGAACATCCAGAGGTCCTGTACCGCGGGCCCCGTGCGCGTGTCATCGAAGTCGACGATATGTAGCTGCTCGCCGGCAACCAGCACATTGCCAGGATGGAAGTCGCCGTGGATTCGCAGCTGCGATGCATGGCCGGCGCGCTCGAAACAGGCTTCGATCCCGTCGATCACGCTCTGCGCGACGCTTTCATAAGCGGGTACGAGCTCGGCGGGAATGAGGTCATAGTCGAGCAGGTAATCCATGGACTCGATCGCGTAGGTTTCTACATCGATGCCAGGGCGGTGTAGGAATCTTCCGGTTTCACCGACGAGGTGTATTCGGGCGACGAAACGGCCCAGCTGTTCGAGTAACTCGAAGTTGTCGAGGTCGGGAGCGCGGCCACCGCGGCAGGGATACACCGCGACGCGGAACGCTCCGATCTTGTGCAGGGTCGTGCCGTGAACGACCAATGGCGCGACGACCGGAATCTCCTGCCCGGCAAGGTCCATGGCGAATCCGTGTTCTTCGAGTATCGCCGCATCGGACCAGCGATTCGGCCGATAGAACTTCGCGACGATGGCATCGTTGTCGTCGATCCCGACACGATAGACGCGATTCTCGTAGCTATTCAGGGCGAGCAGCCGACCGTTGCAGGCGAAACCGAGATCTTCGAGCGCGTCGAGGAAGTCCTGCGGCTTCAGGTCGGCGTACGAAAGGGAGGTGCTATTGCAGCTCATCGGACGGATGATACGCTACGCCGCCGAATTACGAGGGATCACCGTGCCTTACACAAGATACGAAACATCGAGTTTCCTCAGCCGTCTAGGCCCGCTGTTGCTGGTCATGATGCTAAATGCCTCATGCACCGGTGTTGCTGACGATGGCGATCGCACGGCGCTCGAGGCGGAGATCCTGGAGTGGCGCGACAGCCGGCGTGCCTCGCTGCTGGCGCCGACCGGGTTTCTCAACCTGGCTGGGCTGTTCTGGCTCGACGATGAGAAAGCCACGTTCGGTTCTGCGCCGGACAACGATCTCGTCTTCCCGGCGGCGGCAGACCCGTACATCGGCGTATTCCGATTGACTGGCGACGGCGTGGTGATGGAACCGCGCCCGGGCACCGCCGTCTACTCGGGTGACGAGCGGGTGGGTCGGACGTTGATCGCCGAGGACACCGCGGACGACCCTGTGATGATTACCCACGGCTCGCTGGCCTGGACCGTCATCAAGCGCGACGGCCGTTACGCGGTGCGTCTCAGGGACTTCGATCACCCGGCGCTGGCCTCGTTCCCGCCGCTTAGGTATTTCCCGATTGATCCTTCTTGGCGGGTCGAGGCGACGCTGGAGCGCTACGCCGAGCCACAGCGTGTCGCGGCGAGCACGGTGATTGAAGGACTCGGCTGGAACCCTGAGTCGCCGGGTGTTGCGGTTTTTCGGAAGGACGACGACACCCACAGGCTCCAGGCTTATGCCGCCGGGGAGCGCTTGTTCTTCGTCTTCGGGGATCGCACCAATGGCGAGGAGACTTATCCGGCCGGCCGCTTCCTGTACACGGCCATGCCGGGTGAAGACGGGCGCATGGTGCTGGATTTCAACCGGGCGTACAGTCCGCCGTGTGCATTCAACGATTTTTCGACCTGTCCGGTGGCGTCGCCACGCGATCGCCTCCCGATCAGGGTAACTGCCGGCGAGCTGCTTAACCCCGACGCGTACGTGGGCAACACGGCTTTTTCCGAGTAGGAACGGTTCCCGAACCGCGATCCCGCGCCCAGTCACGCTCTTACGGCAGGCGGGATGACGAGATCTCGAATGTCAAGCCGGCATTCCGCCTGAGCCGCTCGATGAGCGGTGCGGCCATCGCGGTGGCGGGAGTCAATACGCCGCCGTCGGAATCGAGGTCGTCGAGTGCGAGGCACACCGCACTTTCCGCCAGCATCTTGCTGGTCGAGCCGTAGCCGGGGTCCCGGTCGCCGGTGATACGGCTCATTATCCGCCGACCGTCGGCGAGCTTGCCGAATTGCTCGAGTTTGAAGAATCCGTTCTCGCGCGCTTGCCTGTCAGGCCCCGTGCCGGGTCTTGGCAGTACGAAGCGTTCCAGAAGGCTGCGGCTCCAGCCGAACGAGGCGAGCCCCACGAGACCGGTGAGGCCCGCGGTGATAGCCGCTGCGCGGCACCAGCCGCCGATGCCGCGGCCCGTTCGTATCGCTTCGTGGTAACGGAAGTCCTGTCCCCAGGGATAGCCGAGCAGCGCATGGCTGCGGCGCACCACCCGGGTATTGACGGACGCCATGATGAATGGCGCCGTCCAGCTCTGCGCGCCTTCGTCGAAGCGGATACCGCGCTGGTCGCCCCGGTCCGGCCCGTGCTGCTCATCGGCCGGGTTCAGTCCGTAGGGGTGAGCCAGCATGCGCGCCACTTCGCGGTCGGCGCGCGCTTCGCGCATCAGGTTCATCATGCTGGCCATGGTGCCGCCGCTGGCGCCACCCTTCATGGCCCTGACCAGCAGGACGATGGACTCGCAGTGTGCGCCGCAGCGCTCCTTTGCCTCACGCTGCAGAAACCACGCGCCGATGTCCATGGGTATCGAGTCGAAGCCGCAGCAGTGGACGATGCGGGCGCCGTTCTTCCTCGCGAGCGCATCGTATGCATCGATCATCCGCCGAATCCACTGCACTTCTCCGGCGAGATCGCAATAATGCGTGCCGCTTGCCGCGCAGGCGGCGACGACTTCGGAGCCGTAGCGGGCATAGGGACCGACGGTTGTCAGGATAACGCGGGCACGCCGGGCAATTTCGCGCATGGACCGCGAATCCAGCGTGTCAGCGACCATCAGTGGCAGCGCGGAGGCCTCGGGCCCCAGCGACTCCCGAAGGGCTGCGAGCTTATCGTCACTGCGGCTGGCGGCGGCCCAGCGCAGGTTGCCGTCGATGCCGTAGCGACTGGTGAGATACTCGGCGACGAGCCTGCCCGTGAAGCCGGTTGCGCCGACGACGATGACATCGAATTCCCGCGTGCTCTCGCTCATGAATGTCGTTCCTTTGCCATCAACGCCACCTGCTTGCGATCATTCACCAGCGTTTGCGTGCCGACCGTACGAAAGCCGTATTCCTCGTGGAAGCGCATTGACGATTCGTTCGGCGGCACGATGTTCACCTCGCAGGTAAGGAGGCCGACGGTCGATGGCAGGCATGCTTCGAAATCCCGGTACAGCCGCGTTGCCAATCCGAGCCTCCGTGCGTTTTCCGCAATCGCGACGCGATCGATATAGCCGAACTCGTCGTACTTGTCACAGAACCACCGATAGTTGGGGCTCGCGTAGGTGGTTCCCGGGCGCATACCAACCAGGAAACCCGCGACATCCCCGTCCCGAACCGCCACCCCGAAGTAAGCGGCATTGCGGGCAAACCAGCGCATCTGATCGAGATCGATGCTATTGACCGCGGGAACTGCGGCCTCGTTGAGCCGCAGGACGTACCCGAGGTCGGATTCCTCGACTTTGCGCAGCGTAATGATCGGTCCCGGCTCGGCATTCATGATGGATTTGCGTATACTGAGCCACAGGCGGCATTCGATCCAGTCGACGTTAACGAGACCGCCATACCTCGCTACTTATCCTGCCCGGTGTCGTTGCTACCGCACCGGACGCCTGTCGTCCGGCTAGTGTCCGGCCCAACCAGGAAAATCAGTATGTTGAAAATTGCTAAAGCCCGGTACGTTGTTCTGCTCGCCTGCTGCGCGCTCGGCGTGACGGCCTGCGGTAAGTCCGCAGAAGACAAGGAAGTCGTGACGCCGCTGACCGATACGAGCGGTTTGTTGCGGTACGTTCCCGCGGACTCGCCTTACGTATTCGGCACGCTGGCACCGCTGCCCGACGAGTTCATGGACACGATTGAACCGAAGCTGGACCGGCTTCTGGCCGCCTATTCCCGAATGCTGGGCGCGGCCTTTGCACAGGCGGGGACGCAGGAGGAGTTGGGCGGCTCCGACGACCTGGAGAAGATGAGCGCCGTCGTCGAGGAAGTCCGCTCGATGATGTCGCTCGAAGGGCTCTCGGGCGCCGGCATAACCCGTGATTCCACGGTCATTCTCTACGGCAACGGCCTGTTGCCGGTGCTGCGCATGACCCTGACCGATGCAAGCTTGTTCGACGACGCGATCACACGCGTCGAGGTAGCGGCCGGCGAAAAGCTGCCGGTCGCAGAAGTCGACGATACGCCCTACCGTTACATCGAGGATGAAGGTGTTCGTGTCATCCTCGCCACGGTGGGCGAGCAGCTGGTGCTGACCGTCGCGCCCGCAAATCTGGACGAGGTCGCGCTCGCCAGCCTGCTGGGCCTGACACTTCCGGCCAGGAACATCGCAGAGACGGGGAAGCTACGGGAAATTGCCGATGAGTACGGCTACGTGCACGATTACGTCGGTCTCGTGGACACGGTGCGCCTCGCCGATACGTTTATCGACGAGCCGGCGGGACTCGATGCCCTGCTGCTCGAAATTGCCGGCTACGACGCCGGCACCCTGAACGATGTATGCAAGGCGGAGTTCCGGTCGCTGGCGGCGATCATGCCCCGCATCGTGACGGGCTACGAGGAAGTATCGGCGGAGAAGGTCCGATCCCACGTGGCCATCGAGCTGCGCGAAGACATTGCGTCCGATATCAGCACCTTCGTGTCACCGGTTCCGGGCCTCGGCACAATTTACGACGGCCTGTTCTCGTTCGGCATGAGCCTGAAGGTCGAAGCGGTCCGGTCCTTTTTCGACCGACACGTCGCCGCACTCCGGGACGCTCCGTGGGAATGCGAGCACCTTTCAGATCTCCAGGAAGGGCTTTTTGCGGCGCACGAGCAGGCGCTCGCCCAGCCGGTCCCCCCCGTGGTCTACGATTTTCGCGGATTCATGGCCATTGTCGAAGAACTGAAGGGGTTTGACCCCGCCAAAAAGCAGCCACCCGAAGCGGTCGATGCCAGCTTCCTGCTGGCGATCGATAACGCGCAGGGGCTGCTGGCGATGGGCCGGGCAATGATTCCGCAGCTCGCCGAGCTGACTATCGAGCCGGATGGCAAGGCGCATCCGTTCGAGCTGCCGAATACGGGAGCCGGCGCCGAGACCGCCTGGGTCGCGCTGACGGAATCGGCCATAGCGTTGTCCGTCAGTAAAGACGGCGAGACCATGCTGCCGGCGTTGCTCGACGCTGAAAGCGGTACGCCGCCGCCATTCCTGAGCATGGGCCTCGACGGTGCGCAATACTACAAGTTGCTCGGCGATGCGATGCGCGCGAGCGACGATGAGGACATGTCGGAGGAAATGCGCGAGGCCTTGTCGGATGTTCTCGCCGCGGCGGCAGTATTCTACGAGCGCCTGGCCGTTGACGTAACATTCACTGGACGTGGCATCGAGATCGACTCGGATCTGGATCTCGCGGACTGATCGCAGGCTGTCGAACTAATGGTAAGAGGAAGAACCGTGTTCAGACATTTCAGTGCATTGGTAGTCCTGGGGCTCGCTTTCGGCGTCGCCGCCGATGAGACGGACTTCGGACCAGTCAGCCGTCTCAAGGTCGACCTGGAGAAGGTCGTCGAACTCGGAACGGTTTCCCCGGTCGACGGCATCACGTCGGCCGGGCAGCCGGACGAAGCAGCTCTCGAAGTATTCGCAGACGCCGGGTACACCACGGTAATTGACATGCGGGGCGAGGGAGAGGATCGCGGCTTCGATGAGGCGGCGGTGGTCGAGGGTCTGGGCCTGCATTACGTGACCATGCCGGTCGAGAACGACGCTGCCATTTCCTTCGATAACGCGCGCAAGCTCGACGAGTTGTTGCAGGAGTACCCGGGCCCGGTGCTCGTCCATTGTGCGAGCGGCAACCGGGTAGGCGCCTTGCTGGCATTGCGGGCAAGTCTCGAGGGCGCCGACGACGAGCGTGCCCTGGCGCTGGGACGCGAGGGTGGGCTGACCCGGCTCGAACGTGTCGTGCAGGAGCGCCTGGCCGGGGAGGACAAGCAGTAAGACGTGCGCTTGCGGGCCGACTTCCGGGAGCGCGTCGCGGTGACGCCGGATCGGTACGAGTGGGTACCGGCGCCGGCGCCCGGCGTCGAGCGCATGATGCTCGACCGGATCGGGGACGAAGTCGCCCGTGCCACGTCGATCGTGCGTTACGCGGCGAACAGCCGCTTCCCGGCGCACGAGCACGGCGGGGGCGAGGAGATCCTGGTGCTCGACGGTGAGTTCGGCGACGAACACGGACGCTACCCCGCGGGGTATTACCTCCGCAACCCGATCGGTACCCGTCACACTCCGCGCATCGGCGGCGATGGGGCGACGATATTCGTCAAGCTGCACCAGTTCGCCGCGGACGACTCGATCTGCCTCGCAGTCGATACCGGCAGCGGCGGCTGGATTCCGGGACGCGTCCCCGGCGTCGAAATCCAGCCATTACACCGCCACGGCGAGGAGAGTGTCTTCCTGCTGCGGTGGGCGCCCGATACCGCTTACCCGGACCATGTACACGCTGGCGGCGAGGAAATCCTCGTCCTCGACGGCACCTTCCACGACGAGGCGGAGCATTATCCTAAGGGCAGCTGGGTCCGTTACCCGGACGGCAGCCGGCACGCGCCTTACACGTTAGCCGAAGGGGCGCTGCTGTACGTGAAGGAAGGCCACCTGCCGCCCGCTCCGTACTGAGAACCAGACCTCGTCGCCCGTCTTGTTGATCTCCGGTTGCACGACTGGCGGGAGAGAGAAGGGCCGCCGAATGGCGGCCCCGCGGAGTTTGGTGGAGGTGGTGGGAATCGAACCCACGTCCGCAAGCCCTACGCTACGAGCTCTACATGCTTATTCCGCCTTTAATCTCACTGCGGGCTACCCGACGGGCAGGGAAAACTCACAGCCAGTTCAGTAAGGATTTAACGGCTTGGACACTGAACGGGCCCGCACCGCGGTCCTGTGTCGGTGACTCCCGTGATCCGGACGCACAGGCACGATCCGGGCGGAAGGCTTAGAGCTGGTTTTTAAGCAGCTAAAGCGTAGTTGTCGTCGTTGGCAACTATGAGTTTTACAGTTGGATTAACGAGGTGCTCTGTCCCTCGGCATGCACCCGGAGTTTCGCGACCCGCGTCGAAACCAAGTCACCCCCGCGTCTACACAGTGTATGGCCAATTGGGCGTTTTGCAACGCACGAGGCCACAATTTTCTCTGCCGCCTAGAAGAGAATTAACCTTAATACTTAATAATAAGTTGCAGAAAATATTAATTTTTTAGAATTCTTTCTTTCTGGCGAGCCCAGTCGCGATCCTTGCTGGCGGCGCGCTTGTCATGTTGTTTCTTGCCCCGCGCAAGGCCGACCTCCAGTTTCACGCGGCCCTTGCGCCAGTGCAGGTCAAGCGGCACCAGGGCGTAACCCCTGCGCTCGACAGCGCCGATCAGGCGGTCGAGTTCGCCGCGGTGCAAAAGCAGCTTCCTGCTCCGGGTCGGGTCGGGATGAACATGGGTGGAGGCCGACAGCAGCGGCGAAAAATGGGCGCCAACCAGGTAAGCCTCGCCATTCCTGATGGTCACGTAACTCTCCGAGAGCTGGGCGCGGCCCTCCCGAAGGCTCTTGACTTCCCAGCCCAGCAGCGAGAGGCCCGCTTCGACCCGGTCCTCGATGAAATAGTCGTGTCTCGCCCTGCGGTTTGCGGCAATGACGTTGCTGTTGTCCGGCTTCTTCCTGCTCATGATTTCGATTCCGCCTGCTGCGGCAGGGGGCGCGATTATACGGGAATCTCGGCGGTTGACAGCGTGCGACAACGGATGCGCGCAACGGTGGTCGTGTTGTCACCCTTTGAAATTTGTATGAGAATCGCGCCTTCCTTCGCCCCAAGAGAGCGAAAATGCTGAGCAACCAGGCTGCCGAACCCGGCAAACGTAAATCACTTCACGGGCACTGGTCTTCACGCCTGGCTTTCGTCCTCGCGGTGACCGGTTCGGCCGTCGGCCTCGGCAACATCTGGAAATTCCCGTACGTCGCCGGCCAGAACGGTGGCGGTGCGTTTGTCATCGTTTACCTGCTCTGCGTGTTCCTCGTCGGCATGCCCGTCATGATGTCCGAGATCCTGATCGGGCGCAGGGGGCGCCGCAATCCGGTGGCAACGATGGCCCTCCTCGGCGAGGAAGAGGGCAGTTCCAGGCGTTGGCAGTGGGTCGGCGGCATGGGGGTGCTTGCCGGCATCCTGATTCTCTCTTTTTACAGCGTTATTGCGGGGTGGACGCTGGCCTATATCGTCAAGAGCGCAACAGGCGTATTTACCGGGGCGGATGCAGGCGTTGTCAGTTCACAGTACGAGGGCTTTGTCGGTGACTGGAAGGCCGTCGCGTTTTGCCACACCCTGTTCATGACCCTGACGATCTTCGTCGTCATGCGCGGCGTCGAGCGAGGGCTGGAGCAAGCCGTTCGGTTCATGGTGCCGGCGCTCCTGGTGCTGCTGCTCGTACTGCTCGGCTATTCGATCACCTCGGGGCACTTCGGTGCCGGTATGTCATTCATGTTTACGCCGGACTTCAGCAAGCTGTCATGGGACAGCGTGCTCGCCGCAATGGGCCAGGCGTTTTTCACTTTGTCGATCGGCATGGGGGCCATCATGGCCTACGGCGCCTACCTGCCCGAGGAAACATCCATCATGGGTGCGTCAACGGCAGTCGTTATCGCCGACACGCTGATCGCGATACTGGCCGGTCTCGTAATCTTCCCGCTGGTCTTCGCGAACGGGCTCGATCCTGCCGACGGACCGGGCCTGGTGTTCCAGACGCTGCCACTGGCCCTTGGCCAGATGCCGGGTGGCGCTTTCTTCTCCACCCTTTTCTTCATCCTGCTTTCATTTGCCGCATGGACTTCTGCGCTCGGCCTGATGGAGCCGGCCGTCGCCTGGCTGGTCGAGCGCTTCAACAAGACGCGCGCACAGGCGGCGATCATGATCGGCGGTCTGATCTGGCTTCTGGGTTTCGGAACGGTGTTTTCGTTCAACGTTCTGAAAGATGTCAGCTTCTACAAGGGTACCGTCTTTCTTAATCTCGACCATCTCACCAACAACATCATGTTGCCGCTTGGGGGACTGTTCATCGCGGTCTTTGCGGGTTGGGTGATGTGCAGGAACTCCACGGCCGAGGAACTCGGTGGCGCAGGTCTGATGTACCGGGTGTGGCGCGTGCTCGCCCGTTTCGTGGTGCCGGTCGGCATCCTGTTCGTATTCCTGAAAGCGGTCGGCCTGCTGCCCGAGCTGTCATGACCGGCTGCGGAATTTGCAGCACCTGAGGCAATGCGCAAAGTAAGCCGAAGCGCACTGGTGCCTTACTCGGCCGAGCAGATGTACGTGCTCGTCGAGGACGTCGAGTCCTACCCGGAATTCCTGCCCTGGTGCGGCGACGCGGTATTGCACTGGCGCGATGGGGACGTGCTCGAAGGATCCGTCGAAATGCGCCTGGCCGGGCTGCGCCGCCGTTTCCGAACCCGCAACAGGATGCGCGAGTACGAGGCTATCGACATGGAACTCGTCGAAGGCCCGTTCAGTCATCTCAGCGGCGGCTGGCAGTTCCGATCGCTCGATGCCCTGGGCTGCAAGGTGTCGCTGGACGTCGAGTTCGAAGTGAAGAGCCGAACCACGAACCGCCTGCTGGGCCGCTACTTCGAAGAAATCTGCAATTCGTTGGTGGACGCCTTCGTGAGCCGGGCAGGCCACATTTACGGGGCCGATGTACCCGGGGGTGGCTGAACGCATGATGGCCGAGGTCGTGCTGGCGACGCCGGAGCGGCAGGTGCTGCTGGTGCTGGAGGTCGCCGAGGGGTCGAGTGTTGCGGACGTCATAGCCCGGTCAGGCATCGAGTCGCAGTTTCCGGCGCTGGCTGTAGACGACATGCCGGTCGGACTATGGGGACGGTTGGTTTCGAGGGACAGCCCGGTCGGGCCGGGGGATCGCGTCGAGCTCTACCGGCCTCTCGAGATCGATCCGAGAGAGGCGCGGCGGCAGCGCGCGCTGGCTGAAAAGGAGTGAGCCTCAGAGATTCTCGGCGAGTTCCCGGTTGCGCTGAATGTCTTCTACCATCTCGCCATCGAACAGGATCGTGATCCAGCGCTTTGCGCTAGCATCGTTGCGGCCGATCTTGACGTAGTAGACGTAATCCCAACGGTCCTGGTGGAACGGGTCGGCAATCATTGGCGTGCCGAGGAGAAAGCGGACCTGGCTACGCGTCATACCGACTTCGACCTGGTCGAGATCTTCCTCCTCGACAATATTCCCCTGCGAGATATTGGCGCGGTACACACAGCCCGAGGCTGAGACGATCATTCCGAGGACGATGCCGAGGATGATCAAATTGCGAGACGAAAACTCCATTTGCGATTAACCGGGTCCGAGAGGTGGAGAATGCGACGAGCGTGCCGCTAGAGCCACGCTGCTATCTACGTCATAATAGGCGCGCATCATACCTTCTTGCCAAACGGCGGGATAGGCGCCCGTCTTCAGTGCGACCAGGGATACCGTCAATGGAGCAACGACACGAATTACGCAAGGCCGGCCTCAAGATCACGTTGCCGCGCTTGAAGATCTTGGAGATCCTCGAGAATGCCTCGAACCGGCATCTGAGTGCCGAGGATATTTACAAGGACCTGTTGGACTCGGGCGAGGAAATCGGTCTGGCCACGGTCTATCGTGTGCTGACGCAGTTCGAGGCCGCTGGTCTGGTTACCCGACACAACTTCGAGGGCGGTCACTCGGTATTCGAGCTCGACGACGGCGAGCATCACGACCACATGGTCTGCGTGGAAACCGGCGAGGTCATCGAGTTCACCAGCGACGAGATCGAGCGCCTGCAACACGATGTCGCCGAGAAGCACGGCTTCGAGCTGATTGACCACAGCCTGGTTCTGTACGTCAAGCGCGGCGGCGACCCCGACGACGAATAACGCCCGGACTCCGCTCAGGCGCGCTTTTTCGGCGCGCCAGCCAGCATCTCGGCTGCGTGCTCGCGCGTCTTTGCCGTGATTTCGACCCCGCCCAGCATTCGAGCGAGTTCATCGATGCGTTCCTCCCGGTCCAGCACGTGTGCCCCGGTTCGCGTCGCCTTGCCATCAGTGACTTTGCTGATGCGGATATGCTGATCGGCGAGACTGGCAACCTGGGGCAGGTGCGTGACGCAGAGGACCTGCCGATCCCTCGCGACCTCGGCGAGTCGCCGACCGACCATCTCGGCAACGCCGCCACCCACACCGCTGTCAACTTCGTCGAAGACCATCGTCGGGATCGTGCTGCCATCGCTCGCAATAACCTGGATGGAGAGGCTCATGCGCGACAATTCGCCGCCGGAGGCCACCCGTGACAGCGCCAGCGGCGGCTGGCCCGGATTGGCGCTGATCAGGAACTCCACGCGGTCGACGCCGCTGGCACGTTCCGACCCTTCGACGAGCGGCTCGAGCGCGACTTCGAACTTTCCGCCGGGCATGCCCAGGCCCGCCATGGTGTCGCTGACCGAAGCCGCGAATTTGCGGGCCGCCGCCCTGCGCAGCCGGGACAGTTCCGCGGCGAAACCGCGGTACGCCGACTCCGCGTCGAGCGCGGCCTGCTCGAGTTCCCGGCCACGTTCTTCGGCATGGGCCAGTGCGTCGAGATCGGCGCTCAAGCGCTCCCGGAGTTCCACGAGCTCGTCCGGCTCGACCCGGTGTTTGCGCGCAATCGACTGCATGGAGTCCAGTCGCTGCTCGACCATTTCCTGCCGGTCCGGCTCCATGGTGAGCGAATCGCTGTATCGCCGCAGCGAGTCCGTGGCTTCGGCGACGTGGATACCGGCGCTGTCCAGGAGTTCCACGACGGGTAAGAGCGCCTCATCGAACTGCACCAGTCCCTGCACGGCGCGTTTCGTGGCGGCGAGCATGTCGGCCACGTTGGCCGCATCATTGTCGGATAGCACGTCCAGGGCGGCAAAAACGCCCTCGGCCAGGCGACCGCGGTTCGCAAGGCGCTGCGCTTCGCTGCGAAGCTCGGGATACTCACCGGGCTTCGCGCCCAGGGTTTCGAGTTCCTGGAGCTGAAACGTGAGCAGGTCGACACGGGACTCGCGGTCTGCGTCGGCACCCTGCAGTGCACGGAGCTGCTCAAGCAGCGACTTCCATTCCGCGAACGCGCCCCCGGTCTGCGCCCGCAGGTCCTGGAGCCCACCGTAATGATCCAGCAAGTCGCGCTGCACGGAGCGCCGGCCGAGCGACTGGTGAAAGTGCTGACCGTGAATGTCGATCAGCATCTCGCCCAGCGTCTTGAGCTGCTGCACGGGCACAGCATTGCCGTTGATGAATGCCCGTGAGCGGCCGTCGGCATTGATGACACGGCGCAGCAGGCACGCGTCATCGTCGTCGAGTGCCTGCTCTTCGAGCCAGGCGCGGGCGCCGGGGAGAGCGGAGACGTCGAACTCTGCGCTGAACTCAGCGCGTCTCGCGCCGGCGCGTACCAGCTTGCCGCTGCCGCGTTCGCCCAGCACCAGCCCCAGCGCATCCACAAGGATGGATTTGCCGGCCCCGGTCTCACCGGTCAATACGGTCATGCCGGGTTCGAACTCGACTTCGATCCGGTCGACGATCGCAAAGTCGCGCACCTGGAGGGTGATGAGCACGGTCAGCTGCCCTCGGTAGGCAGATCCCGCTTGCGCGAATCGTGCCCCCAGTGCAGCTTGGAGCGCAGGATGCCGAAGAAATCGTAGCCCGGCGGGTGCAGCAGGGTAAGCCGTGTTTCCGACGCGACGACGAGCAGCCTGTCCTGAGGACGGATCTCGCCCATGGAGTGGCCGTCCGCCATGATCTCGGCGCGGGTGTTCTCGCGTTCCAGCAGCCTGAGCTCGATGCCCAGGTCGGCGGGCAGCACGATCGGGCGATCCGACAGCGTGTGGGGAGCGACGGGGACGACCACGACCGCATCGAGGCGCGGTTCGATGATCGGGCCGCCGCAACTGAGCGAATACGCCGTCGATCCAGTCGGGGTGGCAATCACCAGGCCGTCTCCTGCGTGCGTATTCACGTAGCGGCCAGCCATCCGGGTCACGAAATCGAGCATGCGCCCGGTTTCGCGGCGTTGCAGGACTACGTCATTCAGGGCAAGCGCCAGCGTGTCATCCGCGTCCGGGCGCTCCAGCCGGGCTTCCAGTACGAGGCGCTTGTCCGTCGTGAATTCACCGGCCAGCACATGCCCGACGCTGTCCAGCATTTCCTCGGGCGTAACGTCCGCAAGGAATCCGAGGCGGCCGCGGTTGATGCCGAGCAAGGGAATGTCGCCGCGCCGCGCGAGCTGCCCGGCATAGAGCATCGCCCCGTCTCCGCCGATGGCAATGATCAGGTCGGCAGCTTCGGACAGTTCGGACTCAGGCATGCGCCGCGCTGCAATCACGAGCGACATGTCCTCCGCCGCCAGCACCTCGACGCCTGCCTGCCCGAGGTAGTCGGCCAGGACGGTTATCGGCTCGGCAACGCGCGGGTCTTCATGGCGTCCGAGTATCGCTACTTTCTTGAACATCGTCGTCATGTCGTGCTTGCTTCCGATACCGCTCACACCGCGCTGTCTGTGGCGATTGTTGCAGACCCTTGACCGCTCGCCAAGGCGTTGCTAGCTTGTTTTACTACCGTAACACAGCGATGTGTTTCCGCTGTTTCCGTTTCTTGCAAATGACCGCAGAAGCTACGACTTCCTTACCCAATGAACGCGCCAGCCACCTGCTGCGTGTCCTGATTCAGCGCTATATTCGAGAGGGCGAGCCGGTCGGTTCGCGAACGCTATCTCGAGACTCGGGGCTCGACCTCAGCCCGGCGACGATTCGCAACGTGATGGCGGACCTGGAGGAGATGGGGCTGGTCGCCGCGCCGCATACGTCGGCCGGGCGCGTACCGACAGCGAAGGGCTATCGCCTCTTCGTCGATACGTTGGTCCGCTACCGGCAGCCCCGGGGCAACGACCTGCGTCGCCTGCAGTCGCACCTGCAGCAAAACGTAGACGATCCGGCCGAATTGATCAGCTCCGTATCGAACATGCTGTCGGACATCACTAGTCTCGCCGGTGTCGTCACCGTGCCACGGGGACAGCAGGCGATCCTGCGACAGATCGAATTTCTGCCGCTGTCCGATCATCGGGTCCTGGTTATCCTCGTGGTCAACGACCGCGAGGTGCAGAACCGCATCCTGCACCTCGAGCGGGATTATTCCGAGTCGGAACTGACGCAGGCGGCGAACTTCATCAACGAAAAATACGCCGGCCGCGACATGCTGCAGGTTCGCGAACAGATCGTAGCGGATCTCGACGAGTTGCGGGATTCAATGAACCAGGCCATGCAGGACATCATCGCGGTGGCGCACTCAGCATTGGCGGGTGCAGAGAAGCCCAACGGCGAGTTCATCCTCACGGGCGAGACCAAGCTCATGGATTTCGCCGAGTTGTCGGATATCGAGACGCTGCGGCGCCTTTTCGAAGCGTTCTCCAAGAAGCGCCTGATTCTCGATCTCATGGACCGCAGTATCGACGCTGAAGGGGTGCGCGTGTTCATCGGCGAGGAATCGGGTTTTCGCATTCTCGATGACTGCAGCGTGGTCACGGCACCGTATCGCATCGGCGACGATACCATCGGTGTTCTCGGTGTCATTGGGCCGACGCGCATGGCCTACGATCGGGTAGTGCCGATCGTCGATATAACGGCCCGGCTGCTGGCGACCGCGCTCGGCCAGCGGGGTTGAGCCCCTGTCCGGCAAAAAAATTGGCGGATGCGCTTGATTTTTGAGGCCCGGTCCCCAAACTCGCAACTTCGTTGTAACCGGCCGCGCTCTGGAGCGGCCAGCGGAGACATGGAGTTGCATGCATGAGCGCTGAGCGCAAGCCATCTGAAGACGCACCCGAAGCCACGGACGCCCCGCCGGAGAACGGTGACGCGCAGCCCACGGGAGTGACCGGCGAGGAAAGCGGCGACGTGGCCTCGGCCGAAGCGCAGGCCAGGGCTGACGAGAACTGGAACCTCTACCTGCGGGCCGCCGCCGAACTGGAGAATGTCCGCAAGCGTGCTGCGCGTGATGTCGAGAACGCGCACAAGTTTGCACTCGAGAATTTCAGCCGTGAGCTGTTGGCCGTCGTGGACAGCCTCGAAATGGGCCTCTCCGCCGCCGAAAGTGCGGATGCGCAGGCGCTTCGCGATGGCAGCGAGGCGACCTGCAAACTCCTGAAGACGACGCTGGAGCGTTTCGGTATCTCGGAAGTCGACCCCGAGGGTGAGCCGTTCGATCCCGAAATGCACGAGGCCATGAGCATGATGCCGTCGCCGAACGTCGAGCCCGGATCCGTGGCGCAGGTCATTCAGAAAGGCTATGCACTGAACGGCCGCCTGCTGCGGCCCGCAAGGGTCATAGTGGCGGCAGAGCCCACCCCGGGCGGCGAAAGCGGCTGAAGAAATACAGTCGCGCGAGCGCTTGAAACGCAGGGGCTAGCCCCCAATTCACAACCAGTTTTGGACTACATCGGTTTATTGGAGTGTCAGCATGGGTAAAGTAATCGGTATCGATCTCGGTACCACTAACTCCTGCGTAGCGGTCATGGAGGGCGGTACGCCAAAGGTGATCGAGAACAGTGAGGGTGATCGCACGACGCCATCGATTGTCGCGTTCACGAAGGACGACCAGGTGCTGGTCGGGCAGTCGGCGAAGCGACAGGCCGTTACCAATCCCACGAATACCTTGTTCGCGGTGAAACGCCTCATCGGCCGTCGTTTCGAAGACGACGTCGTGCAGCGCGATATCCACATGGTGCCTTACAAGATCGTGAAGGCCGACAACGGCGATGCCTGGGTGGAAGCGGCGGGCAAGAAGATGGCGCCGCCCGAGATCTCGGCACGTGTTCTGATGAAGATGAAGAAGACGGCGGAAGACTATCTGGGCGAGCCCGTAACCGAGGCTGTCGTGACGGTTCCGGCCTACTTCAACGACTCGCAGCGCCAGGCCACCAAGGATGCCGGCAAGATCGCCGGCCTCGAGGTCAAGCGTATCATCAACGAGCCGACTGCGGCAGCGCTTGCCTATGGCATGGACAAGAAGCGCGGCGACAAGAAGATCGCCGTGTTCGACCTTGGCGGCGGTACGTTCGACGTGTCCATCATCGAGATCGCCGAAGTCGATGGAGAGCACCAGTTCGAGGTGCTCTCCACGAACGGCGATACCTTCCTCGGCGGTGAAGATTTCGACCTGCGCGTCATCGAGTACCTGACCAAGGAGTTTGAGCGTGAGAGCGGCGTCGACATCAGCAAGGACCCGCTGGCGATGCAGCGCCTCAAGGAGGCCGCTGAAAAAGCGAAAATTGAATTGAGCTCGCAACAGCAGACCGAGGTCAATCTACCGTACATAACCGCGGATGCCAGTGGACCCAAGCACCTCAACATCAAGCTGACCCGGGCCAAGCTCGAGTCGCTCGTCGACGAACTGATCGAGCGCACCATGGGTCCCTGCAAGATCGCGCTGCAGGATGCCGGGCTCAAGGTCAACGAGATCGACGACGTGATCCTGGTGGGCGGACAGACACGAATGCCCAAGGTGCAGGAATCCGTGCAGAACTTCTTCGGCAAGGAGCCGCGTAAGGACGTGAATCCCGACGAAGCCGTCGCGCTCGGTGCAGCCATCCAGGGCGGCGTGCTCGCAGGTGACGTCAAGGATGTACTGTTGCTCGACGTTACGCCGCTGTCGCTGGGTATCGAGACGCTCGGCGGCGTCATGACCAAGTTAATCGAGAAGAACACGACCATCCCGGCAAATGCGGAGCAGGTTTTCTCGACCGCGGACGATAACCAGACCGCTGTCACCATCCACGTACTGCAGGGTGAGCGCGAGCGTGCCGCCGACAACAAGTCGCTCGGCCGCTTCGACCTGACTGATATTCCGCCGGCTCCGCGCGGTATGCCGCAGATCGAGGTCACGTTCGATATCGACGCGAACGGCATTCTCAATGTTTCTGCGAAAGACAAGGCTACGGGCAAGAGCCAGAACATCGTCATCAAGGCGTCCAGCGGTTTGTCCGACGAAGAGATCGACAATATGGTCCGGGATGCCGAGAGCCATGCGGAGGAAGACCGCAAGTTCCGCGAACTTGTCGACGTGCGCAACCAGGCGGATGGCCTCATCCATGCAGCGGAAAAGACGCTGAAGGATCTCGGTGAAAAAGCGACGAGCGAAGAGCGGATGAAAATCGAGAACGCTGTGTCGGACCTCAGGGCCGTGATGGACAAGGACGACAAGGAAGCCATTGAGAAAAAGACGGCCGCCCTTGCCGAAGCCTCCGGCGCCCTTGCCCAGAAGCTCTACGCGGAACAGCAGGCCAGCTCGGGCGAGGACGGCCAGGCTGAATCCGGCGAAGACGTCGTCGACGCCGAATTCGAGGAAGTCGACAAGGGCGACGAGTCCAAGTCGGCCTGAGGGCGCGGCGCGCGAACCTGAATCCGAAAAGGGCGCCCTAACGGGCGCCCGCTTTTTGAGAAAGCATGGCAAAACGCGACTATTACGAGGTATTGGGGGTCTCAAAGTCGGCTTCGGCGGACGAGATCAAGAAGGCGTATCGCCGCCTCGCCATGAAGCACCACCCGGATCGCAACAAGGACGACACAGGCTCGGAAAGCAAATTCAAAGAAGCCAAGGAAGCCTACGAAGTCCTGCACGATAGCGACAGGAGAGCCGCTTACGATCGTTTTGGGCACGATGGCCTGCGTGGGGCCGGCATGCGCGGGCCCGGTGGGTTCAGCGCCGAAGGCTTCAGCGATATTTTCGGCGACGTGTTCGGCGATATCTTCGGTGGCGGCACCCGGCGAGGCGGTCCGCAGGTTTTTCGCGGCGCCGATCTCGGCTACGAGCTGCGCCTCGACCTCGAGCGCGCGGTGCGCGGGGACGCCGTCACCATCGATGTGCCTTCGCAGGTCGCATGCGACGTCTGCGACGGCAGTGGCGCGCGCAAGGGGACCAAGCCGACACAGTGCTCGACCTGCGCCGGTGCCGGCCAGGTACGCATGCAGCAGGGCTTCTTCTCGATCCAGCAGACCTGCCCTGCGTGCAAAGGTGCCGGTACCATGATCTCCGACCCGTGCGAGAGCTGCCACGGGCGCGGCCGCGTCCGCAAGACGCGGACGCTGTCGGTTAAGGTGCCCGCAGGGGTCGATGATGGCGACCGGATTCGGCTCTCCGGCGAGGGCGAGGCGGGGCGCAACGGTGGCCCGCCCGGCGACCTGTATGTCGAGATTCGCGTTAATCCGCACAAGATCTTTGCGCGCGACGGCGCGGACCTGTCCTGCGAAGTGCCGATCAGTTTCTCCACGGCCGCCCTCGGGGGCGAGGTGGAATTACCCACGCTCGATGGCAACGTGTCGTTGAAAGTTCCCGGCGGAACGCAGTCCGGCAAGGTATTTCGGCTGCGTGCCAAGGGCGTGACGACCGTGCGGGATCCTCGCAAGGGTGACCTGTTTGCCAGGGTTGCTGTCGAGACGCCCGTGAATCTCACCAACGAGCAAAAAGAACTGCTGAAGAAATTCGACAAGAGGGTGCGGGCCGGCGGAGACAAACACTCGCCGCGCGCCGATACCTGGTTCGATACCGTGAAGCGGTTCTTCGAACGTATTGGCCAATAAGACGATGAAACTCGGAATCGCCGGAGCGGGCCGGATGGGCCTCGCCATTATCAATGCCGTCAACGAATTTGCAGACCTGGAGATCGGCAGTGTCTGGGTGCGCGATCCGAATACGGCAAAGGACATGGCCACGCCTTCCGGCGCCGTTATTTCGAGCGATATCGAGCATGTCGCGGCAGTGGCTGACGTCGTCATCGATTTCAGCCTTTTCGAGGCTACGGCGCAGGTTGCCGACGCCGTTGCGCGACATGGCAAGCCGCTGGTCTGCGGCGTAAGTGGACTTGCTGAGGCCCAGATCGAGGCGCTGGAACGTGCCGCAGAGAGCGTGGCGGTGGTCTACGACCGCAACATGAGCCAAGGGATCGCGGTGCTGCAGGACCTCGTCAGTCGCGCGGCGAAATCGCTGGGCGACGAGTTCAGGATCGAGATTCACGAGACGCACCACATCCACAAGAAGGACTCACCATCCGGTACGGCGCTGAAGCTTGGCGAGTCCATCGCGATCGCGCGCGACCAGCAGGGTGCCGATTCCGTTCATTACCAGTCCGAGCGTCGCGGGGAAGTGCCGGGCGATCACGAAGTCATATTCTGGTCAGCGACCGAGCGGCTCACGCTGACGCACAGCGTTACGACGCGCACGGTGTTTGCCCAGGGGGCGCTCCGGGCCGCACGCTGGGTTTCCGACAGGAAACCCGGGATTTACGACATGCATGACGTGCTGTTCGGCGGCAAACCAGGCTGAGGCGGAAAAAAGCGCCCGCCTGGTCTGGCGCGCAGTGTCACCGTTCAGTACACTACGCCAGATCGCTGAGCGGTCAGCGAAGTCGTGAGCGGGAGGCATGGTCCTTCCGCTTTTGTACATCTGCGGCTCGCGTCCTGCAGGGCGCACCGACGCTAGCAGCGCTGATCGACTGGCGGTCTGGCTTTGGTTTCCCGTCGATTTCGCTCCGAGGTCCGCATTTGAGTACGCCGGCTGTACTGGCTCTGCAAGATGGCACCGTTTTCCATGGCACCTCCGTCGGTGCAGACGGCAAGACCATCGGTGAGGTCGTTTTCAATACCGCGATGACCGGCTACCAGGAGATCCTCACGGATCCGTCCTACTGCCGGCAGATCGTCACGCTGACGTATCCTCACATAGGCAATACCGGTACCAATGCGGAGGACATGGAGTCGGCCACGGTGCACGCATCCGGTCTGATCATCCGTGATCTCTCGATGGTAACGAGCAGCTGGCGCAATGAGCGCTCGCTCGCCGAATTCCTGCGGCAGAGTGGCACGGTCGCTATCGCCGATATCGACACCCGCAAGCTGACCCGGATCATTCGCGAAAAGGGCGCACAGTCGGGCTGCATCATGACGGGCGACGCCTCCGTGCAGACGGCTGTCGAGCATGCGAGGAAGTTCCCGGGGATCGCAGGCATGGATCTCGCACAGTTCGTCACCACAGACGAACCCTACCAGTGGAGCCAGGGGACGACGTTCGCGCGCAAGCCCCGCATCGTTAGCCGCCGGGTCGCGCCATATCACGTCGTAGCCTACGATTTCGGCATCAAGCGGAACATCCTGCGGCTGCTCTCGGATCTGGACTGCAGGATGACGGTCGTGCCCGCCAAAACCCCCGCCGAGGAAGCCCTCGCGCTGTCGCCGAACGGCATATTCCTATCCAACGGGCCGGGTGACCCAGAACCCTGCGGCTATGCGATCAGTGCAATCCAGCGTTTTCTCGACGAACGAATCCCGGTCTTCGGTATTTGTCTCGGCCACCAGCTTCTGGCGCTCGCGGCCGGCGCAAAGACGGAAAAGATGAAATTCGGTCATCACGGCGCCAACCACCCGGTTCAGGACATTGCGACGGGGCGAGTAATGATAACCAGCCAGAATCACGGCTTCGCGGTCGATGAATCCAGCCTGCCGGAAAACGTCACGGTGACCCACCGTTCGTTGTTCGACGGCACGCTCCAGGGCATTTCGATCACGGGTCAGCCTGCCTTCAGCTTCCAGGGACATCCGGAGGCGAGTCCGGGACCGCACGATCTGCTGCCGCTTTTCGAGCGCTTCCTGCACGATATGCGGGCCGCGAAGCGAACCACGGTCAAGGCAATGTTCTCGACATAAAAGCATTATAAACCAGTTAATTAATGAATATTATTAAAGTTTTTAGTTAGAACCTGCACATGCCGAAGCGCACTGATATCCAAAGCGTCCTGATCATAGGTGCCGGCCCGATCGTGATCGGTCAGGCCTGCGAGTTCGATTACTCGGGGGCACAGGCATGCAAGGCGCTGCGAGAAGAGGGCTACCGGGTCATCCTTGTCAATTCCAACCCGGCGACGATCATGACCGATCCCGAGATGGCGGATGCGATCTACATCGAGCCTGTGCACTGGACCGCGGTCGAACGCATCATCGCGAAGGAGCGGCCCGATGCCCTGCTGCCCACGATGGGGGGGCAGACGGGCCTCAACTGCGCGCTCGATCTCGCCCGCGAGGGCGTACTCAAGAAATACGACGTGGAACTCATCGCGGCGTCCCGGGAAGCGATCGACATGGCCGAGGACCGCGATCTGTTTCGGCAGGCGATGCAGGAGATCGGTCTCGAGGTCCCTAGGGCGGACATCGCGCATTCGCTCGAGGAAGCGCTCGGCAAACAGACCGGCATCGGCTTCCCGACGATCATCCGGCCGTCATTCACACTCGGCGGGACCGGCGGCGGCATCGCCTACAACCGCGAGGAGTTCGAGAGCATCGTCTCCCACGGCCTGGAGATGTCGCCGACGACGGAAGTGTTGCTCGAAGAGTCCGTCATCGGCTGGAAAGAATTCGAGATGGAGGTGGTGCGGGATCGCAATGACAACTGCATCATCGTCTGCTCCATCGAGAACCTCGATCCCATGGGTGTGCATACCGGCGACTCGATCACTGTTGCGCCGGCACAGACCCTGACGGATAAGGAATACCAGCGGCTTCGCGATGCGTCGATTGAAGTACTGCGCAAGATCGGCGTTGAAACCGGCGGTTCCAACGTGCAATTTGCGGTCAACCCCGAGAACGGCCGGGTCCTGATCATCGAGATGAACCCGAGGGTGTCGCGTTCGTCGGCCCTCGCGTCCAAGGCGACGGGGTTCCCGATCGCCAAGGTGGCTGCAAAGCTGGCGGTCGGCTACACGCTCGACGAACTCAGAAACGACATCACGGGTGGCGCCACACCGGCCTCCTTCGAACCGACGATCGACTATGTCGTGACCAAGATTCCGCGCTTCACCTTCGAAAAGTTCCCGGGGACGAGCGACAGGTTGACGACGCAGATGAAGTCGGTGGGCGAGGTCATGGCGATCGGCCGTACCTTCCAGGAGTCCTTGCAGAAAGCCCTGCGCGGGCTCGAGATTGACATCGCGGGTTTCAATCCTATCGACGTGTCGATATCCACCGAGGCCGAACGCGATCGTTTGCGCCAGGAGCTGCGAATCCCAGGCGCGAACCGGCTGCGCCATGTAGCAGATGCGATCCGCCACGATTTCACGCTGGAGGAGATTGCCTCGATATCCGGCATCGACCCGTGGTTTCTCGCGCAGATCGAGGACCTCATCCGCGACGAGCAGATGCTCATGGGCAAGGACCTCGCGAACCTGACGCAGCGGTCGATACGCGCGCTGAAACGTAAGGGGTTCTCTGACGCGCGCATCGCGATGCTACTGAACGTGGAGGAACAGGCCGTCCGGCAACGGCGTCACGAACTCGGTATCCGTCCCGTCTTCAAGCGGGTGGATACCTGTGCAGCGGAGTTCGCGACAACCACAGCCTACCTGTACTCTACCTACGAAGAGGAGTGCGAATCCGATCCTACGGGTGCCGCAAAGATCATGATCCTAGGCGGTGGCCCGAACCGTATCGGGCAGGGAATCGAATTCGACTACTGCTGCGTGCACGCCGCCCTGGCGCTGCGCGAGTCCGGTTACGAGACCATCATGGTCAACTGCAACCCGGAAACCGTGTCGACGGACTACGATACGTCGGACCGTCTGTACTTCGAGTCCCTGACCTTCGAAGACGTCATGGAGATCATCGACAAGGAGAAACCGAAAGGCGTCATCGTCCAGTACGGCGGGCAGACGCCGCTTAAGCTAGCCCGTCAACTCGAAGCCGCGGGCGCACCGATCATCGGGACCTCGCCCGATTCGATCGACCTGGCGGAGGACCGCGAGCGTTTTCAGAAACTCGTGCACTCCTTGGAGCTCAAGCAACCCCCGAACTGTACAGCGCGCAGCAAGGAGGAGGCGCTGCGATTGGCGGCGGCCGTGGGGTTCCCGCTGGTCGTCAGGCCCTCGTATGTACTGGGTGGTAGAGCCATGGAGGTCGTGCACAGTGAAGAAGACCTGGCCTCCTACATGGACGCCGCCATCGGCGTGTCGAACGCGAGCCCGGTGTTGCTGGATCGTTTCCTCGACCTGGCGACCGAGGTCGACGTCGACTGCGTTTGCGACGGTGAGCGCGTGCTGATCGGCGGAGTCATGGAACATATCGAGCAGGCGGGCGTGCATTCGGGCGATTCTGGTTGTTCGCTGCCGCCGTTCAGCCTGTCGCCGGCTCTTCAGAAAGAGCTGCACGAGCAGGTGGTGAAGCTTGCCAAGGGGCTGCATGTGGTCGGCCTCATGAACACCCAGTTCGCGATCCAGAATAACGTCGTCTATCTGCTCGAGGTCAACCCGCGGGCATCCCGGACAGTACCCTTCGTCTCGAAGGCTATCGGCATTCCGCTCGCGAAAATCGCGGCGAAGGTTATGGTCGGCGAATCACTGGGGAAGCAGGGGTATGTCAACCAGCGCCAGCCGAACTATTTCTCTGTAAAGGAAGCGGTCTTCCCGTTCATCAAGTTCCCGGGCGCCGATCCGATCCTGGGGCCAGAAATGAAATCCACAGGCGAGGTCATGGGCGTGGGCCGTTCATTCGGCGAAGCCTATGCGAAGGCGCAGCTTGCTTCGGGCGTGGTGCTTCCGCGCCAGGGTGCAGCATTGTTGAGCGTCCGGGATCGTGACAAAGACGGGGCCGTGCGGCTTGCAAGAATCCTGGAGGCGCGTGGCTTCGATCTCGTCGCCACGCACGGAACAGCCAGGCACCTGGCGGCAGCTGGTGTATCATGCCGAAGGGCGAACAAGGTACGCGAAGGACGGCCGCATATCGTCGATATGATCAAGAACGGTGAGATCGACCTCATCGTCAATACCACCGAAGGCAAGCAGGCAATCAACGAATCACATTCCATACGCGCGGAAGCCGTCCGCAAGGGGGTCACCTATTACACGACGCTCGGCGCGGCGATTGCGACATGCACCGCAATCGAGCATCTCGACGACAGCGATGTGAATCGGTTGCAGGATTTGCACAACGAGGTAGTTGCATGAACAAGGTACCGGTAACCGTCCGGGGGCACGAAATGCTCAAGGAGGAGCTCAAACGGCTGAAATCGGTAGATCGTCCAAACGTGATCAAGGCGATTGCAGAGGCGCGAGCGCACGGTGATCTGAAGGAAAACGCCGAATACCATGCAGCCAAGGAGCAGCAGGGATTCATCGAGGGCCGAATCAAGGAGATCGAAGGCAAGCTCTCGCACCTGCAGGTTATCGACGTCACGCAGGTAGACGCGCGCGGCAAGATCATCTTCGGTTCAACGGTGGAACTCTTGGACGAGTCGACGGGGAAGGAGATCGTGTACAGGATCGTCGGGGAAGACGAGGCGGATATCGGCGCCGGACTCATTTCGTATACGTCGCCGATTGCGAGAGCCCTGATCGGCCAGAACGAAGGCGACGTCATCAACTTTGCTGCGCCGGATGGCGAGAAGCAGTTTGAGGTTATCGAGGTTCGCTATATCTAGCGCGCGAAGCTTCGTCAGCGCGGCAGCTGGATGCGCTTCTTTTGCGGGTTTTCGCGGTACAGCAGCGCGATGTTGCCGATGCGCTGCACGAGTTCGGCTTTCGCGAAGTCACAAAGTGACATGATGATCCGGTCGCGCTCGTCTCTGTCGCCGATTTTCACGCGGACTTTTATCAGTTCGTGGTGTTCCAGTGAACCCTCGAACTCCGCGCGCACCGACACCGTGAGTCCCGCGTCACCGACCATGACCACGGGTTTCAATCCGTGTCCCAGGCCCCTGAGGTATTTTTTCTGTGATTCGCTGAGCGTCATGGGCGCGGAGTGTAACAGTGCACCGCCCACGATAATACGTGTCCGGTGTTTCGCGCCATGAGCAAGCCGCGGCGGAGTGCGGGCAGCTGGCGCGAACGCCAGGAGCGCGACCCATTCGTGGCCCGTGCCCGCCGCGATGGCTGGCGCTCGCGAGCCGTTTACAAGCTCGAGGAGATCGACCGCAAGGAGAAGCTGTTGAGGCCCGGCATGGTCGTGGTTGACCTCGGGTCCGCGCCGGGGAGCTGGAGCCAGTACATCACAGAGACGCTCAGGGAGCGGGTGCGTATCATCGCCTTGGACCTGCTGCAAATGGACGCGTTGCCGTCCGTGGAGTTCATCCAAGGCGACTTCCGCGAGGACGACGTGCTCGAACAACTGCAGGCCGCGCTGGGTGATGAGCGCGCGGACCTTGTAATCAGCGATATGGCGCCCAATATCAGCGGCAATCGTTCAGTGGACCAGCCCCGATCGATGTACCTTACGGAGCTGGCACTGGATTTATGTGAACGGGCGCTTAGGCGGGGCGGCGATTTCGTCTGTAAGATGTTCCAGGGCGAAGGGTCCGACGCTTTCATAGCGGCCGCGAGGGACCGCTTCGGGCGCGTCAGGGTCATGAAACCCGAGGCTTCGAGACCCGGCAGTCGCGAGGTTTACTTGGTAGCGAGAAACTACCGATTGTAGTAGTGTCTTGTTTTAGAACGTGTCTAAATATCCGGTGGCCGGAACGGCCCGAGTGCGGAAAAGAATGTGAATGATCTGACCAAGAATATACTCGTCTTCATCGTCATCATTGTCGTCCTGTTGTCGGTCGTACAAGGCTTGTCGGGCGTCAGTGGCGGCCAGCCACAGGTGCGGGATTACTCGGAATTTCTCGAGGAGGTCCGTAACGGCGAAGTGAGCCTGGTCGAATTCGAGGGCCAGCGAGTCCGCTTCGGCCAGCGTGAGCCCCTGCCGTACTACACGATCAGCCCGGAGACCGATAATAGTCCGCTGATCGGCATGCTCGAGAACTATGACGTCCGTTTTTCGGCGTCCGAACCGAAGCAGCAGAGCCTGATCGGCCAGCTCCTGATCAGTTCGTTCCCGATCCTGCTCCTGATCGGTGTCTGGATCTACTTCATGCGCCAGATGCAGGGCGGCGGCGGCGGCCGCGGCGCCATGTCCTTCGGCAAGAGCAAGGCCCGGCTTCTGGGCGAAGACCAGGTCGGTGTGACCTTTGCCGACGTCGCCGGTGTCGACGAGGCCAAGGCGGAGGTCGCCGAGATCGTCGAATTCCTCAAGGACCCAAGCAAATTCCAGCGCCTGGGTGGCAAGATCCCGAAGGGTGTGCTCATGGTGGGGCCGCCCGGTACGGGTAAGACGATGCTTGCGAAGGCAATCGCCGGTGAGGCCAAGGTGCCTTTCTTCACGATCTCCGGTTCGGATTTCGTCGAGATGTTCGTCGGCGTGGGCGCGTCGCGAGTGCGCGACATGTTCGACCAGGCGAAGAAGCAGGCCCCCTGCATCATTTTCATCGACGAGCTCGATGCCGTCGGCCGGCACCGCGGCGCAGGACTCGGCGGCGGGCACGACGAGCGCGAGCAGACCCTCAACCAGATGCTCGTCGAAATGGACGGTTTCGAGGGCAACGAAGGCATCATCGTCATCGCCGCCACCAACCGTCCGGACGTGCTCGATCCGGCCTTGCTGCGGCCCGGGCGTTTCGATCGCCAGGTGGTCGTGCCGCTGCCCGACGTGCGCGGACGCGAGCTGATCCTCAAGGTCCACATGCGCAAGGTACCGCTGCACGATGACGTGGAGCCGAGCAAGATCGCGCGCGGCACGCCCGGCTTTTCCGGCGCCGATCTGGCCAACCTGGTGAACGAGGCCGCCCTGTTCGCGGCGCGCGCCAACAAGCGTGTCGTGAGCATGGAGGAATTCGAGAAGGCGAAGGACAAGATCATGATGGGCGCCGAACGGCGCTCGATGGTGATGAGCGAGAAAGAAAAGCTCAATACGGCGTATCACGAAGCCGGCCATGCGATCGTGGGCTACCTGGTGCCCGAGCACGACCCTGTTTACAAGGTCACGATCATTCCGCGCGGCAGGGCGCTGGGCGTGACGATGTACCTTCCCGAGGAAGACCGTTACAGCATCTCCAGGCAGGGTATCGAGAGCCAGATCGCGAGCCTCTTCGGTGGCCGCATCGCGGAGGAGATGATCAACGGCGCCGACGGCGTGACGACCGGTGCGTCCAACGACATAGAGCGTGCGACGGAACTGGCCCGCAACATGGTCACCAAGTGGGGCCTGTCGGATCGTCTCGGTCCGCTGACGTACAGTGAGGACGACGGCGAGGTGTTCCTCGGCCGTTCGGTCACCCAGCACAAACAGGTGTCCGACGACACGGCGCATGCGATCGACGAGGAAGTGCGTCGCATCATCGACACCAACTATGCGCGCGCGAAGAAGCTGCTCGAGGAGAATCTGGAGAAGCTGCACTCGATGGCCAAGGCGCTCATCAAGTACGAGACCATCGATGAGAAGCAGATCAGGGACATCATGGCCGGCCGCGAACCCAGGCCGCCGGAGGACTGGGACGACACCGCGGGCAGCAGCAGTCAGGAAGACGAGCCCGCACCGAAGGCGGAAGTGGGCGGCAAGATAGGCGGACCGGCCTCCGAGCACTAACGGGTGCCGGTACCATCCTCCAGCAACGCGTCCCTGTAGGAGCGCTTCTCGAAGCGCGACCGTTCCGGGTAGTCTGCGATCGCGGCTCGAGAACCGCTCCTACGTGCGTGTAATGAACCCATGCTGACGCTCGGTGCGCTGCAATTCGATGTCCCCGCGGTCATGGGGATCCTCAATGTCACACCCGATTCTTTTTCGGATGGCGGCCGGTTCGCGGGCCGCGACGCCGCGCTCGAGCAGGCGGTGGCAATGGCACGCGACGGTGCTGGGATCATCGACGTCGGCGGCGAATCGACACGCCCGGGTGCCGCGGACGTGTCGGAACAGGAAGAACTCGACCGGGTGATTCCGGTCATCGAGGCTGTCACCGCCGCCGTCGACGTGCCGGTTTCCATCGACACGAGCAAGCCCGCGATCATGCGTGCCGCGGTAGCGGCAGGCGCCGCCATGATCAACGATATCCGGGCACTGCGCGAAGCAGGCGCCCTGCGGGCGGCCGCGGAGCTCGGGGTGCCGGTCTGCCTCATGCACATGCAGGGGCAACCGCGGACGATGCAGCAGCAGCCGGCGTACGCCGACGTGGTAAGCGAGGTCGCCGAATTCCTGGCCGGGCGAGTCCGTGCCTGCGTTGCCGCCGGGCTCGCCGAGGACAGGATAATCGTCGATCCGGGGTTCGGTTTCGGTAAAGCGGCGCGGCACAATATCGAGTTGCTGGCGAATCTGCGACAATTGCGGTCCGTCGGGCGGCCGATCCTGGTCGGCCTGTCGAGAAAAGCCACGCTCGGGGAACTCACCGGCCGGGATGTGGGAGAACGCGTGCCGGCGAGCATCGCCGCTGCGGTGATCGCGGTTGTCGAGGGAGCGCAATTCGTGCGCGTTCACGATGTGCGGGAGACCGTCGACGCGCTGCGCGTAGCGGCGGCAGTCATGGAAAAGGGCAGGGGTCGATGAGCAAGAAGTATTTCGGAACGGATGGCGTTCGTGGCACGGTCGGCAAGGACCCGATGACCGCGGATTTCGCGTTGCGCCTCGCGAGTGCGGCGGCACAGGTGCTGGTGCCTAAGGGCGGAACGGTGATGATCGGGAAAGACACACGCCTGTCCGGTTACATGTTCGAATCGGCCCTCGAGGCCGGATTCACGGCCGCTGGCGCCGACGTGCTGCTGATCGGGCCCCTGCCGACACCGGGCGTCGCCTACCTGACCCAGGAGTTCTCGGCGGACCTCGGGGTAGTGATCTCGGCATCTCACAACCTGTATTTCGATAACGGCATCAAGTTTTTCGATGGTGCCGGTTCGAAACTTACCGACGACGTCGAAGCGGCGATCGAGGCGAGCCTTGACAAGGCGGCCATAACCGTTGATTCACAGTCTCTCGGCAAGGCGCAGCGAATTGACTCCGCCCTGGTGCGCTACGAGAGATTCTGCGCATCAACGCTCCCGGAAGGTTTGGATCTGGGCGGCTTGAAGGTAGTCTTCGACGGCGCCAACGGTGCGGGCTACAAGGTCGGGCCGCGCACGTTGGCGAACCTCGGTGCCGAGGTCATTCCGATCGGTTGCTCGCCTAACGGACGCAACATCAATGATGGCTGCGGTACGACTCGGCCCGACCTGCTGCAGCTCACGGTGCCTGCCGTGGCCGGTGACATCGGTGTCGCGCTGGATGGCGACGGGGACCGCGTGGTGCTCGTCGACGAAAACGGTGTTCTCGTCGACGGCGACCAGATCCTGTACGTCCTGGCGACGGCATGGAAGGAGGAAGGCCGGCTCCATGGGCCGGTCGTTGGCACCGTGATGAGCAACCTGGGCCTGGAGCACGCCCTGAAGGAGCGGAACATCGAATTCCATCGCGCCAGCGTCGGCGATCGCTACGTGCTCGAGGAACTCAAGAGGAGCGGGGGAGTCATCGGTGGCGAAACCTCCGGGCACATGATTGTGCTGGATCAGACGACGACGGGCGACGGTTTGATTACGGCCCTGCAGGTGCTTGTCGTCATGAAACGGAGCGGCAAGAAACTCTCGGAGCTGGTGGCGGGCATGCCCAAGTACCCACAGACCATGCTGAACGTGCGCACGGAACAGCGTATGGATCCGGAGCAGTCACCGCAGATACAGGAAGCAGTCAGCGCGGCCCGCAACGAACTGGCAGACAGCGGCCGGATCGTGCTCCGCGCCTCGGGGACCGAGCCGGTGATCCGGGTGATGGTGGAGGGCAGCGACGAAAGCCAGGTGAATTCGGTCGCCGAGCGGCTCGCGGCCGTCGTTGCCGAGGCCGCCGACTGAAAAGTCCCGAATTCGGCCCCAAAAGCCTTGTTTCGCGTTGATTTGCGGCGTTAGCCTCGGTATCCTTGCGCGCCATTTCGGGCCCCTCAGGTGGACTTTCATGCGCAATTTCCTGGTCGCTGGAAACTGGAAAATGCACGGCGGCGAAGCGGCTAACCGCGAACTCGTGGCGGGAATTCTCGCGGATGCTCCGGTGTCCGACAGAGTCAGCCTGCTGGTGTGCCCGCCTTACCCCTATCTGGCGTCGGTGGCGAGCCAGCTCAAAGGGTCGCCCGTGGCGCTCGGCGCCCAGAACGTGTCGGAGTACGAGGCGGGGGCTTACACCGGAGAAGTGGCGCCCGGCATGCTCACTGACGTGGGCTGCAGCTACGCAATCGTCGGACACTCGGAGCGGCGCACGCTGTACGGCGAATCGAGCGCCCAGGTGGCCGATAAGATGGCGGCAGCGCTTGGCGCGGGGCTCATTCCGATCCTGTGCGTTGGTGAGACGCTGGAGGAACGCGAAACCGGCAGGACCGAGCAGGTCGTGGCGGAACAGCTCGGAGCGGCTGTCGAGAGGAACGGTATCGCAGCCTTTGCTTCGGCCGTTATCGCCTACGAGCCGGTCTGGGCGATCGGCACCGGCAAGACGGCGACGCCCGAGCAAGCCCAGGACGTGCACCGCTACATACGGTCCTTGCTGGCTGAACAGGATGCGTCGGTCGCGGAGAACGTGCAGATACTGTACGGCGGCAGCGTGAAAGGGGACAATGCGGCAGGGCTCTTCGGCATGCCCGATATCGATGGCGGGCTGATCGGCGGCGCTTCGCTGAAAGCCGCAGATTTCCTGGCAATTGCCAGGGCCGCAACGGAAATTTGAGGAAACGATGACTACTATGCAACAGGTTGTGCTCATCGGGCACACGCTCATAGCAATCCTGATTATTGTGCTCGTGCTCCTGCAGCGCGGCAAGGGAGCGGACGCGGGTGCCGGCTTCGGTGCGGGTGCGTCCGGCACGGTTTTCGGTGCACGAGGCTCCTCGAGCTTTTTTTCCCGCGCGACCGCGGTTCTTGCGACTGCGTTCTTTGTCAGCAGCCTGACACTGGCCTATCTGAGCAGCCAGCGTACGACGGGGCCGGCCAGCCTCCTGGATGACGCGCCCGCGATCGAGAGAGAAGCCGAAGCGGTGCCGCTCGAGGAAGGGGAAGTCGAGGTTCCGCTCCCCGGCACGGCTCTCGAGCGGCCGGCGGAGGAGGAGATCGGCGCCTTACCGTCGCTCGACGAGGAAGCGCCCGTCGAGGATGCTCCCGCCGACGAAGACGCTGAAACGGAGTAGGCGAAGACAAACACTTTGCTCTGGTGGTGGAATTGGTAGACACGCTGTCTTGAGGGGGCAGTGGCGCAAGCCGTGCGAGTTCGAGTCTCGCCCAGAGCACCATCTCTTTAGACGTATTTCAGCGCCCGGAGGGCCGACAGGGCCTGTTCAACGCGCCCGGCGCTGATACAATGGCGCGCTCACAGAGCGAGCCAACGCCAGTCCCGGTCAATAATGCTACAAGAATACATACCCGTACTGATCTTCCTCGGCGTGGCGGCAGCCCTCGGCGGTGTGCTGCTGGGGCTCGGTTTCCTGATCGGCACGGGCCGCAAGGACGAGGAGAAGCTCTCGCCCTACGAGTGCGGGTTCGAAGCATTCGACGATTCGCGAATGAAATTCGACGTCCGTTATTACCTCGTGGCGATCCTGTTCATCATCTTCGACCTCGAGATCGCTTTCCTGTTTCCCTGGGCCGTATCGCTCGACACGGTAGGCCGCTTCGGTATTGCCGCCATGGGTATCTTCCTCGCGATCCTCGTCGTGGGCTTCATCTACGAGTGGAAGAAGGGGGCGCTCGAATGGGATTAGCCCGGCAATCTACTGCCCAGGTTCCCGCTGCGGAGGAAAGCGCAGCGTCTGCGGGTAACACCCTCCAGCAAAAAGGTTTCGTCGTCACCAGCGTCGACGCGGTGATGAACTGGGCCCGTACGGGCTCTCTCTGGCCCATGACGTTCGGGTTGGCCTGCTGCGCCGTCGAAATGATGCAGGCCGGTGCGAGCCGCTACGACCTGGACCGGTTCGGCATCATATTCCGCCCCAGTCCCCGGCAGTCGGATTGCATGATTGTCGCAGGCACGCTCACCAACAAGATGGCGCCTGCGTTGCGCAAGGTCTACGACCAGATGCCGGAACCGCGCTGGGTCGTGTCGATGGGTTCGTGTGCGAATGGCGGCGGTTACTATCATTATTCCTATGCGGTCGTCAGGGGTTGCGACCGAATCGTTCCTGTCGATGTATACGTGCCCGGGTGTCCGCCTACCGCGGAAGCCCTCGTGTACGGGCTCATCCAGCTGCAGAACAAGATCCGCCGAACCAGCACCATCGCCAGGCAGTAAGAACAGGCATGACTGATCGTTACGAGACATTGGCCGCTCGCATCGACGAGCGCTTCGGCGAGAAGATGCTCCGCATCGCGTCAAGCTGCGGCGAGCTCACGTATGAAGTCGCAAAGGACGACCTGGTCGAAGTGGCTACCGCGCTGCGCGGCGAACTCGGCTTCGAGATGCTTATCGACGTCTGCGGCCTGGATTACCTGACCTACGGCAGCGGGGAGTGGCGCACGCAGAGTGCTACCGAGACCGGCTTCAGCCGCGGGGTGGAGCGCGAACCCGTGATCCTCGATGAAGCGGACGAGTTCGATGCGAAACGTTTTGCCGTCGTCTATCACCTCTTGTCACTGCAACACAACATCCGGATGCGGATGCGGGTGTTCACGGGTACGTCCAATCCGCCGATCATCCATTCGGTCGTGGATATCTGGAACTCCGCCAACTGGTTCGAGCGTGAGGCGTTCGACCTCTACGGTATCCTGTTCGAGGGGCACCCCGACCTGAGGCGCATACTTACCGATTACGGCTTCATCGGCCATCCGTTCCGCAAGGATTTCCCGCTAATCGGCAACGTCGAGGTCAGATACGACGAGAAAAAGGGCCGTGTGGCCTACCAGCCGGTCAGCATCGAGCCACGCACGCTGGTGCCCAGGGTCATTCGCGACGATAACCGCTACTCGGCGGACCTGAAGGACAAGGCCGATGGCTGAGATCCAGAGCTACACGATGAATTTCGGCCCCCAGCACCCGGCGGCACATGGCGTGCTGCGCCTGGTGCTGGAACTGGAGGGCGAAGTCATACAGAAGGCCGATCCGCACATCGGCCTGCTGCATCGTGCGACCGAGAAGCTCGCGGAATCCAAGCCGTTCAACCAGAGCATCGGCTACATGGACCGGCTCGATTACGTCTCGATGATGTGCAACGAGCACGGCTACGTCATGGCGATCGAGAAACTGCTCGGTATCGAGCCGCCTTTGCGGGCGCAATACATCAGGGTGATGTTCGACGAGATCACCCGGATACTGAACCACCTCATGTGGCTCGGCGCGCACGGTCTCGACATCGGTGCCATGACCATATTCCTGTATTGCTTCCGCGAGCGTGAAGACCTCATGGACATCTACGAAGCGGTCTCCGGCACGCGTATGCATGCGACCTACTATCGTCCCGGAGGCGTTTATCGCGACCTTCCGGAGACGATGCCCAAATACCAGGAGTCGAAATTTCGTAGTCAAAAGCATGTCGAGCGCCTTAACGCAAGCCGCCAGGGCTCGCTGCTCGATTTCATCGAGGCATTCACTGACAAGTTCCCGGGCTGCGTCGACGAATACGAAACGCTGCTCACGGATAATCGCATCTGGAAGCAGCGTACGGTCAATATCGGCGTCGTGTCGCCGGAGCGGGCGATGCAGCTCGGTTTCACGGGGCCCATGCTGCGCGGTTCCGGCGTCGAGTGGGATCTGCGCAAGAAGCAGCCGTACGACGTCTACGGCCAGCTCGACTTCGACATTCCCGTCGGCGTCAATGGTGATTGCTATGATCGCTACCTTGTTCGCGTCGAGGAGTTGCGTCAGTCGAACCGGATCATCAGGCAATGTGTCGACTGGCTCCGCGCGAATCCCGGCCCGGTCATGATCGACGACCGCAAGATCGCGGCGCCCAGGCGCGTAGAGATGAAAGACGACATGGAGTCGCTGATCCATCACTTCAAACTGTTTACGGAAGGCTACTGCGTGCCCGAGGGCGAGGCGTACGCAGCGGTGGAGCATCCCAAGGGCGAATTCGGCGTCTACCTCGTTTCTGACGGCGCCAATAAGCCGTATCGGGTCAAGATCCGCGCGCCCGGTTTCGTGCACCTGTCGGCGATGTCGGAGATGGTAGAGGGACACATGCTCGCAGACGTCGTCGCCGTGAT
>JBFFEB010000017.1:0-53746 GCA_041559075.1 Woeseiaceae bacterium | reverse complement strand
CCTGCTGCGCTGGACGCACACCGGTATCAGCGGCAAGGACCTGAGCCTGTTGCTGCGGACCCCGTTCCTGGGCAGGGAGCCTGTCGATGCCCGGGCCCGCCTGGAACTCGAGCTGCGCCGCATGCCCGAGCGCAGCTGGACACCAGAACTCGTGCTGCATGCCTTCAGTGAACGCGAAACAGCCGATGACGCGGCCGACTGGCTGGCACGGCTCGGCAAACTCGTTGACATCCGTCGTTCGCCGGGCCGGGAAGCCCCCCCGGCCCAGTGGGCGGCGGTGGTGGATTCGCTCCTCGAAGATGTCGGCTGGCCGGGCGCCGCGCCCCTCGAAAGCGCCGATTTCCAGCTTGTCAATCGCTGGCGCGACCTTCTGAACGACCTCGCAAGGCTCGACCTCGTGGTACCGAAAATGACGCTCGCGCATGCTGTGGGGCAGGTCAGCGCGATGGCGGCTGACACGGTGTTCCAGCCGGAGATGGACGGGGCAGTGGTCGAGGTACTCGGGCCGCTCGAAGCGGCTGGCGTCGAGTTCGACCGACTTTGGATCGCCGGGCTCGCGGCAAGCCGCTGGCCGCCGGCCGGCCGCCCGATGGCGCTGATATCCCGGCGCCTGCAGCGCCACTATGGCATGCCCGATGCGGACCCCGACGATACCGCGGCCTATGCGAAGCGCGTCATCGACCGGCTGCGCGGCAGTGCACGCGCATGCATCTGCAGTTACCCAAGACAGAGCGGCGACGCCATCGAGACCGTGACCGCACTGCTGACAGACATCGCCGGCAGCGCCGATCGAGCCGACCCCGGGTGGCATGCGGCGCAACTCTGTGGCCTCGCAATACCGAAACTCCTGAGCAGCGACCCGGTACCGCCCGTGCGGCCCGACGAAACCGTAGTTGGCGGTGCCGCGATCATCCAGTGGCAGAGGGACGAGCCATTCATGGCCTTCGCGCTCGGTCGCCTGGGCATTTCAATACTGCGGCCGATGGTGCCGGGACTATCGCCCATGCTGCGAGGCAACCTCATTCACGCCGCTGCGTTTCACCTGTACCGCGATCGGCCGTCGCAGGCCGACATCCGCAGCTGGCTCGGCGCCGAGCTCGAGCAACGGGCAGCGTCTGCGGTAAAAGCCGCATTTCCGCGGTACGAACGCCATACCGACAGCGTGCTCAGGCAACTGTTCGCGCTGGAGCGGCAACGGGTCGAGCGCCTGTTGCACGAAATCGTGGAAGTCGATCTGCAGCGTGAACCGTTCGTCGTTCACGCGGTGGAAGAGGCGACGGAATTCGTGATGGCCGGCGTACACCTCGGCCTGCGCATCGATCGTATCGATCGTTGTGAAGACGGCGGCGTAGCCATCCTCGATTACAAGACCGGCAGCCGCAAGAAGTTCCTGGACGGCAACGGCGAGCCTGTTGACGCTCAGCTTGTGGTTTATGCGATCGCCAGTGCAGAGCCCGTAGCCGCGCTTGGTTTTTACAACGTCGACAGCCGCGAAACGGCGCTCGATGCCTGCGGCCGTGACGCCATGGGCGCTGATGGCTGGGCGGAAGCTTTGGTGCGCTGGTCACGCTCGATCGAGAACGCCGCCGGTGAGTTCGCGGCCGGGGATGTACGCATCCGATACTGGCAGACCCTGCGCGACGCACGGCCCCTGAACATCCTGTCGCGTTTCGGAGAACTGCGACGTGACGCGTGATACCGCACTGCTTGCCGCCGACGCGCAGGCGCGCACGGACGCACTCGATGTAACGCGCTCGTTCATCGTGCAAGCGCCTGCCGGCTCGGGCAAAACGGAACTGCTCATCCAGCGCTACTTGCGGCTGCTTGCGACGGTCGACGCGCCCGAGGAGGTCATCGCGATCACGTTCACGAAAAAGGCCGCCGCGGAAATGCAGTTCCGGGTTCTGCATGCGTTGCTGCGTTCGCAGCGTGGTGAGGTTCCCGAGACGGCTCACGAGCGCATCACGGCCGGGGCCGCTGTCGCGGCCCTCGAGCGCGATCGCAGGCATAACTGGCAGCTCATCGCCAACCCGGGGCGCATGCGCATCCAGACGCTCGATTCGCTGAACGCCTCGATAGCACGAATGCAACCGCTCACGGGAGGCACCGCGAGCGGCAACACGGTCGCCGACGAGGCCGAGGCCAAGGATCTCTATCGTGCCGCCGCTGCCGCCACGCTGGACTACCTGACGGAGCCCGGCGACTCGCGCGGCGCCGTGGCGGAGGTGCTGCTGCACGTCGACAACAACACCTTCCTTTACGTCGACTACCTGGCGCGGATGCTGGAGACACGCGACCAGTGGCTGCCGTTCATCGGCAGCGGACAGACGGACGACCCTGCCGCGTTGCGCCGCAAGCTCGAGTCCAATCTGCGCAACGTCGCCGAATCGCACCTGGAGCAGTTGCGCGGAGCGTTTCCTCGGGAAATCGTGCCAGAACTCCTGACGCTTGCAGGTTACGCAGCAGACAATCTGCTCACTGCCGGAAAGGCGGATAATCCGGTGGCCACGCTACGCGAGCTTGCCGCGTTGCCGGCGACGTCCGTTGAGTCACTCGATGCCTGGCGCGGCATCGCGGTACTGTTACTCACGTCTAGCGGCAGCTGGCGCAAGCGGGTCACTGTGAACGACGGTTTCCCCGCCGGTGACGACGGCCAGAAGGATGCGCTCTACGACGTCATCGAGGCGGCAACCGCGCAGCCAGGTTTACAGGGCTTGCTGAACGGTATCCGGACTCTGCCGCCTGCCGCGTACAGCGACGAGCAATGGTCGGTGCTGCTTGCGTTGTTCCGCCTGTTGCCGTCGGCGGTCGCCGAACTGACTCGATTGCTCAGCGCAGAACGGCTGACGGACTTCATTGAGATCGCCCTGGCCGCCGGCACGGCCCTGGGTTCCGCCGAGAGCCCCGGGGATATCGCGCTGCTCCTCGACTACCAGGTGCGTCACCTGCTCGTCGACGAGATGCAGGACACGTCGCGGGCGCAGTACCGCATGCTCGAAGCGCTGACCGGGGGTTGGGAGCCTGGCGATGGCCGCACGCTGTTTTGTGTCGGCGATCCCATGCAGTCGATCTACCGCTTCCGCAATGCGGAGGTCGCCCAGTTCCTGCTGGCCCAGCGCGCAGGTATCGGCTGCGTGGAACTCGACCGACTGGTGCTGCGCAGGAACTTTCGCTCCGGCAAGTTCCTCGTTGACTGGTTCAACACCGTGTTTGCCCAAGTCCTGCCAGCGTCGGACGACCCGGTGCGCGGCGCCGTTTCCTATGCCGAAGCGGTGCCCGCTTTGGATTCCGACGGAGATTGCCGGGTCTATCCGTTGTTCGCCGCCGACCCGGCAAGCGAAGCCGAACAGGGCTGCAGGATCATCAGGGAGACGCTGGAGCGGAACCCCGACGACGACATGGCAGTGCTCGTTCGCGGGCGCACCCAGCTCGCCGCACTGTTGCCGCTGTTGCGGGCGGCGGGCATCGATTACCAGGCGGTGGACATCGACCGGTTGACCGACCTGCCGGACATCATCGATGTGTTGGCTCTGACCCGCGCGATGGTTCATCCTGGCGACCGTCTCGCCTGGCTTGCCTTGCTGCGCGCACCCTGGATCGGCTGGAACTGGTCCGACCTGCATGCGCTCGTCATCAATGACACGAAGAGCACCGTGTGGGAACTCCTGCACGATGCAGCACGCTTGAGGGCGATATCCCGCGACGCGCGGGCGTCTCTGGAGCGGGCATCGCCCGTCCTCGAATCCTTGCGCTCGGTCTCGCGCTCCGAATCGCTACGCGACCGCGTGGAGAGAGCCTGGCTGGAACTCGGCGGACCGGCAATGCTCGACGGACCTGACCGCGTGGAAAACGTCTACCGCTACCTGGACGTTCTCGAGAAGCTGGAGACCGCGGGCACGCTGCACGACGTGGCGGAACTCGAGGCGCAATTGGACCTCGAGCGGGTTTCGAACAACAGTGCCGCGCGCTTGCAGGTCATGACCATGCACCGCGCCAAAGGGCTGCAGTTCGACCACGTGCTGCTGTACGGGCTGGGGCGTGTCCCGCGGCGCAGCGATCGCTCTGTGCTGAGCTGGTTCGACCTGCCTGAAGAGCACGGCACCGAGGAAAAGATCATCAGCCCTGTCGGGCGGCGCGCCGACATTGAGAATGACCCCATTCACCGCTTCATTGAGCTCACCGAGGCAGAGAAGGACCGCCATGAGGTCGGACGCCTCCTGTACGTAGCCTGTACGCGCGCGCGTAAGAGCCTGCATCTGCTCGGGCATACCCGGGTGAGCCCGGATGGGGAATCGTTGCGGGCGCCGGACGCCAGAAGCCTCCTGAGCCTGCTTTGGCCCGCCGTGGCGCCGCAGTTCGAGCAGGCATTCGAACCGTCGCCGGTCGACGCTTCGACCGCCGGCGTCGATCAATGGCTCACGCCGCAGCGGCGCCGACTCGAACCCGGCTGGCAGCTGCCCGAGGCAGGCGCCGTACCGGGCCAGGAAGCCGTGCTGGACGATAAGACCGAACTGCGAACCGTCGACTACTACTGGGTCGGCGCCGAAGCCCGGATCGCAGGAACCGTCGTGCACCGCTGGCTGCAGCTCACGATCCTGGGAGCGCCGGGGATCGACGTAATCGACGGCGACGGCGTTGCCGAGACGACCGAACACTGGCTACGAGAACTCGGCATCGCACCGGGCGAGGCGATGGCGCGCATCAAGGGGCGAGTGGTCGCCGCGCTCGATGCCGTGCGAAGCGACGCCAGGGGACGCTGGCTGCTCAGCGGCGAAGGGCACGCCGAGCTCGCGCTCAGCGGCATCGTCAATGGCCTCGTCGAGTCGTGTGTACTGGACCGCGTTCGCATCGACGACGACGGCACCCACTGGATCGTGGACTACAAGACCAGCACCCATGAAGGCGGCAACCTGGACGGATTCCTGGCAGCCGAAGCGGAACGCTACCGCGGGCAACTCGAGCGCTACGCGGCCCTTTACCGGGCGTACAGAGGGACCAACGTCCGCTGTGCGCTGTATTTCCCGCTGTTGCAGGCCTTTGTCGAGGTCGACGTGACTACCTAGAGCTGGCCCTCGAGCCGGATGTCGTGCCGGCCGCGCTCGTCAGGCGTGCCGAGGAAGCGCAATTGCCGCCGCAGCTTTTCGGACGTGCCGTCCGTCGCCGCCACCTTACCCAGGAACTGGTAATTGCGATCGGCCGAAATCGTCAGGCTGCCCGCGAGGTCGAACACGCCGTCCACGTCCTCGATACTCGCATTCACGCCGTTGTCATCGGTGAAGAATTCGGCACGATAGCCACCGATCGACGATGGGTCGACCAGCGGCGCCACGAGATTGGCAACGGCCAGTGTGCCCTTGGCGGCAACCGGCAGCCCTTCGTGGACGCGCAGTTCTTCGAACTGGACGCTCGCATTTCCGGCGAGACCGGGCAGGCGTACGATCGACGAAAAATCGCTCAGCGGCAGTGAGCCGTTGACGTTCGAAAGCGAGATACTGCCACCGAGACCCGCCGCGACGTCTGCCTCGAAGAACCCCGAGGACGGGCTGGCCTCCACGCTGGCGGTGAGCTTGCCTACAAAAAGGCCTAGCGGCCGCAGGCGCCAGTTTAGGTCGCGAAGATACAGCCCTGCAGCCGAAACCTCGGTGGCGGACCCGGACCAGATCGAGCCTTGCAGGCCGCTGACGTGCAACGCAGGGGGCGCAAACCAATTGTAGGCGACGCGCGCCGGGAACATAACGACGAAGGCCGCGACAAAGGTCAGCAGGCCGACGAACAGCAGCGTATTCCGGCTTATCGTCAAAGCGACCGTTCGAGCGTGAGCGTGGCGTTGACGCGCCCGGGGACAGCCGGCGTTGCCGGCGAAAGGCTGCCGGCCTGTACTTCCATGCCGTACTGGCTGCTCAGGTCGCCCAGCCATACCACGAGCTTGTCGAACGCCACGTTCTCGAACTCAACGCGAATTCCGTTCGGCGTGGGTTGGCTGCGCTTTGGCTGACCGAGCCCATGGGTCCGCAGCGTCGAGTCCACGACCACGACCGGCGACTGTGCCGAGGCTGCGCCGGACGCGGGCCGCGATCCATTCTGTGGCTTCGGCATCGACGCCAGCGGCCGCAATTCGGCCAGAGAACGTTCCCAGGTCGTGACGCGCTGCTGTACGTCGCGGTGACCCTTGTCCAGCGGAACCCAGACCACGCCCCAGAGCAGGGCAACAGAGACCACGACGGCGCCAGCGACGACGAACAGCCGTTCCCGGGCTTCGAGCGATTCGAACCAATCTCTCATGACCCCACCTCGCGAATCTGGATGCGGCTGTTGACCCGGTCGCCGATACGATCCGTCGACTGGATCGATGCGTTGAAGCGTGCGGACTGGCTGACGCTTTTTTCGATCCTGTCGAGCGTCGCGACGTCGGGCGCGGTCAGGCGCACATCGATGACCCCGGCGCGGTAGCTGATCGCTTGGATCTCGGCATCTTTGTTTTCCTGCATGGCTGCGGCCAGCTGCTGCAGTGTGGGCAGGAATACCGCCGGCGCAGTGCCGGCCCCGCCGAAACTGCGGCGAATCGAGGTCACCGTGCCCAGCGGATCCATCACTTCTCGTGTATCGTCCGGCCGGATCTTGCGGTACTCGGCCGTGAATTGTTCCTTGAGAGCCGCTTCTTCCGACGTTAGCCGGAAATAATCGATGGCCTTGCCGGCCAGGCCGAGCACCCCGAGCCCGACCAGCAACATCGCCACGTACCGCCATGGCCTGAACATCGCCCCGATGTCCGTGCTCTCGCCATATTGCCCCTGCAGCAGGTTAACGCCGGAACCGCTCGCAACGGTGACGGCGAGCCGCGGCAGGACGCCATCGGGCAGGAGATTGATGTCCACGCTGTCGAGATGTTGCCGCAGCCTGTCCCAGTCGTCCGCGAAACGCTGCTCGTCGGTCGGTTCACAATAGACCAGCAGGTGCCTGGAACTCTCTGCTGCCTCGTCCGTGAGTCCGTGGTCAGCCAGGATTCCGGCCGCCATCAGTGCCTCGCCCGGCGAAACCCCCTGCATCACGAATTCGAGATCGGAGCCATTATTGAAAAAGACCTTGTCCTCGGCAACCAGGAGGCTGAGCGTGTTCGGCACGAACGCGATACCGTGATCCTCGGGGATCAGCCGTGCGGCCTTGATGCCTGCAGCCTGCAAGCGGTCCAGCCATGCGTTCATCTTGTCGTGCGTGACGACGGCGACGGGAAAATCGCCGGCAGCACGCCGGGCTCCCGGCGCGAAGTGCAAGTTCTCGATCTCGTCCGCCACTTGCTCTTCGAGCGCATACGGTAACGCGGCACGCAACCGCGCGCCCTTTGCCGGCAGGTCGCAGGTGAGGGTCGAAGTCTCGCCTGCCGGCACCAACACGATGACCTCGCGGTTACCGATGTCCTTCAGGGCTTCATCGAGCGGTCCGATGACCGGCGGCGTGCGGCGAGTTGCCGCGTCGTCCACCGCGATCCAGCTCGCGTTGGCATCTTCTTCGGCGCCGAGCCGAATGACCAGATATTCCGCCATTGTCAGGTAGTTCCTAGGCTACGGAGGATGGGGACGACCTGTCCCGTCGCCCCACGCTGTAACGTGCTGAAATAGATGATGCGAACGGTAGCAATCTGCACGACCAAGCTCAATTGAAAATAGCTTGTCGTTTCCTCGAGTTGCGGCAATATCTCGGGTGCCACAAGGGTCGAGAAGGTATTCTGCAGGTCCGCAAAGCCGCCATCTTCGCGCTCCGCGATCAGGCTCTCGACATCGGCGGCCGAGAGGTTTTCGCCCAACGACCGTAGCACCGCTGCCGTCGCCGTGTTCACATTGATCCCGGTGCGGCCAGGCAGGGCCACGATGTGGGGCGCCAGGATGTCGAAACTCGCTTTGTCCATCCCCTCCAGTGCCGCCAGTTCCGTCGCATGCGTGATGGGGAGGTTGGGGGTGCGGTACGCGGGGACGAGCCCGGTGTAGATCGCGTCTTCGGCACCATCGGGGAACCCGGCCTCGCGGTTGGCGTCTATCCAGTCCGCGGCTATACCCGCGAAGCGCGGGTCCAACTCGAGCGCGTTCAACAGGCGCCGGAATTGCTCCAGCGCGAGTTCGTCGACATCGCCGTTCTGGTCGATCAGGTTGTTGATGTTGAAGCGCCCCTGCAGGTCCTCGATGCGGCCGAATAACTCGCCCTGGACAACGTCGCTCTGTACGGGCAGTCCCGGCAGTTCGCTGGCCCAGATCTCGCCGAGGTGATCGGTTTCGGTTTCAGCGAGATCGTCGCGCAGTATCGACTGCACCCAGCTTTCCGCGCCCATAGCGACCTGCACGGCCTGATCCCGGTAGAGCAGGGTCATGGTACGCCGCATGTCCAGCGCATTGTCCCAGGCCAGGCTCAGCGCAACGCTGCTGACCAGCGCCGTAATCAGGATCGCAGTAATCAGGGCGACACCACGCTGCTGGCGAGGCGGGTTCACGGCGCGATCTCCACGAGCCGCCGGATTTCACCCTCGTCGGTCAGCCGCAATACGACCTCTATGGCGCGCGGCCGCAGGCGGAACCCCGCCGGCCCGGATGCGTTGACCGGTGGCCATTGTTCCGAGGGTTCCCCCTCGGCGGTCAGGTAGCGGAACTCGATGCTCTCGACCCCGTCCAGCAACACCGTTCGGATCGGCTCGTTGTTGACGGTGCGGTCCAGTACGCGCCAGTGGAAGCGGAGCAATTCGCCGTCCTCGATTCGGTAGGCGCTGCGTTGCAGCGTGCCCCGTGGCAGGCCCGCAGGATTGGTCCACCCGCCGTGGGTCACCTCCAGCGCAAACTCGGAGGCGAAGCTGGAGCGTATCGCGGGCTCGTAGCCATCGCCGAGCAGGCCGCGTACCGGGCGCGGAGCTGCCTGCATCAGATCCGAATCCAGGTAGCGTATGGTCCGCTGGATCGCCTCCAGCCGCTCCATGCGTTCGCCGAGCATATCGGCGTTCGAGAGGGTCTGTCCGAGGGCCATGTAGGCCACGACGCTGAGGACCCCGAAAACCGCCAGCGCGACGAGTACTTCGATCAGTGTGAAGCCGTTGTGGCGCCACGTGGTCATTGTTGCTGCCCCAGGTCCGGCTGCCCTGCATTCCAGGCAAGATTGCCCTGTCCGGGCGCGACCGGCTCGCCGATGAAGCCCGTTACCTGTCGCACCGGCTGGTCGAAGCCGGCATAGGAGACGGTCACCTCGACCTTCATCAGGTTCTCCACACCTGTCTCCGAGACATTGGCGGTCCAAGACCAGGTGGCATTCGCAAAATCGACATCGCCACTGCTTTCCCCGACTTCCGGCATGGCCTCGGCGAGGCGCAATTCCGTGATCTTGTTCTGCGCGATCCAGCTCGCGAAGGTCCGGTCGCGCATCGTATTGGCCGTGTCGATCATTTGCCCCATGCTGGCGGCAACGCCCGCGAGCGCCAGCGATACAATCACCAGCGCGACCATGACCTCGATCAGCGTGAAGCCGGTGACCCGGCAGCGCAGCCTCACATCGAATCCTCCGGGGTAACGATCTCGACCCTTCCGGCGAAGTCTCCCTGAACAGCGAGCAGGCTGTCGTCGATGCGGCGCACGAAATGGAGTTCGAACGGCGACATGTCACCGCTCGAATAGATGAGGACGTGGGGCGCGTATTGCTGAATGCCGGGCCGGTCGTCCTCACTCGAGTTCATGCGCACGGGATCGGTCTTCAGGATCACGCGCCGATCCTCGATAAACAGCTCCAGCTCGAGTTCTTCCGGGAGTTTCCGGAGCCGGAGGGTGTCGTCGCCGATGATCTCGCCCCACTGACGGGTGAGCGGATCGAATTCGACGAAGCGATACGCACCTTGCATGAATTCCAGGCCGAATTCCCGGCCTTGCAGCAACGACTCGTCCTGTGCGACCTCGACCAGCGAAACCATTCGCTGCGCTTCCTCGCGCAGTTGGCTGTCGCCGCCCGCAAGCGTGATCGACAATATGGCAATCGACATAACGATACCGACGATCACGATCACGACGAGTATCTCGACCAGCGTAAAGCCGCTGCTGCGCCCTCGCGGGCGCAGCAGCGCGGCGCGGTCCGCGAAAACCTTACTCGATGTTCCAGTTTCCGATATCGGCATCGATGCCTTCACCGCCGGGTCTGCCATCGCGCCCCAGGGTGTATATGTCGATTTCACCATTGTTACCCGGGTTCAGGTACTGGTAGGGATTGCCCCAGGGGTCCTTGGGGATGCGGTCGAGGTAGCCGCCGGGTTTCCAGTTGGTGATCGTCGGATCGGCCGGCTTGGTCACCAGCGCCTCGAGCCCCTGTTCGCTGGTCGGGTACTGGAAGTTGTCCAGTCGGTAAAATTTCAACGCGTTCTCGATGTTCGATATCTCGGCCTTGGCCTTCGTGATCTGCGCGTCATCCACGCGGCCGATGACGTTCGGCGCGACGATGGCCGCCAGGATACCGATAATGATCACGACGACCATGATCTCGATCAGGGTGAAACCGCGCTGGCGCCGTTCATTGCGCCGCTGCCTAATGTCTTTACTCACGGTATGCTCCAGAGGATTCGCCGTATCGCGAAGGCCGGTGAAACCGGCCCAAATTGACTCGTTATCGCTTGAAACGTAAGTATACCAAACATGGGGTTAAGCAAAGGCGATGAAACACGCCCCGGCGCCTCGCGAGGGCTCGCCTGGCGGGTGCCCGTCGCCATCGCACTCGTCGCCCTGGCGCTGCTCCTCAGCGGCGATGCAGGGCGCGAATGGCTGCGCTTCGACAGGACCGGTATCTCGGCAGGCGAAGGTTGGCGGCTACTCACAGGACACCTCGTGCACCTCGGTGTGTCCCACGCTCTGCTGAATCTTGCGGGCCTCGCGTTGGTGTGGTTCCTGGTCGGTCGGTCGTTCACTAGCCGCGATTGGCTCTGGATCTGGGCCGGCTCCGTGGCTGCCATCGACCTCGGCTTGTGGTTCGGGGCGACCTCAATCGAGTGGTATGTCGGCCTATCCGGGTTGCTGCACGGCATGCTTGCGGCCGGCATCGTCGCGGGGCTGGTCGGGCGCAGCGGCGAAGCCGTTATCCTGACCGTCGTCGTGGCAGCCAAGCTCGCCTGGGAGCAGTTCTCGGGTCCGCTGCCGGGCTCCGAAGCCACGTCGGGCGGCGCGGTTATCGTGGATGCGCATCTCTACGGGGTCATCGGCGGGGCGCTGATCGCCGCGGCTCTGATTAGAGTCCGAGGCCGGGCCTCTATATAATTTGGCGCGTCATTCACGATCGACGATAGAAAGCACGTCGTGTCGGAAGCGCTTGAGTCACGTGCGAGCATACGCGCGCGAAGACAGCGCCGATGAGCTCGACAAGGCCCTGCACTTCGTAAAGGGGATTATTATGACCAGTCTGTTCAACGTCTCGGCTCTCGACGGTGAGATTGCTCTCGTCACCGGGGCGTCCCGAGGAATCGGTGCCGCCATTGCCGCCGGGCTGGCCAGTGCAGGCGCTACCGTCATCGGCACCGCGACCAGCGAGGGCGGCGCGGCTGCGATCGGCGAGGCGCTCGGTAATAACGGGCGTGGCGTCGTTCTGAATATCGCGGACGACGCCTCGGTCGAAGCGGCACTGAAGGACATACAGGCAAACGACGGAGCGCCGACCATCCTCGTCAACAATGCGGGGATTACACGTGACAACCTGCTCATGCGCATGAAGCCGGAAGAGTGGGACGAGGTGATCGCGACCAACCTGACGGGCGTCTACCGGCTCTGCAAGGGCTGCCTGCGCGGAATGATGAAGGCGAAGAAAGGTCGGATCATCAACATTGCCTCGGTCATCGGCGTCATGGGTAATGCCGGACAGTCGAATTACGCCGCGGCCAAGGCGGGAATAATCGGCTTTTCCAAGTCGCTCGCGCGCGAAATCGGTTCGCGCAATATCACGGTGAACGTGGTCGCACCCGGTTTTATCGATACCGATATGACCCGCGTGCTGCCCGAAGACCAGCGCGGCGCGATGCTCGCCCAGGTGCCGCTCGGCAGGCTCGGCGAGAGCCAGGATATCGCCAATGCGGTGCTGTTTCTGGCATCAGGCGCCGCCGCCTACGTGACCGGTGAAACGCTGCACGTGAACGGCGGCATGCTGATGGACTGACGCGCAGGGAAATTACCTGCCCGCGCGTATAGATTGCCACTATGGATTCACTTACAATACCGGGCCACGGACAGGGAGCACCTTGTTATTTCAAGGACTTATCGCCGATTTGACGGGTTTCCCCGGCAATCGAGGGCGCGGCATACGGATCGCCCAGGAAAGGCACGAGCGGCTCGGTGACACATGATGCGTGCGCCGTGGCGAGATTTTGAATGAGTCTTCTCAGGAGAAGCTACCACTATGAGCAGTATTGAAGAACAAGTTAAGAGCATCGTGGCCGAGCAGCTCGGCGTCAAAGAGGAAGAAGTAACGAACGATGCTTCATTTGTCGATGATCTCGGCGCGGATTCGCTCGACACCGTCGAGCTGGTCATGGCCCTCGAGGAGGAGTTCGAAACCGAGATCCTGGATGAGGAAGCCGAGAAGATCACCACGGTACAGCAAGCGATCGACTTCGTAACCGCTCGCGCCAGCGAGAGTTGATCAATCGGGCGCGGCGGCTGTTTTCGGCGTCGCCGCGCGTTTCTCACGGGTTTCCAACTGGCGGTTCCGCCAAATTCAAACGGCAGAAAATTGAGCAAGCGTCGCGTTGTCATCACCGGGATGGGCATCGTCTCGCCGGTGGGCAGCCGTCTCGATGACGCGTGGCGCAACGTCTGCGAGGGCAACTCCGGTATTGGTCCTATCCAGGACTTCGATGCGAGCAGTTATCCCACGCGCATTGCCGGCCACGTAAAGGGATTCGACGTCGACCAGTACCTTGCGCCCAAGGAGCAGCGCAAGAACGACCCCTTCATCCATTATGGCGTTGCCGCCAGTATCGACGCGATTCGGGATGCCGGTCTCGAGATCACCGAACAGAACGGCGATCGTATCGGGATCGCGATGGGTGCCGGCATCGGCGGTATCAAGTTCATCGAGGACAATCACGACAAGCTGCTGGCCGCCGGCCAGCGCAAGGTCTCGCCGTTTTTCATTCCGGGCTCGATCATCAACATGACGTCCGGCCAGGTCAGCATCCTGCAACACATCACCGGCCCCAATATTTCCATTGTCACCGCGTGCGCAACCTCGACGCACTGCATCGGTTTTGCCGGCCGCAGTATCGTCCATGGCGATGCCGACGTGATGCTCGCCGGCGGCTCCGAGTACGCCACGACACCGCTGGCGATGGCAGGCTTCTGTTCAGCACGCGCAATGTCCACTCGCAACGACGACCCGGCGGCGGCAAGCCGGCCCTGGGATGTCGATCGCGACGGGTTCGTGCTCAGCAACGGCGCGGGTTGCGTGGTCCTCGAGGAACTGGAACACGCCAGGGCGCGCGGCGCGAACATCTACGCGGAACTGATCGGTTTCGGCATGAGCGGCGATGCCTACCACATCACATTGCCGCCGGCGGATGGCGAAGGCGCACGCAAGTGCATGAGCGCGGCGATCCGCGACGCCGGCGTCGACCCGGTGGACATCCAGTACCTGAATGCACACGGCACGTCGACGCCTGCCGGCGACGTCGGTGAGTCCGTCGGTATCCGGCGGACGTTCGGTGATGCCGCGGACGCGCTAATGGTCAGTTCGACCAAGTCGACGACCGGGCACCTGCTCGGCGCGGCCGGCGTCGTCGAAGCGATCTTCTCGGTCCTCGCGATCAAGGATCAGGTCGTACCACCGACTATCAACCTGGAGAACCAGGACCCCGAATGCGATCTCGATTACGTCCCCAACGAGGCCCGTGACGCCAGGATCACGATGGCCATTTCGAACTCGTTCGGTTTCGGCGGTACCAACGGTAGCCTGATCTTCCGAGCCTTCGACTGAGCCTGCCGCCGTGTACGGGCGGAATGCTTATCATGACTTGCAGGTGCGTGCACTCGCGCAACCGGTCGACCTCCTGGAATTGCATCGACTGTCTCCGCAGCGATACCCGTTCCTCCTGCAAAGCACCGCCGCGCGGCTGCCGTTCGGCCGCTACGACATCCTGTTCGCGTTTCCCGGCCAGTCGCTCGAACTCGGGGGCAATGGACGGCTGGTTGGCAGTCACGGAGCCGGGGGGTCCGGGTTCTTGGCAGCGCTCGACGACTGGTGGCGGAGTGAGAGCCGCGATGGTCCAGTGCCGGAGCTGCCGTTTCACGGCGGCTGGTTCGTGTACCTCGGCTATGAACTCGCTGCCGAAATAGAACCCGTGCTGGAGCTGCCAACCGACCCTGTTCTGCCCACTGCGTTTGCCGTGCGTTGCCCGGCCGCCATCGTCCACGATCATGCCGACCGCCAGACCTGGTTCGTCGCGGAGACGGACGCGGCAATAGACTTCGAGCGGGTGATGCGCGACGTCCGCGCCGCCGGAAACATGCTGCCGATGGCAGCGCAGAGACCGCGCAGTGAGAAGACCCGGGAAGAGGATGAAGCTCACTTCCTCGGCGCTGTCAAACGCGCAAAGGACTACATCGCCGCCGGCGATATCTACCAGGCCAACCTGTCCCGCGGCTGGAGCACGCAGTTCGCGGAGGAGCCGGACCCGGCGCAGCTGTATGCGGCGCTTGGCAGAGCAAACCCGGCCCCGTTTGCCGGCGTCGCACGCTGGCGCGACGCCGCGATCATTTCGTCGTCGCCCGAGCGGCTACTGCGGGTCCGCGACGGCATTGCGTCTACGCGGCCCATCGCTGGGACGCGGCCGCGTGCAGCCGATCGTGACGACGACGACCGGCTTTCGGTCGAGCTGTTCACGAATCCCAAGGAGCGCGCCGAACACATCATGCTGATCGACCTGGAACGCAACGACCTCGGCCGGGTCTGTGACCCCGGTACGGTCGAGGTCGACGAGATGATGGCGCTGGAGAGCTACGCGCACGTGCACCATATTGTCTCGAACGTCAGGGGGCGCATCAGGAGGGGCGTTGCACCGGGCGACGCGATACGCGCCGTGTTTCCGGGCGGCACGATCACGGGCTGCCCCAAAGTCCGCTGCATGGAGCTCATCAACGAACTCGAAGGTGTGGCCCGCGGCGCCTATACGGGCTCGTTCGGCTATCTGAATCGCAACGGCAGCCTGGATTTGAACATCCTTATCCGCACCATGGTCCTGCAGGGACGCACGTTGGTGTTGCGTGCCGGCGCAGGCATCGTCGCCGATTCCGAGCCCGACGCCGAATTGGCGGAGACCCGAGCCAAGGCCGAGGGCCTGCTGAGGTCGCTTGCCGTATGACCCAGTGGTTCAGGGACGGCCGCCCCTGCCACACGCTGCCCGTGGACGATCGTTGCGTACAATATGGCGACGGGCTTTTTGAGACCATCGCGATTCGCAATGGCGCGCCGCGGCTTTGGGATTATCACGTCGAGCGGCTGCAAATCGGGTCGGCGCGCCTCGGGCTGGCAGCGCCGTGCCGATCGATGCTACGCGCAGCACTGGACGCAGCGCTGCACCAGTCGCAAGCCGACACTTCCCGCTGCGTCGCCAAGCTCCTCTTGACGGCCGGGGCAGGGCCGCGAGGGTATCCTCGCGGCGGTGATGCGGGGGTGACACTGCTTGCCGGAATATCGAAGGCTCACCGGCTGGAGGACACCTGTTATCGCGATGGTATCGATCTGAGGCTTTGCAACACTCGGCTAGCCATGCAGCCGCAGCTGGCGGGGATGAAGACCCTGAACCGGCTGGAACAGGTCCTGGCACGGAACGAATGGGTTGACGACTCCGTATTCGAAGGCCTGACGCTGGACACTGACGGGCGCCTCATCTGCGGTACCATGAGCAACGTGTTCCTCATCACCGGCCAGCAGCTGATCACACCGGCAATTACGCGCTGTGGCGTGTCAGGCGTCATGCGGCGTCACGTCCTTACCCTTCTCGACGCGGCGGGAATCGCTTGCGGGGTCCGCGACGTCGAGGTCGACGAATTGTGGGCCGCCGACGGCGTATTCATCAGTAACAGCCAGATCGGAATTCTCCCCGCAAAGCGCTGCGGTTCACACTCGTGGCTGCCGCAGCCCCTTATCCGCAGGCTGACCGACATGCTGCGTCACAGTGGCATTTACGAGGGTCCGGCGTGAGGCCCGTCGCCAAGTTGCTCGGCATCCTTGCCGGTGCGTTGCTCCTGATAGCCACCGCTGTGCTCTGGCATGTCGACCGGTTTCTCGACGGCCCCGTCAACGTGCCCGCGGGAGGCGTGACGTTCGAGATTTTGCCGGGCGCACCGTTCAACCGGATCAGCGAACGGCTAGCAGAGGAGGGGATCATCTCCAGCCCGACCCTGCTACGCCTGTATGCCCGGGTCTCCGGCAAGGCTGGCTCCGTGCATGCCGGCGAGTACGCCATCGAACCGGGCACGACGCTCAACGAGATGCTGGAACAGTTCACCGGCGGCGACGTACTGCTTTACTCCTTCACGATCGTCGAAGGCTGGAACCAGTGGGATCTGCTGCGCGCCCTGCACGGACATCCACAGATCGATGCGCAGATGACCGAAGCCGACTGGCCGGCATTGCTCGAGGAACTGGGCGCCGAAACCAGTCACCCGGAAGGCCTGTTCCTGCCGGAGACTTATCATTTCCCACGCAATACCAGCGACCGCACCGTGTTGAAACAGGCTTACCGTCTGATGCAGGATGTCCTGAGCGATGAGTGGCCCGGGCGCGACCCGGGGACACCGGTAGCAACCCCTTACGAGGCCCTGATCCTGGCCTCGATCGTCGAAAAGGAGACCGCAAGACCCGACGAGCGCAATCGCATCGCCGGCGTTTTCGCGCGGCGCCTCGAGAAGCGCATGCGGCTGCAGACGGACCCGACGGTAATCTACGGCATCGGACCGAAATTCAACGGCAATATCACGCGGCGCGACCTCCGTACGGACACACCCTACAATACGTACACGCGCGGCGGTTTGCCGCCGACCCCGATCGCGATGCCGGGACGAGACGCCATTCGTGCCGCTTTGCACCCGGCGTCTGGCAACGACCTTTATTTCGTTGCGACCGGCCTCGGCGACGGCAGCCATAAGTTTTCCGTGACCAAGGCCGAGCACGACGCAGCGGTCGCCGAGTACCTGCGGCAGCTGCGGCGCAACCGGCAGAAAGGGATGTAGCGTGCGCCGCGGCAAATTCATCACGATCGAAGGTATCGAGGGGGTCGGAAAGTCGACGAATATCGACCTGCTTGCGAGCCTCATCGAGAACCGCGGCTACCGGGTCATGAAGACGCGCGAGCCGGGTGGCACGCCGATCGCCGAGGACATCCGGCGAATCTTGAAGGAACACGGCGACGAGCCGCTGCCGGATGTCGCGGAACTGCTGTTGATGTTCGCGGCCCGCTCGATCAACGTCAACAATGCGATCAGGCCGGCGCTGGAAAACGGGACCTGGGTGATCGCCGACCGGTTCACGGATTCGACGCGTGCTTACCAGGGCGGTGGCCGCGGATTCTCACCCGACAGCATCGAGTGGCTCGCCAATTTTGTCCATGGCGACCTGCAGCCGGACCTTACGATCCTGCTGGATGCACCCGTGGAAACGGCCTTGCAGCGCGCCGGCCGGCGAGGGGACCTCGATCGCTTCGAGGTCGAGCAAGCGGATTTCTTCGATCGAGTGCGCGGGGCTTACCTGCAACTCGCGGCAAGCGAGCCGGAGCGGTTCGCGGTGGTGGACTGCTCGCAGGATCTCGAGTCGGTCCAGGCCGTCATTCGCGAGATTGCAGCCGTATTGTTGAATGAGAATCGACATTAAAAAATTAGGTTAATTGACTGTTTTAATGGATATTATTTGGCATAGCGAGTTTGCACACGCATGGCTGGAGCGTATCCGTAGCGGCCGGATGCCGCATGCCGTGCTGCTGGCAGGCCCCCCCGGGGTCGGCAAGCGCGCAGCGGCCGCGTGGATCGCCCGCGAACGGCTTGGTACCGGTGAGCGGCCTGCGTTGCCCCAGTTTCCCCTGGAGCGGCCCGAACACGCGGATTTGCAATGGCTCGAACCACCGGAGGATAAGCAGGGCATTCTCGTCGACCAGGTTCGCGAACTCGTCGCCAATTTGCAGCTTACGAGCTACGAGGGACGGGGCAAGGTGGCCGTCATCGAGCCCGCCAATACGATGACCAGCAATGCCGCCAACAGTCTCCTCAAGACACTCGAGGAACCGCCGGGCGACGCACTGATCCTTCTCATCGCGGACCGCACCGGGCGCCTGCCCGCGACCGTATTCAGCCGCTGCCAGCGCGTCGACTTTGCACCCCCGGCCGAGAGCGTGGGCCTTGCATGGCTGGACCGGCTGCAGCCCGGGGGTCGCTGGGCGGAGGCGCTGCGGATCGCCGGCAACGCGCCGCTTGCGGCGATCGAGGCGCTCGAGAATCTCGATACGGTCGCGACAATGGGCCGCGAACTCGCGGCGGTCGGCGCCGGAAAACTCTCTCCCATCGAGGTGGCCGAGCGCTGGAGCAAACTGGAGGCCGGTTTCGTGCTGGACTGGCTCGCGCGTCAGCTGCGTCAGGCGGTCCTGGCGCTCGCAGGCGGCCGTGATCGGGCACCGGGACTGGTAATCGACGAATCTGTGCTGAAGCGCATGGACAGGCGAAACCTGTTTTGCTATCTAGACAGGATTAACCGGCTGCGAGGCCAACCCAAGGGATCGTACAACGTGCAGCTGACGCTGGAATGGCTGTTGATCGACTGGGCGGAGGGGCTCGTCGACGCGGCGACGGACAGAGAACCGGGCGGTATGCGGCTGATGCCGGCCCAGAGGTAAAGAGATGAGCAAACCCGGATTGCTGACACTGACGATCAAGGACAAGAGCGCGCTGTACCTCGCGTACATGCCGTATGTCATCAACGGCGGCCTGTTCATCCCCACCAACAGCTCCTATCGCCTGGGCGACGAGGTCTTCATGCTGCTCAACCTGATGGGCGAGGACGAGAAGATCCCGGTAGCCGGCAAGGTGATCTGGATGACGCCGAAAGGGGCGCAGGGCAAGCGGACGGCCGGTATCGGCGTGCAGTTCAGCGACCAGGACCAGGGGAACACGCAGAAGAAAATAGAGAACTACCTCGCCGGCGCCCTCGGCGGTGACAAGCTGACGCACACGATGTAACCCGGGAATCGGCTGTGGCGCGCTCCAGGATCAGCTCTGTTCCTTGTTGATTCCGCCTCGCAATACGTAGGCCTGGTAGCCGCGCTCGCTCAGGATATAGGCGCCGGCCGAGCTGCGCCGTCCCGTATCGCAGCACACCACGTACTTCTTGCGCTGATCGAGCGCATTGAGCTTGAGCCGGATGAAGTACAGGGGGATATTGACGGCGTTGTCGAGGTGGTGGTTTTCGAACTCGCTCGGCAGCCGCACGTCGAGCCACTCCCCGCCTTCCTGGATGATCCGCTGCGCGTCGGCGAAGTCCACCCACTCCAGCATCGGCTCATTGAGCAACCTCTTGAAGTCTTCCTTGCCGAGCCGCATGACGGCGCCGTCGGTGCGCATCGTCACGGTCGCGTTGCGCTTGGCGTCGGAAATCAGCGCTTCCTCGCCGAACGTGTCGCCGACCCGAAGTTCTGCGAGCTTGATACCGTCCTTCGACAACGGAGTCTCGCGCGTGACGAGCGCACTGCCGCGAGTCAGGACGTAGAAATAGTCGCCTTCGGCACCCTGCTTGAGGATCACGTCGCCGGCCTTGTAGTTGATCTGCTGCATGCGCATGAAGATCGCCTGGATGTTCGCCGGCGGGATCTTGTGAAAGGCCTTGGTCTGCAACAGCATCGTCATCCAGTCTTCGCCGCCGCTGTCCGCCTCACCCTGCAGTTCGGACACTTCGTAGGTACCGGTCTGATCCCAGGTCAACATGACGTCGAGGAGGTCGCTGTCGATCGAAATGAACTGCACTCGGTCGCGCGCCTTTGCCGATACCCGGCGCGGAAACACCGGGGCGACAGGATTCCGCGCCGTATCGCTGCCGCCGCTGATGGTCTCGACGGTCTTGCCCTGGTCCATTAACTCCAGGACGCCCGAGATGATGTAGATCGTGCGCTTCTCGGTATCGCCTTCCTTGAACAACACCTGACCGGGTGACAATTCCCGCACCTGCACCTTACGGGCGAGCGCCGCCAGGTTGTCCCGTTTGAGACCGTCCAGCGGTGAAAATTGCTGCAGTAGCGCGGTGCTTGCCGGCTCGTGTGTCATTCGATGTCCTGTCAACCTGCGTCGCCGTACGATCGTCCAGCCGCCGGTATTCTACCTTCTATTCAATGACTTCCGATACACCGGGCGGTGCGCAGCGTGAAGCCGCGCACAGTTTCCAGCAAACCGGTTCGAAAACTTCAATCAGATCTTCGAAAAGCCTGCGTGCGGCGTGAACCGCTCCCCGTAGCGTTTCTCGAGGTCGTTCAAGCGGGCTACAACCTGTTCGACGCCGCGCTCGCGCGCGTAGTTGATCGGGCCGCCGCGGAATGGCGCGAAGCCGGTGCCGAAGATGACGCCGGCATCGAGGAGATCAGCGTCACTCACCACGTCGTCGTGCAGGCACGCCACTGCTTCGTTGACCATCGGCAGGATCAGGCGGTCCTCGATTTCTGCGGTCACGGCGGATTCGACAACTGCCGGCTTGACCGGCCTGCCGTTCTCCCAATGGTAGAAGCCCTCACCGCTCTTGCGGCCGAGCTGACCGGCCTCGACCATGTCGGCGAGTTTCTGTGGCACCGGCCGGTTCATCGCCGCACCCAGGACTTTCGACACGTGCAGGGCGACGTCGATGCCGACGGTGTCGACGAGTTCGACCGGCCCCATCGGCATGCCGAATGCTTCGGCGGCACGATCGATCTCGGCGAGCGGCACACCGTCCTCGGCCAGCTCCATCGCCTCGGCCATATACGGCGCGAGTATGCGATTGACGACGAAGCCCGGTGAACTCTTGCACTCGAGCGGCAGTTTGCCGATACCCTTGACAAAGCCGAAACTGATGTCGAGTGCCTCCCGCTCGGTATCCTCGCAGCGTATGACCTCGACCAGGGGCAGCTGCGCGACGGGATTGAAGAAATGCAGCCCGATGAAGCGCTGCGGCGCCTCGAGACCGGCACGCAGGTCCTCGAGGCGAATGCTGGAGGTGTTCGTTGCGAGCAGCGCCCCGGCCGACATCTTTTCCTGGAGCGACTTATAAAGGGCTTGCTTTGCCTCGAGATTCTCGAAGATGGCTTCAATGACGAGATCGGCTTTTGCAGCGCCGGCGCCCGCGACATCGGACTGCAGCCGCTCGAATGCCGCGGCGCGCTCCGCGTCGTCGCGGATGCGTTTCTCGAACAGCTTCGCTGCCCGTTCCATCGCGGGATCAACGTATTCTTGCTCGCGATCCTGCAGCGTCACCGTGTGCCCGCGCAGGGCACACCAGGCCGCGATATCGCCACCCATGACGCCGGCACCCACGACGTGGACGTGCGAAACCTGGGCCGCGGACTTGCTGCCCTGACCCTTGAGCCTGTTTTGCAGGAAGAACACGCGCACGAGGTTGCGTGACGTGCTCGTGCACATGAGTTCCGCGATCGAGCGCGCTTCGGCCTCGTAGCCCGTCTGCGTCGACGCGCCGTGCCGGGACCACAGGTCGATCATCGCGTAGGGAGCAGGATAATGTTCCTTGCGTGCCTTACCCGCGACCTGCTTGATCAGAACGTTACGGACGAACGGCCTGACCGGCGAGAGGTTCAGCAAGCGCTCGACGAGCGGCGCTTTCCGTTTCGGCGGGCTCGCAGCCATCAGTGTTTTCGCCGCGGAACGCCAACCGGCCGAGTCGGTGATCCTGTCGACGAGGCCGATTTTGCGACCCTTGCCGACGGTGATAGGCTTCCCGGTGAGCATCAACTGCATCGCGGGCCGGACACCCGCGATCTGCACGGCACGGACCGTGCCGCCGAATCCCGGGTGAATGCCCAGCTGCACCTCGGGCAGACCCAGGACGCGTTTGTCCGTCTCTATCGCAATCCGGTAGTCGCAGGCCATCGCCAGTTCGAGCCCGCCGCCCAGCGCAAAGCCGTTGATCGCGGCGACGGTGGGGCAAGGCAGCGCCTCGAGCTGCTCCAGCACCTGCTGTCCAAGGCGAATGAGCTCGTAGGCCTGTTCCGGGTTCTCGATCTTCGTGAACTCGTTAATGTCCGCCCCCATCACGAAGCCGTTGCTCTTCCCCGAGTGGATGACAACGCCTTTCGGCGGCTGCTCCGCCAGCGGCCCGATGAGCTGGTGCAGCTCTCGGAGAACCTCCCCCGATAGCACGTTGGCACCGCCGTCGGCCTTGTCGATGCACAGCCAGACGATACCGTCGTCGCTCGTTTCCGATGTCCAGTGTTTGAGCGTCATGATGTTTTAGTCACCTCGAAGTCGCAGATGAGGGGCAGGTGATCCGAGAGCCGCACGTCGGGAATCTCGAAGCTGTTGACTCTAATCCCGTCCTGGTGCAAGACCCAGTCGAGTTCCTTGCGCGACGACCGGCTCGGGTACGTCGGCAGTCCTTCGACGTTCGCCGACTTCAGTCCCGCCGCCCGCATGAAGAGGTAAATCTCGTTTTCACCCCAGAAGGTATTGAAATCGCCGGCAACGATGACCGGCTTCTCGGTAGCCTCGATGAGGTCGTGCAGGCGCCGCAGCTGCAGGTGACGATGGCGATATTTCAGCGACAGGTGTACCAGGAATACCGCGAAATCCTCCATTTCGAGTTCGATGATCAGGCGCTTGATGCCGGTATCGAAATAGTGAAATTTCTCGCCGTGCACACGCTGAGCCGCCATGAAGGCGTTACCCTGCTTGCGCACGATCGGCAGCACCTGGTTGATCGACCTTGATCCGTACTTGGTCTCGTAGGACGTGTTCATGCGCAGGTCGGCGGCGATCTTCTCGGCCTGGTTCACCATGCGGCTGCGGATCGAGCCCGTGTCCACTTCGATGAGTCCCACGATGTCGGGATCGACGTCCCTGATGAAACGGGTAATTTCCGGAAGGACACTCTGGTTGCCGAGCACGTAACCCGCGCCAGGCAAGGGCATATGCATGCTCGCCCCGCCGCCGACGGCGTATCGAATATTGTAGAGAAGGAGTCGCATGCGCGTCGCTACGATACCGAAACGCTGCTGGCATGGAAACAGAATCCTGCATACGTGATCGCGGTCGCACGACGAGGGTTCGAATTGGCTAGAATCGTGGGAGGAATTGCACTAGGGGAGACCATCGTGTCCGAGAGTGATCCCATACGGGTGTTCGTCACCCACGCGTTCCAGGAAACGGAGGACTACTTGCGGGTGTTCGAGTTTCTGGAGAGCGTCGATCGGTTCTTCTACCTCAACGTCAGCAAGCCCGAGAATGTGCCGCCGACAGGCGACGTCGGGGCGATCAAGAACGAACTCATCGCGCAGATAAAAGAGTCGGAGGCCGTCATCGTGTTGCCGAACCTCTACGAAGAGAATCCGAACCTTGTCCGGTTCCTGATGGACACGGCAGACGCCAACTCGAAACCGATGATCGCCATACGGCACTTCGGCGGCGTGCTCGAAACGCCGCAGGCGGTGGTCGAGCGGGTGAGGGAGCATATCCAGTGGAACGACCGGGAAATCGCTGACGCTCTGAAACGGCAGGCCCGCGGCGAGGACACTGCGCGGTGGGAAAGCATCGATTTCCCGGGCTGGGATGAGCACGGGGAAATTGAAGATAAAACATAAAGTTATTTATCCTTATTAAAGTAAATAACCTTATGCCTACGATCATCGCTCACCGGGGTGCCTCCGCTTACCTGCCCGAACACACTTTGCCGGCCAAGGCCATGGCTTACGCGATGGGCGCAGACTACCTGGAGCAGGATGTGGTTGCCACGCGGGACGACCAGCTCGTGGTCCTGCACGACATCCATCTCGACCGCGTCACGGACGTGGCCGCGCAGTTCCCGGGGCGGGCACGGGATGACGGCCGCTACTACGTACGTGACTTCGATCTCGCGGAGATTCGGTCACTGCGTGTTACCGAGCGCCTGGACGAACAGGGGCACCCGGTCTACCCGGGGCGATTCCCGCCTCGCAGCGGCCGCTTCGCGATTCATACGCTCGCCGAAGAACTCGAGTTCGTAGGCGGTCTCAACCACGCCACCGGGCGTACGACCGGCGTCTACCCGGAGATCAAGCGCCCGGCCTGGCATCGGGAGCAGGGAATCGACCTGGGTGCGGCAATGCTGAACGAACTCGCCGCACACGGGTTCGGGGAGCCTGAGGACCCGGTTTTCGTGCAGTGCTTCGACGCCAGCGAGGTCAGGCGGCTGCGCGACGACCTCGGCTGCCGGATGCGCCTTGTCCAGCTCATCGGCGACAACAGCTGGGGAGAGGCCGATACCGACTACGATACGCTGTGCACGGAGCATGGACTGGCTCACCTGGCGCGGACCGCCGATGCGATCGGGCCCTGGGTCAACCGGCTCTATGACCCGGGCGCGGATGGGAGCACGCCGCGTTCGAGCGGGCTCGTCGAGCGCGCCCACGCTGCGGGGCTGCTGGTTCATCCCTACACCTTCCGGGCCGACGATCTGGCGCCCGGCTTCTGCAGCTTCGCGGCCATGGTGCGCTATTTCTGCGTCGATCTCGGCGTCGACGGCCTTTTCACGGACTTTCCGGACCGGGTCCGGGAACTGCTCGCGGCCGAAAAACTGCCGTGAAAGGCCCGTGGCCGCGAAGGAAAATTCCTTCACCGCCCTCTAACGGCCATTGCAGTGCTGCTGCGGGTCCCCGTCACTGGTCAGAAACTGGATTTCGCATGAAACTTTATTCACTGGAGTATGGATCTATGCGGCCGTGGAGAGCGGCGCGGGTCGCGGCACTGTTGGCGCTGCTCGCGTGGGCGCCGGCGCCCGCGGCGGACACCCTCGACCTCGATCGGTATGCCGGCAAAGTCGTCGTTCTCGACTTCTGGGCTTCGTGGTGCGAGCCGTGCCGACGGTCCTTCCCCTGGCTCAGCGCGATGCACGACAAGTACGCGCACGACGGGCTGGTCATCGTCGGCGTCAACCTCGACATGGAACGGGCCGACGCCAAGCGGTTCCTCGAGGAGTATCCCGCCGCGTTTACCATCGTCTACGACGAGAACCGGGAACTCGCGAGACAGTACGAAGTCGTCGCCATGCCGAGTTCCTACGTGATCAGCCGCGACGGACAAATCACGGCCCGGCACATGGGATTCAAGGTCAAAGAGCAGGATGAATACGAGGCGCTGATCCTCAGGGCACTACGGGAATCGGAGAGCGACAATGAGTGACAAGTGGATTGCCGGCGCCGGAATTGTGTTGCTGGCCGCACTGGCGAGCGGTTGCAGCTCAATGGGCGTCGAGCCCTGGGAGCGCGACATTCTGGCAAAAGACGAGATGCAGCTCACGACCGACCCGCTCGAAGCGGCCATCGACGATCACATTTATTTCAGCAAGGAAGCCTCCAGCGGCGGCCGCGGTTTCGGCGGCGGCGGTTGCGGCTGCAACTAGAGGGGCCGGCGTGACGGAAACCAATCAGAAACCGGTATCGGCTGCGCTCGCGGCCGCAACTTGCAGCCTGCTCGGTACCGCGCCCACGGCACCGGTGCAGGCTCAGGAGGAGCCGGCCTGGGACTTCAATACGGCCCTGCTGTACTACGGTGAGAACAACGACCGCGTCCAGGACCTGAGCCTGAGTATTCTCGGCAGGCGCTTTTTCGTCGACGACCGCTCCCTGACGCTGGGGCTCACAGTGGACACCCTCACCGGCGCGACGCCCAACGGCGCGATTCGCCAGGGTGTGCCGCAGACGTTCACGCGCCCGTCCGGCAATTCCTCGTACACGATCCCTGCCAACGAACTGCCGCTCGACGATACGTTCAAGGACACGCGCGTGGCGGTCACCGCAGGCTGGGAACAGCCGCTCGGCCGCCTGTGGCATTCCAGCGTCGGATTCAGCGGCTCCTTCGAATACGACTACACCCACCTCGGCCTCAACGGCAGCCTGTCCCGCGACTTCAACCAGCGCAATACCTCGGTATCTGCAGGTCTCGCCGTCGCCCACGATACCTGGGACCCGGTCGGCGGAACGCCTGTACCGTTCGCGCCCATGCTCGACGTCGGCGACTCCGGCAACAAGACGGGCGGCGACTCCAAGGATGTCATCGACGCCGTGATCGGTGTCACCCAGGTGATCTCTCGACAGCTGCTCGTGCAGCTCAACTACTCGTTCAGCAATTCGACCGGCTACCTGACGGATCCTTACAAGTTCCTGAGCCTCGTGGACGCCACGACCGGCGACACGATCCCGCGGCTACCGGCGCCCGGTGCCGATGGACCGTCGCACGAATTCCGCTTCGAAAGCCGGCCCGACGACCGCACGAAACATAGCCTGTTCGCGCAGGCGAAGTACTACCTGGGCGGCAAGGTGCTCGACGCCGCGTACCGTTACATGACCGATGACTGGGACATCGATTCGCACACCGTGGACCTGCGGCTGCGCTGGCCGCTGGGCGAACGCAGCTACGTCGAGCCGCACCTGCGTTTCTATACGCAGTCGGAAGCGGATTTCTACACGATCAGCCTCGTGGACGGGATCGAGCTGCCCGCGTTTGCGTCGGCGGATTACCGCCTCGGCAACTTCGACGCAGTCACGCTAGGCCTCAAGTACGGCTGGAAGACGCGCGGCGGCAGCGAGATGAGCGTGCGGGCCGAGCTCTACCAACAGCGAGGCTCGATTCCCGGCGAGCTGCTCATCGGCAACCAGGTGGGCAGGGAGACGTACCCGGACCTCGATGCGATCATCGTGCAGTTCAGCTACCGGTTCGGGTGGTAGCGGCATTGGCGGGACGGGAGCCGGCCCGGTCGGTCTCGGTCGAGGTGGGCCAGGACTGTCTCATCGGGCGCTTCGACGCCATGGCGAGCCCGTGCGAAATCCTGATCGAGTCCGACGACCGCAACGAGGCTGCACGGCTCGCACGGATTGCTGCCGAAGAGACCTGGCGTATCGAAGACAAGTTCAGCCGTTACCGGCCCGGCAACGTTGTCGCGCGGATCAACAAGGCGTGCGGCAGAGCGGTCGAGATCGATGAAGAAACCGCGTCGCTGCTCGACTTCGCTACGACACTGCACACCCTGAGTAACGGCCGCTTCGACATCACGTCCGGCGTTCTGCGCGAGGTCTGGATCTTCGACGGCAGCGACCGGATCCCCGACCCCGAGTCCGTCGAGGGCGTCCTCGAGCGGGTCGGCTGGGACAAAGTCAGGTGGCAGCGGCCTTTGCTAATCCTGCTTCCGGGGATGCAGATAGACCTTGGCGGTATCGGCAAGGAGTATGCCGTCGACCGCGTCGCCGGCAAGCTGACCGAGGCCGGGGCATGCAGCGCCCTGGTCAACTTTGGCGGCGACCTCGCCGTCACACGCGCGCCGCGCGATCGCCGCGCCTGGCGTGTGGGCATCGAGGCGGTTGCCGGGGAGGGGCGGCAGACGGAGACGGTCGTGGAGATCCGTAGCGGTGCCCTCGCCACGAGCGGCGACTCACGCCGATTCCTGTTAAAGGAAGGCGCACGCTACAGCCACATCCTCGACCCGCAGAGCGGCTGGCCGGTCGAGGGCGCCCCCCGGTCCATCACCGTTGCGGCCGACACCTGTACCCAGGCCGGCATGCTAAGCACACTGGCGATGCTCAAAGGCTGCGATGCGGAGACGTTCCTCGACGGCGAGGGGGTCAAATACTGGTGCCGGCGGTGACGCGGCGCCCGCGCAACAGAGTCGCTATTCATTTGAGGAATATAAAGTAATCTATTGTTATTTATAGTTTTCGTGGTCTACATCTGCGAAGCAACCGGCGATCGACGCGGGACTGGCGAGCCGGCCGGCCCGGGTCCGACCCTGTAAAGACTGAGAACTCGGTCCTTTTTTAATCCCCGAAAGCGAATGATCATAGGCCGATGTTTTTGGAACTTCCTCAGAACCTGATCCTGATGACCGTCGGAGCCTTCCTGCTCGGGTGGATCCTGTCATCGATCGGGTCTTGGATGAGGTCGCGAAGGCGCGCCAGCAAGCGGGATCCACGCGACGACCGGATCCGCTCGCTCGAAGCCGAATTGCGAATCGCGCAGAACGAACTGGGGCAACTAAAAGAAAGCTCGGAAGACTTCGAGAAGGACCTCCAAGCGGCCAACGAGCAAATCGAGAAGCGCGACACGGTCATCACTGAGCAGCAGCGCTACGTCGAGAAACTCAAGCAAGACCTGAAGGATTCGATTCTCAAAACGCGTGAGCTACGCGCCGAACTGTCGCAGCGAGCCGAGGAAAACTTGCGTTCGGAGGCCAAGCTCCGCGAAGTGGAAACCGAGCTCTCCGTGGCGCAGGCATCCACCGACATGATCGCAACCGGCGTGCTGGAGTACTCGCTCGCTACCGACGCGGAAAACGAAAGCGATATCCCGGCGCCAGCGGCCGCCAAGACCGCATCCTGAGCTGTTCAGCGGGCTCTCTGGGGAGGGGCTGCGGATACCGAGACGGCAAGTCCCGTCCGCCGCCATGCGAGGTACACGACGAAGAAATATGCCTGCATCAGCAGCGAGGCGAACCACTCGATGCTGTTTTCAAGCGGATCGGCAACCTCGTAAGGCAATACCGCTTTTTGTGCCAGATTCAGGAAACCCAGCGCGAACGGCATCAGGCACAACACGACCATGACCTTGGCCATCCGGCTGAGCGCGCGATCCCCAAGGCCCTTACAGATGCCGCGAAACGACAGCGCCAGGAACAGCTGTGCGAGCACGGTGCCGAGGAAGTAGAAGTAAATGCCGAAGCGTCGCATGAACTCGTAAAACGGCTCCTGGGTGCCGAGGAACGTCACGTAGACAATCAGCGCGATCGCCCCTACAGCCCCGGTCACGAATATCGACCACACGGCATGACTGTGCCAGTCCGGGTCCAGCGCACGCAGCCACTTGACCGAGAAATACCAGAATACCGGCAATGCCACCGCCATGGCCATCTCGATCGCCTTGAACAGGAAGCTTGCGGGCGGATACCGGCCTGTACCGCTGATCGAGGTACATCCCTCGAGGTACGGGATGCAGGGCTGCAGGTAGCCGTAGTCCACCGCAATCAGATGGGCGATGTGGACGCCGACGAGCGGCACAAGGGCGATAAAGAAGGGCAGCCACCGGATAAGCATGGGACAAGGATAACGGATGGCGTTAGAATCGTCCGCTGCCGCCTCGCGACCATGCCAACAAGAAAGAGGTTCTTATGCGAATTGCTGTCCCGCGGCAGCCCACCGAGTTGAGCGAATTTGCGCGCGCCGTTGCCGGGAGCATGACGTGCTGAAGCTGGCCCTGATCGGCGCAGTCCTGGTCGCCATCACCGTCGCGATTCACGCGCTGGGCACCGCCTTCCTCGTGAGATACCTCGCGAACACGTTCCTGGACCGGACCGGGCATTGGGGGTCGAAGCGCGTGCTGACTGCCCTGATGCTGGCTGCACTCGTACTCGTGTTCCTGCACACGCTGGAAATCATGGTGTGGGCCGGCGTCTATAAATTGCTGGTACCGGTCGGCGAACTCGCGAGTTTCGAGACCGCTGTCTATTTTTCATTCGTGACATTCACGACATTGGGCTACGGCGACATAACCCTCAGTGAAGGTTATCGCTTGTTGAGCGGCATACAGGCCCTGAACGGGATCCTGCTAGTCGGCTGGTCGACGGCACTGATGTTCGCCGTCGTCCAGAAGACTTGGGAAATCGATGAGGATGAAGAAACGGCGCGCACGATGCCGGCAGTCAAGGAGTAAGCAATGACGAGTGCAGACAGTACGAAGGTAGACCAGCGGTTTCTCTCCAATGCGATGGCATCGTTCCTGCAGATCGGCGCATTGCTGATCCTGCTCGTGATGTGCTTCAACATCGTGCGTCCCTTTATCAGTATCGTGGTCTGGGCAATGATCCTCGCCGTCGCGATCTATCCCTTGCACGTATCGTTGGCGACAAAGCTCGGCGGTCGGGAGAAGACGTCCGCGGTGATTTTCGTTCTTATCGGGCTTGCGATTATCCTCGTGCCAACCTGGATACTGGGCGAGTCCACACTCTCGTCACTCCAGTCGCTCGCGCACAATCTCAGGGAAGGAACGTTCAGTGTGCCGCCACCGAATGCCGGCGTCGCTGACTGGCCGGTCATCGGCACCAAGACCTACGAAATCTGGTCGAATGCAGCAAGCAACATAGAAGCCTTCCTGGGCCAGTACAACACGCAGCTGCGTGGCCTGGCACAAAAGGTCTTCGGTTTCGCAACGGGCACCCTGGTTGGCGTACTGCAGTTCGTGCTATCGACCATCATCGCCGGCGCCCTGTTGCTGCAATCGAAGGGCGGATACAATTCGACCCGGGAGATCATGGCGAGCCTGGTCGGAACCGAGCGCGGTGCCAAGTTCACGGACACTTCGATACTCACTATTCGCAGTGTTGTTAAAGGCGTCCTCGGCGTCGCGGTGGCCCAGGCAATCCTGGCAGCCATCGGGCTGGTGCTGATCGGTGTCCCGGCGGCAGGACTCTGGGCCGGCGCGGTTCTCGTACTCGCGATCGTGCAATTGCCGCCGATCATCGTGCTGGGTCCGATCGCATTCTGGGTGTTCTCGGTCGCGGAGCCGGTTCCGGCCACTATATTCCTGGTGTATTCGATCATCGTCAGCGTCAGCGACGCATTCCTCAAACCGATGTTGCTGGGCCGTGGCCTTGAAACGCCGATGCTCGTGATCCTCATCGGCGCGATCGGCGGCGCTATTGCGATGGGTATCGTCGGCCTGTTCATCGGGGCCGTGATACTCGCCCTCGGATACGAACTCCTGGTCACGTGGATGGCACCGGATGCGCCGGAAGCCGAAGCTGAAACGGGCTGACAAAAGCCTGCGAGGCAGGGCAGGGTTTCTGCCCGTCGCCTGCGCCTCGCTCCTGTCAGCTTGCGCGCCGGTCGGACCGGACTTCGTGCGGCCGGAGGTGCCCACGAATCCCGCGTGGCTGGATGCGGAGCTCGAAGCTTTTGCGACCGACGCGGCACAACTCGAGGAATGGTGGCGCGCGCTCGAAGACCCGGTTCTCGACGAACTCATCGCCACGGCGCGGCGCGAGAACAACACGCTCGAAATCGCGGGGCTACGCGTAATCGAGTCGCAGGCGCGCCTGAATATCGCCGTCGGCAACAAGTACCCGCAACAGCAGGTGCTGGCCGGCAATATTGCGGCGATCGGCGCCAGTGAGACCACACCGAATACCGGCACGACGGACACCAATTTCACGGAGTTCAACGTCGGCGCAAGCGTCGTGTGGGAGATCGACTTCTGGGGACGTTTCCGGCGTGGCGTCGAGGCTGCCGATGCAGGCCTGCTGGCGTCTATCGCGAGTTACGATGAAGCCCTGGTATTGCTGACCGCGCAGGTCGCCGACGTCTACGCGCTGATTCGTGCGACGCAGGAGCAGCTGCGCCTGGCGCGGGACAGCTACGAGATCCAGGAGCGTAGCTTCCAGATTGCCGAGGTCCTCTTTCGCAACGGCTCGAGTTCCGAGCTCGATGCGCTTCAGGCCCGGACACAGCTGCTCGGCACCGCGGCGGTCATCCCGGACCTGGAGGCCACTCTGCGACAGCTGAAGAACGCGCTTACGGTCCTTCTTGGGCGGAGACCCGGCACCGTCGACGGCATCCTCACAGGGGAGGGCAGCCTGCCCGACATCCCGGAAACTGTCGCCGTCGGCATCCCCGCAGACCTGCTGCGGCAGCGCCCCGACGTTCGCCGGGCGGAGCTGCAGGCGCTCGCCCAGAACGCGCTGGTGGGTGTCGCAGAGGCAAACCTGTATCCCAGTTTTTCACTCGCCGGCACCATCGGTGTTTCGGCCGCCGAGGGCACGTCCTCGACGGGTTCCGGCGATAGTGGCGTCGACACGCTGTTCAGTTCCGATAGCATCGGCTATTCCATCGGCCCGTCGTTCGTCTGGCCATTCCTGAACTACGGCCGCATCCGGAATAACATTCGCGTCGAGGATGCACGTCTACAGCAGGCGCTGCTTGCCTATCGCGAAACCGTCATCCAGGCGTACCGCGAGGTCGAAGACGCGATCGCCGGACTCGTCGGCGCGCGAACACAGGACCTGATCCTCGCGGAGGGCGTACGCACGGCGCGGCGGTCCGCGGAACTGTCACTGCTGCGCTACCAGGAAGGATTCGCCGACTACCAGCGTGTACTGCAGGCGCAGCAGGCGCTGTTCGCACAGCAACAGCGTTACGCAACCAATCGGGGCTCCGTGATGCGCAGCTTCGTAGCCCTGTATCGCGGACTCGGCGGCGGCTGGCACCTGTCGCCGCCGGTCCAGTACATCGATGACGACACGCGACAGGAAATGCAGGAGCGCACGAACTGGGGCGATGTGCTCGACAATCCCCCGGCGAGACGATGAGAGAGCTACATGACTGACGAAACCAACAACGACAGCACGGACCGGGACGAGGCCACGGCTGCAACGCCGCCGAAGGACCCGGTGCGCAAGTGGACACTGATCATCCTCGCGCTGTGCGGCGTGCTGATGATCTATTACATCATCGCCGACCGGGTTACCCCGTACACGACCCAGGCGCGCGTCAATGCGCTCGTCGTGCCGATTGCCCCCGAAGTCTCCGGCACGGTCACCGACGTGGCCGTCAAGAGCAACCAGCTCGTGTCGCAGGGTGACTTGTTGTTCCAGGTCGATCGCGAACGCTACGAACTGGCGGTTGAAACGGCACAGGCGAACCTGCAGTCGGCGCGACAGGCGACCGGGGCCTCGACCGCGAATATCGATGCTGCAAAAGCGCAGGTCGTATCGGCGCAGGCGAATCTTTTGCGCGCCGAACAGGATGCCGTGCGACTGCGTCGCATCAAGCAGGAGGACCCGGGCGCAATCTCCGACCGGCGCGTAGAGATGGCGGAGGCATCGTATACGGCAGCGAAAGCGTCGGTGCAGGCCGCCGAGGCCAACCTCGAACGCGCCCGCCAGGATCTCGGCGCAAGCGGTGAAGCGAACTTCCGCATCCTGCAGGCGCAAGCCGGCGTGGACCAGGCCCAACTCGATTTGCAGAGGACATCGGTGACCGCCCCCGATGACGGTGTCGTAACCGACGTACGCGTCGATCGCGGCAATTTCGCGCAGGCGGGTGCGCCGCTGATGACCTTCCTTGCATCGCACGATATCTGGGTGCAGGCGGACTTCACCGAGAACAACCTCGGCAACATCAAACCGGGTGACGAGGTCGACATCGTGTTCGACGCACTGCCCGGTGAAGTGGTCAAGGGCACGATCCGCACGACCGGCTTCGGCGTGAACGTTGAGTCTGCTCCGCTCGGCGCCTTGCCGACGATCGACAACGACCGACAGTGGCTGCGCGACTCGCAGCGCTTCTCGGTACTCGTGGATTTCGAGTTACCGAACGCGGAGGACCGACGCGGAATTCGTGTGGGCGCCCAGGCCTCAGTGGTTGTCTACACCGGCGGCGGCTTCCTGTTCAATTCCATCGCCTGGCTCAAGATGCGCCTGCTGAGCCTCCTCACCTACATACGCTGAAGCGGCATGAATATCGCCCACGTTAGAATCCTGCGCCTGGCCACGGGTACAGGACTGTCGATGTGGGTTTCGCAGGCCGTGGCCTGGGACCTGTCGTTCATCGCCCCGGTGATGACGATGTTCATCCTCGCGCTGCCGCTGCCGGCGCTGACGCTCAAGATGGGCATCAAATTCCTCGCGGCGATGACGCTGTCGATGTACGCGAGCCTCCTGTTGTTACCCTGGCTGCTCGACTACCAGCTCGTCGGTTTGTTGCTGCTCGTTCTTGCTCTGTTCTGGAGTTTCTACTTCACCGCCAGGGGCGGCTCGCCCGTACTCGGCACCTTCGTAACGGTCGGAATAGCGCTGAGCACGGCTGTGGGCTCGGTCAGCGTCGACGCAACCCTGATGCTGATCAGCGGCATGCTGATGAATGCGAGTATCGGGATCGTGTTCGTCTGGATAGCGCACGCGCTCGTGCCTGATTCGATGGGCGGCGGCTTCCCGGCTCCGCCTGGCCCGAAGAAACAGGACGACGCGGGACCGGACCTCGCGGAAGCCCGCTGGAGCGCATTTCGTTCCTTGCTGATCGTGTTCCCGATCGCCCTCTGGTTCATGCTGTCAGGCGCCAGCACCTCGTACGTGCCGGTCATGATCAAGGTGGCGTCGATGGGGCAGCAGGCTACAAACGAGGGCGCGCGTCTCGCCGGTCGCTCGCTGATCACATCCACGGTCATCGGCGGTGTTGGCGCCATTATCGGCTGGAACGTGCTGAGCATTGTCCCCGAGTTGATGATGTATGCGCTTCTCATCGCACTGGGCGCATTGATTTTCGGGCCGAAGATCTTCCAGGGCAAAGGCATGCATCCTGAGGCCGGCACCTGGTCCTACGGCTATCTCACCATGATCGTGATCCTGGCGCCCGCAGTGATGGATACGGCGAGCGGCAGCAGCGCCGATGCAGCATTCTGGTCGCGGCTCGTCATGTTCGCGCTCGCTACACTGTATGGCGTCGCCGCGGTTTTCGTGGTCGATGCACTGCGCCCACGATCGACCCGGTCGCCTCGAGCGCTCTCTTAGCCGAACTTCGGATACACAATGTTGCAATCGCAACTGTGCACGGTGATAGCATTACGGGCTACGCCGGGTCGGCAAGATGTAACTGCCCGCGCCATAAGTCACGGGGAGCGAAATCATGAACAAGAATAATCGTGCGCTCATACTCGTGCCCCTGCTTCTGGCCAGCGCCTGCACGAGCACCGCACAGCCGCAAATACAGACAGGCAACGAAGCAGAAGTCACCTTCGATGGCCTCAAACGCGTGGACAACACCATCATGGACAGCGTCTGGGCGAGGCCGGACATTGATCTAAGGGGCATTGACAAGGTCATCTTTGTACCCATCGGTGTTTCCTACAGGGACGTCGAGCCGTCGGATCCGACAACCGCTTTGCGCCGCTCCACGCGATCACGCGAAACCGAGTTGCGCGAATTCCAGCTCGACGAAGAAACGAAGGCGCTGTTCGAAGCGGAAATCGGCGCCGTGTTCGCCGAAGAGGTCTCAGCCAGCAAGGTCTACACGATGGTCGAGGAGCCAGGGCCGGACGTCATCACCGTTGGAGTGGCATTGCTGGACGTCGTGTCGCGCGTTCCGCCGCAGGCGCAGACCCAGCCACGCGTGTTCATCGAAATGGTCGGCGAAGCAACGCTGGTACTGGAAATTCGCGGGTCGATGAGCAACACCGTTTACCTCCGTGCGGTCGATCGCCGGGCCGCTGCGCAACAGAGCCAGATGATCGAATCCAACCGCGTCACGAACGCCGTCGAGATCCGGCGACTGGGGCGGCGCTGGGGGCAGATCACCCGGGAGGGCCTGGAGTTCCTGCTGACAAATGGCATCAGTCACTGACGTCGCACCGTAAGCCTGTTTCGGTCCAACGAAGTCCTGCTCACGTTCCTGTATGGATAAGCGGGGATTTTGTTGCGCTTTGAGACGGGCAGGGCGACACTTTCTCTCACCATGAGCCAACCGTTTCGACTTACATACGCCGTTCTTGCACTCGGCGCGCTGACGTTCTCGCTCGCGCATGCCGCGTCACCGGTAGAGATTGCGCAGTCCGAGCTGCGCCCGGTCGTGCAGGTCGTTAATGTCAGCGGCACCGTCACGTCGCCGCAGTCGGCGATACTCTCGCCGTCCATCGGCGGCCTCGTCGAGAAGACGCTCGTCGATGCCGGCGACCGCGTCGAAACGGGCGCGATCGTCGTCACGCTGGATAGCGAGCTCGCGCGACTGGCGCTCGAACGATCGGTAGCCGAAGAGACACAAGCGCGCATCGCGCTCGACGATGCGGAAAGGCGACTTGCGGAAGCCGAGAGGGTAGGGCCGCAGCGCGGCATCGCGGAGACCGAAATCAAATCGCTGCGCGCCGAGGTGACGCGGAACGAGGCTGCCCTCGAAGCGGCAGCCGCGGCAGCTCGCCAGCAAAGCGCCGTGCTTCGCCGGCATGAAGTGCGCGCACCGTTCAACGGCGTGGTTAGCCAGCGGCTGGCCCAGGTCGGCGAGTGGGTAAACCCCGGCGACGGAATCGTGGAGCTCGTAGCAACGGAGGGTTTGCGATTCGACTTCCGCGTGCCGCAGACGTATTACGCGAGGCTCGAAGAGCGAACGCAGATCGACCTCACGCTCGACGCCGTCCCCGATGAAATCGTGACCGGACGCGTGCAGTCCATCGTGCCGGTGAAGGATCCCGGCGCAAGGACCTTCCTCGTGCGCGTCGTAGCGGACGCTCAGCACAGCCTTCCGGTGACGCCGGGCATGTCGGCCCGTGCGGCCATCCGGATCGACACCGGGCGCGAAGCGGTCGTGGTTCCCCGCGACGCGGTGCTCCTCTATCCCGACGGACGCAAGACGGTCTGGGTGGTCCAGGCCGAGGACAGCAAGTCGATCGTGCACGAGAAGCGGATCCAGGCCGGGCTCGAGTTCGACGGGCTCGTGGAGGTTCGCAGCGGCCTGGAGGCCGGTCTCGACATCGTAACGCGGGGCAACGAAGCCTTGCGTGACGGTGAGACCGTGCTGTTGAAGTGAGTCGCACATCCGACGACGGCGGGCTGTTCGACGCCATCGTACACAACGGTCTGCTGATGACCGTCGGTGCGCTGATTGTCATCGTGCTCGGCGTGCTGGCGGCATTCCGCATCCCGGTGCAGATGATTCCCGATCTCGAGGTCCGGACAATCTCGGTGCGTACGTCCTGGCCCGGCGCCACACCGCAGGACGTCGAGAAAGAGATCCTCATCGAGCAGGAAGAGTACCTGCGCACGATTCCGGGGCTGCAGCGGCTTGAAGCGACCGCCTCGACCGGCTCCGCCCAGATCGAACTCGATTTCCCGTTCGGCGTCGACATCACCGAGACGTTGATCCGCGTGAATAACGCCCTCAACCAGGTGCCGTCGTACCCCATCAACGTCGACGAGCCGCGCGTGTACGCGAGTTCGTTTTCCGCGAACGCATTCATGTTCTTCTACGTGTCGCCGTTACCTGGCAACCCGCGACAACTCGACATGGACATGATGCGCGACTTCATGGAAGACAACGTGCGCACGCGCTTGTCGAACGTGCCGGGCGTATCCGAAGTCGGGGTGAGCGGCGGCGCGGAGCGCCAGATCCGCATACTGCTGGACCCGACACGACTCGCCGATCGTGGCTTGACCATCACCGAAGTACGCGATGCGATCCGGCGGCGCAACCAGGACGTCTCCGGCGGCCAGATCGACTCCGGCAAGCGCCGCTACCTGCTGCGCACGATCGGCCGTTTCGAGGACATCGATCAGCTAAGCGAGCTGATCGTGGACAGGCGAGGGGACACGACCATTCGCCTCGCGGATATCGCCGAGATCGAACTCGATCACTTCGAAGTCGACAGCCTGTCGTTCTCGAACGGCAAGCCCATCCTGTTCCTCAGGGTGAGCCGCGAGGCGGGCTCCAACGTGATCGACATCAAGTACGCGATGCTCGACGCCGTGGAACAACTTAACGAGGAACTGTTGGGGCCCGCCGGTATGGAAATGGGCCTGATTGCGGAGGATGCGGGGTATGTGGAGGCCTCGGTTCGCAACGTCTGGTTCAATCTCGGGCTCGGTGCAATTCTCGCGACCCTCGTCATGTACCTGTTCCTGCGTTCAGGGCGCGCGACCGCGGTCGGCATTATCGGCATACCGATCTGCACGATTGCTGCATTCCTCGGTCTGCTGGCCGCCGGGCGGACGATCAACGTCATCTCGCTCGCAGGCATTGCATTCGCGATCGGTATGACGCTCGACAACAGCATCGTCGTCATCGAAAGCATCGAACTCGCTCGCCGGCGCGGACTGAACCGCATCCGCTCGGCGGTGGAGGGCGTGCGCAACGTCTGGCCGGCCGTGCTGGCGTCGACATTGACCACGATCCTCGTGTTTGCGCCGGTGCTGTTCATCGTCGAGGAAGCAGGGCAGTTGTACTCCGATATCGCGATCGCGATTTCCGCGTCGATCCTCGCGTCCATGCTGGTTGCGATCGCCCTGATACCGACGGCCAGTGCCCGGCTCGAGTTCGGCAGCACCAAGAAGCCGGCCGGCTCGGGCCTGCACGATGCCGTCGTCGCGAGGGTTGAAAAGCTGATCGACACGCCGCGGCGGCGCGCGATGACGATAGGAACGACCGTGTTGCTCAGCTTTGCGGTCATCTTTTTCCTCACGCCGGCGGCGGAATACCTGCCGGAAGGCGAGGAACCGAAAACCTTTGCCTCAATGAGCGCCCCGCCGGGCTACAACCTGGAGACGATGGCCGAGATCGGGCTCGAGATCCAGGACCATTTCCTGCCGTTCGTCGGCGACGACCCGGACCGTTTCGAACGCGGCGAAACGGACGTACCGGCCATCAAGTACCTCAATCTGACCATTAATGCAGGTCGGGTCAGAATCATTTCCGAGCCGGTGGACCACAAGCACATCGACGAGCTGATGGACGCGATTACCGCCGTCTACGACACGTACCCGGGAATGCGTGCTTTCGCAGCTCGCGGCTCGATCATCACCAGCAACGACGGCGGCACGCGGAGCATCAATCTCGACATTTCCGGCCCGAGCCTCGCGGTCATCTATGACGTCGCGCTGGCGACGTACCGGCGCGCGCAGGACGTTTTCGGCAACCCGCGTATCCAGTCGAGTCCTTCGTCATTGACGCTCGCGCAACCGCTGGTCGAGGTGCGCCCCGACTGGGATAGAGCCGCCGAGGTCGGCATGAGCGCGGGCGACATCGGCTACACCGTTGCGGCACTCACCGACGGCGCATTCGCCGACGAGTTCTTCCTGCAGGACGACAAGATCGACATCTACCTGTTCGGCAGCGAGGGTGGCGCGGCGAGTCTGGACACGCTCGCCCAGCTCCCGGTTTACACGCCCCAGGGCAGCGTCCTGCCGCTGTCGGCGCTGGCGTCGATCCGGGAGACCGTCGATACGAGCACGGTAAGGCGCATCAACGGCCAAAGAACGGTGACGTTGAACATCATTCCGCCGACATCCGTGCCCCTCGAGACGGGCGTCCAGATCGTGCGCGAGGACGTAATCGGCGCGCTGATAGCGAGCGGCGAGATGCCGGCCGGCGTCAACGTGTCGATATCGGGTGCCAGCGACCAGCTCGACGCCACCAAGGCGGCGCTAGCGGCCAATTACCCGGTGGCGCTGGTCATCGTGTTCCTGCTGCTGGTCGCGATCTTCAGGCACTGGGGCTACCCGCTGTTGATCATGACCACGATCCCGCTGGGCATCGCGGGCGGCATCGTCGGGCTGGCGCTGATGAATGCAGTGGGTGCGGCGCTGCCCCTGATCGGTCTCGACGGGTTGCATCAGCCCTTCGACATGATCTCCATGCTGGGCTTCCTGATCCTGATGGGTACGGTCGTCAATAACCCGATCCTGATTGTGGACCAGGCCAAGCGGCTCATTGAGAAGGGCGGTATCGGCCCACGCGACGCCGTCCGCGAAGCAGTGGCCGTGCGTTTCCGGCCTATCGCGATGTCGACACTCACGACCATCTGCGGCCTGTCGCCGCTCGTGTTCATGCCGGGCGCCGGCACCGAACTCTACCGCGGCGTGGGCGCGATCGTATTGTTCGGCATCCTGGGAGCGGCGATCGTGTCGCTGACGATGCTGCCGGCACTCACGGTCACGGTACTGGAGTGGCGCAAACCAGCCGAATCAGCGGCGACTCTCAGAAAGGCTGCCTGACGCGAGAGGGGACCTTTTCCGGGACCGCTCCGGAGAGGCATATCTGTTATTTAACATAATATACATTATACGCATAAATGGATCGGCCAGTCAGGGCACGCGCTCCAGCTCGTCCCAGAAATCAATCTCTGGAACACCGTCGATCATTTCCGCAACCATCGCGGCGAAATCCGGGTTGAAATACCCACTGCATAAGCCCCATAGATCCCTTGCACGCTTGGTGCCCAGCAAGAAATAGATGACGTCTCGGTAGCTCAGCCAGGTTTCCTCGTCCAGCGCGCCGGTTCGGTACTGCAGCCATTCATGCTCCCTTGCGCGCATCTGGCCGATCATCCAGAAGAGCAAGCGCGTCTTTTCTTCCGCCGTCGGGGTCTCGGGCTGGCTGAAGAGCCGTCCCAGCTCGGGATACTCGACGAACTTGTAAACGCCACCCTGGTCGTACGCGACCTGCGCCTGCCTCGACTCCGACCACAGGATCTGGGCGCCCTGCCGAACCTGTACAGCCAGGTAAATCAAGGTAATGACGACAGCGATCACGCCGAGTATTTCGGCAAGTTGTGCCAGTTGTTCAAGGTTCATGGTATCCCCCCAAGTCTCAGACCTGCGCTTGTACCTGTTCTCCCGCCTGAAGCGAGCGGACCCCTCCAGACCGAAGAGACTGGTCAGAGCAATTGTAGCCCAGTGGTTGCACACAACCCGGTTCGCCTTCCCATCCGCTTGCCGGCCGATTCCTGCGCCGCGTAACATGGCGGGATGCCTCCCGAGACGCTCGCCGACGCCCTGAATCGCAGCTGTCAGTGCATTGCCGTCGATCAGCAAAAACTCGAGCAGTCGCTGGCAATCGGTTTCGGGGAGCCGGGTTACTACGCGCGCCTGCGTGAGTCGCACCCGAACTTGCTGGCCGATTTTCCGATCTTCGTCGCGCGCGAGCATATCGAGGCGATGAAGGCTGTCGTCGACGCCATCGAGCACGTCGTTGCCCTCCAACCATACCGCGACAGCGTGCTCGCGTGGGCGCCGGACATTGCCAAACGCAGCGGCGCTTCCCACGGTGTCTTCTTCGGCTATGACTTCCACCTGACGACCGACGGCCCGCGGCTGATCGAGGTCAACACGAATGCGGGCGGCGCGCTGCTGCTACAGCACGTCGCGGCGGCGCAGCAGGCCTGTTGCCGCGAGGTCGGCAAATTCTTCCCCGGGCCGAACGGCGTCGACGACATCCAGCAGGTGTTCGTCGACATGTTCCGGGACGAGCTGCGGGCCGAGCGGCCGGACGACGAGCTCACCTGTGTGGCCATCGTCGATGAGGAACCGCAGAAGCAATACCTGAGCCCGGAATTCGAGCTGTTCCGGGAGATGTTCGAAAGCCATGGGATCGAGGCGATGATCGCGGATCCACGCGACTTCGTCTTGCAGGACAACAGGCTGATCACCGACGGCAGGACCGTCGATCTCGTGTACAACCGCCTGACGGACTTCTACCTGGAATCTAGAGCCTGCGCGACGCTACGCAGCGCCTTCGAGAGCGGCGCTGCCGTGTTTACGCCGAGCCCACGGGCCCATGCGTTGTATGCCAATAAGCGCAACCTGACCGTGTTGAGCGATGAGGACACACTGCGAGATTTCGGTGTCCCTGAAGACGTGGTTCGTACCCTGTCCTCGGCGGTCCCGCGAACCGTCCTCGTGAGCGCCGACAACGCCGCTGAACTCTGGGCCGAACGACGCCACCTCTTCTTCAAGCCGGTGTGGGGCTATGGCAGCCGCGGGACCTACAAGGGCGCCAAGCTGACGAAGAAGACCTGGTCGTCGATTCTGCACTCCGACTACGTCGCACAGGAACTCGTCCCGCCCGGCGAGCGTCTCCTGGTCACCGATGGCGCCGAGCGCTCGTTAAAGGTCGACGTTCGATGTTACGGCTACCGGGGTGAGATCCAATTGCTTGGCGCGCGCATGTACCAGGGACAGACCACCAACTTCCGCACCGATGGCGGCGGCCTGGCCGCGGTGTTCACGACCCCCTGAGTCACCGCCCAAGAGTCCGCGTCGAAGCCGATCGAATCGAGCTCCCAGCTGCTGCGGTATCGCTTGGTCCGCCGATGGCTTCGCATATCGCGGCCGGTTCGCGTCCTTGTCGAGTATAAGCAGCTGCCCCGGTCTCTATTCCCGCCCGGCGCCAATCTGCTTGATGACACCCCGGTTCTCGCACCCGCGGACCACTTGCCTATAATTAATAAATTACATCAATAAAGCTCTATAACTATATATATAATATTCATAAAATAGATTTTCATTCGCGTATCCCGACGCGCATGGTAAACACCGGTCGGGCTCCCTATACTGCAGCGATGAAGAAAAAAGACCGCCTGCTCGGCATGGATCGGGACATCACTCGGCGCGATTTCATCCACGACTTTTCTCTGGCGGGCCTCGGCCTCACGCTGCCAGGCGGCCTAGCCGCCCGGGCAGCGGACGGCGTCACGGCACCCTCGCCCGCCAATTACCCGCCGGTGCGCACCGGCATGCGTGGCTCGCACCCCGGTGCGTTCGAAGTGGCGCACGCGCTGGCCCGAGAGGGCAAGGCCTTCCCTGCCCCGGCGGACCTCGACGAAACGTACGATCTCGTGGTCGTTGGCGGCGGTATCAGCGGCCTGGCCGCGGCGTACTACTACCGCAAGCGCTTCGGCGCGGACGCTCGCATCCTGATCCTGGAGAACCACGACGACTTCGGCGGCCACGCGAAACGCAACGAATTCCACCAGGGCGGCCGGATGCGGCTTTCCTGGGGCGGCACGATGAATCTCGAGTACCCTCTGTTCAGCGACGCGGTGAACGAGTTACTGGGCGAGCTTGGCGTCAACATCGACACGCTGCTCGAGGGCTACCATTTCCGCTACGGCAGCGGTCCGAAGGGCAAGCACGCGATATTCTTCGACGCCGACACTTTCGGCCGCGACGTGCTGGTGCAGGACTTCAGTTTCCGGGCCGGCCGTGAGACGAATCTCGACGACGCCATCGATCGCTTCCCGATCAGCGAGGCCTCACGGGAGTCTCTGAAGACGTTCTACGCACGCCGCGAGAACGTATTCGCCGGCAAGTCCGAGAGCGACGTCAAAAAGCTGCTCAAGAGCATCAGCTACACGGATTTTTTGAAAACTCTCGGCGGCCTGACCAACGAGGCTGCAGACCTGTTTGTCCGCGTAACGCACGGTTACGCGGGGGTCGGCGCCGACAGCCTCTCCGCCGCCGAGTGTATCGGCGCAAGCGTACCCATCATGCACCTGCTGGGGTCCCCGCACCTGAGCGGCTCCGGCGCCACAGACGCTGGCGGCGACGTCGCGATGTTCCCCGACGGCAACGCCTCGATCGCGCGCCTGCTCGTGCGCGCCCTGATCCCCGGCGTGGCGCCCGGCGCGAACGCCTCGAATCTTGCGCAGGCACGATTCGACTATTCGCAACTCGACACCGCCGGTGCACCCGTCAGGTTACGCCTCGGATCCACGGTCATCCGCGTCGGAAACCAGAACGGGCGCACTCGCGTCACCTACGTCAACGACGGCCGCGTGCTGCGCATCAACGCGAAACACACGGTGCTCGCCTGCTGGCACGCCATCATCCCGCACCTGTGCCCGGAACTGCCCGAAGACCAAAAGGTCGCTCAGAAGTACCAGGTCAAGCGGCCGCTGCTGGTCACCAATGTGTTGCTCCGCGACAGCAAGGCCATCGACAAACTCGACCTGTCGGGCGCTTATTGCCCGGGGCGCCTTCACGGCGCGGTCTGGGTCGTGAAAGGCGTCGACACGGTCGGCTACCGCCACGATTGGGACGACGCAGATACCGTTCCCGTAATGTTCTGGGGTTCCGTCAGGCCACCCGATTCGAGCGTTTCAGTCAAGGAACAGCACCGCGCCTCCGGCGCCTTGCTGCTCTCAATGTCCTTCGAGGATTTCGAGCGCGAGGTGCGCACGGTGCTCGACGGCATGCTCGGCCCTGCGGGATTCGACGTGCAGGAAGACCTCCTCGCGATCACCGTCAACCGCTGGCCACACGGCTATGCCTACAGCTATCTCGATCTATGGGACCCGAAATGGCCCGAGGGGAAGGCGCCGCACGAGATTGCGCGGCAGTCTTTCGGCAACATCGCGATCGCCAATGCCGACGCCGGAGCGGATGCTTTTACCCACGTCGCTATCGACGAGGCACGCAGAGCGGTCGGAGAATTGCGCAGTTAGTCGTGGCGCACGATGCCTGGGTCGACTCCATTGATCGCGCCAGTAGCCCGGCCACGCCGCAATTCGTGAATATCCCGGTCAAGCAGCTATTCTCGAATGCGCCATGAACCTGTCGTCGTACCTCGCACGCATCGGTTGCCGCCGTGCGCCCCGCCCCGACATCGCGACATTTCGAGGCGCGTACGTACAGGCACGAACCATTCCGGCTCGGCCTGAGGCGGCTGCACGATGCCTACTGGCAATTCTGGGAAGACGCCGGCGACGGCGAGTTCAGCTACGATTTTCGCCCCGAGCCCGCCAGCGAAGCCGCCCTCGCCCGCCGATGCGACTTCCTGCAGGCCGACCCCGAGTCGGGCTTCGTACTCAACCTCGTGGCCCAGGTCCGCACCCAGCGCCGGCATACGACACTCCGCGGCCGTGTCCTGACCCACAGGGATGCCGGCGGCGAACGCGTCTGTACCCTCGCCTCGCCCGATCAGCTCGTCCAGACCCTCGCGTGCATTTTCGGACTCGACGTACCGGAAGCCGCTGACTGCTGGCCGAGAATCCTCGAACGGCACGAGCGGCTGTTCAATGAATAACTTTTTATATATATTACAAATATTTATAACTATTTCATTATGTTATTTATCATAGAGAGACACCGGAATTTGAGGCGAGTGTCGGTCTTGCTGCCGCCGCGCCCGATCGGTCGCGCGCCGGCGCGACCGCCGTTGTGCGATCCATCGAAGCGGCCGTCCGAAGCGTCGAGTCTTGGGCAACCCTGAGAATCTGAGTTAACCTAGGCCGCCATGCACAAGACCCACTCGGAATACTCGTTCGCGGAAGAACTGTTCCACGCCATCAGCCACGGGGCCGGCGTGATACTCAGTATCGCCGGCCTGTCGTGGATGCTGTACGTGTCCATCGAGGCCGCCGATCCCTGGCGCATTTCTGCGAGCATCGTATACGGCCTCAGCCTGATCGCCCTGTTTCTCGCGTCGACGCTCTATCACGCGCTGTTTCAGTCGCGGCATCGGCAGATGTTCAAGTTGCTTGACCACTGCGCAATCTATCTGCTGATCGCCGGGACGTACACGCCCTTCCTGCTCGTCGCAATGCGGTCGACGACAGGCTGGTGGCTGTTCGGCGCGATCTGGACCCTGGCGACGGCAGGCGTTCTAACCAAGCTCTGGTTCCGCGACCGCTTTCCGCGGTTCGCGCTTGCCGGCTACCTCGTCATGGGCTGGCTGGTCGTGATCGCCTTGCCGCAGGTGATCGACGCGGTTGGGCCGGACGGCATGACCTGGCTCGTCGCCGGCGGGCTGAGCTACACGATCGGCGCCGGTTTCTATGCCGCGAAGCGCCTCGCGTTCGGTCATGCGATCTGGCACGTCTTCGTCCTGCTTGGCGGTATCTGCCATTTCCTCGCCGTCATCTGGCACGTACTTCCGGTATCGCCCGTAACACCGGCCACGGGCTGACGCGCGCACTGCATGCGATCGCGGCCACTCAGCTTGCTGTTCCTGCTGGTGCTCGTGTCTTCTGCTGCGGCAAAGCCCGGCACCCCGGACCCGCTATTCCGAAGTCACGAAACGCTGCACGTCACGCTTACGGCGCCCCTGACGACCCTCGTCAGCGACCGCTCCGCCGAGGAGGAGCTGCAGGGCACGATCAGCCACCAGGGCCCCGGCGGTGAAAACGTAACGTTCGACATCAAGATCCGTGCCCGAGGCCATTCCCGCCATCGGATCTGCGATCTCCCACCCTTGTGGCTTAATTTCAAGAAGTCCGAGGTGAAGGACACGCTGTTCGAAAAGCAGGACAAGCTGAAGCTCGCGGTTCACTGCCGGGACTCCGAGCGCTACGAACAGAGCCTGCTGCGCGAGTACCTGGCATACAGGATTCTGAACCTCGCGACGCCGCTGAGCTTCCAGGTACGGCTGTTGCGTGTCACCTGGGTGGATACCGAGGGTGAACGTGAACAACAGGTTCGCTACGCGTTCCTGCTGGAACACAAGAACCGGCTCGGCAAGCGCATCGACCGCAAAGACCTCAAAATCGAAGAAACCTCGGTCGCCGCGCTGGATCCCGAGCACCTGAACCTGACCTCCGTATTCCAGTTCCTGATCGGCAACACGGACTTCTCACCGATCGCCAAGCCGGAATACAACGAGTGCTGCCACAACTACGTGCTGTTCTCCAACGACAAGGATCTGCTGGTCGCGATCCCGTATGACTTCGACCAGTCCGGACTGGTCAGCGCACCCTACGCCGTGCCGGGCCACCAGTTCGACATCAGGACGGTGCGGCAGCGGGTCTACCGGGGACGCTGCGAGAACAACGACCATGTCGACGACTCGATCGAGCGTTTCCAGGCCGTGCGCAACAACATCTTTGCGCTGATCGAAACCCAGGACGGATTGACGCGCAAGGTCCGCGACATACTCGCCGAATACGTGCAGCAGTTCTACGATATTGCCGACGACCCGCGCCGGGCCAATCGCCTGATGATCAAGAAGTGCATTTAATGCGCGTGAGCCGGTTGCGCCTGACGCTCGGTGGCCAACAGCACCATGACCTTGAGACGTAATCCCAAGAGCCGCCTGCCGTAGACGAACAGCCGCGCCGTCCAGTTTTTCTCGGGGGGGCTTGCCGCGCAACGCGCGGACGCAGCCGGCCAGCAGTACCGCGTGGCGATGCTCTTCGGCGACGAACGGCGCGACGGCGTCCGCATACGACCGCTCCATTTCGATGCCACGAAATGCTTGTACGCCTGGATCTTGTCGGACCAGCGGGCACGATGTGTCGAATTGTGGCGGCGTTCAGTTGCCTTCTTTGAGGATCTCCGGGTATTCCGGCCTCCAGCGGTACTCGTTCAGGCGCCCCTCGAGTGCGTCCATGTCGGTAAACGTCGCAACGCCGTCGGCGACAGCCTGCTTCGCCACCGCGAGGCCAACGATGCCGCAGATGTCCCAGAGGCTGTTCACCTCGGGCATAAGGCAACGCTCCTCGATCGTCGATTCCTCGAGCGCGTGTGCAAGGGCGGTGGACGACGCCCCGATCATCGAACCCGTTATCTCGGTCGCGCCGCTGACGATTGCGCCCAGGCCGATTCCCGGGAACACGAACACGTTATTGGCCTGGCCGATGCGGCGTCTCTCGCCGCCGACATCGACCGGGGCGAACGGGCTGCCCGTCGCCACCAACGCCTTGCCGTCGGTCCACGCCATAATGTCCGCGGGCGTAGCCTCGCTGATATCCGTCGGGTTGGAGAGCGGCAGTATTACCGGGTGGTTCGAGTGCCGCGCGGCGTTGCGTACGACCTCTTCCGTGAAACTGCCGGCCCGCCCGGACGTGCCGATCAATACGTTGCCCTCGAAGGCGTCGACGACTTTTGCGAGGTTGCGGCGGTCCTCGCCTCGCAGCCCGATCTCATCGAGCCATTCGGCGGGCCATGCGAAATCGCGCTTGTTCTTGTCGAGATCACCGCGGTCTTCGCTGACAACGCCGCGGCTGTCGAGCGTAATGATCGCGCGCCTGAGTTCCTCGCCATCGACACCTTCCTGCTGCAGCTGCCGGCGGATCTGCCGGGCGATGCCTACGCCTGCTGCGCCGGCGCCGTGGATAACGGTTCGGCTGTTGCGGAATTCTTTGCCACTGATTCTTGCGGCCGCATGCAAGCCCGCAGCCGCAACCGCGCCTGTGCCCTGTATATCGTCGTTGAACGACGGCAGATGGTTGCGATGCCGGTCGAGCACCTGGAACGCGATGTCCTTGTGGAAATCCTCCCACTGGATCACGACGTTCGGGAATACCTTGCGGGCGGCTTCCACGAACTCGTCCACGATGGCGAGATATGCATCGCCCCGCAGGCGGTGCTGTCGCCAGCCTAAGTACCACGGATCGTCCAGCAGCTCCTGGTTGTCGGTGCCGACGTCCAGGCTGATCGGCAGGGTCCGCGCCGGATGTATACCTGCTCCCACGCAGTAGAGCGCAAGCTTACCGATGCTGATCGCCATGCCGCCGACACCCTGGTCGCCGATACCCAGGATCGCTTCGTTATCCGTCACCACCATGAGTTCGACGTCGCTGAACGGCGCCGAGTCGCGCAGGACCTGCTCGATGCGCCCGGCATACTCGGGTGTAATAAAGATGCCGCGCGCACGCCGATAGACGTGCGAGAAGAAGTGCGAAGCGGCACCGACGGTCGGCGTGTACACGACCGGCATCAGTTCCTCGAGATGCGTACTCAACAACTTGTAGAAGAGCACCTCATTGCGATTCTGGAGCAGGCCCAGGTCGATGTTCCTGCCTACCGGGTCTTCGTTGAAGCAGATCGTGTGGTAGGTACGGTCGGCCTGCATCTCGATATCGTTGTGCTGTGGCGGCAGCATGCCTTCGATGCCGAATCGACGGCGCTCCTCCCGGGTAAAGCCGATACCCTTGTTGTAGATGGGGGCCCGAAGCAACTCGGTGCCGGTCAGATCGACTTTTACCCTGTCGCCTTCAGGTGTTCTGATCAGTTCGAACTTATCCATGACTGCGCCTGTCATCCATGTGGATGACCGGCACTACACGCCGTCTACCCGGTGGTGTCAACCGTGGTCTACCCTTACTCCACATCCATTGCGCGAGCCGCGACCGGCAACATTCCCGACGTCGTGCAACCCGCCTTGTGGTCTCGCCTTGACCTCGTATTCATGACGAAAACGTTGCCCGCGAGCACCAGGAGCGTTCCGATGACGACCGTCGCATCGATTTCAAGGTCCTCGAAGATCGCCGACAGGACCAGCGCGACGACGGGGAACATCACCATGACATAGCCGGCTTTGTGCGCGCCGATGCGGCCCAGCAAGGTCAGGTAGGCCCCGAACGCGACGATCGAGCCGAACACGGTGAGATAGAACAACGAACCGACGTAAAGTGGCGACCAGTCGAACACGAACTCATTCCCCCGGACGATGGCAATCAGCGCGGTTATGGCCGTGCCGTAGAGCATGCCCCAGGCATTCGACTGCACGATCGGCAGGCCGTTCTTTTGCGCGGCCTGCGCAACCATGTTGCCGAGCGACGCAATGAGCGCCCCGACCATGGCAAGGGTCGAACCGAAAAGGAACGTATCCGACATCGTCAGTTCGGATACCTGCGGCGCAAAAAGCGCGACGATTCCCGCGACCCCGAGCATCGCTCCGATGATAACGCGCCGCCCAGCCCTGATACCGAAGAAGAGGCGCGCGTTGACGATGTTTAGCCACACGATGGAGGTGAACACGATTGCGGTCAGCGCGGACGAGATGTAGATCTGCGCACGATAGGTCAGGATGTAATTCAGGCCGAATAGCAATAGGCCGAGCAGGAAGAAACGGCCGTGATCGCGCAGCCGGAACGCAAGATTCAGTCGGCGTACGCGGCTCCACGCAAACAGCAGCAGGGAGGCGCCCGCGTACCGGTAGACCAAGGATACCTCGGGCGCCACGACACCCAGCTGGAATTCGATCGCCAGCCAGGTCGAGCCCCACACCAGCACGGTGATGGCATACAACAGCGCATTGCTCACGAGCCTGCCCCTCGCCGCGGGCCGCAGTCGAATGCGCGCAGCGCGTCCTCGATGACTTCGGCATGCAGATGACGGTAACGCTGCAGCCGGACTGGCGCGCCGATCAGTGCGTCCAGCGCAGAACGCCAGCGGGGAGCGACGACGTTTGCGGGACGATCGCTGGATTGATGCTGCTGTCTCATGTCTCGGCCCTCCGGTGATTTGGAACGTGAGCTTGACTATACGGTGATTTTGTGGATATAACAGATACAGTTTTTTATAAATTTGACCTGTACAGTTATGCTCCAGGTATCCAAGCACGAGGACACGTTCCTGTATCGCCAGGTCATCGAGGTGATCAACGAGAACATCGATTCGGGGACGCTGCGGCCGGGCGACCGCCTGCCCTCGTTACGGAAGATGAGCCGGCAGGCGGGCGTCAGCATCCCGACCGTCCGCCAGGCCTACGTCGAACTAGAGCGCCAGCGTCGGGTGGAGTCGCGACCACAGTCGGGCTTCTACGTGCGCCACGTTCCGTCGAACGAAATCGTCCGGCCTACCCCGTCATTCCGGGGCGATCCCGAGCCGCTGGCCTGCCGCACGCTCATGGAACGCGTTTACAACGGTATCAACGATCCCGAACTCGTGCCGCTCGGCATCGCCAACCCTACGATGGCCAGGCCCGCGGCAAGAGGCCTTCATCGTGCCATGAAACGGGTCATGGCGCGTGCCGAAGAACGCAGCATTGGCTATGCCCCGACGCTCGGCGAACCGTCACTCAGGCGCCAGATCGCCTACCATTACCTCGACACGACCGGCGTGCAGGTCGACCCCGAGCACATCGGTGTCACGAACGGCGGCCAGGAAGCGTTGCTGCTGGCCCTGAAGTCGGTGGCGTCGCAAGGTGACGTGATAGTCGTCGAGACACCGACCTATCATGGGCTCCTCGAGCTCATCGACAGCCTCGGCATGCTGGCCATCGAAGTGGAGACCTGCCCCGAGGAAGGCGTGGTGATCGCCGAACTCGAGCGCACGCTGCAGACTCGCGATGTCAGAGCCTGCATGTTCTCGACGACCCTCTCGAATCCGCTGGGCGTAACCATGCCGGAGCGTGACCGGAACCGGCTCGTCAGGGTGCTCGAGCAGTATGACACCGTATTGATCGAGGACGACGTGTACGGCGATCTGCGGTTCGACGGAGTCCGGCCGGTACCCGCCCAGTTCCTCGGCGGAAGCGCACGCATCATTACCTGCGGATCGTTTTCCAAGACCGCCGCGCCAGGCTATCGCATCGGCTGGGTTGTGACAGACCGCTACATCGACACGATCGAGCAACTCAAAAGATCGTTTTCCTGCAGCTCGGGCCTGCTGCAACAACTCACACTCGCAGACTTCCTCGCGACTGGTGACTACAATCGGCATCTCAAGGCATTGCGGCCCGTGCTGAAGCAGAATGCCGAGCGCATGGCCGCCCTGGTTGGCGAACACTTCCCTGCGGACACCCGAACGTCCAAGCCGGTCGGAGGCGCCGTGTTATGGCTGGAATTGCCCGGCGCAGTAGATGCGGAAGCGCTGTTCGATGAAGCCATCGAGGCAGGCATCAGCATTACGCCCGGGCACATCTTCTCGCCGTGCAGCGGCTACACGACTTTCCTCAGGCTGAGCTACGGCCACCCATGGACGGAGCGCACGGAAGATGCCATGCGCTGGCTGGGTAAACGCGTTAGCGAGCTGTCGTAGCGTGTCGCTCCCCCGTCTCGATGTACTGCATCAACGGCGCCAGCAAGGTATCCACGTCGTACTGAGCCAGCATTTCGCGCACACGCTCTGACTGCTGCTCGAAATCGTTCTGCATGCGCTTGCAGGCCGACGCCACGCGGGGATCGTCCCGCATCGGTTGCGGTTCGGGATCGTCCAGAAAGCTGCAATCCGCGAAATTGTGATAGTCGGCCGCCTTCAGGAACATCTCTGTTGCCTCAGGTATACGATTCTGCAGCACGTACACTTCTGCAAGGAAACTCAGTGTTGTCGGGTCGCGGATGCCGTAATCGACCTCGGCTTCGAGCTGAGTCGCGAGTTCGCCGAGGACCCGCGCTGCATCGTCTTCCCGGCCGGCGGTCAAATAAAGCTCTGCGAGCAGAATGGGTGCCTGGGCCTTTCTCTCGGCCCAGGTTGCCGGCGCATAGCGGATGGACTCCATTAGTTGGATCGCGCGCTCTACGTCTCCCGACTCCGCCAGGTACGATGCAAATACGAGGCCGTCTTCATGGAACGCGTCCAGGATCTCCTCGTCGCTCATTGCCCCGAGTTCGGTCTCTTGTTGCCTGACGACTTCGTCGAATTTGCCCGAGACCCCGAGGTAATGGCGCAACCCTGCCTCGTACAGGGCTTCGGGCATCGGCAGGTTCTCGAGCCGGTTCTTCCAGGCCTCCGCCTGCTCGGTGAGGCCCATCTCGGCAAGGCTCTTGACGAACCACCACGCCTGCCAGCGGTTGCCCCAGTAATCGAACGCGCCCGGGTCGTTCACGAGCATCTCGATCAAGGTCTCGCACTTCTCGTCCCAGTAGGTGTTCAGCTCCATCAGCTCGAGCTTCCACCACCAGATCTCGGGCGGCACGACCGGAAGGCTCTGGAAGCGATCGAGCAATTCGATCGCCTGCCGGTACCGGCCTCGAGCGACCCAGCGCTTGGCGATCAGGCTGTTCAGGGCCACGTTGAACGGGTCTCTCGCCTGTGCCGATTCCAAGATTTCGAGTGCTTCGTTCGCACGTCCCGTTGTCTCTACCACGTAGGACAGCCAGTAGTAGGTCTCGATGTCCGACGGATTCAGGCTGATCGACGTGCGAATATACTGCTCCGCAAGCTCGAGCCGGGAGGCCACGTCCTGCCGGCGTGCTTCGAGCTCCTCGGCCTCGAGCCTGCCGGCCTCGCGCCACGTCAGCTGTTCGTCCATGTACGCCAGCGCCGCCGTGATCTTGCCTACGACGAAATTCGTCCGCGCATTGCCAGCGCCATAATCCAGCTGCTTCTTTGCGAGATTCAGTGCTTCCTCGGCGACAGACCGGGCCCTGGCGATGTGGGTGCCCTGGTTTCTGCTTAGCGGTGGTCCGAGCTCGAGTAAAGCAAGTTCATATTTTGCTTCGGCATAGTTCGGCTGCTTCTGCAGCGACCGTTCGAACGCCGCTCGCGCGCTCGCATCGTCTCCCCGTGCCCTGTACTCGCGCCCGATGATTAGTTGCTCGTAGGCGACCTTGTCGGCAACCGCATCGAGCGTATCCGGCAGGACATCACCGAGCTGGAGGGCAACGTTGGTCGCCACAGCCGAGGCCAGGGTCCGGGTAATTCGTCCTGACTGATCGATTACCTGCTCGTGATCTCCGCTCCACACGAGAAACCCGTTGGCGTCGACCAACTCGACCGCAAGGGTCAGCGTGTCACCGTCACGGCACAAGGTGCCAGCCACGACGTGTTCCACGCCCAGCGGCCGGGCGATTTCGGCGAGATTCAGGCCGAAACCGGCAAATGCGAACGAGGACTCACGAGCCAGGACCTTGAATTTGCCCCGTTCCGCCAGTCGGTTGATGACTTCGGCGGCGACGCTGGCCGCCATCAGTCTGTCGATATCCTGATCGGTGCAAACCTCGAAAGGCATGACCGCGACCGAATCGTCCGATCCTACGGAGAACGTGCGCTGCTCGAACGTCGGAAGCGGCACCTGGAATGCGACGACGACAGCAATCGCCGCCATTGCCGTCAGCAAAAGGTAATCGGTACGTTTCAGCGCGAGATCCGAGGCACCGTCCGCCTCTTCGAGCGATGGTGTACGCCTGATGCCCCGCGGGGTGATGTCGTATTTCCAGCCTATCATCAATGCCACCGGGAAGCCGGCTATTGCTCCCGCGAGCACGAGCTTTAAGGCCTGATCGGGCAGGCCCAGGATTGGGAACACGACGTCGCAGACCTGCAGCAGCACCCACGCGCCGACCAGGTAATACGCGGCCGTCCGGAATACCTTACGACGTCGCGCCTCGCGGATCAGGAACATCAAGGGCCGGTCAGTCATCGTAAACCT